>DVJB01000037.1 GCA_018710845.1 Candidatus Onthomonas avicola
CGGCCAGGCCGACCAGGGCCAGGCGGGCAATATTCTTATCCTTCGCCACACCGCTGATGTGAGATTTTTCCATGGTTTTGACAACCTCCTTGACTTTGGTACCGGGGTTCCCGGAAAAGCTGGAGAGCACCTCCAGATTCACTTGGTATTTCTTCGCCATCTCCACCGAGCGGTTGTGCAGCACCTGCGCGCCCAGGGTCGCCAGCTCCAGCATCTCGTCATAGGTGATCTCGTCGAGCTTCTTGGCGTCCTTGACCAGGCGGGGGTCGGCGGTGTAGACGCCGTCCACGTCGGTATAGATCTGACAGAGGTCCGCGTGCAGCACCGCCGCCAGGGCGACGGCGGAGGTATCCGAGCCGCCGCGGCCGAGGGTGGTCACGTCGTCAAAGCGGTTGATGCCCTGGAAGCCGGCCACCAGCACAATCCGCCGCTGGCCCAGCTCGGATACAATGCGGTCCTTGTCGATCCGCGTGATGCGCGCGTCGCCGTAGTTGCGATTGGTCTTCATGCCCACCTGCCAGCCGGTCAGCGAGATGACCGGATAGCCCATCGCCTCGATGGCCATGGCACACAGGGCGATGGAGACCTGCTCGCCGGTGGACAGGAGCATATCCATCTCCCGCTTGGAGGCGCGAGGGTTGATCTCCGCAGCCTTCTCCAGCAGCTCATCCGTCGTATCCCCCTGGGCGGAGAGAACCGCGACGACATCGTTGCCGGCCTTGTAGGTCTCCGTGATGATACGCGCAACGTTGCGCAGGCGCTCGGCGTTGGCCACCGAGGTGCCGCCAAATTTCTGAACAATCAGTCCCATGGATATGGGTCCCTCCATCTCTTTGAGTCTTTCCGGGACGGGCATGCGCCCCTCCCCGGTTCCGCCGCTGTCAGTCCAGCACGCGGTAGAGGTTCTTCACCTCATGTCCGGCCAGCCGGGCGCGGACCTCGGCGGGGCGCAGCGCCTCGTCGGTGAGCCAGGCGGTCTCCCCCGCCGCGGCGTCCGAGGCCCCGGAGAGCTGCCGCGCGCCCTCCACCGGCGCCCCGCCCGTCACGCGGGCATACCAGCGGCTGGCGATCTCCTCCTGGGAGAAGACCACATCCGGCCCGCCGGCGGCCCAGCAGTTGCTCTTCAGATAACACATGTGCTTGGCCGCGTCCATCACGTCGGCCACTACGGCGGAGGCGGTGGGCAGCTTGCCCGCCCCCTGGCCGTAAAACATCACGTCCCCGATGGCGTCGCCCACCACCGAGATGGCGTTGAACACGCCCTCGACGTTGGCCAGCGGCGACTCATCGCGCACCAGATGCGGCGCGACGTAGGCGCACACCTTCCCGTCCGACGGGCGGCGGATCGCCCGGCCGAGCAGCTTGATCTTCATCCCGGCGCTCCTGGCATATTCTACGTCGGCCAGGGTGATGGAGGTGATTCCCTCCGTCGGCACCTGGTCGGGCGAGATCTGCCGGCCAAAGGCGAGCGAGGCGAGGATGCAGATCTTGCGGCAGGCGTCGTGCCCCTCGATGTCGGCGGCGGGATTGCGCTCCGCGTAGCCGTTGGCCTGCGCCTCGCGCAGCGCCTCCTCAAAGGAGAGCCCGGCGCGGATCATCCGGGTGAGGATATAGTTGGTCGTGCCGTTCAAAATGCCGGTGATCTCGCTGAGCTCATTGGCCGCCAGACAGGTGCGGATCGGCTTGAGAATCGGGATGCCGCCGCCGACGCTCGCCTCAAAGAGGTAGGAGACGTTCTTCTCCTTCGCCAGCTGCATCAGCTCATAGCCATGGGTGGCCACCAGTTCTTTATTGGACGTGACCACGCTCTTGCCCGCCAGCAGGGCGCGGCGGGTGTAGTCCAGGGCGATGGTCGCCCCGCCGATGGTCTCCACCACCACGCCGACGGTGGGGTCGCGCTCGATCACGGAGAAATCGTGGACGATCTTGTCTGCAAAGACACTGTCCGGAAAATCTCGGATGTCCAGGATATATTTCAGCGCGATCTGGTTGGACACGCGCTCAGAAATATGCTGGCCGTTTTTGTGGATGACCTCCGCCACGCCGGAGCCGACGGTGCCGAAGCCCAAAATTGCTACATTGACCATAATCTTTCTGACTCCCCTCTTTCCTGACCGGGACCGCCGGTCTGCTCCTTCTGTTGCCGGGGACCTGCGCCCTCGGCCGCCGTTCATCCGGCCAATATCTCCAGCTTGACCACGCCGGTCTGATTTCTCAGGTCGCGCGTGAGCTCCTCCAGCGTGGCGCGCATGCCGGAGGTCTCCGCCGTCACCGTCACCGCCGCCACTCCGTCCGTTGGGATGGTCTGGTTGATGGTGAGAATATTTGCCCCGGAAGCGGCAAAGCTATTTAAGATCGCCGAGAGCACCCCCGGCTCGTCACGCAGCATGGCCTGGAAGGTGACGATATGGCCGTTGAGCATGTCGTTAAACGGCCGGACCACGTCCTTGTATTTGTAAAAGGCGCTGCGGCTGATGCCCACCAGCCTGGCCGCCTCGTTGACGGTCTCCGCCTCGCGCAGCTCGAGCGCCTGCTTGGCGCGGGCCACCTTCCGGAAAATCTCTGGCAGCGCGTGCGCCTCCACGATAAAGTATTTCGGCGTGTCGGACACGGCTGCTCACTTCCTCTCAGCTACATTTGTCCGCCCACGGCGGTCAAAATTGGTCACTTATAGTATCATATCACATGGCATCCGCCGTTGCAACCCGAAAGCACGCTTTTTTCTGTTTTTCATAAACGGGAGGTCGGAGAGATGAACGGAATATTTGACTTTGCCAAAGCGCTGGGGCTGGGGCTGGCCGCGCTCCTGCTGTTGGTGAGCGGCACGGCCCGGGCATGTGCGCTGCCGTTCGTGATCGCGCTCGGACTCGCGGCGGGGCTGGACCGTCCGATCTCCCGTCTGGCGATGCGTCTGCCGCGGGCGCTGGCGGCCTTTGTCATTCTGACGCTGACCGCGCTGCTCGCCCTCTCAGCGCTGACGCTACTGGCCGTCCAGCTCTGGCGGGACATTCCCGCGGCGCTGGCGGACCTGGAGGGAGCCGGCTCCATCTGGGGACAGCTGGAGGACTGGGCGGGCCGTCTGCCCGCGCTGCTCTCCGACGCGCTGCTCTGGCTGCTCGGCCAGCTCCAGACCCAGGGCAGCGCGCTGACCGAGCGGCTGACCGCCGGACTGGCGGGCTGGGCAGCGGACTGGGTAGCCGCCCTGCCCGGACGGCTGTTTGCCGCGGGTATCGCGCTTCTGGCCGCCTTCTATGCCGCCGCCGACTGGACGCGGGTGAAGGCAGGGCTGGTGCGCCTGCTGCCGGCGCAGTGGGTGCCCGCCGCGCGCGGTCTGCTGCGTCGGCTGCGGCAGGGCGCCTCCGGCTGGCTTCGGGCACAGGGGCGGCTGATGGGCCTCACCTTTCTCCTCCTGCTCGGCGGCCTGCTGCTGCTCCGCGTCTCGGCGGCGCTGCCCGCCGCGCTGTTCATCGCGCTGGCGGACGCCCTGCCGCTGATCGGCTCCGGACTTATCCTGCTGCCATGGGCGCTGCTGTGGTGGCTGCAGGGAGAGGGAACGCGTGCGCTGGCCCTCACGGCCCTCTGGGCCCTCTCTGCCGCGGTGCGCACAGCGCTGGAGCCGCGGCTGGTGGGCCGGCAGGCGGGCGCCTCTCCCCTGGTGACCCTGCTGGTGATGTACGCCGGGCTGCAATGGTTCGGGGTCGGCGGGCTGATTCTCGGGCCGGTCGCCCTCTCGGCCGCGATGGCCGCAGCCGGGAAGCAGCCCTCCATGGAGCGATGAGCCCCATAAGACGCGGGCTGGCACAGGCGTGGGACACCGAAAGGCCTGCCCTGCTCCCCCGCGCAGCAAAGAATCACTTGTTCCGAAATGCGAAATATGCTATACTGGCCCCATCCAGACGAGGGGGAAACATACATGAGAGAAGTCGAAAAGCAATTCATTAAATCGGAGACGGAGGATGTACTCATCCATCATCTCGACCAGGCCACTTCCGAAGTCCAGCGCCCGCGTTTTTACGGCAAATTCCGCGCCTATCTGTTCTGCAACTTCGCGGGCATCTCCCTGGTGGCGCTGCTGCTGACCATCTCATTTCTATTCTCAGACGAGCCGGGCCACATGGAGACGGCCGGGGGGATGGCAGTCCTCACGGCATTTCCCATCCTGATCTGCTGGCTGATCTGGAAGTCCGTCGCCCGGAAAGTGCCCCGGCAGGAGCGCGGGCTGGTGTTTGGCGGCTTTGTCGTCACCGGTATTCTGGTCTTCGGCAAGGTGCTGCTGTGCTGCACCATTGTGCTGATCCCGCTGGCACTGCGCATCGCCGGCGAGGTGGAGTATCGGTACCACTACGTCCGGGAGGGAACGCTCGCAGGTTCCTACGTCCTGATGCGCCGCAAGCTCAACGGGCAATACGAGGATATCTACGGCAACGTCTACAACCTCTGAGGCGTTCAAATCCCCTGAGTGCGAGGGCGCTCAGGGGATTTTTCTGCCCACTTGGACGAGGCGCTTCACCGCTCGGCGAGCAGCTTGTTGAGCTCCTCCATAAAGGAGTCGATGTCCTTGAACTGGCGGTAGACGGAGGCAAAGCGGACATAGGACACCTCGTCCACGCTCTTGAGCTTGTCCATCACCAGCTCGCCAATCCGCTTGGCGCTGATCTCGCGGTTGAGGGAGTTCTGCAGCTCCTGCTCCACCTCGTCGGCGATGCGGACCATCGTCTCCATCGGCACCGGGCGCTGCGCACAGGCGCGGATGATGCCGTTGAGCACCTTATTCTTCTCAAAGCTCTGGCGGCTGCCGTCCTTTTTGATGACCATCAGCGGCAGCGTCTCCACCGTCTCGTACGTAGTGAACCGCTTGTGACAGGCGAGGCACTCGCGGCGGCGGCGGATGCTCTCTCCGTCGTCGGCGGGGCGGGAATCCACCACCTTGCTGTCGATATGGCCGCAGTAGGGGCACTTCATGGCAGACACTTCCTCTCCGGGCGGCTGCGCCCGCGTCAGTTGTCATAATATAACTCTATTATAACATAGTTCTGCCATTTGAACAGACATTTTCCCAAAGTTTGGCAAAAATTTGCCGCCGGGCCCTCAACCGGCCCGGCGGCGGCATTTAAGCCATATTGGAAAACTTCTGAAATGCCTGATTGATCTGTGCCCCGTCGGCCGGGGTAGTCTGATACCAGCCGCGGCTCTGCGCGGCCTGGAAGAGCTCGCTCTGGATGCTCTGCCCCTTATTGAGCAGGTCAAGGAACTGGCTGCGCAGCTGCGGGTTGACGCACTCGCTGGCAAACTCGTTGTAGTTGGCGCTCATCTTTTTCTCCGTCAGGAGCAGGTCGGTGATGCGTTCCTGGTCGTTCATACTGCCGCCTCCTTATCGCAAAAACGTGAGCAGGGTGTTGAAGTTCTGCTGGTGGACGCCGGCGTGCTGCCGGAAGCAGTCGCGCAGAGCGGTCTCGCCGGTCTCAGCGGCGGCCGCCTGGTACTTGCACACGCAGGTGTGCTCAAAGCTGAGCTGGTCCTCCAGGGCGGACAGCTCTTTGGATGTCAGATTAGCCATGGACTTTGCCTCCTTTTGCGAATCTGACCCTAGCTTCCCACGAGAGCGGACAATTATACCGGCGGCGGCAGAATTTCCCCCTCCGCGCTGAAATAGTAGCAGACTGCCTCCCCCTCCACGCGGGCCAGGCAGAAGGCGGGCACCAGTGGAAACGCCTCTCCCCGCCGCCAGGGGAGGGCGAGCCGCCAGCGGCGTCCGTCCGCCGTCCAGCGCCCCCGACGCGTCCCGGCCAGCAGGCGGGCCAGCAGCGCATCCCGCGGCGTGACCGGGGCCTCTCCCCCCTGCCCGGCGGCGGGCGGCGCTTCGGGGGCGGAACACGCCGTCTCCTGCCATCGCTCCCCTGGCGGCGGCCCCGGGGTGATCTCCCCGCGCAGCGCGCCCGTCCATCCGCGCTCGCGCAGGGTCCGGCTCGAGACCGTCCGCTCCAGCCGCCAGCCGCCGCCGAGCGGCATCAGCGTGCCGAGCAGGAGCGGCTCTCCCCCCTCCCCGCACAGCCAGAGCTTCTGCACCCCTGCGCCGCGCGCCACCCGGGCGGAAAAGGTGGTGTGCAGCCCATCCTCCCGGCGCAGGAGCTCCCCGCACAGCTCCCCCGCGCGCGTGAGCGGCAGTCGTTCCTCCACCGGCATCCTCCCCTTTCAGGAAAAGATATGCGCGCTGGAGAGAAAAAACACGCCGCCAGAGCAAAAGTTCTCCAGACGACGTGTTGCATTATAGCGTATTTTCTCCTATACGGCTGGGCTTTAGCCGTTTTTCAGCATCTCGCGCAGAGTCTGGTTGACGATCTGCGGGTCCGCCTTGCCCTTGAGCGCGCGCATACACTGGCCGACGAGGAAGCCGTAGACCTTCTCCTTGCCGGAGCGGTACTCCTCCACCTGGGCGGCGCAGCGGGTGAGCACCTCGCGCACCGTCGTCTCCACCAGGCCGGTGTCCCGAATCTGCTCCAGGCCGTGCTCCTTGACGTAGGCGACAGGGTCGGCGTCCTCGTCAAAGACCGCCTGGAAAACCTTCACGCCGGTGGCGCGGTTCAGGCGGCCCTCCTGCACCATGCGGATGATCGCCCCGAGCGTCTCCGGGCTCAGGCGCATCTCCTTCGGCTCCAGCCCCTTCTCCTTGAGGGTGCGCAGCAGCACGTCCATCATCCAGTTAGAGACCTCTTTCGGCGCCAGGCCGAGGGCGACCGTCTCCTCAAAGAAGTCCGCCAGCGCCTTCGTGCCGGTCAGCAGGCCCGCGTCATACTCCGGCAGGCCGAACTCCCGCTCATAGCGCGCGCGCTTGGCCTCCGCCATCTCAGGGAGGGCCTGCCGCAGGCGCTCCAGCTCCGCCTCATCCAGCTCGACGGGGGGGATATCCGGCTCGGGGAAGTAGCGGTAGTCCTGCGCGTTCTCCTTCGAGCGCATGGAGAAGCTCGCGTCCTTGTTCTCGTCCCAGCGGCGGGTCTCCTGGATGACCGGCTTGTGGTCCATCTCGATGCGCTCCTGCTGGCGGCGGGCCTCGTAGCGGATGGCGCGGGCGATCGCCTTGAAGGAGTTGAGGTTCTTCATCTCGGTGCGGGTGCCCAGCTCCGCCGCGCCCACCGGGCGGACGGAGAGGTTCACGTCGCAGCGCAGCGAGCCCTCCTGCATCTTGCAGTCGGAGACGCCGAGGTACTCCAACGTGGAGCGCAGCTTCTCCAGATAGGCGATCACCTCATCCGCCGAGCGGAAGTCCGGCTCGGTGACGATCTCGATCAGCGGCACGCCGCAGCGGTTGTAGTCCGCACGGGTCTGGTCAATCCAGTTGTCGTGCACCAGCTTGCCGGCATCCTCCTCCATGTGCAGCTCATGGATGCGGATCACCTTCTCCTCCTGGCCGACGCGGATGGGCACCTTGCCGTTGCGGCCGATGGGGAGATAGAGCTGCGAGATCTGGTAGGCCTTGGGAAGGTCGGGGTAGAAGTAGTTCTTCCGGTCAAACTTGTGGTAGCGGGTTACCTCACAATTGAGGGCGAGGCAGGTCTTCACGGCGTATTCCAGTACCTTCCGGTTCAGGACCGGCAGGGTGCCCGGCATGCCGGTGCAGACCGGGCAGCAGTGCGTGTTGGGCGCGCCGCCGAACTCCGTCGTGCAGGAGCAGAAAATCTTGGTCCGGGTGGCCAGCTCCACGTGGGTCTCCAGGCCGATCACCATCTCCCAATCCATCAGTGCGCGCCTCCTTCCGCCGCCTGCGGGCGCAGGGTGTGATAGTCCGTGTCCAGCTGGAAGGCGTGCGCCGCGCGCAGCACCTTCCCCTCGCCGAGGGCGGGGCCGACGAGCTGCGCGCCCACCGGCATCCCCTTTCCGTCCAGCCCGCAGGGCATGGAGAGCCCCGGCAGGCCGGCGAGGTTGACGGACACGGTGTAGATATCGGACAGGTACATCTGTAAGGGGTCGGAGAGGCTCTCCCCCAGGCGCGGGGCGGTGGTGGGGGCGACAGGCATGAGCAGCAGGTCGTAGCGCGCAAAGGCGCGGTCAAACGCCTGCTGGATGACCGCCTTGACCTGCAGCGCCTTGCGGTAATAGGCGTCGTAGTAGCCGGTGGAGAGGACGAAGGTGCCCAGCAGAATCCGCCGCTTCACCTCGTCGCCAAAGCCCTCGGTGCGCGTCTTGTTATACAGGTCAGTGAGGTCGCGGTAGCCCTCCGCGCGCCAGCCGTATTTCACCCCGTCAAAGCGGGAGAGGTTGCTGCTCGCCTCGGCGCAGGCGATGATATAGTAGGTGGGCACGACGTACTCCATGATGGGCAGCGTGCACTCCTCCACCACGGCGCCCCGGCCGCGCAGCACGTCCGCCACGGCGAGCACCCGCCGGGAGACCTCCGCGTCCAGCCCGTCGGCAAAGCACTCGGCGGGGATTCCGATCCGCATCCCGTCGAGGTTCCCGTCTAAGGAGGCCAGCAGGCCGCCGTAGTCCCCCTCCAGGGAGGTGCCGTCGCGCGCGTCGCGGCCCTGGATGGCGTCCAGGATGGCCGCGCAGTCCTCCGCCGTCCGGGCCAGCGGGCCGATCTGGTCGAGGGAGGAGGCGTAGGCGATCAGCCCGTAGCGGCTGACGGTGCCGTAGGTGGGCTTCACGCCGGTCACGCCGCAGTAGCTGGCGGGCTGGCGGATGGAGCCGCCGGTGTCCGAGCCGATAGCGTACCAGCACTCGCGCGCGGCCACCGCCGCCGCCGCACCGCCGGAGGAGCCGCCGGGCACCCGGCCGAGGTCCCAGGGGTTGCGCGTCGGGCCGTAGTACGACGTCTCGGAGGTGGAGCCCATCGCGAACTCGTCCATGTTCAGCTTGCCGAGCACCACGCCGCCCGCCGCCGTGATCTTCTCCGTGAGCGTGGCGTCATAGGGGGGCTTGAAGTCGCCCAGGATCTTGGACGCGCAGCTCGTCTTGACCCCCTTGGTGCAGATATTGTCCTTGATCGCCAGCGGCACCCCGGCCAGCGGGCCGGTGAGCGTCCCGTCGTCGATCTGCCGCTGCACCGCCGCGGCCCGGGCGAGGGCCTCGTCCGGGAGGACGGTGATAAAGGCGTTGTTTTGCCCGTTGGCCCCCTCAATGGCGTCCAGGGCGGCGCGGGTGGCCTCCTCGACGGAGACCTCGCGTTTTTGAATCGCTCTGCCCAGCGCGAGGGCAGACAGGTCCAGAATATCCATGCTCGCCCTCCTCCTTATTCCACCGTCTTGGGGACGAGGTAGCTCTCCTCGTCCGCCGCCGGGGCGTTGGCCAGCAGCTCCGCGCGCGGGGCGGAGGGCCGCACCTCGTCCTCCCGAAAGACATTCTTCAGCGGGAAGGTGTGGCTCATCGGCTCGACGCCGGTGGTGTCGAGGTGGTTGAGCACCTCCATA
The DNA here is from genome assembly GCA_018710845.1 of Candidatus Onthomonas avicola. Classification (GTDB taxonomy): domain Bacteria; phylum Bacillota; class Clostridia; order Oscillospirales; family Oscillospiraceae; genus Onthomonas; species Onthomonas avicola. Next base: position 9,405 of record DVJB01000037.1, read on the forward strand.
TAGTCGGTGATCCGCTCCAGTTCCAGGGCCATGCGCGCCCGCTCCTCCTCCGGCAGGCGCAGCCGGGAGAGGATGGAGACGTAATCCACCATCTCTTCTGTGATCTTCATCTCAGGTTCCTCCTTTTGAGCGCCCGCCTTACGGCTCCAGGCGGTTCAGGTCGCGCGGGAAGAGGCAGGCGTAGCGCACGTTCTCCAGGCCGCACAGCTTCATCGTCAGCCGCTCCAGGCCGATGCCCAGGCCGCCGTGGGGCGGCATCCCGTGCTTGTGAATCATCAGATAGGAGTCAAACTCCTCCGGGTGCATCCCCTTGGCGCGCATCTTATCCACCTGCATCTGATAGTCGTGGATGCGCTGTCCGCCGGTGGTGACCTCCATGCCGCGAAACAGCAGGTCAAACGAGAGGGTATATCTCCCATCGTCCGGGTCGTCCATCGCGTAGAAGGGGCGCTTTTTGGACGGATAGTGGGTGATAAAGACGAAGTCCGCGCCGTACTCCTCTTGGAAGTAGCGGCCGATGTTGCTCTCCTCCTCCGGCTCGAGGTCGTAGGGGTCGCGGATGGGGCGGTGGTACTTCTCCGCCGCCAGCTCCTTGGCCTCGCGGAAGGAGCAGACGGGGATGTGCTCCGCGTCCGGCAGGGTGATGCCCAGGCGCCTGAGGTCGTCGGCGTACTCCCGGTCCAGCAGGTCCATCGCGTAGCGGAGGTAGCCGCTCTCCATCTCGATGATGTCGTAAAACGAGTCGATATATCCCATCTCGAAGTCCATCGAGGTGTACTCGTTCAGGTGGCGAGGGGTGGAGTGCTTCTCTGCGCGGAAGACGGGGGCCACCTCGAAGACCCGCTCGTAGACGCCCACCATCATCTGCTTGTAAAACTGCGGCGACTGGGCGAGGAAGGCCTTCTTGTCAAAGTATTCCAGGCGGAAGATGTTGCTGCCGCCCTCCGCCCCGGCGTGGACGATCTTGGGGGTGTGGATCTCGGTGAAGCCCTGGCCGGAGAGGTACTCCCGGAAGGCCCGGCCCAGCCCCTCCTGAATCTTGAAGACGGAGCGCTCGCGCAGGTTGCGCAGCACGAGCGGGCGCAGGGCCAGCTCGGTGTCCAGATTCAGCTTCAACTTCCACTTGTGCACCGGCACCGGCATCGCCTCGGCGGGGCGGGAGAGGACCTCAATCCCCTCCCCCTGCACCTCCATGCCGCCGGGGGCGCGCTTGTCGGCGTGCAGCGCGCCGGTGACGACGACGGCGGACTCCTCCGCCAGGTCCTCCGGCAGGATGCCGGGGGCAAAGACGCACTGCATCACCCCGTCGCGGCAGCGCAGGGTGAGGAAGGTGATCCCCCCCATCTCCCGCAGGGCGTGCACCGCCCCGTGCAGGGTGACGGTCCGGCCGAGCCAGCCGCCCGCGCGCAGCTCGGAGAGCTCCTGATGTGTGCTTTTAATGGTTCCTGTGACAAATTTCATGACGCTCAACTCCTTTTGACCGGTCCGAGCGTAGAAAAAACCGCCCCGGACTGTCCTGAGTCCGGGACGGAAACGATACAATATCTCCGTGGTACCACCCGAATTGCGCTGGCCTCCTTGTCAGCACCACTTTGAACCCTTTAACGCAGGGGAAACGTGGGCCCCTACCCGGCCAAACGCCGCTCGGGACTCCGGCTCCGAGGTGTTGCGCGCGCTCCTGCCGCCGCCCGGGCTTTCAGCCGATGGCCCGGACTCTCTGAGGCGGCGTGGCGGAGGGTGCGGTCCTCTTCCTCGCCTTTGGTGGGACTATTATAGTATGCCGCTTCGCGCTTTGTCAAGAGGCTGTCAAAAAAGTGTTTTTGACAGCCTTCCGAGCAAATGCAAGCATTTGCTCGGAGTTTGCAGTCTCGCTGCGCGCACTCCCTTCGGTCGCACACTTGCGAGACTATCAGTATTTTTGGCCCGGTACATGCCCGGGCCAAAAATGAATTGCACTCTATTTGGCTCTTCGAGCCAAACTCGGTGAGACCTTTTTGACGCTCTGGCATTTTGGATTTTACTCATCTCTCCCCGTCCTCCGGCGGCAGCTCGACCAGCTCCATCGTCATGATGGACACCTCGAAGGCCACGCGCCGCACCTGTCCGGCCTCGGTGACCTTGGTATAGGCCCTGCTCTGAAGGCGGCCCTCCAGGCGGATGCCGTCCCCCACGCCGAGGCGCGCGCTGCGCTGGGCGAGCGCGCCCCAGGCGATGCAGGGTAAGTAGTCCGCCCGCCCATAGCGGCGGTTCACCGCCAGCATCAGGTCGCAGATCTCCCGCCCGAGCGGGGTCTGCCGGTAATTGGGCGCCTTACAGAGCACCCCGGCGAGGGTGAGGCGGTTGTCGTCCGCCTCCTGGCCTGCGGGGGTGACCTGGCGGGCAAAGAGGGTGATCACCAGGCGGCTGCCCACGCCTGTCCGGTTGTTAAAAGAGCGGACCTCCCCCTCCACCGCCAGCCGGTCTCCCGCGTGGACGCTCTGCGCGCCCAGCTGCGTGCGCGAGAGCAGCACGTTCACCTGATCGGCCGCGCCGCTGAGCCGGTGGCTGCGCAGCGGCAGGCGGAAAAAATCCTCTCCGTGGTTGGTGTGGGAGTATTCCGGCTCTCCCATCGCCTGGCCTACCAGTCTGGCCCGGTTCTCATTCCAGTCTGTCCGCATCGCACCGCGCTCCTGTCTTTGGATTTCGGTGCAGTCTATGTCCCGCGCGGCGCGGTTATGCCTCTCACACCACCTGGAAGAGGTAGAACTTCAGGTAATCCGTCTCCGGCACGCTCCAGAGGATGGGGTGGTCCGGGGCCTGCTGGCGCGCCTCGATCTGGCGCAGCGCGACCCCGGCATCGCGCGCCGCGTCGCGCAGCATCCGCCGAAAATCCCGCTCCGGCATGAAGTGGGAGCAGGAACAGGTGGCGAGATAGCCGCCGCGCGGCAGCAACTTCATCGCCCGCAGGTTGATCTCCTTGTACCCCCGCGCGGCCTGCGCGGCGGTGTCGCGCGACTTGGTGAAGGCGGGCGGATCGAGAATCACATAGTCAAAGTCATGGCTGTGCGCCCGGCTCAGCGCGGTGAGCAGCTCAAAGACGTCCGCCACCTGAAAGTCGATGTTGGTCAGACCGTTGCGCGCGGCGTTGGCGCGGGCCATCTCGATGGCGCCCGCGGAGATGTCCACGCTGAGCACCCGCTCCGCCCCGGCGCGGGCGGCGTTGAGGCCGAACGAGCCGGTGTGGGTGAAGCAGTCGAGCACCCGCTTGCCGGGGGCGAGGCGGGCGGCCGCGCGGCGGTTATACTTCTGGTCGAGGAAGAAGCCGGTCTTCTGCCCGTTTTCCAGGTCCACGAGGTAGCGCACGCCGTTTTCCGTGATCTCGGTCACGGCGGATGCGGGCGGCGTCCGGCCGGGGAGGGGATACCAGCCCTTGCCCTGCTCCAGCCCCTCCCGCTCGCGCAGGGAGACGTCGTTGCGCAGGAAGATGCCGCGCACCGGCGCGCCCAGGGCGGACATCTCCTCCGCCAGGGCGGCGAAGACCAGGTCCTGCACCCGCTCCATCCCCAGGCTGAGCACCTGGGCGCAGAAAAGATCGCCGTAGCGGTCCACCGTCAGGCCGGGCATCTGGTCCGCCTCCCCGTGGATCAGACGGCAGGCGGACCAGTCCTCCCCCATCACGGTGCGGCGGTAGGCCAGGGCGTAGCGCACCCGCCGCGCCCAAAAGGCCGCGTCAAAGCGGTCGTTCGCATTGCGGCTGATCAGGCGGACGGTGATCTTGGAATGGCGATTATAAAACCCCGTCCCCAGCCAGGCGTTGCCCGCAAAGACGTCCACCAGGCCGCCGTCCGCCGGCTCTCCCGCCGCGGACTTGATCTCCTCCCCGTAGACCCAGGGATGGCCCTGCTTGATGGCGCGCTCCGCCTTCGCGCTCACCTGGACGGCAGGGTACGGCCGCGCCTGCCTCATCGCCCTGCCTCCCGGCACGCGGCGATCTCGTCGAGCAGGGCGTCCGCCGCCGCCGCCTTGCTCATCAGCGGCAGCTCGCGCACACCGTCCGGGCCGATCAGAGTGAGCACGTTGGTGTCCACCCCGAAACCGGCGCCCGCCGTCTTGAGGTTGTTGGCGGCGATGAGGTCGATGTGCTTTTTCTCCAGCTTTTTGCGGCTGTTTTCCAGCATGTGCTCCGTCTCCATGGAAAAGCCGCAGAGGAACTGTCCCGGCCGGCGGTGCTCGCCCAGCCAGGCGAGGATGTCCCGCGTGCGCGCGAGCGGAATGGAGAGCGCGTCGTCTGACTTCTTCACCTTATTGTCCGACACCGTCTCCGGGCGGTAGTCCGCCACGGCGGCGGCCTTGATGATGATGTCCATCTCCCCGGCACGGCTGGTGACCGCCTGGAACATGTCCTCCGCCGAGACGACGTCCACCACCTCGCAGTAGGCCGGTCGGTTAAGGCCGGTCGGGCCGGAGACGAGGGTGACCTCCGCCCCGCGCGCGGCGGCGGCCCGGGCGATGGCGTAGCCCATCTTGCCGCTGGAGTGGTTTGTGAGGTAGCGCACGGGGTCGAGCGCCTCCCGCGTCGGCCCGGCGGTGACGAGCACACGGCACCCGGCGAGGTCCTTTTTCATATGGGACACGGCGTGGATACAGGCCTCCACCAGCCGCTCCGGCTCCACCATCTTCCCCTTGCCCACCGCGCCGCAGGCGAGGCGGCCGGAGGCGGGCTCGATGATCTCCCAGTCGTAGCGACGCAGGGTGTCGAGGTTGTCCTGGGTGACCGGGTTGGCGTACATCTTCGTGTTCATCGCCGGGGCGGCCGCCTTGGGGCAGTCGCAGGCGAGGACGGTGGTGGTGAGCATGTCGTCGGCGATGCCGTGGGCGAGCTTGGCCAGCACGTTGGCGGTCGCCGGGGCGATGAGGACGAAGTCCGCCCGGTCGGCCACGGCGATGTGCTCCACCTGGTGCTGGAAATTGCGGTCAAAGGTGTCCACCAGCGCCTTGTTGCCGGTGAGCTGTTCAAACGTGATGGGGGTGACAAACTGGGTGGCGTTGGCGGTCATGATCACCTGCACGTCCGCGTGCTGCTTGACGAGGGCGGAGGCGAGGGCGGCGGCCTTGTAGCAGGCGATGCCGCCGGTGACGCCGAGGACAATGGTCTTTCCGCTGAGCATGGAAAACCCTCCCGGATTCTGATTTTCCCTCTGATGATACCACATTCCGTCCGGAAAAACAATTCTGGGCGGGCGTGTTGCGCACCCCGGCATTTTATGCTATTCTTAAATTTGCCGCGCCCGGATACCGGCGTGACCTGAGAGGGAGGAATCACACATGCACGCACATGCGGGCACACAGAGAAATGCCGTTTCCCCGCCGCGCACCGGACCCGCACCCGGCCGCGCGGGACAGGCCCTGCGGGCCGCCTTTCCGCACACCATCCCCATCCTGGCTGGCTTTCTGTTTCTCGGCATCACCTACGGGATCTACATGAACGTCTCCGGTTTTCCCGTATGGTATACCCTGCTGATGAGCCTGACCGTCTTCGCCGGGTCGGTGGAGTTTGTCGCGGTGAGTCTGCTGCTCGGGGCGTTTAACCCGCTGCAGGCTTTTCTGATGACGCTGATGCTCAACGCACGGCACCTGTTTTACGGCCTGTCCATGCTAGAGAAGTACCGTGGCTATGGCTGGCGGACGGTCTACCTCATCTTCGGCATGTGTGATGAGAGCTTTTCCATCAACTGCTCTGCCGAGCCGCCGGAGGGCGTGGACCGCGGCTGGTTCATGTTCTTTGTCACCGCGCTCAACCACCTCTACTGGGTCACCGGCGCGACGCTGGGCGGCCTCTTCGGTTCGCTGCTTCAGTTTAACACCGAAGGGCTGGACTTCGTGATGACGGCGATGTTCGTCGTCATCTTCCTGGACCAGTGGCTCAAGGAGCGGCGGCACACCAGCTCCCTGCTCGGGCTGGGGCTCTCGCTGGCCTGTCTGCTCGTGTTCGGGGCGGACGGGTTCATGATCCCCGCCATGCTCGCGATTTTGGGGATGCTGACCCTGCTGCGCGCCCCGCTCACCCGGATGGAACAGGAGGATGCACCATGACTGTCACACAGCAGCTGCTCACCATCGCTGTCGTCGCCCTCGGGACGATGCTCACGCGCTTTCTCCCCTTCCTGCTCTTCCCCGCCGGCCGGCCGACGCCGAAATATATCCACTACCTCGGCACGGTGCTGCCGCCCGCCGTCTTCGGGCTGCTGGTGATCTACTGCCTGCGCAACGTCAGCGTGCTGACCGGCAGCCACGGCCTGCCGGAGGGGATCGCCATCGCCGCCGTCATCGCCCTGCACCTGTGGAAGCGGCAGATGCTGCTGTCCATCGCGGGCGGGACCGTGCTGTATATGGTGCTGGTGCAGACCGTCTTTTGAGACAATTCCGGGCGCTCTCTTCCTTTATTTTTCATTAAATTCGCCGCACACTCTTCCAAACCCTTTGCTTTCGTTGTATACTGAATACAGATTTCGTTCGCATTGTTATCATCTGTTCGGAGGCAGGTATGAATTATCAGAGGAACAATCTGCCCAGCGTGCCCTGGTGGGTGATTATTCTGGGCTTTCTCTTCTTTGCACCGGCCGGAGTCGTGCTGCTGATCTACAAGCTGATCCAGGACTCCCAGCCCAAAAACACCGGCTGGTATACCCAACAGACCCAGCAGGCGCAACAGGCGCAGCAGTCCGGCCAGGCGGCGCAGAGCGCGCGCCCGCAGACAAGCCGCACCCGCCATACCGGGAAGATCTATACACCCAAGCGCAAGTTCCCCTATGTCCGGCTCAAGAGCGGCAAGGCGCAGACCGTCCTGGGCGCCCTCTTTGCCGTCATCTTCGGCTTTGCCGCGGTCACTACCGTGCTGGACTGGCTGCCGAACTATCCCTGGTATGCCCTTCAGGACGCGATGTCGCCCGGGCTGATGGCGTGTGTGGGCCTCGGCCTGTTTGTCTGGGGCCGCTTTCGCGCCAACCAGACGAAAAAATTCAAGCGCTACCTCGCCCGCATCGGCAACGACCCGCTCATCCCATTGCGGCCGCTGGCCGAGAGCATCCCGGCCGACATGGACGAGGTCTGCGAGACGCTGCAGGACATGATCGACTACGGCGTGTTCGGCGACCGGGCGTATATCGACTTTGCCAGCGAGACGCTGGTGGTGGACAGCACGGTGGCCCGTCCCAAGCCGGCGGCCAAGCCCGCCAAGGCGGAGCCGCCCAAGCCGGCGGAGGACAAAACCCTCACCCCGGAGGACAAGATCCTCCAGGAGATCCGCCGGGCCAACGACCTCATCCCGGACGAGGTCATCAGCGCCAAGATTGACCGGATTGAGGAGATCACCCGCCATATCCTCACCTACCTGAACAAGCACCCTGAGCGCTCCAGCGAGCTGCACACCTTCCTGGACTACTACCTGCCTACCACGCTCAAGATGCTGCACACCTATGCCGAGTTGGACGCCCAGCAGCTCGAGGGGCAGAACGTCTCGGCCACCAAAACCCGCATTGAGGGGATTCTGGACAAGGTGGTGGAGGGCTTTGAGCTCCAGCTCGACAAGCTCTTTGAGGGCGACATGCTCGACATCTCCGCCGACATCGACGTGATGGAGCGCATGCTCCAGCGCGACGGCCTGTCCAATGACCTCAAGATGCCCAAGGCGGACGCCGGTGATGCGCCCTATTCCCCCCGGCTGACGCTCGACCCCGACGCCCCCGGCGGAACCGCCGCGGCGGGTCACTGACGGACCCGAGAAGCCCCATCGGCCCGGACTGCCCAGGCGGTCCGGGCCGATTTTCTGCCCCCAGTTTGCTCTCTTTTTAACTTACTGCTAAAAATCGACGGTCCTGCCGGCAGTCTTACTCTCTTTTGCTGCCTCAAAATGGAGTATACCTGTGTAATCGGATGAACAAGAGAGAACGCAGGAGATTATGTGCCCCTATTTTTGAATAATTCGTAAATTCGCTCTGATTTGCAATGGATAGGACTTGCGTTTTTTCCCATTCTGCTTTATGATAATAGAGGTCTTGGCACTCACCTTTTCAGAGTGCTAGATCATTCCAATTGTCAATCCTATTTTCTCGTCAGGAGGTATATCTCATGAAACTCAAGCCTTTGTCTGACCGCGTCATCCTGAAGATGCTGGAGGCGGAAGAGACCACCAAGGGCGGCATCATTCTCACCAGCGCCGCCAAGGAGAAGCCCGAAATCGCCGAGGTGGTGGCCGTCGGCCCCGGCGGCATGGTGGACGGCAAGGAAGTCGTCATGACCGTCAAGGTGGGCGACAAGGTGGTCACCAGCAAGTACTCCGGCACCCAGGTTAAGCTGGACGGCGAAGAGCTGACCATCGTGCGCCAGGGCGACATTCTGGCGATTGTCGAGTAATTTCCCCTATCCTGTTGAATTTTCTACTTTTTCGGAGGTAATGCACTATGTCGAAACTCATCAGCTACGGCGAGGAAGCCCGCCGCTCTCTGCAGAGCGGTGTGGACCAGCTGGCCAATACCGTCAAGATCACCATGGGCCCCAAGGGCCGCAACGTCGTGCTCGGCAAGAAGTACGGCTCTCCCCTCATCACGAACGACGGCGTGACCATCGCCAAGGAGATCGAGCTGGAGGACCCGTTTGAGAACATGGGCGCCCAGCTGGTCAAGGAAGTCGCCACCCGGACGAACGACGTGGCCGGCGACGGCACCACCACCGCCACCCTGCTGGCCCAGGCCATCGTGTCTGAGGGCCTGAAGAACCTGGCCGCCGGCGCGAACCCGATGGTGATGCGCAAGGGCATCGCCAAGGCCACCGCCGCCGCCGTGGAGGCCATCAAGGCCAACAGCCAGCCGGTCTCCGGTTCGGACGACATCGCCCGCGTCGGCGCGATCTCCTCCTCTGACGAGACGATCGGCCATCTGATCGCCGAGGCGATGGAGAAGGTCTCCCACGACGGCGTCATCACCGTCGAGGAGTCCAAGACCGCCGAGACCTATTCCGAGGTGGTCGAGGGTATGCAGTTTGACCGCGGCTATATCACCCCCTATATGGTGACCGACACCGAGAAGATGGAGGCCGTGCTGGACGACCCCGCCATCCTGATCACCGACAAGAAGATCTCCTCCATCCAGGAGCTGCTGCCCATTCTGGAGCAGATCGCCCAGTCCGGCAAGAAGCTGCTCATCATCGCCGAGGACGTGGACGGCGACGCCCTGTCCACCCTGATCGTCAACTGCCTGCGCGGCACGCTGCGCGTGGTCTGCGTCAAGGCCCCCGGCTTTGGTGACCGCCGCAAGGAGATGCTGCAGGATATCGCCATTCTGACCGGCGGCACCGTCATCTCCTCCGACACCGGCATGGAGCTCAAGGAGGCCCAGATGTCCGACCTCGGCACCGCCCGCCAGGTGAAGGTCTCCAAGGAGAACACCATCATCATCGACGGTGCAGGCGATTCCGCCGCCATCAAGGCCCGCGTGGGTCAGATCCGCACCCTGATCGCCAACACCACCTCTGACTATGACAAGGAGAAGGCTCAGGAGCGCCTGGCCAAGCTGGCCGGCGGCGTGGCCGTCATCAAGGTGGGCGCCGCGACTGAGGCCGAGATGAAGGAGAAGAAGCTGCGCGTCGAGGACGCCCTGAACGCCACCCGCGCTGCGGTGGAAGAGGGCATTGTCGCCGGCGGCGGCACCGCCTATGTCAACGCCATCCCCGCGGTCGAGGCTCTGCTCTCTGACGCCGAGGGCGACGAGAAGACCGGCATCGCCATTATCGCCAAGGCCCTGACCGCTCCGGTCAAGCAGATCTCCGCCAACGCCGGCATCGACGGCGCGGTGGTGCTGGACAAGATCCGCACCTCCGGCAAGACGGGCTACGGCTTTGACGCCTACAAGGAGGTCTACTGCGACATGATCCCCAGCGGCATCGTGGACCCGACCAAGGTCACCCGCTCCGCACTGGAGAACGCCGCCTCCGTCGCCTCCATCCTGCTGACCACCGAGTCCGTCGTCGCGGATAAGCCCGAGCCCCCCGCTCCCGCCGCCCCCGCCGCGCCGGATATGGGTTACTAAGCCCGGTCACAGACAGGTCATCCAAAATCGACAGAACCGCCAGGCATCGGAATTCCGGTGCCCGGCGGTTTTTTTCTGTTCTCATCTTCCCTCACGCGCCAGTCGACCATGACGATTACAAATCGCATTTGGAAACGCGGCCGTTCTGTGGTACACTGAGGAAAACCTTCCAAAGGAGTGCATGCCCTATGCCCACACTGGACCAACAGCTCGGACCCTGGCGCGCCGTCGCCGCCCCCATGCTGGAGGAGGACTGGTGTCGCCGGCTCTTTGACCGGGTGGAGGAGGCCTACGCCGGGCCCCGCCCGGTCTACCCGCCCCGGGAAGACCTCTTCGCCGCCCTCGCCGCCACGCCGCCGGAGGCCGTACGCTGCGTCATTCTGGGGCAGGACCCCTATCCCAACCCCGGACAGGCGCACGGGCTGGCCTTCTCCGTCCGGCCGGGCGTCCCCCTGCCGCGGTCGCTCGGCAACATTTACCGGGAGCTGGAAGACGACCTCGGCATCCCCCCGGCAAGCACCGGCTGCCTCCTCCCCTGGGCCCGGCAGGGGGTCCTACTGCTCAACAACGTGCTCACCGTCTACGGCGGAGCCTCCAACAGCCACAAGGGCTGGGGCTGGGAGCGGTTCACCACCGGCCTGCTGCTCGCTCTGCGCAGCCAGGCACGGCCCATCGCCTTCCTCCTCTGGGGGAGGGACGCCCAGACCAAAGGGGAGACCGCCCGGATCGAGGACACACCCTATCCCCGCCTCATCCTGCGCGCGGCCCATCCCAGCCCGCTGTCCGCCCGGCGCGGCTTCTTCGGCTCCCGCCCCTTCAGCCAGGTCAACAACTTTTTGACTGCGCACGGCGAGGCGCCCATCCGCTGGGACCTCTCCCCGGCAGAAAAGGCTTGACAGGCTAGGTCTACTAGTATAGACTTATTGCATGGTCTACAGTAATAGACCCACCTGAACCAAGGAGGTCTGTCCCATGTCACACGATCTGCTGTCTGACAGCGACTACCGGCTGCTCCAGCTCGTCTGGGCGCACGAGCCGGTGGGCTCCGGGGAGCTGGTCAGGCTCTGCCGGGAGGCTTACGGCTGGCAGAAGTCCACCACCTACACCCAGATCAAGCGCCTGGCCGCCAAAGGGCTGGTGCAAAACGAAAATGCCACGGTGACCGCCCGCGTCTCCCGGGAGGAGGTGCAGGGCCGCGAGAGCCGGAGCTTTGTCCAGCGCGGCTTTCAGGGCTCCCTGCCCGGCTTCGTGGCCGCCTTTCTCGGCGGCAGCCGCCCGCTCAGCGACGCGGAGGCGGAAGAGCTCAAGGCGCTGATCGACCGGCACCGGGACAGGGGGTGAGGGGATGGCACTGCTCAGTCAACTCTTTGCCGCCGTGTTCTCCCTCAGCCGGACGGCGGCGCCGGTGCTGCTGGCACTCTTCCTGCTGCGGCTTTTGCTGCGGCACGCGCCCCGGCGGTATACCTGCGCGCTGTGGTGGATTGCCGTCTTCCGCCTGCTCTCGCCCGTCGCCCTCCCCTCGGCGTGGAGCCTCTTCAATCTCGCCCCGCTCGCCTCGAGTGAGGACGGGCAGATCGCCGCCCTGACGGAGATGGCGGTGAGCCGCGGCCTCCCCTCCGTCGGAATGGACACCGCCGCCACACAGGCGGCCGGGACGCCGGTACCGACGCTGGGGCTGACGGCACTGCTCGGCCTGCTCTGGGCGGCGGGGGTGCTGGCGCTGCTGCTGTGGTATCTGGCACAGTCCCTCCGCCTGCGGCGGCAGGTGGCAGGGGCGGCGGAGGTCATGTCGGGAGTCTACGAGTCCGCGCAGATCTCTGCCCCCTTTCTGGCTGGACTTTTGCGGCCGCGCATCTATCTGCCCGCCGGGCTGACCAGGCCGGGGCGTGACTGCGTCCTCGCCCATGAGCGCGCACACCTGCGCCGGCGGGACCACTGGACGCTCGCGCTCTGGACGGTGCTGGCGGCGCTGCACTGGTTTAACCCTCTCGTCTGGCTCGCCTTTCGGGCGGTGCGGCGCGACCTGGAGACCGCCTGCGATGAGGCGGCAGTGCGCACCCTGGGCGACGAGCGCCGGGCCGACTACGGCGAGACATTGCTCGCCTTTGCCGCCGGGCGGCGGGACTTCCTGCCCGGACTGACCTTCGGCAAGCCGGACGCGGCGCGGCGCATCCGCCATGTGCTCACCTTCCGCCGGGGCGGGCGGCGTGCCGCGGCACTGGCGGCGCTGGTGCTGCTGCTCGGCTGCCTGACCTGCTGCACCGGCTCGCTCTCCGGCGGCTGGGTCCGCTGTGACGGGGGAGCGCAGGAGGTATTTACCTATTCCCTGCCGCGCGGGACGGAGAGCCTGCTGGTCTATGCCGAGCGGGAGCAGGACGGCGTAGTGACCGCCCGGAGGGTCCTCCCCCTCACCGTCGAGGGACAGGAGGGGACCTTCGACCTCGGACAGTTCCGGGAGACGGCGCAGGAGCTCTGGATGGAGGGGCCCGTGTTCGACTCGGTGACCAGCGGTGGAAGCTACCCCGCCGAGCAGGCGGCGCTCACTCTGGACCAGCCCACCTGGCTTTGCCAGCACGACCGCACCGGCGAGAACGGGGAGATTGTCTACCTGAACTGGTATCTCTATCCCGCCTCCGGCACACAGGAGGAGGCGGAGAACTGGCTGAACGGCGGAGCCTACGCCATGCGGCTGTACGAGGCCCGGACGGCCTACGTCGGGGACGCGAGCGCCGTGGGCGCGCTGCGCGGCGCGGTGCTCGAGGGCGACTGGTACCGGGACACGACGCAGGAGCTGTTCACCGATGAGGAGCCCTACGGCCTCTGCTTCCACGCGACCGACCCGGACTGGACAGGCAGCGAGGCGGAGCGCACCCGTTTTGAGGCGGAAAACCGCCGCAACGCCGTCCTGATGCTCGCCCTTGTGGAGAACGCCGGTTCTTTTTACCAGACCATCCAGACCGGTCCGGACGGAGAGGTCTACACCGCCCGCACCTGGACGGTGGAGGAGCTGGAGATGGAGCTCGGCATCCCCTCCCTGAAGGATTACGGCCGCAGCGCCGAGGGCGTCCGCCTGCTGCTGGATTTACTGGGATAGGACACCCGGACAAAGAGATGACGGCCGTACCGCAAAAAACTGCGGTACGGCCGTCTGAGGCTGTCAAAAAAGTATTTTTGACAGCCTTTCGCGCAAATGCAAGCATTTGCGCGAGTTTGCAGTCCGACTGCGCGCACGGATTTTTGTTCCAAAAATCCGCACACTTGCCGGACTATCAGTATTTTTGGC
>DVJB01000038.1 GCA_018710845.1 Candidatus Onthomonas avicola
TATTTTAGGTATTTTGGTCGGCGTATTTACTCTATGGAATAGCAGAACGCAAAAACACCAAAGCAAACGATTTGAGCAAGCCGCAGAGAAACTTTTGAAAGGATTGAAAATAGCCCCATCTGTTCGAGTTAAGTTTACCGAAAAAGGAATGAAAATTGCCGACCAGCAGCCAATTCCCTATTCTGATTTTGACTTTGTATGTGAAACAAATGATTTATTTCTTTTCACTTGGAATGAACAAATAGCCATTTTACAAAAGCGGGATATGGTTGAGGGTAGCAACGAACAATTTACTTCTTTTTTAGAGAACTATATTGAAATCATACCATCATAAAAAATAGCAAGATGTGGGTAAGAGACTGGAAGGGCGGGAGCAATCCCGCCCTTAACGAAAACAGCAAGTTACAAGCTAAAAAGAGAGGGGAAAACTCATCTGTTCCTTCTCTCCAAACCTTCCACTTTTCCAAAATCCACTTTTTTATATTTGACGGGAAAACGCAAGCAGGAAGTTCCACCTTTTTTCCACCAAAAAAGAGGGCGGGCATTTCTGCCCACCCTCTCAATGGTAGATGGAATTAGCCGAAGTAGCGCTTCAGCAGGCCCTCGAAAGCCTTGCCGTGGCGGGCCTCGTCGCGGGCCATCTCGTGGACGGTGTCATGGATGGCGTCCAGGCCCAGCTCCTTGGCCTTCTTGGCCAGCTCGGTCTTGCCGGCGGTCGCGCCGTTCTCCGCCTCGACGCGGACGGTCAGGTTCTCCTTGGTGGAGGGGGAGACCACCTCGCCCAGCAGCTCGGCGAACTTGGCGGCGTGCTCGGCCTCCTCATAGGCGGCCTTCTCCCAGTACAGGCCGATCTCGGGATAGCCCTCGCGGTGGGCGGCGCGGGCCATGGCCAGGTACATGCCGACCTCGGTGCACTCACCCTCAAAGTTGGCACGCAGGCCCTCCTTGATCTCCTCGGGCACGTCCTTGGCCACGCCGATCACGTGCTCGGCGGCCCAGCTCATCTCGCCGGACTGCTCGATGAACTTCTCACCGGGCGCCTTGCAGATGGGGCAGACAAAATCGGCGGGCATGCTCTCGCCCTCATAGACATAGCCGCAGATGGGGCAGACAAACTTTTTCATCTAGATTGACCTCCATTTTCTATTTTGGTATATGGGTTCCAAAACCAGAAACGGATTCATAAGTAGGAATCGTTCCTAATTAAGAGTATAGCCGCCGCCAGGCCGGTTAGTCAACCACAACAGTGAACCGGATGACAAAAGAATCTCCCTTCGCACTGACCGCCGCTCGGTTCCCCGCGCGGCCGTGACACAAAATGTGTCAATCCGCCTCCCTATCTTGGCTGCCTGTTTGACAGATCGGGGAAAAACAGGCGGAAATGGGCGGAAGAAAAAGGTTTTTTCTATATTCCCTCTTGACAAAGTCGTTGTCAACCGCTAATATAGTTTTTACTTTCAAATGCGTAGATCGGGCAAAGTAAGTCCGTCCCCTGCGGCTCAGAGAGGGCGCAACTGCTGCAAGCGCCTGCGCAGTCCGGACCGAAGGTCTCCCGGGAGCAGCTGACCGAACCGAATCGGAGGATTTCACAGTAGGCTCAGACGGGGTTCTCCCGTTACAGAGAGAGTGAGTGCATGGGAGTGCTCATGGGGCATCCATGAATTTAGGTGGTACCACGGAGTTTGACGCTTCGTCCTAATTGCGGGACGGGGCGTTTTTTGCCGCCCGGCGACTGTCCTGCCGCCGGGAAGGACCACAGATTTGGGGCAAATGCGGTATTTGCCCGGACAAAGCCAATGGAGGTGACGGTTCCATGACTGGAGCACAGGCGTTGATTGAGAGCCTGAAACGGGAGCATGTAGAGCACATGTTCGGCTATGCGGGGGCCACGATCTGCGCGGCGGTGGACGCGCTGGCAAACGCCCCGGAGATCGGCTACACCCTGGTACGTACGGAGCAGAACGCCGGACACATGGCCTCGGGATATTACCGGGTCACCGGCAAGGTCGGCGTGTGCATGGTCACCTCCGGCCCGGGCGCGACCAACCTGATCACCGGCATCGCCACGGCCTATATGGACTCTATCCCGATGGTCGCCATCACCGGCCAGGTGCCGAGCAAGCTGCTCGGGCGCGACATCTTCCAGGAGGTGGACATCACCGGCGCCGTCGCCCCCTTTTCCAAGCACAGCTATCTGGTGAAAAACGCCAACGATATTCCCCGCGTGGTCAAGGCCGCCTTTCATATCGCCTCCACCGGGCGGCCCGGCCCGGTGCTCATCGACCTGCCGAGCGACGTGCAGGAGCAGGAGCTCGACGGCCCGTTTGAGTACCCGGAGACCATCTCCATCCGCGGCTACAAGCCGAGCGTGCGCGGCAACGACCTGCAGATCCGCAAAGTGGTCTCCGCCATCGCCGCGGCCAAGCAGCCGGTCATCTGCGGCGGCGGCGGCGTCTTCCTCGCCGGCGCGCGGCGGGAGCTGCGGGAGCTGGCCGAGCGGACCAATATCCCCGTCGTGACGACGATGATGGGCCTGTCGCTGCTGCCGACCAGCCACCCGCTCAATATGGGCATGATTGGCGCGCACGGCAATGTGTGCGCCAACAAGGCGCTGGCCAAGGCGGACCTGCTCATCATGGTCGGCTGCCGCGCCGCCGACCGCGCCATCCTCTCCCCCACGGAGATCCAGCGGCGGATGCCCACCATCCACATCGACGTCGACCCGGCGGAGATCGGCAAGAACATGCGCACCGCGATCCCCCTGGTGGGGGATGTCAAGGTGATTTTGAAGCAGATTTTGCTGATGGACCCGCAGCGCCAGCCGCACCAGTGGCTCGGCACCCTGCAGCAGATGCGCCGGGAGGAGCTCTCGCGCACCTTCCCGCACAAGGACGGGTACGTCTTCCCCGGCCTGGTGCTGCGCAAGCTGGGCGCGCGGCTGCGGCCGGACGCCGCCGTGTGTGTGGACGTCGGACAGAACCAGATCTGGGCCTGCAAGCACCTGCCGCTCAACGGTCTGCGCTTTCTCACCAGCGGAGGGCTGGGCACGATGGGCTACTCCCTCCCCTGCGCCGTCGGCGTCAAGGTCGCCCAGCCCGGCCGGCAGACGATCGTCATCTGCGGCGACGGCAGCTTCCAGATGTCCTTTAACGAGCTGGCCGCCGTGCAGGCGGGCCACATGGACATCAAGATTGTCCTCTTCCAGAACGACTATCTTGGCCTGGTGCGGCAGATCCAGTGTACCCCGGCCTATCCGGCCGGCCCGTTCGGCGTCGCCCTGGACGGCTCGCCCGACTTTGCCGCCATCGCCGCGGCCTACGGCATCCCGAGCCGCGTGGTGGACGACGAGGCCGTGCTGGACGAGGCGATTGATGAGATGCTCCGCTCGGAGAGCAGCTATCTGCTCATCTGTAAGGTGGACCCGCAGGCCAGCACGAACGACTGAGCCGCGGCGGAAGCGATTTTGCGATATCTGGATGAGGAGGCATTCATGAAACAGACCATCTCCGTTCTGGTGGAAAACCAGGCCGGCGTGCTCAACCGCATCACCGGCCTCTTCTCTCGCCGGGCCTTTAATATCGAATCCCTCGCCGTCGGCACCACCGACGACCCCGCCGTGTCCCGCATCACCATCATTGTCGACAGCGGCAACAGCGTCATGGAGCAGGTGGAAAAGCAGCTCAACAAGCTGGTGGACGTCATCAAGGTCCGCACGCTGGAGGAGAGCCGCCTGATCGGCCGCGAGCTGGTGCTCATCAAGGTGAACGCCAACAACAAGACCCGCCAGGACATCATGACGATCTGCGATCTGATGGGCGCCAAGGTGGCGGACATCTCGCCCAACTCGCTGACGCTGGAGCTGTCGGATACGCCGGAGCGGATTGCCACCTTTGAGGCGATGCTGCGGCCGTTCTCCATCCTGGAGCTGGTGCGCACCGGCGTCATCGCCCTGCAGAAGGGCAGCGGAAAAATTTGAGCGGAGGGAAACCCCTCCAGGGAGTGATACGAGTTGAAAATCCGCGCCACCCAGGCCATCATGGAGTGCCTGCTCGAGCAGGAGGTGGATACCGTCTTCGGCTATCCCGGCGGCACCATCCTCAACGTCTATGATGAGCTGTACAATTACCGCGACCGGATCACCCATGTACTGACGGCGCACGAGCAGGGCGCCGCCCACGCCGCCGATGGCTACGCGCGCTCCACCGGGAAGGTGGGGGTGTGCTTTGCCACCTCCGGCCCGGGCGCGACTAACCTGACCACCGGCATCGCCACGGCCTATATGGACTCCTCGCCCGTCGTGTTCATCACCTGCAACGTCACCGAGCCGCTGCTGGGCAAGGACTCGTTCCAGGAGGTGGACATCACCGGCATCGCCATGCCCATCACCAAGGCCACCTATCTCGTGCGCGACGCGCAGACCATCCCGGACATCATGCGCCAGGCCTTCGCCGTCGCCGCGACGGGACGGCCCGGTCCGGTACTGATTGACTTTCTGAAAAACGTGACCGCCCCGTCCGAGATGATCGAGTACGAGTTCATCCCCTGGTACGAAAACCGCACCTGGGGGAGCGTGCGCGAGCTCAACCAGAGCCACAGCCTCAAGGCCCCCGACCCCGACCCGTCGGATATTGACATCCTGGTGGACATGATCCGCGCCTCCGAGCGCCCGCTGCTCATCTGCGGCGGCGGCGTGGTCCGCGGTCGGGCGGACAAGGAGTTCCGGGAGTTTGCCGAGCGGATGGACGCGCCGGTGGCCATCACCGTCATGGGCGGCGGCGGCTTCCCCGGCGGGCACCCGCTCACCACCGGCATGATCGGCATGCACGGCTCGGAGGCCTCCAACGTGGCCTGCAACGAGTGCGACCTGCTCATCGCCGTCGGCTGCCGCTTCTCCGACCGCGTGGCCCTGGACCCGGCCAGCTTTGCCAGCCAGGCCAAGATCGTCCAGATCGACATCGACCGGGCGGAGATCGACAAGAACGTGCTCACCGACCACCACATCATCGGCAACGCGCACCGCGTGCTCGAGCTGCTCAACCAGAAGATCGGCCACTACCGCCACCCGGAGTGGAAGGAGCGCATCCTCCCCCTGCGCGCCCGGCGTCAGGCGGAGGACACCGGCCGGCTCACCCCGCAGCAGGTGCTCGACGTGATCCGCCGCATGGCCCCGGAGGACACCATCGTGGCCACCGACGTCGGGCAGAACCAGATGTGGACCATCCAGTACTTCCACTTTGACTACCCCGGCCAGCTGCTCACCTCGGGCGGCTTCGGCACGATGGGCTTTGGCCTCGGCGCGGCGATCGGCGCGAAAATGGGCAACCCCAATAAGGTGGTGGTCCACACCACCGGCGACGGGTGCTTCCGCATGAACTGCCACGAGCTGACCACGGTGGAGCACTATCACCTGCCCATCATCACCGTCGTCTTCAACAACGGCACGCTGGGCATGGTCCGCCAGTGGCAGAACCTGATCTATCACCAGCGCTACTCCGAGACCACGCTGGACCGCGGCCCCGACTTCGTCAAGTTGGCGGAGGCCTACGGGCTGCGCGGCCGGCGGGTGCACAACGTGGAGGAGATGCGCGAGGCGATGGCGGAGGCCCTCTCCTGCGGCTGCGGCTACGTGATCGACTGCGTGCTGGACATCGACGAGATGGTCCGGCCGATGGTCCCCGGCGGGGCGCACATCACCGATTTCCTGGTCAAGTGAGGAGGGAGCAGGCATGAAACGTCAGTTTGACACCGAAGTGAAGCAGTACACCCTCTCCCTGCTGGTCAAGGATATCCCCGGCGTGCTCTCCCAGGTCTCCCGGCTGTTTTCCCGCAAGGGGTACAACATCGAGTCCATCGCCTCGGGCGGGACGAACGACCCCGGCATCACCCGCATCACCATCGTCATCCTGGGCGACGAGCTGATGATTGACCAGATCGCGGCCCAGTGCCGCAAGCTGCTGCCCGTCCTCTCGGTCAAGGTGCTGGACGCGGAGAGCTCCATCCAGCGCGAGTTCGCGCTCATCAAGGTCCTCGCCAAGGACCCCAGCACCCGCGGCGAGGTGCTCCAGATGGCCGACATCTTCCGGGCCAACGTGATCGACGTCAGCCGCGAGACACTCACCGTCGCCGTCTTCGGCGACAGCGACAAGACCACCGCCTTCCAGAAGCTGCTGCGCGACTTCGGCATTCTCGAGGTGGTCCGCACCGGTACTATCGCCATCGAACGAGGGCGTAGCACAATATATGAGCAGTCAAAACTCAAGGAGGAATACAGCTATGGCAAAAATGTACTATGAGAAGGACTGTGACCTGTCCAATCTGGACGGCAAGAAGATCGCCATCATCGGTTACGGCTCTCAGGGCCATGCGCACGCGCTGAACCTGCGCGACTCCGGCTGCGACGTCATCATCGGCGTCCGCCCCGGCAAGAGCTTCAAGAAGGCGCAGGAGGACGGCTTTGAGGTCTACACGGTGGCCGAGGCCGCCAAGCAGGCGGACATCATCATGATGCTGGTCAACGACGAGCGCGCCGCCCAGATCTATGCCGAGTCCGTCGCCCCCAACCTGGAGGCCGGCAACGCGATCGCCTTCGCCCATGGCTTTAATATCCGCTATAAGCAGATCGTGCCCCCCGCCGACGTGGACGTGTTCATGGCCGCCCCGAAGGGCCCGGGCCACACCGTGCGCGGCACCTATGTGAATGGCAAGGGCGTGCCCTGCCTGATCGCCGTGGAGCAGGACGCCACCGGCCACTGCCGCCAGACCGCCCTGGCCTATATCGCCGGCATCGGCGGCGCCCGCGCCGGCATCATGGAGACCACGATGGACATCGAGACCGAGACCGACCTCTTCGGCGAGCAGACCGTCCTGTGCGGCGGCGTGGTCGACCTGATGCAGTGCGGCTTCGAGGTGCTCGTCGAGGCTGGCTACGATCCGGAGAACGCCTACTTCGAGTGCATCCACGAGATGAAGCTCATCATCGACCTGATCAACAAGGGCGGCGTGGCCGCGATGAACTACTCCATCTCGGACACCGCGGAGTTTGGCGAGTACGTCTCCGGCCCGCGCGTGCTGCCGCACGACCAGATCAAGGCGAACATGCGCGCGGTCCTCTCCGACATCCAGGACGGCACCTTCGCCGGCAAGTGGATCGCCGAGAACAAGAACGGCCGCTGCTTCTTCAACTCCAAGCGCGCCCAGCTGGCCAAGCACCCGATGGAGATCATCGGCAAGGAGCTGCGCGACAACATGCTCTGGAAGGACGGCGCCGAGGGCGACAAGGGCCTGGACGCTGCGTCGAACTGATCTCATCTCTTGGGGGCAAAATGGCGGGCAAATGCCCGCCATTTTACCATTGAGCGAACTTGCCTCTTATGATATACTCTTATAAAAAGGCAGGTGAACAGAGTGAACGATCTGACACGCTGGTTGCCAGCAGATATCTTGGAACGTTATGATTTTCACAATTATAATCACGCGTTGGAAATTTTAAAGGAAGCCTTTCCGCAGGAATTTAATGAGATTTTATCCGTCCTGCGACGGCTTGAAATTACAACTGCAGATATTGTTCGCTCGGGTGGCAATCAATCCCCCATCCCACCCAAATTTTCCGAAATTTTGGATCCGCTTGGCTGGAAAGAGATTAAGATCAGCGGCGATTTGCTTGTTAAATTTTATCCGCGCACAAAGCACAAAGGAACATTTTCCGATCAGTATACTCACCAGAAGGTGATTGAGAATTACATTGACGGACATAATATTGATTTTGTAAAGGGCAGAGTCGCGCTGGATGTGGAATGGAACAGCAAAGACCAGACCTATGATCGCGACCTATTTGCTATGCGTACGTACTACGAATGCGACGTTATCTCTGTTGGCGTAATTGTCACCCGGAGCGAATCTCTAAATCAAGTTTTTAAGGATTTAGACGTCATGAAAAAG
>DVJB01000039.1 GCA_018710845.1 Candidatus Onthomonas avicola
GGTCGTCGTGGATGAGAGAGTAGGTGTGCACCATCTCAATAGCCGCCGCCAGCGGCAGCGCCTGCTCCGCCGTGCCGCCGAGCGCGCGGCAGAACTGGAGGGTCAGCACCGGCCGAATTCGCTTGCCTCCCGCCAGGAGGCTGTAGCGCATCGCCTCATAGAGCGCGCGATAGGCCGGCTGGCCGGTAAAGCAGCCGGACAGATAGTCCTCGATCTGCCGCTGGCAGAGGGTCAGCTCCTGCATAAATTCCACCGCTCAGCCCTCGCTCTCCGGCACAAACGGCTCCCCGACCGGCTCGCCGTCCGGCCCCTTGGAGAGCTTGAGCACCTTCTGCTCGGCGTTATCCAGCAGCCGGGTGCAGCCCGCGATCAGCTTCGTCCCCTCTTCAAAGAGCGCGATGGACTGCTCCAGCGGCGCCTGGCCCTGCTCGAGCTGGGAGACGATAGCCTCCAGCCGTGCCATGGACTCTTCAAAACTCATCTTTTTGGGCGGCATAGTCTCGTTCCTTTCTGTACATTTCCCGGGAAATCGGCGCTCACTTTGGCCGATTCCGGGCGGTCTGTCCTGTCTTTTGCAGACCCATCACGGTGCAGTCCAGCGTCCCGTCAGTCAGGCGCAGGGAGATGGGCTGCCCCGCGCGCACCTGGCTGACGGAGGAGACAACATGTCCCCCCTCATCCCGGGCGAGAGCGTAGCCCCGGCCGAGCACCTTGAGGGGGCTGAGCGCGTCGAGGGAGGCGGCCAGGGCGGCGAGCGCACCACGCCGGGTCTGTAGTTCAGACTGCATCTGGCCGGCCAGCCGGCTCTGCTGCCAGTCGAGCAGGACGCGCTTGTCCCGGAGGGAGGCCAGCGGATCAGTGAGCGCGCGGCTAGCGGCACAGCGGTCCAGCCGCCCTCTCTCCTCCTCCAGGCGGGCAGTCATCGCCCGGCGCATCCGCGCGGCCTGACGCCCCAGCTGGCCGGCGAGTTCACGACGGTC
This sequence comes from Candidatus Onthomonas avicola, assembly GCA_018710845.1. GTDB lineage: Bacteria > Bacillota > Clostridia > Oscillospirales > Oscillospiraceae > Onthomonas > Onthomonas avicola. The sequence goes on from DVJB01000039.1 coordinate 981, forward strand.
CGGGACCGCCAGTTCGGCCGCGTTGGAGGGGGTCGCGGCGCGCACATCCGCTACGAAATCCGCGATGGTCACGTCCGGCTCATGGCCGACGGCGGAGATCACCGGCAGCTCGGAGCGGTAGATCGCCCGGGCGAGGTTCTCGTCGTTGAAAGCCCAGAGATCCTCCATCGAGCCGCCGCCCCGGCCGATGATGATGAGGTCGGCCAGACGGTGACGGTTGGCGTAGTTCAGTGCGCCCGCCAGTTCCGCGGGCGCCTGCGCCCCCTGGACGCGCACCGGCAGCAGCAGCACCTCGGCCGCCGGCCAGCGCGCTTTGAGAATGCGGATCATATCGTGCACCGCCGCGCCGGCAGAGGAGGTGATGAGCGCGATCCGCTCCGGGTAGGGCGGCAGCGGCTTTTTATGAGCCGGGTCAAACAGCCCCTCCTGCTGCAATTTGGCCTTGAGCTGCTCAAAGGCGACGTAGAGCTCTCCGATTCCATCCGGAATCAGGCCGTCGGTGTAGAGCTGATACTGTCCGTCGCGCGGGAAGACGGTGATGCGCCCGCGGACGATCACCTTCATGCCGTTTTCCGGCCGGAAGCGCAGCCGCTGGGCGGAGGAGCGGAAGAGGACGCAGCGCAGCGCCCCCTCTCCGTCCTTCAGGGAAAAATAGTGGTGCCCGGATGGATAGCACTTGTAGTTGGAGATCTCTCCCCGGACGGCGACGGCAGAGAGGAGCCGGTCCCCGTCCAGTTTGGCTTTCAGGTACTGGTTGACCTGGGTGACGGTGAGGATATTCCGGTCCGGCTGCATCGCTCAGTCCCCCTGTCCCAACTGGCGCAGGGTGAGCACCGCCGTGCCCATCGCGTTGTCCGTGCTGTAGGCGCCGTCGGCAAAGACGGCCCCCTCTCCCTCCAGCGCCCGGCGCAGCAGGGTGTTGGAGGCCACGCCGCCGGAGCAGAGCACCGGCAGGCCGGGATACTGCCGCCGGGCGGCCCGCGTCGCGCGGACCACCGCTGAGGCGACCGTCAGCAGGGTAAAACGCGCCACGTCCGAGGGCAGGGCGTGCGCGGCGACGCGGTCGCGCACCTGGTTTTCCACCCCGGACAGAGAGAATTCCAGTCCCTGCAGGCGGACGCGAAAGGCGTCTTTGCGCTCGGAGAACTGGGAGAGCCTGTCCAGCGCCTTGCCGGACGGGAAGGGCACCTTGAGCATCTGACCGGTCCGGTCAATCAGCTGGCCGGCAGAGAGGTCGGTGGTGCCGCCGATGCGGGCACAGTGGACGTTCCGCCCCTCCGGCACGGCCAGCAGCAGCTCGGTCGTGCCGCCGGAGAGATGCCAGGCGAGCATCGGCCGGTCGAGCAGGTCGAGCCGGCCAGCAGACCAGCAGACGGCGGCCACATGGCCCTGCTGGTGGGAAAAGCGGTAGAACGGGACCCCCAGCACGGCGGCCAGCGACTCGCCCAGCGAGGCTCCGGGGAGAAAGCAGGGCATATAAGACCCCTCCGCCTCGCGCGGGCGGGTGCTCGCGCCGACGGCGGACAGTCCCCGCAGCATCCCCTGCGCCTCCAGCTCCCGCAGCCGTTCGGGCAGGGCCTTGACATGCTGGAAGAGGGCCTCGCTCTGGCGCAGGCCGAGCGCCCCCTCCCGCACCTCCAGGAGTTTGGAGGCGTTGAGCCCCGTCCCGTCCGCGCGGCAGACGGCGGCGGAGGTGGTATAGTTGCTCGTGTCCAGGCCGAGGGCCGCGGTCATGACTGTTCCTCCTCCGGCAGCTCCCCGCGCAGGAAGGAGCCGAGAATGCCGTTGATAAAGCCGACCACCTTCTCGTCCTCATAGCGCTTGGCGATATTGACCGCCTCGTTGATGGCGGTGCGGTTGGGGATCTCCGGCATATAGAGCATCTCGTACATGGCAACGCGCATGATCGCGGTGGCCACCCGCGGCATGCGGGAAAACTGCCAGCCGATGGCGTATTTTTCGATGTACCCATCCAGCTCGGCGCCGTGTGCGCCCACGCCCTGTACCACCGCGCGCAGGTAGCGCTCGGCCGGCTCATCCGGATAGTCGCGATAGAGCGCGTCTTCCTGGCCCAGCGTGTCATACTGTTCCCGGTCCAGCGCACGAGAGAGCAGCGTCTCGGCGCTCTCATCGGTATAGCCCAGCTCATAGGCCAGGCGGACCGCCAGCTCACGGGCAGCGGTTCTTGTCATCTCCCGTTCCTCCCTGTCTCTCCGTTCAGGCCAGCGGTCTTTCGACACAATGACCCAATATACAGTATTTAGGTCATTATACACCAGCTTATGCAAAATGAAAACCCTTTCCGAGAAAAAGTGGGGCGAAAAATGGGAGCTTGCCCTGTAGGGATTGACAGCCGCGTTTTTTTCGATATTCTGATGATGACGCAGAAGAATAGGAGGAATATCCCTTGAATCGACGAAAACTACCCCTCGGCGACCGCAACCGGGTCGGCAAACGTGTCACGCAGGCGCGGCAGGCAAAGGGGATGCGGCAGACCGAACTGCTCGCCCGGCTGCAGGTACAGGGCATCGAGATCAGCCTGCCCGCCTTGTCCCTTCTGGAAGGGCAAAAGCGCCCGGTCTCCGATCTGGAACTGGTCGCCCTCTCCGAGGCGCTGGGCGTGTCCGTTCTCTGGCTGCTCGGTCTCTCGGATTCTTCAGAGGATACGGAAGGCCCCAAAACAAAATAGCGCGCTCCCGCACGAAACGCCTGTGCGGAAGCGCGCTGTTTTTTGTCGTTACTGTGCCAGCACCACCTTGACCGCGCTGGCGGCGACATCCGTCTCGCCCAGGACGATGTCGGTGATTTTGGCCACGTCCTCTGCCTCCAGCGTGCCGCTGGCGGTGGAGACGACGACGCTGACGCTGTTCTCCCCGATAAAGGCCACACAGTCGGAGTAGCCCTTTGCGGTGACCAGATTCTCAATCTGAGACTCAGCAAGGGTGGCGTTGGCCATGGCGGTGATACTCTCCGAGGCGGCATTCACCGCCGTCTCATCCGCATCGCCGCTCTCCACAGTGTCCTGCAAGATGGCGAGCGCCTCCGCGCGGGCCTCCTCCCGGTTCAGACGGGCCGTGGCAAAGTAGCCGCCGGCGGTCTCTTCCTCCTGTCCGGTGACGGCGGCCGCCTCAGCGCTCTCCTCCGACTCCCAGGTATCCAGGACGACATCCTCCGTCACCTCCTCCGCGCCGCTCGAGCCGTCGGAGTTGACCAGGGCCGCCTCACCCAGCGTCTTATTGGCCTCTGTGCTCTCCGAGGAGGTAGTGACCGCCTCGGCGCCGTTGACGGCGGACTCCTCCTGCCCGTAGGACCAGTTGAGGTAGACCGCCACACAGACAAAGAGCACAATGGCCGCTACCACCGCATTCCGCTTCCACAATTTCATTCCTGACTGCCTCCTGTCCTTTCACAGATGGATATTTGGTTTGCATTCAGTCCGGTGAGGGCCTGCACTGCCTGCAATACCTGCAACTGGATTTGGGAATCGCCGCCGCCGTCGCAGACGACGAGCGCGCCGCGGTATTCCGGATACAGCTCCTGCACGCTCACCGCCTCCTCGCGGCTGGAGCCGGCGGAGACGACGACGGTCGCGCTCTCCTCTCCGTTCTGGTCGGTGGCCAAGATCTGGCGCGCGCTGCTGCGCAGCGTGAGGACAACCTCGGCCTGACCTACCCCTTCGATCTGGGAGAGCGTCTCTGCCAGGCGTCTCTCGAGCGCCTCCGTCTGAGCAGTCCAGTCCACGGTCTGCACCGCAGCCTCCTCCCCCGCCGTCTCCCCGCCGTCTCCGCCGGACGGCCAGAGCAGCAGGCCCAGGCCGACCGCCAGCACCAGCAGCACATATTGATAGCGTTTGAGCAGTTCCCCCAGCCGCTTGCCATCCCACGGAAGCTTCAATGTCCCCCTCCTCTCCCCTGATGGAAAACGCCGCCGTGCCGGAGCGCGTATCCGGATCGCCTCAGCGCTCCTGATAGACGACCTGCTCCGGCTCCAGCCCCAAGTCCTCGCAAAATACCTGGGTGAGCGTCTCCCGCTCGCCCGGCGTCAGGTCACCGGTGACAGTGACCTGCGCCGGCACGGGGGCATCCCCCGACCAGTCCCAGGTCACCTCCGCCCGGCAGTCGAGCGCAAGCTCGGCCGTCTTGTCCTGAATATATGCGTCCGTGCCCTGTGCTATGATGGATTCGGTGAGCTGCTCCTGGGTCTCCACAAGGGCCTGGCCGGTCTCTTCCAGCTCGGCAGTATAGCCGGCCAAAATATCCCGCAGCGCCCCGTAGTCAAAGCCCAGCACCGGCCGGACCACCGCCAGAAAGAGCAGCAGTCCACCCAGCAGCCTGCCCACCGAGCGGACCGGTCCGTCCGGCATCATCGCCAGCGCCACCGCCGTGAGCAATGAGGCCGCCAGCACGCCCAGCAGCCAGTCGCGCAGCACCTCCATCTCAGCTCACCGCCACCGCGACGGTGGTGATGATGGCGATCAGGGCCAACAGGGCACAGGCGCCCACCATGCCCAGCATCAGCCCGAAGGCCCCGCCGATGTCTCCGATCAGGCCGGACAGGCGGCTCTGGGTCATGGCCGCCGTGAGGACGGCGGAGATCCGATACATTAAATACTGCACCCCCAACTGTAAAAACGGTACCAGGCAGAAGGCGAGCACCGCCAACGTGCCAAAGATCCCGATCGCGTTGCGCAGAATCCCCGCTCCAGCGAGCACCGACTCCGTCGCGTCGGAGAGGATCCCCCCCACCACCGGCACCATGCCGGAGATGGCAAACCGGGCCAGCTTGACCGCCGCGCGGTCCGCCGTCCCCGCGATCACGCCGCTGAGGCTGAGATAGGCGGTGAAAATCAGCAGGACCCACGTCAGCACGGTCTGGACTACCCAGCGGACAAACGCGGCGAGCGAGCGAAGGCCATCGTTGTCCGCGGCGACCGCCCCGGCACAGGCGGCTACATAGAGGTAGACCAGCGGGATAAGCACGCTCTGGATCAGGGACAGCAGGAGATTGGCGGCAAAGAGCGTCACCATCTGCCGGGCCGCCGCACCGGTCACCGACCCGCCGGCCGCCGCTGCCGCCGTCATGACCGGGATGAGCACACGGGTGAAGCCGGTCAGCTGTATGACCGTCTCCCGCCCCAGCGACAGAAGGGAGTGGACATCCCCCACCGAGGCCGCCGTCACCGCCAGCACGCCCACCAGCTGTACCATCTGCGCCGCGCGCGGGGCGGCGCTCTCGCACAGCGCCTGCGCCAGGGAACAGAAGAGCGCAATGACCAAAATCAGTCCGGCACTCCGGGTTGCCTGGGCAACGATCTCCCGCAGGCGCTCCAGCGCACCGGAGAAGACGGAGGCAAGGCCGGACTCCAGATCAATCTCCGGGCTGAGCGGGATCTCCAGCACGTCCTCCGCCTGCTGCTCGACGGCGGTGGTGTCTACGCTGTCCCAGACCTGCTCCTGTACCTCCGCCGCCGCCCGTGCCGGCAGCGCCAGCAGGGCCAGACACAACCCGGCCAGCAGCAGCCCCCGCCTCACAGCAGCTCCTCCAGCAGCTCGAGCACGGCGCGCAGCAGCGGCGTGGCCACCACCAGCGCGGCAAGGCTCCCCCCCAGTTCGAGCAGCAGGGCGGCGCTGGACATTCCACCGTCCCGGCACAGCTGCGCAGCCAGGCGAACGAGGATGGCGATGCCCACCGTCCGGATGAGAGGGCTGAGCAACTCGTCCGTCAGCCCGGCGAGCTGGGCCAGCTCCTGCAACAGGGCAACTGCCTGCCCTAGGGCCTCCCGGCTGCGGTACAGGAGCAGCCCCGCCGTGACGATGGCCAGCACCAGCGCCAGCTCCGGCGTCTGCCGCCGGAGGGTGAGCGCGCACAGCGTGCCCGCCACGGCGATGGCGGCCAGCTGCCAGACAGCCGGACCGGTCACAGCCCAAAGAGGTCCTCGACCAGCTGGAACAGGTCGCTGATCTGTTGGACCACCATCATCAGCACCACTACCAGGCCGGCAAGGGTGACCATGGTGGCCTGCTCCTCCCGCCCGGACCGGGCCAGCACCTGATTCAAAACAGAGACTAAGATTCCCACCGCGGCAATGCGGAAGATCAGATCGACATCCATTGAGGTACTCCTTTATCCTGTGTCCGCCATCCCTATCCGGGCATGATCAGCAGCACCAGCAGCAGTCCAACCGACAGTCCCAGAATCAACGAGAGCCGTCCCAGCCGGCGCTCCTCCTCCCGTGCGTCCTCCAGGCTGCCCTCCAGCGCGCGGCGCAGGCCGGAGAGCAGCCTGGCCTGTTCCTGTCCCTCATAGCGTCCCAGCACCGACCCGACCCGCCGGAGCAGTGCGCGCTCTTCCTCCCGCAGGGGCAGGGTGCTCTCCCGCAACGCCTGGTCCCAAATCCGGGCAAAGGGGCGCTCGTTCAGATGGTCAAGCCCGTCCAGACATCGGGCAAACAGCGGCGCGCAGCGGTCCTGCGCCTGTGCCAGCAGGGCCAGCAGGGCGGCGGTGTCCGTCTGACAGGCGTTCAGCTCCGCCGACATCCGGTCAATGGCGTGGACGGCGTCGGAAAGCGTCTGCCGCCGCTCCCGATACCAACTCCAACGGCGCCATCCCACCCAGCCGCAGGCGGCACAGACCATCAGCCCGCCGGCCAGGCGGATCACAGCAGCTCCTCCACCCGGTAGCTTCGCCTGCCTCCCTCGCGGCGGATGGTCACCAACCTCCGGAAGACGCGCTGTTCCAGCAGTGGGCGGTAGACCTCCCGCCGCCGCAGCCCGTCCCAGTCCGTCCCGTGCGCGGTGGCGAGCAGGGCGGCGCCGCAGTTGGCCCCCTGGCAGAGCGCGGCGGTGTCCTCCGGGCGGGTGATCTCGTCCGCGGCGAGCACCTGCGGCGCCATGGAGCGCAGGAGGAGCAGCAGCCCCTCCCCCTTGGGACAGCCGTCCAGTACGTCCGCCAGCGGGCCGACGTCCAGCTGCGGCACGCCGCCGCGCAGAGCCGCCACCTCCCCGCGCTCGTCTGCCAGGCCAGTGCGCACGCCGCGCAGACCGAGCAGGCGGATGAGGTCGCGCAGGAGCGTGGTCTTCCCCTCGCCGGGCGGGGCGACGATCAGGGTGCTCTGGAACCTCCCCTCCACCAACAGCCTGGGCAGCAGGTCCTCTCCGATTCCGGTCACCGGGCAGGCGATGCGCAGGTTGAGCGAGGAGAGTGTGCGCACGGAGAGCACGTGCCCCTCCCGGAGCGTGACCGTCCCACACAGGCCGAGGCGGTGCCCCCCGGGCAGCGGCAGAAACCCGGCCGAGAGCTTGTCCGCCGCCCCCTGCAGCGAGGCGCGCGTGGCGATCTCCACCGTCTGACGCAGGTCCTCCGCGCTGATGGGCACACTCTGCCCGTCCCGTGTCAGACGCTCCTCTGCGCCGTCCCCACCGGAGACAAAGAGTCCCCGTCCGGCGCGCAGCCGTATCTCCTCCCAGCCCTCCTGGCGCCGCGGGTCCTGCGAGAGCAAAAAACGGCACAGGCTGCCGGGCAGGACCCGCACCGCCTCGCACACGGCACGGCGCCTCGCGGACATCTCTGCGGTCATGACGCTCCACTCCCCTCTCTTCTCCGGGCCGCACATCAGTCCAACCCGGGACTTGTCCTTCGGTTCGCTCCAGTGTATGAGCCGCGCGGGCCGGTTATGAACCGGGGGCAGGACTTGACAAAATCCCGCCTCCGGCCTATACTGGCCCCATTCGTCTTGCAAGAAAGCAAAATCTCAGGCAGGTCAGGAGGGTCATCCATGCTCACGCTCGCCTTCTCCCCCTCAGGACAGGAGCCGCTCTACCAGCAGCTCTACCACCATATCCGCGACGAAATTCAGGCTGGGCGCCTCGCGGCGGGGGAACGGCTGCCCTCCAAACGGCAGCTCGCCCGCCAGCTCAAGCTCAGCGTGGTGACGATTGAGGGCGCCTACAGCCAGCTGGTGACGGAGGGCTATCTGGAGAGCCGGGACCGGAAGGGCTACTTCGTTCTGCCGGTGCGCTGGGAGCGGACCACGCCCAGTCCTCAGGCCGCGCCGGACATCCCCCCGCTGCCGGAGGAGCGCGGACGCTTCCGCTATGATTTTGCCACTTCCGGCTCGGATGCGGAGAGCTTTCCCTTCGCCACCTGGGCAAAGCTGAGCCGTGAGGTGCTCTCCAGCCGGGATCAGGCCCTCCTCTCCGCCGCTCACCCCCAGGGGGTCCCCGAGCTGCGCGAGGCGATCGCCCATCACCTCTATCAGTTCCGCGGCATCCTCGTCTCGCCGGAGCAGATCATCGTCGGCGCCGGGTCGGAGTTTCTCTCCACCCTGCTCGTGCAGCTGCTTGGGCCGCAGGGCGGCTATGCGCTGGAAGATCCAGGCTACCGGAAGATCGCCCGCATCTTCTCCGCCAGCGGGGCACAGGTGATCCCCATCCCTCTGGACGCGCACGGCCTGCGCGCCGACCGGCTGGCAGAGAGCGGCGCGCGCATCGTCCACATCACGCCGTCGCACCACTTTCCACTCGGGACAGTGATGCCGGTCTCCCGGCGTCGGGAGCTGCTGGAGTGGGCGGGCGAACGGGAAGACCGTTATCTGATTGAGGACGACTATGACAGCGAATTTCGCTTTACAGGCCGTCCCATCCCCGCGCTGCAGGGATTGGACCGCGCGGAAAAGGTGATCTACCTCAATACGTTTGCCAAGAGCCTCGCGCCCTCGCTGCGCATCGGCTATATGGTCCTGCCCCCCAGCCTGCTGCGGCGCTACCGGCAGGAGCTGCTGTTCTATTCCTCCACTGTCCCCTCCTTCGAGCAGTACACACTGGCGCTGTTCATGGAGCGCGGACACATGGAGCGGCACATCGCGCGGACCCGCAACCGCTATCAACAGCGGCTGGCCGCGCTGCGGCAGGCCGTGCGCGAGACCGGTCTGGACCGTTTCTGTACGCTCTCCGGGGGAGAGAGCGGACTGCACCTGTTGATGACAGTGCGCAGCCCACTCTCCCAGGACGAGCTGACCCGCCGGGCAGCGGAAGCCGGGATTCGTCTCTACCCACTGGCCTCCTATTATTTATGTGAACCGCATAAGCGCGCCGCCTCCACCTTTGTCATGGGCTACGGAAAACTGACGGAAACGGATTTGCAGGACGCTTTTCAGTCGCTTGCGAAGATTTGGTCATTTTGACGAATTTCAGAGAAGCTTCCCGTAGCCCGTCTTTCGCGCAGATTGCGTTGTTCCCTCTCTGTTGTTTTTGTTACCAATTGTTACGAATTGATCTGCCATTTCGCGCCACTTCAACAAACTTCGATTACTATTTTACGATAATTGTTCTTTAGTTTCACTGTATTGGGCCAAACGAAAACTTTTTATTGACAAAAGCCTTTTGCGGGTGTATACTATCCGTAGTCAAACGGGGTTACAAAAATTACAACCCATGCATTCGCCGCGGGTCCCGCCCGCGAGAGACGCATATAGGAGGTAATTATGTCTCAACGCAAAGGCTTTTTATGTTCACTCCTTTCCAAGCCTGTTTTGAAAGGTTCTGCAGTCGCCGCCACCGTCCTGGCCCTGCTGATGCTCTTCTATCTGCCAGCCACCGCTACGGTCACATATGAAATTTCCGACGGCGAGAACACCTATCGCATCGAGTCCAACGAGTCCGACGTAAGCGAAGTGCTCGACGAGGCCGGAATTGAGCACTCCGACATCGACCTGATTCAGACCTCCGAGGAAGATGAGGTAGTCAGCGTGTCTATCACCCGGAGACAGTACGTGACCGTCGTCTGCGACGATGTGAGCACCTCTATGCTCATTCACACCGGCGACACCGTAGCCGACGTGCTCGAGCACATGAACATCCAGCTGGGTGAGTATGATCAGATCTCCATGGATCTGGCTGAGACGCCGGAGGCCGGCTCGACCATCGAAGTTTACCGGGCAAGCATTACTTACCGCACCGAGAGCACTCCCCTCCCCTACTCCTCCGTCCGCATGGTCGACCCCGAAATGGACCGCGGCGAGGAAGCTGTCACGCAGGAGGGCGTGGAGGGCAGCCACAACGTCACCTACCGCATCATTGAAGTCGAGGGCAGCGAGCCGGTAGAGGAGCTGTTCAGCGAGACCACTGTCGATCCGGTGGACGAGGTTGTCTCCTACGGCACCAAGGTTTACTTTGAACGCCCGACCGGTTACAGCACGACAAGCGAGTACATCACCAATATCGACGACGAGGCGGGCACCTTTACCACCTCCAAAGGGGATACCTACTCCTTCTCCGGCACTGTGACACTGGAAGCCACCGCTTATACCGCGCGCTCCGGCGCAATCTGCTCGACCGGCCGTCTGGCCCGCGTGGGCGTGGTCGCGGTGGACCCTGACTACATCCCCTACGGCACTGAGATGTTCATCATGTCCGCCGACGGCAGCTTTGTCTACGGCGTGGCCGTGGCGGGCGATTGCGGCGGCGCGATCGACAACTGGGACGTTGATCTGTACATGAATTCCCGTTCTGACTGCATTAACTTCGGCCGCCGGGATGTGGTCGCCTATATGATCACCGGCGAGGTCGACGCCTGATCTCCACTGTTTGACAGAAAACGAAACCGGACAACCCACAGCGGCTGTCCGGTTTTTGTTATTCTCTCTTCCCTTTTTGACAGCTTTTTGGTATGCTGTCTCTATCGTAAATCCAGAGCAGGAGGCTTTTCTCTGATGGACCTGTGCAACGAACGGCAAATCAAAGCTCTGCTGGCCCGGCACGGCTTTCGCTTCTCTAAGTCCATGGGGCAGAATTTTCTGATCGTCCCCTCCATTCCCCAGGAAATCGCCGCCGTCTCCAATGCGGATGAGAACTGCGGTGTGCTGGAGATCGGCCCCGGTATCGGCCCTCTGACCGCCCAGCTCGCCCAGCGAGCCGGCAAGGTGGTCTCCGTCGAACTGGACCGCGCCCTTCTCCCGGTTCTGGCCGAGACGATGGCCCCCTATCCCAACGTCGAGATCGTCCCAGGCGACATTTTGAAGCTGGATCTGGGCACTCTGGTTTCTGAAAAGCTGGTTGGCTTTACACCGATTGTCTGTGCGAACCTGCCCTACAACATCACCACCCCCGTCCTCACGCGCCTGCTGGAGAGCAGACTGTTTCGCTCTGTGACCGTGCTGATCCAGCGAGAGGTGGCCCGCAGAATCTGCGCGCGTCCGGGAACAGCGGACTACGGCGCCTTCTCCCTCTTCTGCCAGTACCACGCCCGCTGCGAGATCGCCTTCGAGGTCCCGCCGGAGTGTTTTTTGCCGGCGCCCAAGGTGACCTCCGCCGTGCTGCATATGGAGGTGCTGTCTGAGCCGCCGGTGGAGACAAGGGACGAGGCACTGCTTTTTCGCGTCATCCGCGCCTCGTTTGCCCAGCGGCGCAAGAAGCTCCTCAACGGCCTCACCGCCGCGTTCGGCAGCGAGCTGTCCCGCGAGGCGCTGGCCGGGGCGATCGCAGACTGCGGCTTCCCGGAATCCGTACGCGGGGAGCAGTTAGGGCTGTTTGAGTTTGCCTGTCTGGCCGATCAGCTTTACAGTCTCTTATCCGACAGATAAACCTATTTTTGACGCGCGCCCGGATAGACTGCCGGGCGCGCGTTTTCTGCGCTTGATGCAGTTTTTTGCCATCAGCCCAGATCGGTCATCGTCCCGATAAAGAGGGGAAGGCCGGTCTCGGTGTCCACCAACAGGTAGAGGAACGGGCGGTCCAATGTGACAATATGTGGCTCCGCCATGGAGGAGCCCGCGACCATCTCCACCGCCGTGGCCGCGCCGGCGCGGGTCCCCTGCTCATCCACCGTGAGATAGGTCTTGTGCAGGACACGGCCGATCATCAGCCCAAATTCCTCCGTCTGTCCCATCGCGGAGAAATCCGCCAGAGCAGCGTCAAAGGCATCCGTGACACCCATTGCCTGCAACGTGTCGGAGAGCTCGAGAGAGGTCTCTGCCTCAAACTTCGGAATCCCCGCCGTCACCGGTTCCTCCAGCGCCCCGGTCAGCGTCGCGCGCAGGCCCTCACCGGTCAAGCTCTGCACATACTCTCCCAGCGAGATCCCCTCGTCCGGCAGGAGCGCCGCAAAGGCGTATTTTCCGCCGTCGTAGTATTTCAGAAACCCGGTGGCGGAGCCGTCCGTCAGGTAGGCATACTCCGCGCTGTACATCAGCTCCGCCGCCTGTTCCTCGCCATTCGCGGCTGTAAATGTACCGGAGTGAATCTGATCTTCCGTATAAATCTCGCTCCACTGCGCCTCGAAGGCCAGGGCATTCACCAGATAGAGCATCGCCTCGTCCGGAATCTCGTCTAAAATGGAGTCGATCATCCCGTCCGTCTCGTCCGATACCCAGGCGTTGATCTCCTCCAGTGTGCCCGCGTCGAAAGGGGCCTTATAGATGCCCGCACGATAATACCGTGCCGTCGTGTCGAGGAAGGATTCCTCCACCGTGAGGTCCTCTGTGTCCCGCAGCCAGATCGCATTGGCCAGGTGTACCCGGCAGAGTTCCTCCTCCGGAAGGGACGAGGCCCAGGCAGCCAGGGCGGGATTCAACTCGTCCAGCGGCAGCCCAAAGGTCGCCTCCAGCTGCGCCAACGTCTCCCCCTGCGCGCCGTTGGCGGTCATCCCGAGGGCAAAGAGAACGGAGGCCGGCGAGATCAGCGTCCCCTCCTCTCCCACATCACCGCTGTTTTGGAAGAGGTGAAGAGAGAAGTTTGCCAGCGCGTTCAGCGTCTTCTCAGAGGGTTTGTCCGTCTGTGCCGTAAATTCCGTCTCGCGGCCGGAGAGCAGATTCTGCGCCGAAGAGGCGCTCGGGCCGGCACATGCGGACAGAAGCAGCATCAGGCACAGCAGGGAGATCCACAGCGTTCGTTTCATTTTATCCTCCTTTCCTATTCCTCAGCCCGGCCGGAGCGCGGCCGGGCTTTTCCGATTTGAAATCCCAGTTATTAGGGTGTCTCATTTGAATCATGTGAAGCATTTTTGCTTTCCTGCTTTTTCTGCTCGTTTTTCCTGAAAAGTGTTTTTCCTTTCTGCCTTCTTCTGTGCCGGAGCAACAGGACCGCCGCCGCCAGAATCAGGCCCAGGACGAGCAGCCAGAGCGCATTGTAGGCCGCCCAGACCGCCAGATCCTGGACGCCTTCCACAAAGCTCTGCGCACCGAGTCGGAAGCTCTGCGCCACCCGGGCCAGGAAGGTCACCTCTTCCTCCTCCGTCAGGTCGATGACCTCCTCCAGGTAGAGGTTGACCGTCGCGTAGTCCACCAGGCTGTCGTAGCGGTTGAGGGTGCTGGTGTACAGCTCGATCTCATATTCCGTCTCACTGATGGCCGATTCAATCTCAATGATGTCTGCCATCTCGGTCGCCTGGCTCAGCAGCTCCTGCAGTCGCTCCAGCTTGGTGCGCAGGGTGGCCAGCCGGGTCTCCGCGTCGAAGTACTCCGTTCCGATGTCATCCACGTCCTCGCTCAGATTGAGCACAAAGCAATTCTCTGTCTCCGCAGCCGTGTCCAAAAAGGTGCGGTATTGTCCGCTGGGGACACGGATGGTGTAGCTCATGGAACGTCCACCGCCATAGGAGCCGTAGCCAGCGCTGTAAGCATAGAGATTGCTCGACTCAATATAGCCGCCGCACTCCTCCACCAGCGCCTCCAGGCCGGCGACCGCGGCGTCAAAGTCGAGGACCTCCATCTCCAGATTGGCGGTGTAGATCAGCTTTACCTCGGCGTCCTGCGGATTGACCTGCCCGGAGGAGGGTACCTCATTGTCATCCAACGAGCCGGCTTCCTCAGAGGATGCCGATTCCGTCTCCTCCGGCTCCGGCACGGCGTCCTCTGTCACCACGCCGTAACCGGCATCTGAGGCAGCTGTGCTGGCAGCCGTGTCCATGCTGTTGCCGCCGTTCCCCGCGCCGCAGGCCGCCAGCAACAATACCAGCGCCAGCAGCAGCGGCAGGAGGCGCGCTGCCCCGTTTCTTCCCGTATGTCTCATGATTGTCTCCCCTTTCATGACCGTATGGGCGGTTCCCTTCTACCCTTCCATACGTGTGAGCACCCCAAATTGCTGCGCCGACGAAAAAATTTTTTTGCGATATGTCGCTTTTCGCCGGGCCGGCGCGTAAGATGGCCCATCACCTTTTTCGAGGAGGCAGGCCCTATGCCGCTGCTCTATCTCTCCCCCTCCACCCAGGAGTTCAATCTCTATGTCACCGGCGGCACAGAGGAGGAGTACATGAACCGGATTGCCGATGAGATGATCCCCTATCTGCGCGCCAGCGGTATCACCGTCGCGCGCAATACGCCTGACATGACCGCTGCCAGCTCCATTCAGGACTCCAACGCGCAGGAGGTCGACCTGCACCTGGCCCTGCACTCCAACGCCGCGCCGGAATTTCTTGCCGGAACATTGCAGGGCAGCGAGGTGTATTACTCCCCCGCTTCCTATTACAGCCGCGCGGCAGCGCAGATCATCGCCGCCCATCTGCGGGAGATCTACCCCAACCCCGAGCTGGTGAGCACCATTCCCACCACGACACTCGGCGAAGTGGTCAAGGTGCGTGCCCCCGGCGTGCTGATCGAATTTGCCTATCACGACAATCCGGAGGATGCCGCCTGGATCCAGGACAACGTCTCCGCAATTGCACAAAATGTCAGCCAGAGCGTCGCGGAGTATTTCGGTCTCCCCTTTCTGGAACCGCAGGCACCCTGGGAGGGTGTTGTGAATATTCACTGGGGAAAACTGAATATCCGTGAATATCCATCCACATCCAGCCGTATTCTCGCCCAGGCATGCGACGGGGCCAGGCTGACCATCTGGAATACCTATCTGGATTGGTATGTGGTCGGCTTTGGCGGCGTGATGGGATTTGCAGCTCAGCGATATATCTCCGTCCCGTAAGGTGAAATTCCCTTATTCTATCGTAATGTTATTTTACTTTACAGGAAAATTGCCGTTTTACCGGCACTTCCCTCCCCCGCTGGACGCAAAGCGGCCCGGACCGGGATCAATTTCCCGGTCCGGGCCGCGCTCTGCCGTTTCGGCTATTTAGGTATTGTGGTCGCTCTGGTGGAAGGTCTTGAGGTTGCCGATCTTCCGGCTGCGGCGGTCCAGCTCCTCCAGCACCGCCTCGAGGGGAATGCCCTCGTTCACCATCAAGACCATCAGGTGGTAGAGCAGGTCGGAGATCTCCCCCACCGTCTCCGGCTGGCTGCCGTTCTTGGCGGCGATGATGGTCTCGGCGCACTCCTCCCCCACCTTCTTCAAGATCTTGTCCAGCCCCTTGTCAAAGAGATAGCAGGTATAGGAGTTCTCACTCGGGTGGCTCTTGCGGTCGAGGACCACCTGATAGAGCCCAGTCAGTACACTGTCATTCGGCATCGGAATCTTCCTCCCAAATCGGATTGAAAAAGCAGCTGCGCGCACCGGTGTGACAGGTCGGTCCCACCGGGTCGCAGAGGTAGAGCAGGGTGTCGGTGTCGCAGTCAGTCACCATCTTGCGCACATGGAGGAAGTGACCGGAACTCTCCCCCTTATTCCAGAGCTTCTGGCGGCTGCGCGACCAGAACCAGGCGGTCTTGGTCTGGAGCGTCAACTCCACCGCCTCGCGGTTGGTGAAGCCGAGCATGAGCACGGCGCCGTCCGCCCGGTCCTGGATGATGACCGGGATCAGATCAGACTTCTGAAACAGTCGGTCAAGGTCAAACATGGGTACTCCCCCTCTCCTGGCGCACCGGGATACCGCGTGCGCGCAGATAGTCCTTCACCTGCGGGACGGTCAGCTCGCCGAAGTGGAAGAGCGAGGCGGCAAGGGCCGCGTCGCAGCCGGTCTGCTCGAAGACCTCGGCAAAGTGGGCGAGGCTCCCGCAGCCGCCGGAGGCGATCACCGGGATGGAAACCGCCGCCGTCACCGCGCGGGTCATCTCCAGGTCAAAGCCGGCCTTGGTGCCGTCGGCGTCCATTGAGGTGAGGAGAATCTCCCCTGCGCCGAGGCGCTCGCCCTCCTTCACCCACTCGATCAGGTCCCTGCCGGTGGGGATGCGCCCTCCGGCGACCACCACCTCATAGCCGCCCTCCGGGCGCTTCCGGGCGTCCACCGCCAGCACGACGCACTGGCTGCCGAAGCGCTCGGCCGCGCGGGAGATCAGGCTCGGGGCCTTCACGGCAGCAGAGTTGACGGAGATCTTGTCCGCCCCCGCGCGCAGGAGGGTCTGGAAATCCTCCAACGTGCGGATGCCGCCGCCCACCGTCAGCGGGACGAAGACCTGAGCTGCGGTGCGGGCCACCACGTCCGCCACCGTCTTGCGCGCTTCATGGGTGGCGGTGATGTCGAGAAAGACGATCTCGTCCGCGCCCTGGTCGGAGTAGTACTTCGCCAGCTCCACCGGGTCGCCGGCGTCGCGGATGTTGACAAAGTTGACCCCCTTGACCACGCGGCCGTCGCGCACGTCAAGGCAGGGGATCACTCGTTTGGCCAGCATTGTGCTCCCCCCTCCCGGACGGCGCGGGCCAGGTCCACCGCGCCTGTGTAGTACGCCTTGCCGATGATGGCCCCGTCCAGGCCCATCTCCCGCAGGCGGTTTAGATCTTCGTTGGCGGACACGCCGCCCGAGGCGACGATCCGGCAGCCGGGCACCGCCGCTTGCAGCGCCGCGAGACGGTCGTAGGACGGGCCGGTCAGCAGGCCGTCGGTGTCAATATCGGTAAAGATAATTACCTTTACACCTTTTTCCACGACCTGGCGGGCGAAGTCGAGGTAATCCAGGCCGGAGTCCTCCGTCCAGCCGGCAGTACGCACCCGGCCGTCCCGCGCGTCGATGCCCACGGCGATGCGCGCGCCGTAGCGCGCCGCCGCCTCGCGCACCAGCTCGGGCCGGGAGACGGCGGCCGAACCGATCACCATCCTCCAGACTCCCATCCGGTCTGCCGCCTCCAGGTCGGCCATGGAGCGGATGCCGCCCCCCAGCTCAACATGCAGGCCGGACGAGCGCGCCAGCTCCTCGACAATGGCGGCATTTTTCCGCACGCCGCTCTTCGCGCCGTCCAGGTCCACCAGATGCAGGTAGCGCGCCCCGGCGGCGTAGAAGGCGCGCGCCGTCTCCAGCGGGCTGTCCGCCACCTGATGGACCGTGTCAAATTCGCCGCGGCGCAGGCGGACGACTCGCCCATCTTTCAGATCAATTGCAGGCAAGAGAATCATCGGTTCAGCCTCCCAAAGTTGCGCAGCATCTCCAGGCCCACCTCGCCGGACTTCTCCGGGTGGAACTGGGTGCCGTAGACGTTGCCGTTCTGCACGGCGGCCACGACGGGGACGCCGTAGTCGGTGAGGGCGGTCACCTGCTCCTCCCGGGACGCACGGCCGCAGAAGGAGTGGACAAAGTAGACATAGACCCCCTCGTCCAGCCCGTCAAAGAGCGGGCAGGCGCGGGGAAAGCGCAGGCTGTTCCAACCGATGTGCGGGAGCTTCAGGTCAGTCTCGATCCGCTCCACCGTGCCGCCGATCAGGCCCAACCCCTCGCAGGGGCGCACCTCCAGCCCGCGCTCAAAGAGAAGCTGCATCCCCAGGCAGATGCCGAGGATGGGTTTGCGCTCTGCCTCACGGCGTAAAATCACGTCCAGTCCGGGGTGGGAGAGCTTCTCCCACGCATCCGGGAAGGCCCCGACACCGGGGAGGATGATGGCGTCCGCGCGCTCAAAGACGGCGGCCTCGTCGGTAATTCTGGTTTCAAAGCCGAGGTAGCCCATCGCGTTGCGCACACTCATCAGGTTGCCCACGCCGTAATCGACGATGGCTGTATATCCCATAACCGCTCCCCCCTCTCTCACAGAACGCCCTTGGTGGAGGTGACGCCGCCGCCCTCCACCCGCACCGCGTCGCGCAGGGCCATGCCGAGGCTCTTGAAGAGGGCCTCGGTGATGTGGTGCGCGTTCTCACCGTAGAGGCAGCGCTGATGCAGCGTCAGCCCGGCGTTGTGGGCAAACGCGCGCATAAACTCCACCGTCAGACAGCTGTCGTACTGCCCGATCATCGGCTGGGGCATCGGCGCGTCAAAGACGAGGTAGGGCCGGTTGGAGAAGTCCAGCGCCGTAAAGGCCAGCGCCTCGTCCATCGGGATATAGCAGGAGGCGTAGCGGCGGATGCCTGCCCGGTCACCCAGGGCGGCGCGGACCGCCTGGCCGAGGACAATCCCGGTGTCCTCCACCGTGTGGTGCCCGTCCACCTCCAGGTCGCCGTGAACCGCGATTTCGAGACCGATTTTGGCGTAAAAGCCAAAGGCGGTGAGCATATGGTCAAAAAAGCCGATGCCGGTGGAGACCCGGACGGGGCCGCCGTCCAGGTTCACCGAGACGGCAACCTGCGTCTCCTTGGTATTGCGTTCCAGCTTTGCCGTTCTCGCCATCCCGTTCACCTCAATCCTCAAACCGCACGGCGATGGAGTTGGCGTGCGCGGTCAGGTGCTCTGCCCGGGCGAAGGTGATAATCTCCTCCTGTAACCCGGCAAGGCTCTCGCGGTCAAACTCAATCACCGACATGCTCTTCAAAAACGCCTCTACGCTCAGCGGGGAGAAGAATCGGGCCGTGCCGCTGGTGGGCAGGACATGGTCCGGGCCCGCGAGGTAGTCCCCCAGCGGCTCGGGCGACCACGCGCCGAGGAAGACCGCCCCGGCGTTGCGGATGCCGCCGAGGAGGTCGCGCGGGGCGCGGGTGACGATCTCCAGGTGCTCCGGCGCGACGAGGTTGGCCAGCTCGACGCAGGCGGTGAGGTCGCGGCAGACGATGGCCGCGCCATAGTCGCGCACGGAGGCCTCCATGATCTCGCTGCGGGAGAGGTAACCTGTCTGGCGCGCCATCTCGCGGTCCACCGCCTCGGCCAGCGTCCTCGAGTCGGTGAGCAGCCAGGGGGAGGCGAGCCGGTCGTGCTCGGCCTGGCTGAGCAGGTCGGCGGCGACGAACTTCGGGTCGGCGCTGTCATCCGCGATCACCAGCACCTCGGACGGGCCGGCCACCATGTCGATGTCCAGCGTGCCGTAGGCCAGGCGCTTGGCGGCGGCGACAAAGGCGTTGCCCGGCCCCACCAGCTTGTCCACCCGGGGGATAAAGCCCGCGCCATAGGTCAGGGCGGCGACCGCCTGCGCGCCGCCGACGGCGATCACCCGGTCCACCCCGGCAATCTGCGCCGCGGCGAGGACAGCGGCGTTCAGGTTTTCCGTCGGCGGGGTGACCATCACCACCTCGCGCACCCCCGCCACCTTGGCGGGCACCGCATTCATCAGCACGCTGCTGGGGTAGGCCGCCGTGCCGCCGGGGACGTAGACGCCCACCCGGTCGAGGGCGCGGACGATGCGCCCCACCCGTCCGCCGTCCGGTGAGGTCCACTCGCGGCTGTGGGTGAGCAGCTTCTCGTTGTAGTCACGGATATTCGCCGCGGCGTGCTCCATCGCGGCGGTCAGCTCGGGGGCGCAGGCCGCGCGGGCCGCCTCCAGCTCCTCCGGGCCGATCTCGCGCGGCTCAGCGCGGTCAAAGCGCAGGGAGTACTCCCGCACCGCCTCGTAGCCGCGCGCGCGCACGTCGGCCAAAATGGCGGCCGCGGTCTTGGAGATCTCCTCATTCGCCGCGGCGGCGCGGGCCTTGAGAGAGGCAATCAGGCGCTGTTCCGATACGCCGTCCGCCGTTACGATCTGAATCATGTGGCACTCCTCACTTCCCTCTCACAGCGGGCAATCAGATCCGCGATCTCCGCTTTGTGCAGCTTCATGCTGGCGGTGTTGACGATCAGCCGGGCAGAGACACGGACGACCGTCTCAATCGGAATCAGACCGTTGGCCGCCAGCGTCGCGCCCGTCTCCACGATGTCCACAATGCCATCCGCCAGGCCGAGCAGCGGGGCCAGCTCGACGGAGCCCTCGATCTTGATGATGTCCACGTCCATCCCCTTTTGCTCAAAGAAGGCGCGGGTCACGTTGGGATATTTCGACGCGATGGTGCGCGTTTTATAGCTGCCGTAAAAGTCGCGCCCCTCCGGCACCGCCAGGGCAAAGCGGCAGGCGCCGAAGCCGAGGTCGAGCACCTCATAGAAGGAACCGCCCTTTTCCAGGATGGTGTCCTTGCCGACAATGCCGAGGTCGCAGACGCCGTGCTCGACATAGGTGATGACGTCCGGCGCCTTGGCGAGCACTGCGTCCAGGGGATAGTTCGGCAGGCTGTGAATCAGGCGGCGGCCGGGATTCTCCAGCGGCTCGCAGTCCAGCCCGGCGCGGGTGAAGAGGTCCATGCTCTTCTTCTGCAACCTGCCCTTGGTCAGGGCGATGCGCAGGCGGTCTGTCATGACACCGTCACCTCCCGAATCCCGTCCTCTTCCAGAATAAGCACCGTCCCAATCCCCTTCTCCCGCGCGAGCTGGAGGGTGCTCTCCAGGCGGTTGCACGGGGAGAGCTCACAGGTCCCGCGCGCGCGGCTGTCCACCAGAGCGAGGGCCTTGCCGATCAGGTGCGGCGGATAGTGTACCACGGCGGCGAGGCGAGGCGGCTCGGCCTGCGGCAGGCAGCGGGCTACGCCGTCCACGTCGATGGCAAAGCCGGTCGCCTGCGCCGGGCGTCCAAAGCTCGCGCAGAGCTGGTCATAGCGCCCGCCGCTGAGCACCGCGTCCCCCGCGCCCTCCACGTAGCCGCGGAAGATGGGGCCGGTATAGTAGTCGATATGGTGGACCATACCGAGGTCAAAGCGGAGATAGCTCCCGTAACCGGCGCGGTCGAGCTGAGTATAGAGGTCGCGCAGGTAGTCGATCGCGCTCATCCGGCCGGCGAGGGCCTCCGCCTCGTCCAGGACCTCCACCCCGCCGAAGAGGTAGGCGAGGCGGCGCACCGCCTCGCAGCCGGGTTGGCCGGCGTAGTTGGACATAAAATCATCCAGAGCGGTGAAGTTCTTCCCCTCAATCAGCGCGCGCATCTGCTCGAGCTCCTCTCGGTCCATCTCCAGCCGCCGGGCAAAGGCGGGGAAGATGTCCGCGTGGCCCAGCTCGATGTGGAAGTCCTCCAGAGCGCAGGCGCGCAGGGCGTCTACGGCGGTGGCGATCACCTCGAGGTCGGCCTTTCGCCCCTTCGCGCCGATCAGCTCAATGCCGCACTGGGGGATTTCGCGGTGGCGGCCGCGGTGTTCCTGCCCGGCGCGGTAGACCGCCTGATTGTAGTAAAACCGCTGTGGGAGGACCGCGTCCTTCAGCTTGGTCGCCGCGACGCGGGCAATCGGCGTCGTGCAGTCCGGCCGTAGGACGCAGATCTTGCCGGAGCGGTCCACCAGCTTGACCATCTCCTCCTGCGCGATGGCGCTGCCGGAGATGGTGAACAGGTCGTAAAACTCCTCCTCTGGGGTGATGATCTCGCTGTAACCGCGCTGGCGGAACAGATGCGTCAGCGCGGACTGGACCCGACGGCGCTCGCGGCACTCCTCAAAAAGGCGGTCCCGCGTGCCCTCCGGGGTGTTGGGTATGTATCGCATGAATGCAGTCGCTCCTATCCCGGCCGAAGCGAGTCCGGCCTTTACTTTCATTCGCTAATACATTAGCATACAAGAGTTCTGCTGTCAATGCCTAAATCCACGCAAAAGGGCCGGCTTCTCGGGGGAAACCGGCCCTTTCGCTCCACCTCCGGTCAGCGCGCCGGCGGCAGCTCCGGCTGGCAGGCCAGCATAGATGCAAAGATGGCGTGATAGTCCGGGGCGTGGCGCTTGAGGTTGACCGGGCGGTAGCCCTCACGCGCGAGGAAACAGTGCTCGCTCGTACCGGTGCAGCGCAGTTCCCCCGTCTTTGCGTCGCGCACCTGATAGCTCATGGCAAAGCGGACGCCGTTATAGCGGTCCAGGTGGAAAAAGACCTCCACTGTGTCTCGGAAATGAGTCATCGTCTTGTACTCTGCCGAGACGCCGATGACCGGGATGATGATGCCGCGCGCTTCCATCTCGTCGTAGTGGATGCCGGCCTGCTCCATCCAGTCGATCCGCGCCTCCTCAAACCAGCGAATATAGTTGGAGTGGTGGACGACGCCCATCTGGTCCGTCTCGTAGTACTTCGCGTTATGCTGATAGGGTTTGAATTCCATCTCGTTCTCCTCCGTGTCACGGCCGGGGCACAGCCCGGCACTCGGTGCCCGTGACTTGGGGACACACCGTCCCCGCCGTCACCTCCACGACTCGCGCGCAAAACGCCTCCGCCCGCTCCTCCGGGAGGAGGAGTCGGAGCGTCACCTCGGCGCCGTACTCCGTATCCGACACCAGACCGTCGGCCTGCTCCGCCTCAAGCTGGAGGCGGGCGAGCAGATGATAGCCGCAGGTGAGCGTGAGGGCGGACCAGGGGCGGACGACGGAAATCCCCGCCGCGTCCAGCGCGTCCTTCGCGCTGCGAGTATAGGCGCGCACCAACCCGCCCGCGCCGAGCAGGACGCCGCCAAAGTAGCGCGTGACGACACAGACCAGGTCAGTCACCCCCTCGCGGGTGAAGACGCCGAGCATCGGCTGGCCCGCCGTGCCCTGCGGCTCGCCGTCGTCGGAGTAGCGCACCGGGCCATCGCGCAGGAGGTAGCACCAGCAGTTGTGACGCGCGTCGTGGTGACGGCGGCGGACCTCGTCCAAAAAGGCGCGGGCCTCCTCCTCCGTCGCGACAGGCTTCACGCGCCCGATAAAGCGAGAGCGCTTTTCCACAAATTCTGTCTCACTTGCCCGGGTTGGGACGCAGTACGGCTCCACACCTCAGCCCTCCCTGTCCGGCGCGAGATAGGCGCGCAGCTGGCCGAGCACGCGAGGCGTGCACACGGCGGTGACCTCAATCGTATCGGCGTAGTCCACCTGTTCTACACTCGCCTCGCGGTAGAGCTGGTCGAGCAGGCCGCCCCTGTCATATGGGATGCGCAGGCACACCCGGCGCCGGCCCTGGTCGAGCCGCCGGGCGATCGCCCGAAGCAGCTCGTCCACTCCCTCTCCCGTCTTGGCCGAGAGACAGACGGCGTCCTCCCCGTGCGGGAGAATCTCCACCGGATAGAGGTCGCATTTGTTGTAGACGTTGATGCGCGGGGTCTGCTCGGCGCCCAGCTCGGCGATCAGCGACTCCACCACCGCCGCCTGCTCCCGCCAATCCGGACAGGAGGCGTCGATCACGTGGAGCAGCAGGTCCGCGTGGGTCAGCTCCTCCAGTGTGGCCTTGAATGCCTCGATGAGCTGGTGGGGCAGCTTGTGGATAAAGCCCACCGTGTCTGAGAGGAGGACGGTGAGGGTATCTGTGATCTCCAGAGTGCGGGTGGTGGTGTCCAGCGTGTCAAACAGCCGGTCGTTGGCCGGGATGCCGGCCCCGGTGAGCTGGTTGAGCAGGGTGGATTTGCCCGCATTGGTATAGCCGACGAGGGCGACGACGGGCACCTCGTTCTTCTCTCGGCGCTCGCGCTGGACGGCGCGGACGCGGCGCACCTCGCGCAGGTCCGCCTCCAGGCGGGTGATCTTGCGGCGGATGTGGCGGCGGTCGGTCTCCAGCTGGGTCTCGCCCGGGCCGCGCGTGCCGATGGGCGATTTGCCGCCCGAGGCGGTCTGGCGAACCAGATGGCCCCACATGCCAGTCAGGCGTGGGAGGATATAGCGGTACTGCGCCAGCTCCACCTGGAGCCGGCCCTCCCGCGTCTGAGCGCGCTTGGCAAAGATGTCCAAAATGAGGCCGGCGCGGTCCATCACCTGAACGCCGACCATCTCGGTGAGCACCCGCACCTGGGTGGGAGAGAGCGCGTTGTCAAAGATGACCAGGTCGGCCTCCAGCGTCTTGACCAGCTCCTTGAGTTCCTGCGCCTTGCCCTCGCCGATGAAACTGCCGGGATCGGGAGACTCCCGATTCTGGAGCATGGAGCCGACACAGGTGCCCCCCGCCGTCTCCAGCAGGGCGGCCAGCTCCTCCATGCTCGCCTCGGTGGCAGTCTCCTCCGCGCTCAGGCGGCGGGCGTTGAGCCCGACGAGGATGGCGCGGTTGATCTCGCCCTCTTTGATGCTGTCAAACTCTGTCATTGGTACCTCCGGCGGCGGTCAGCGGCGCAGATAGGCCTCCGTGATCTCGCCGATATAGATGTCATGATAGTCGTGGTCGGGATACCACCGGGCGTCCGCCTCCCGGTCCAGGATACACGCCGGGTCCATCCGCTGGCAGAACTGCTTGCGGCAGACGAGCACCAGCTCCGCCTGCTCGACGTAGGCGGCCCCGCAGTCCGCCGCGGCGGTGGTCAAGCCGGTGGCGGCCCACTTATCCCCGTCCCGCCCGGAGTGGCTGCCGCAGTAGGCGAGCGCCTGGCGGTATTGCTCCGGCAGGAAGGAGAGGGTGAAGTACGCCTCCCGGTCAAGAAACTCCTTCGTATAGCGCTGCGGGCGGATATAGGCGGTAGCCGCCGGCGCGCCCCAGAGGACGCCCAAGCCGCCCCAGCTGGCGGTCATGGTGTTGCAGTCCCCCGGCTTGCCCGCCGTGACGAGCATCCACTGCTTGCCAATGGCCCGGAAGACATTGAAATCCAGTTGTTCTACATTGATCTTTTCCAGCATTCCGTACCCCTCCTGTTGCGGTTTCAGACTGTCTGTCATGGTTTCTAGCGTATGCACTGTGGCAAATTGCATGCAAAAACCCGCACCGGAAGCCGATGCGGGTTCTCTTGCAGCTTACTTGAGGCCGAACTTCTTGTTGAAACGGCTCACGCGACCGCCAGTATCCACCATTTTCTGCTTGCCGGTGAAAAAGGGGTGACACTTGGCGCAAACCTCGACCCGGATGTCCTTCTTCGTAGAGCCGGTGGGATAGACCGCGCCGCAGGCGCAACGGATCGTAGTCTGCTGATAATCAGGATGGATCCCTGCCTTCATGATGCTCACCTCTTTCGATTCTGTAAAGTCTTTCCCGGGAAACCCTGATCGTCCCCGGACAACATTAGATATATTATCACACCCTGTCAAAAATTGCAACCGCTTTTTCCGGTTTTTTTCATGAAATTTCAAAACCGGTCCCGCGCGCGAAGTACCAGAGCACCTTCCGGGCCACCGGACAGCCAAAAATCTGTTCCAGGGCCCAGGCATAGCTCTCCAGCTGCGCGCGATAGCGGCGGCTGTGCGCCTCCTCCTCCCCGGCGCGAATCCGGTCTGTCTTGAAATCGATGAGGGTAAAGCCGTCCGGTCCGGTAAAGCAGCAGTCCACCACGCCCTGCAGCAGCACCTCCTCCCCCTCCGGCGCGCCGGGGTAGACCCGCCCGGCCGGGACGAGGAGGGAGAACTTGAACTCCCTCCGCAGGTCGGGCGCCCCGGCCGCCGCGCGGCCGAGGTCTGAGGCGTAGAAGGCCGCCACCTGCTCCGGACGGACAGCCGCGGCCTCCTCCGCCGTGAGCCAGCCGCCCGCGGTGAGCCGGGCCAGCTCCTCCCGCACGCCGTCCGCATCGGCGGCCCGGCGCAGGTCAATGCGCTCCATCACCGTGTGCAGGGCGGTACCGCGCTGGGCGGCGGTCAGACCGCGCTCCCCCGCGAGAAAACGCGGGCGCGGGAACGTGAGGGGCGGGGCGGGCACGGCGGCCTCCTCCGCCGCCTCCTGGTCGAGCAGACGGCCCTTGAGCTGGGTGGCGGTGACCTTGGAGGGCATCTCCGCCAGGGCCTGATAGGGATAGCGCCAGTCGAGCAGGGAGAAGTCGAAAGGGCGAGCGGACTTCTCCGTCTCCGCCTCGCGCTCCCCCGCCGCGGCGGGCGGCCGGGCGGGGACCAGACGAATCTTCCAATCGGAGGCCGGGATGTGGACGCGGCAGTCCTCCCCCAGTCGGAGGGCGGCGGCATCCGTCCGGGCAAGTACCGGCAGCAGGAGCCACTGGCCGACGGTGTCCTTCTCCTGAAGGGCCTGCGGGTCAGGGTGAGGGCCCGCCTCCGGGAGGAGGGTGGCCAGCTCCTTGGCAGCGTCCGCCATGGCGAGGGTCATGATGAGCTTCTCCCGCGCGCGGGTCATCGCAACGTAGAGCAGCCGCAGCTCCTCTGCCTTGGTCTCCTCCTCCAGCTTGAGGGCAACCGCGCGCCGCGCGAGGGTGGGATACTCCACCCGCAGCGCCCTGTCCACCCCTTTCGGGCCGACACCCAACTTGGGGTGAAAGAGGACGGGGGCGCGCTCGTCCGTGCGGTTGATCGGCCGGTTCAGCCCGGCAAGTATCACAACGGGGAACTCCAGTCCCTTGGAGCGGTGGATGGAGAGGATGCGCACGCCGCTGCCGTCCGTGCGGCTGAGGCCGGGCGTCCGCTGACCCTGCTGCTGGCAGCGGCGCAGCCAGCCGACAAAGTCATAGAGCCCCTGCCGGCCGCTGCGGGCAAAGCCGCGCGCCCAGTCATAGAGGGCGAGCAGGTGCTCGCGACGGCGCACGCCGCCCGGCATCGCCCCGAAGAGGGCGAGTATCCCCAGCTCGTCATAGAGGTCCCAGAGCAGGCGGTGACAGCTCGTGTCCGTCGCGCGCAGGCGCAGGCGCGAGAGTGTCTCGAGAAACGCGGCCGCGTCCGCCTCGCCCCGCTCCGCCGCGCGAACCAGGCAGGTGTAAAAGTCCCCGTCCTGGGAGGCCGCGCGCAGCTGGGCAAGCCGGTCGGCGGAAAAGCCCCATATGGGCGAGCGCAGCGCCGCCAGCAGCGGCACGTCCTGGCGGGGGTTGTCGATGATCTCCAGCAGGGCGACGGCGCACTGGACTTCGGTGGTGTGGAAGAAGTCCTCCGCCCCCTCCGTCTGCCAGGGGACGGAACAGTTGTCCAGCGCCTGGGTGAGATAGCCCATCACCGCGCCGGGCGAACGATACAGGATGGCGATGTCCCGCGGGCGGACCGGACGGAGCGCGCCGTCCTCCCCCGTCACGGGAAAGCCGCCGTCCAGCAGCGCGCGCACCCGCCGGGCGACGTGCTCCGCCTCCAGCTGGTCGCGGGGAATCCGCGCCTGATGCTCCGCGCGCTCGACGGCGGACAGGTCGAGCACATCCAGCTCCACCGCGTCGTTTGGATGGGGCGGATAGGGAAAGCCGGGATTCAGGCGCTGGTCCTCCGTGTAGTCCAGCTCGCCGAAGTCGCGCGTCATGATGTGAGAAAAGACAAAGTTGACCCCCTCGAGTACGCTGGCGCGGGAGCGAAAATTCCGGCTGAGCACAATCACGCGCCCCTGCCCCTCCTTCGCCTCCGGGGCGGGGCGAAAGCTGTGGTATTTGCGCAGGAAGATGGTGGGGTCTGCCAGGCGGAAGCGGTAGATGGACTGCTTCACGTCGCCCACCTGGAAGAGATCCTGCCCGTCGCCGGTGAGCGCGTCAAAGATCGCGTTCTGGACGGCGTTGGTGTCCTGGTATTCGTCCACCATCACCTCGGCATAGCGCGCGCGCAGGGTGTGCGCCACCTCGCTCGCCCCGCCCTCCGGCGCGGTGAGCAGGCGGAGGGTGAGGTGCTCCAGGTCGTCAAAGTCCACCATCCGGCGCTTCGCCTTGGCTGCGCGGAACGCCTCGTCCAGGTCGAGGACGAGGGAGAAGAGCGCCTGCACCGCCGGGCGCACCGCCGCCATATCGTCCAGCAACGTCTGGTTGGAGGCGTAAAAGAGGTCGCCCAGCCCCTTCAGCCGCCGCTTGCAGCGCTCCCGCACCGCCTTGACGCGCTCCTGCAGGCGCTTGTCGGTGATCTTCCGGCTGGACTTCAGGCGGGGAAACTCGATCTCGCACAGGGCGCGGGCGCTGTCCCACCCGCGGTCAAGCGCGCCGAGAAAGGCGTCGATACTGTCCATCGTGTCGCAGAAGCTGGGGGAATAGGCCGCCTCCAGCTCGCGGTCGTCCATCATCTCATTGAGCGCCCGGAGCATCTGATTGTACCAGTAGCGCGCCTGGCGCTCCGCCCGGGCGAGAATCTGCTTGCCCCAGACTGTCTCCCCCACGTCGCGGCAGCCGGAGAGGTCAAAGGCCGCGCTCTGCCGCTCCAGCCAAGCGCGCGGGTCGGGGTGGGACTGGACGCGGCGGTGGATGTCCAGCGCGATCTCCTTGAGCCGCCGGTCGTCCCGGCCGGCGGACATGGTGTCCACCAGCTCGGAGAAGGGGTCGTCCGGGGTGAGGGCGGCGTAGCGCTCCTCCATCAGGCGGTCGAGCGTCTCGCGCCGCAGCAGCTCGGCGTCCGCCTCCTCCGCCACACGGAAGTCGGGGTCGAGGTCGAGCAGGTGGCCGAACTCCCGCAGCAGCGCCGTGCAGCAGGCGTGAATGGTGGAGATCTGCGCGCGGTAAACCAGGGTGAGCTGGCGGCGCAGGTGGGCGCTCGGCCGCTCGGCGAGGCGCTGATTGAGCGCCTGCAAAATCTTGCCGCGCAGCTCGGCGGCGGCGGCGTTGGTGAAGGTGATGATGAGGAAGCGGTCCACGTCCAGCCCCTCGCCCTCCACGCGCTCAAGCAGGCGCTCGACGAGGACGCGGGTCTTCCCTGAGCCCGCGGCGGCGGAGACGAGCAGTTCCCCGCCACGGTTTTCCACCACGGCGCGCTGTTCGGCGGTCAGCTCAACGGCCATCTCCGCTCCCCCCTTCCCAGAATTCCTTTCCGCTCACCGAATAGAGGAAGCGGCGGCGGTCGCCGCCCCGCCCCTCTTCAAAGTGGCAGGCCTGCGCAAAGTCGCAGAAGTCGCAGGCGGTGTGTCCCGAGCCCTTCCAGTAGGGGTCGGCGTCAATGTCGCCCGCGGCGAGCTCCCGGCCCATCTCGCGCAGGAGGTCGTGCAGCCGCCGGTGCAAGATGCCCCACTGCTCGGCGGTCGCAAGGCTGTCGCCCGAGATTGCCCCGGCCCGGCTCACGCGGACGGGCAGAAAGCGCGGCCCGCCCTCGTCCCAGGGCTCCATCGCGCGCAGCACCTCCTCGTCGCGCAGCAGCAGTCCGGAGCGGCGCAGGGCCTTGTCCGCCGCGCGCAGGCGCGACGGCTCGTCCATCTCCCGGCTGCCGGGCAGCAGCACGTCGCGCGCCGGGAGGTAGAGCACCCCCGCCGGGAGCACCGGGCGGCCGTAATACGACTCCCCCCGCTCCTGAAGAGTGAAGAGGTAGAGCAGCATCTGAAGGGAGAGGCCGTGCCAGACATCAGTGAGGCTGAAGGACTTCCGGCCTGTCTTGTAGTCCACCACGCGCAGGTAGAGCCGCCCGTCCTTCTCCCAGCCGTCCACCCGGTCCACAAAGCCGGAGACGGAGAGGGTCAGGTCCCCCACCTCCACGCGCACGGGCGGCAAGTCCTCCCCGCGGCCGAAGCCCAGCTCAAAGGAGAGGGGGACAAACTGGCTGTGCTCCAGCTCGTCCACCACGTTGTGGACAATGAGCTCCACCGACTGGAGCATCCGTCCGAAGAGGTAGCGAAAGCGGGGCGTCTGTTCCTCCAGCGCGCCGAGCTGCGTCTCGATATAGCTCTGGACCGCCTCTTCGGAGAGCGACCGGCGCTCCTCTTCCCTCAGCGCCGCGACGCCGCCGCGCGCCTGCGCCGCGCGCAGGACGTGCTCGAGCACGTAGTGTACAAAGGTGCCCACCTCCGGCGCGTCAAACCCGGCTGGCCGCCGGGCCTTTGCTTTGAGGCCGTATTGCAGAAAATAGGAGAAGTGGCAGCTCTTGAGCTTGTCCATCCGGGAGGCGGAGAGGGCCGCCTCCCGCCCGTAGAGGGCGCGCACCGTCTCCGGGGAGAGGCGTCCACGCGCAAAGGAGTGGGCGGATCGGACGCGGCGGACCGCCTCCACCCGCTCCGGGCTGGCTTCCAGGCGCTCGAGCAAGGACTCATCTCCCGTCTCCGCCGCCAGCTCCAGCGCGGGCAGCGGGGCGAGCAGACGCGCCGACTCCTCCAGCGCGCCGCGGGGCGCGCGGGGGAACATCCGCTCCAGCCGCTCCCAGAGGACGGCCGGGCGCTGCGCCGCCCCGTCCACCGCCTGTGGATAGCTCAGGTAGAGCAGCTCCGTCGGGCGGGTGAGCGCGCCGTAGGCCAGGGCCTGTTCCCGGTCCAGCCGTTGGCCGGCGGACGGGGCGAGCTCCAGGCCGTGCCCGGCGAGCAGGGCGCGGTCGCGGTCGGTGAGCAGGCCGGGGGACTCGGAGACGAGGGGGAACTGGCTGTCGTCCACGCCGAGCAGGAAGAGGGCTTTGCAGCGGGTATGGGCGATGCGCGCCACGTCTCCCCCGTTCACCCGGTCGAGCGCGACCGGAATGGCGCCGACGGAGTACTGGTTGAGCACCAGCCGGAAGAGGTCGGTGAAGTAGTCCAGCTCGAGCACCTGCTCGGAGAGCAGGTCGCTGCACTGCTCCAGCGCCCCGACGAGCACCTGCCAGAGCTGGCGGTACTCCTCCGCCTGCTGCAGCTCCCCCGCCGCGCGCAGGGCCTCCGCTCGCTCCGCCAGCCGCTCTGGCAGGGCGATCTCCTCTAAAAAGCGGTAGAGGGCGCGGGCCAACTCCGTCCCTGTGCCGCGGCGGACCTGCGCCAGCTGCTCGAGCGGGGCGATGACACGCCGGCGCAGCGCGTCCAGGCGGGCGACGAGGGCGCGGTCCTCCTCCCGCCAGGGCAGGGAATAGCCCTCCGGATGCCAGTTCCAGTCACTCTGGCGCGTCCAGCGGCTGCCACGGATATCCCAGCGCAGGGCGTAGTTTTCCAGCAGGTCGATCTCCTCCCAGGTCGGGCCGGCCAGGCCGGTCTTCAGGTAGCGGAAGAGGTCGTCCGCCTCATAGTGATTGCGCACGCTCTCGAGCGCGGCGGTGAGGAGGGTGAGGACCGGCTTTTCCAGAATGTCCTCTTTTCGGCCGAGAAAGAGCGGAATCTGGTAACGCCGAAAGACGCTCTCGAGCACCGGCTGATACCGCTCCAGCGTCCGGGCGGCGACGGTGATATCGCGGAAATGCCAGCCCTGCTCCCGCACCAGCGTGAGAATCTGCCGGGCGGCCCACTCCGCCTCCTCATAGGGGCTGGCGGCGGCGAAGAGGCAGGGACCGGCTGCTTCCTCTGGGGCGGGCGCGCCGTGGGAGAAGAGGTGGGCCTCCAGATGGCGCAGCTCCGGTGTCACCCTGGAGCGCGGTTCGGTCAGCACCTCGAACTCCATCCCGACGCCCTCCTCCCGGCAAAGGGCGACGAGTGTCTGCGCCGTGCGCCGGGCGGGCTGAAAGACCGTCTCCCCCGTCTCCTCCAAACCGTCACAGGTGAGAGCGACGGTGACGCTGCGCGCCTGGCGCAGGGCGCGCGCGAGAATCTGCCGCTGCTGCGGCGTGAAGTCGGTGAAGCAGTCCAGATAGACGTCTTTGCCCTGAAACCAATGGCAGGTGCGCAGAACGTCCGCCAGGCGGGTGAGGCGGTCGCGCGGGTCCGCGGCGCGCCGGGCGATGAGCGCCTCGTAGCCAGACAGGATCAGGCCGAGGTCGTGCAGCCGGTCGCTTTGCAGTCCCGGCTCCTCCCGGGCGGCATCGAGCAGATCCTCCGGGCGGACACAGTAGCTCTTCAGCTCGTCTCCGGTGGCCAGCAGCTGTTCCAGAAAGGCCGCCTTGCGCGAGGGGCGGGTATAGACGCGCAGGCCGCCTCCCACCAGCGCGACCGCCTGGCTCATGAGCAGCAGCCGTCCGCCCGCGTCCAGCACCGGCGCAGAGGCCCCGCCCGCCTCGTGAAAGACGCGGCTGGCCAGGCGCGTGAACGAGAGCACCTCCGCCCAGCGCGAGGCGGACGGCCCGCAGGCCCGGCAGAGCAGGCGCTCCCGATCGTGCGAGACCTGCTCGGGTACCAGGATGACCTGCGGCCGCCGCGGCCCGTTTTCCCGGACCGCCGCCATCAGCCGGGTGGTCTTCCCCGTTCCGGCGCGGCCGAGCAACAGCTTGAGCATGGCGCTCCCTCCCTCTTGTCGTTTTGCTGCCATAGATTATAGCAAACAGGGGCAGCAGCTGGCAAGGGCGCCGGCCGTGCAGCTCCTGTTTATCGGACCATTGGATGCCGTCAGTTCCCGCGCTCCATACATGACCGCCAGTCCAGATATTCCGGCTTTGGGGCAAGAGCGATCGCCTTGCGGATATAGTGCAGGGCGAGTTCCTGAGAGCCCGGCGGCGTGAGCGGCACAAAGAGATAGTAGGCGATCAGAAAATTCAGGTGCGCCGACGTCTCCGCTGTTCTCTGCGCCGGCCCGCCGTGCAGCGACGCGAGCAGGACAAAAAAGAGGTTCAACCGGTCCACCTCGCCGGCCTGGCAATAAAAATCGTCCAAGTCACCCGGTGTCAGTTCGCGTATGACCTGTTCCGGTAAAACAGGTTGGTCAAAATCAATGGATAATTTCATAATCTTTTTCCCCTTTATGTCATAATCTTTTTCCCCTTTATGATGGTAGGACGGCGCGGCCGGCGAAGCGGCGCAAGCCGCGTTCCCTTGCCGCGGCGCGGAAAACGTGGTATCCTGTTATCAAGAAGAACGGAGGAGAGATTCCGCCCATGCGCAAGACGATCTACGACATCATCACCCATCCCGCGCCGCCGGGGCGGCTGCGGCGCTATCTGCCGCAGCTTCTCCTTCTGGCACTCGCGCTCTCGTCGCTGGGCCTGCTGCGGCTGATCTGCACGCGCCGGGGCTGGGCCGACTGGCTGATCGCCCACGTCACCACGCCGCTCAAGCAGGTGGCCGGCCGCCTGTTTGGCCTGCTGCCGTTCTCCGCGGCGGAGGTGCTCTGGACCGCCGGGGTGCTGGCGCTGCTCATCTTCCTTTTGCGCTCGCTGTGGGTGATCGGCCTCGGTGTGGCGCACCGCCTGCAGGGACGGCCGGCCCACCCGCTGCGCAGCCTGCTGCGCCGGGCGCTGGCACTGCTCGCCGCCGGGCTGCTGGTCTATGCCGGCTACACCTTCACCTGGGGTGTCAACTACTACGGCGCCACCTTCTCCGAGCGCAGCGGCCTGGAGGGCCGGGCGACGACGGACGAGGAGCTCTTTCAGCTCACCGCCGCCTTTGCCGTCCGGTGCAGTGAGCTGGCCGGACAGGTGGAGCGCAACGGGGATGGACAGTTCTGCGAGGGAGATCTCTTTGCGCGCAGCGAGGGGCTCTACAGCTCGCTCTACGATGAATTTCCCTTTCTCGAGCGCGCGGAGGTGCGGGCAAAGCCGATGTTCTACTCCCGGCTGATGAGCGCGCTCGGCTTCACCGGCTTCTACTTCCCGTTCACCGGCGAGTCGATGGTGAATGTGGACGCGCCAGCCGTGCTCGTCCCGGCCACCATCCTGCACGAGCTGGCACACCAGAAAAACGTCGCGCTGGAGGACGAGTGCAACTTTCTGGCCATCGTGGCTGGCCTGAAGAGCGACGATATCGCGTTTCAGTACTCCTCCGCCCTGATGGGCTACATCCACCTGGGTAACGCCCTCTACTCCGCCGACACCTCCCTCTGGCGGGAGGCCTATGCCCTGCTCGGCGAGCAGGCGCGCGCCGACCTGATGGAGAACAACGCCTACTGGGCGCAGTTTGACTCCCCGGTGGAAGAGGCGGTGGAGGCCGCGGCGACCAACATCTATTCCGGCTTTGCCCAGAGCTTCGGGCAGGAGGACGTCATGCACAGCTACGGCGCCTGCGTTGACCTGCTGGCCGCCTACTACTTACCGGAGGAGGGATAAGAATGAACGACCGTGAACTGCTGGAGTTGGCTGCCGCCATGCGCTCGCGCGCCTACGCCCCCTATTCCCGCTTTGCCGTCGGCGCGGCGCTGCTGACGGAGGACGGGCGGGTCTTTACCGGGTGCAACGTGGAGAACGCCGCCTACGGCTCCTCTATCTGTGCCGAGCGCTGCGCGCTGCTCAAGGCGGTGAGCGAAGGCGTCCGTGGCGGCTTTGCCGCCCTTGCCATCGTGGGCAGCGGCGCGGACTACTGCTGGCCCTGCGGGGCCTGCCGGCAGATGCTCTATGAGTTTGCCCCGGACCTGCGTCTGCTGGTGGCCAACGGCAGAGGAGAATCTGTCTCCTGTTCTCTGCGTGAGCTGCTGCCGCACGGGTTCGGCGCGCAGGCGATGGAGTGAGCGGGCTGGACCGGTCAGAACCCCAGCAGCGGCACCGCGTAGCGTCACAAACTGCAACTATCATAAAAACACAGTCCCGGCACGAGAGCCCTACAGCTGAGGGCAGTGACCCAGAACAAGCGGCGATATATTTATCTGTAAAAGGCTCAAATTGAATTACGGAAAGCTATCAAAAGAAAGAAAACGGCTGAAAAAAATTGCGCAAAAGCCAGACTTGCTAAAAAGCAAAGCCGCAATGGGGATGCAAAAGAACGACAATCTAAAATTAGCAAGTATCTTTTTGCTGAGTTATATGATACTATATATTTAGAGTCTAAAGATTTGAATCTTCGTGGGTCATTTAGCAAATTAGAAGGAGGTACATCATATGTTTAAAAAGGCTTTTTGGGTTCCCTACAAGGACAGTGCAAATCCCCCAACTCTTGCAAAAACTATGGAAGCAATTTCAAAATACTGTGAAGAGAATGGAGAGTCTTATACATTTATTAGTGATGATGAGGTTGAGATAAATGGAAAAAGATATGAAATATACCGAGGCTATGAAAGTGGCAGTAGGGGGAATTATGGCATAAAGTGCAAAGAAAAATGACGCCGCATTTCTCAGGGAGATAACAAAACCAGCCGAGCCAGTCAGCAGTCAAGATGAACAGCGGCGCATTTCATGCGCTGTGGTGGACAGCCCCGCCCGTCTTTGCTAAAGAGTAATCAGGGCGCTGTGCGGAGACAACCCTCTGCGCAGCGCCCTGTAGTATTATCCGATTTTGATGTAGCCGCTCACTGTTCCCGGAAGGTGATCTCGCCGGTGGCGGGGTCCATCGCGTCCACGATGGCCAGGGACTCGAGCTGAATGCCGGTCTCGCGGATGATGCGGCCGCCGTCCTGGAAGCCCTTCTCCACACAGATGCCGATGCCCTCCACCGTGGCCCCCGCCTCCTGCACCAGCTGAATCAGGCCCTGGAGGGCGCAGCCGTTGGCCAGGAAGTCGTCGATGATGAGGACGTGGTCCTCCGGGCCGATAAACTTCTTGGAGACGACGACATCATATACCCGCTTGTGTGTGAAGCTCTGGACCTTGGTGGAATAGACCTCTCCGGAGAGGTTGATGCTCTGGGATTTTTTCGCAAACAGGACGGGCACGTCGAAGCACTCGGCCACCACGCAGGCGATTCCGATGCCGCTGGCCTCGATCGTCAGGATTTTATTGATCGGCTTATCCTTGAACAGGCGCTTGAACTCCATCCCCATCTCGTGAAACAGCTTCACGTCCATCAGATGGTTGAGGAAGCAGTCCACCTTCAGCACGCCGCCCTCCGCGATGATACCATCCTTGCGAATGCGATCTTCCAAGAGTTTCATACCGTCGCTCTCCTTCTTTTGTGCGGGCCGCCGGACGGCTGCCCGGGGAATAAAAATAAGATGTTGTTATTGTATCATATTTCGTCCCCGCTGTCATTCTCTCCGTCTGATTTTTCCCGCTCACTTTCGACTTTTTTTGACCGGCCTCCCGCCGACCGTCAGGAGCGCTCAGGCAGGCTGCTGCCGCCCGGCGTGGTCGATGGTGTACTCTCCCTCCAGCAGCAGCTCGGACACGGTGCAAAATTGATATCCCTGTCCCTGGAGGCTGGAAATAATCTCGGGCAGAGCCTCCGGCGTATGCAGTGCCGCGTTATGAAAGAGGATGATGGAGCCCGGCTCTACACGCTCGAGGACGCGCTGGGAAATCTCCGTCGCGGACAGCTCCTTCCAGTCCAAACTGTCCACGTCCCACTGGATGGGTTCCATCCCGATAGAGCGGATGGCGTTGATCACCTGATCGTTGTAGTCTCCGTAGGGACAACGGATCAGGGTGGGGCGCACACCGGTAATGTCCTCGATCTTGTCGTTGCAGGCCTCCAACTCCGCGATGACCTCTTCCGGGGTGCACTGGGTCAGATAGGGATGGGTGTCCGAGTGGTTCTGGATAGAGTGTCCCGCCTCGGCGAGTGCCTGAACCGACTCGGGATACTTCTCCACCCAATCGCCCACAACAAAAAAAGTGGCCGTCACGTTGTACTCGCCCAGAATCTCAATCAGCTGCTCGGTGTCCTCGTTGCCCCAGGCGGCGTCAAAGGTGAGCGCGGCCAGCTGTTCGGTGCGCGCGACGCTGTAGATGGGCAGCTGCCGCTCTGTCGCCGCGGCCCCCACCACATCGGGATGGTTCACCAGCCAGAACATGACCGCCGCGATGAGCAGGCAGCCGAGCACCGTCAGCAGCCGGCGGCGCAGAATGAAGATCTTCACGTTCCACTCCCCTTTCCTTACGGCACTGTATGCCGCGGGAGCGGAAAACATGTCTTCTATTCCGGAAAGCGCAGCGTGACCGTCCGCCCGGGGACGCCCAGCTTTGCGCCCGGAAAGACGGCGGCCGCCTCGCCCAGAAAGTCCTCCGGGCGGCTGAGGGAGGGGCTGAAATGGGTCAGCCACAGCTCCTTTGCCCCGCTCTCACGGGCGATGCGCGCCGCCTCGCGGAAGGTCATGTGACAGGTCTCTTTCGCCTTGGACAGCTTGTCCTGCTCGCCGTACATCCCCTCGCAGATGAGCAGGTCAGCCCCCCGGGCCGCCCGATACAGCGGCTTGACCGGCCGGGTATCGGTGGCGTAGACCATCCGGATGCCGGGGCGCGGCGGGCCGAGCACCTGGTCGGGCGTATAGCCGTCCACGCACTCTCCCTGCTGCAGGCGTTTCCAGAGCGGCTTGGGAATGCCGGCGGCGAGGGCGCGCTGGGGGTCAAACTTCCCGCGGCGCGGCACCTCCACCCGGTAGCCAAGGCAGGGCACCGTGTGGCGTACCGGAAAGGCGGTCAGCTCCCAGTCCCCCAGAGGGATGGTCTGTTCTTCCCCCTCCGCCAGCTCGATCGGCCAGACGGGGAAGGCCAGCTCCGGGGCGATCACCTTGACCGCCTCGAGCAGGCGGGCCGTCCCTCTCGGGCCGACGAGCGTCACCGGCTCGGTGCGCTCCATATTGCCCATGGTCAGCAGCAGGCCAGGCAGGCCGGCGGTGTGGTCGGCGTGCAGGTGGGTCAGGCAGATCGTGTCCAGATTCTTAAAGGACCAGCCGGCGGCGCGGGCGGCGATCTGGGTGCCCTCGCCCGCGTCGATGAGCAGGCTGCGGCCGTTGCAGCGCAGCACAAGCGAGGTGAGCCACCGCCCGGGCAGGGGCATGGTCCCCCCTGTTCCCAGCAGGCAGACATCCAGCATGTTCTCCGGCCTCCTCTCTGTTGGATTTCAGAACAACATTATATAACAAAAGCCCCGCCGCTGGCAACTGTGGATTGCCGGCGGCGGGGAGAGCGGTCATACAGCGCGGACAAAAAGTGTATTTTACACGGCGACGAGAGAGATCTTCCCGTCCAGCACCGTGGCGCTCAGATGGGTGATCTGGCGGTCGTAGTGCTCGATCAGCTCGAGGGCGATGGTGTCCTCCAGTTCGCGCTGGATCAGGCGGCGCAGGTTGCGCGCGCCATAGGTCAGCGAATAGGACTTTTGGGTCAGGTAATCCACCAGCGCGTCGTCCCAAGTGAAGTCGATCCCCTTCTCCTGGAGGGACTGGCGCAGCTCGCGCAGCATGATGCCGGTGATGCCCTTGAAGTTCTCCTCGCTGAGGTGGTTGAAGTAGACAATCTCATCCACACGGTTGAGAAATTCCGGGCGGAGGAAGGACTGCAGCGCCTTGAGGGCGCGGTCCTTATCCTGCTCGTCGGCGGTACGGCCGAAGCCGACGCTGCCGTTCTTGCTCGCGCTGCCGGCGTTGGAGGTCATGACAATAATGGTATTTTCAAAGTTGACCTTCCGTCCGTGCGCGTCGGTGATATGGCCGTCGTCCAGAATCTGCAGCAGGATATTGAGCACGTCGGGGTGCGCCTTTTCGATCTCGTCAAAGAGGATGACGGAGTAGGGCTTGCGGCGGATCTTCTCCGTCAGCTGGCCCGCCTCGTCATAGCCGACATAGCCGGGAGGAGAGCCGACGATCCGGGAGACGGAGTGCTTCTCCATAAACTCGGACATGTCCAGGCGGATGAGGGACTCGGGACTGTTGAACAGGTCCTGCGCCAGCTGCTTGACCAGCTCGGTCTTGCCGACGCCGGTGGAGCCGACGAAGATAAAGGACACCGGCTTGTGCTTGGGCGAGATGCCGACGCGGTTGCGGCGGATCGCTCGGGTGACGGCGTCCACCGCCTCGTCCTGGCCGATGATGTGCTCCTTCAGGCGCTCATCCAGCTTGCTCAGGCGGGAGAACTCCTCCTCCTGGATACGGCTGGCGGGGATGCCGGTCCACAGCTCGATCACGCGGGCCAGATTCTCCAGCTCCAGCTGCGGGCGGCCAGCCGCCTCGAGCGTCTTCTGCTCGGCGTCAAGCTGCAGCTCGGTGCTGCGCAGGTAGGCGATGCGCTCATAGGCGCGGTTGTCCTCCGGAGCGTTCTGGATCTCCATCCGCTCTTGGCGCAGCTGGTCGATCTGGTGGCGCAGCTCCTCGCTCTGCCGGTCCATGCGGGCCAGACGGTCCTGCTTCTGGACAGGGTCCATCTCGCTGTTGTTCTGCAGGCTGGCGCGCTCACTGTTCAGGTTGCCCAGCTGTTGGCG
This sequence comes from Candidatus Onthomonas avicola, assembly GCA_018710845.1. GTDB lineage: Bacteria > Bacillota > Clostridia > Oscillospirales > Oscillospiraceae > Onthomonas > Onthomonas avicola. The sequence goes on from DVJB01000039.1 coordinate 39,610, forward strand.
GCAGCGAGACTGTTTCTGCTCGTTCTCCTTCAGGCGGCCGGAGCGCTGGGCACTCTGCTGGTCCTGGGAGGCGAGAATCAGTTCCCGCTCCTTGGCCAGGTCCGCGCGCTCCTTGTCAATGGCGGCCAGGCGGGCCAAATTCTTGTTGTGCAGGTTGACGTCAGAGCAGGCCTCGTCGATCAGATCGATCGCCTTGTCCGGCAGGTAGCGGTCAGTGATATAGCGCTCTGAGAGCAGCACCGCCTGGCGAAGCATCGCGCGGGGGATCTCCACCTGATGGTAGCCCTCATAGTAGTGAGCGATTCCCTCGAGGATGCGCACGGAGTCGTCCACCGAGGGCTCTGGCACATTGACCGGCTGGAACCGGCGCTCCAGCGCGGCGTCCTTTTCGATATACTTGCGGTATTCGTTATAGGTGGTCGCGCCGATCACCTGGATCTCCCCGCGGCTGAGGGCCGGCTTGAGGATATTGGCCGCGTTCATCGACCCCTCCGCGTCGCCCGCGCCGACGATGTTATGGACCTCGTCAATGACGAGAATGATATTGCCGATCTTCTTGACCTCTTCGATCAGGCCCTTCATCCGGCTCTCAAACTGCCCGCGGAACTGGGTGCCGGCGACCAGGGCCGTCAGGTCCAGGAGGTAGACCTCCTTGTCCGCCAGCTTATAGGGCACATGACCGGAGGCAATGCGCATGGCGAGCCCCTCCGCAATCGCCGTCTTGCCCACGCCGGGCTCACCGATCAGGCAGGGGTTGTTCTTCTGCCGGCGGTTGAGGATCTGCATCACACGGGCGATCTCCTCGTCGCGGCCGATCACCTCGTCCAGCTTGCCCTCCCGGGCGCGCCGGGTGAGGGAGATGCAGTAGTTCTCCAAGAATTTTCGCTTGGGGGCTTTTCCGTTCTGGCGGGTCTCCTGGCTGCTGTTTTCCCGGCCGCCCTCGCTGCGGGAGGGAGAGTTCTCCTCCCGCGGCTGCTGGTTCGAGCCAAAAAGGCGGTTGAGGAAGGGGAAGGTTGCGGTCTTTCCGTCCTCCTCCGTGTCATCCTCGTCCTCGGTATTCAGATTCTGGTTTTCCATCATGGCCTCCATGGCCTCCGGGCCGCCAAAGGCGGACATCATATCATTGTTGAGATTGTCGAGGTCATCCTCCGTGATGCCCATCTTCTTGAGCAGGTCGTCTACCGGCTTGATCCCCATCGCGCTGGCGCACTTGAGGCAGTAGCCCTCATTTTTTGTCTCGCCGTTCTCCATCCTGGTCAGGAAGATGACGGCCATGTTTTTATGACACTTTGAACACAGTACTGGCTGCATATATAGTTCTCCTTAAACGGACCGCTGCGCGGTCCTCTCCGATTTCACGGCAATACTACCACGAAATTGTGAACAAATCTTAGCGGCCGCAAATATTTTTACAGGAAAATGCTGCTTCGGGCACGGCTGACGCTATACGCCCGCCGGACGGATGGCAGCAAACAGGCTCAACAGCGCACTGCTCTGTACACTGTCCTGGCCGATCAGTCCGGTGCCGACAGCCAGCGAGCAGAGCACAGCCAGCACGATCACGCCCTTGATCAGGCCGCAGACGCCGCCGAGCGTCTTGTTCAGAAAGCGCAGTCCGGGCAGCGCCGCGGCCAGATTGAGCACCCCCGTCAGCAGGCGGCCCAAGAGCATAATGACGAAGAAGGCGATCAGATAGACCACCAGCCACGCCGCCGACTGCGCCAGCGCCGCTGAGATGGCGGCGCCGATGCTCTCCACGCTGTTGCCGACGGTCTCCGAGACAGCGCCGGCAAAGTGCTGGTAGAAGTCCGACTGGACCATCTGACCCAGCAGGCCATCCTCGCCGAGCAAAGGCGCCAGGTCAATCACTTCCTGTCCGGCGCCGGCGGACGGCAGCGTGTCAGTCTCGCCCAGCGTCTCCTCCAGCCGGAGCTGGACGCTGCTCTCAAAGGCGGGCTGGAACATCTGCGCCACGGTGGGCGAGAGGGCATCGGCGGCCACCTGCGCGCCGATCAGAGCAACAATCGCCGTCACCAGTCCGCAGACGGTCAGGATCATGCCTCGCCGGACGCCGGAAAGGACAAAGAGCACCAGGGCAACCAGAATAATGATGTCAAACAGATTCATAGCACAGGACCTCTTTTCAGGCGTAGACCCGCCGGCTCAGGGCAGATAGACGCGCGCCGTCTCCTCCATCACGAGGAAGGCCGAGCCGTCGCTGCGCACAAGCGCCTGCCGGATACCGTCGGTATTTTCCAATACGGCATATTCTTCCAGATCACTGGTGTAGATGGTGAGTGCACTGCTGGTGAGCACGGCGATATACCGCCCCGCCGCGGTGACGGAGAGCACCTCCTCCGTTACCTCCAGCGTCCCGGTCACCTGCCCCTGCCCGTCAATGACGAAGAGCTGACCGACGGCCGAGGCGCTCGAGCGGCTGAGATACTCCACCGCAAAGCCCTCCCCCTGCAGCGAATAGGCCTGCAGATAGAGCGAGGACTCGCTCCAGCTGGCCAGCTCCTGGCACTGCGCGTCGAGCAGTCGCATCCCGCGCCGCTCTTGCAGCCAGACGCCGTCGCCGTCCCAGCGCAGGTCAAGCGGCAGAGTCCCGTTGAAGGAGGCGGAGGCGGTCTCCGTCCCGTCCGCGCAGCTGTAGACCGTCACGGCGCTGGTAAAATCCGCTCCCTCCTGTCCAATCGTCACCACGGCGAGGGACCGGTTGTCCGGCGAGACCGCAGCGTCATAGACAAAGCGGGAGGAGATGTTTTCCGTCACCACCGGTTCTTGGGCGGCGTCGTAGACCGTCACAGCGCCCTTATAGCCCGAGGCCTGCTCCACCACAGCCAGCCAGCCGGCGTCATTCACCCGGGCGGAGAGAATCGCCAAGTCAGACTGCGTCTCATAATGCCAGAGCAGTTCCCGCGCCGAGAAGAGATAGAGGTCCCCCCCACCGGAATCGTAGAGAACGGCGTAGCTGCCGGCCGTCTGCGCCACCGGCTCGCTGAGGCTGAGTGTCAGGTCCTCATAGACCGAGCCGCTGCCGGAATAGATCTGGGCGGTGTTGCTGCTGTACGCCAACAGGTTATCCCCCAGCGCGGCATAGCGTCCGCCGGTATAGCGGTCGATGAAGAAGTCAGCTCCCTGGCCGTCCTCGCTGCGCTCCAGGGCGTAGTAGGTCAGATAGCGCGCGAGCGCGTCCAGATTGATCTTGTCCCGGTGCAGGACCAGCAGGACGCCCGCCGCCACCAGCAGCAGACTGAGCACCACGGTGAGCACCCGCAGCAGGATGCGCAGCGGCGCGGGCGCCCGCCGCTTCTCCGTTCGGGATTTGAATGTGGTCTTTTTTTCAGACATGCACTCACTCCTCCGGATCGGTATCCAAACCTACCGGCTCACGGTACCAGAGTTTGGTCATATACAGCCCGCCGGGCGGCACGGTGGGGCCGGCCTCCACGCGGTTACCGCGGCGGAGGATCTCGCCGATCTCCTCCGGCGTCAGTTTGCCCTCGGCCGCGTAGAGCACGGTGCCCACCATAATGCGGACCATATTATAGAGAAAGCCGTTGGCGCACACACGCAGAGTGATCAGGTCGCCCGAGCGCTCCACGTCAAAGTAGTACACGGTGCGGACCGTGGAGCGGACATTGGTCCCCACGTCGCGCACGGCGGCAAAGTCATGTGTGCCGACAAAGGCGGCGGCCGCGCGGGCCATCACCGCCTCGTCCAGGCGTTTGGGGTAAAAATACGCCCGGTTTACAAAAAAGGCGTTGCGGATCCTGGAGTTATAGACCTGATAGGTGTACTCCTTTTTCAGGCAGGAGCCGATGGCGTTAAACCCCTCCGACACCTCGCGCGCGGAGACCACTACGATGTCCTCCGGCAGCCGGGCGTTAAAGGCCAGCGGCATCCGCTCGCAGGGGATGGTGGAGACCGTGCGGAAGTTGGCGATATAGACCCGCGCGTGCACCCCCGCGTCCGTCCGCCCGGCACCGGTAAAGCGGACCGGATGTCCCACCACCTTGCCCACCGCCTGCTCCAATGTCTCCTGGACGGTGGCGGCATTCTTCTGTATCTGCCAGCCGTGGTAGGCGGTGCCGACGTACATCAATTGCAGGGCGATATTGCGCGCCGGGCGCTCCCCAGCGGCGCTCACAGCCCAAACCCCAGCGCGAGCACGGACACCGCCACGAGCAGGCCCCCGCCGATGGCGAAGGTGACGGCGTCGATCCGGGCATAGGCGAGCTGGCGCATCCGGGTGCGGCCCTCGCCGCCGTGGTAGCAGCGGCACTCCATCGCAGTCGCCAGCTCATCAGCCCGGCGGAAGGCGGAGACAAAGAGGGGGACCAGCAGCGGCACGAGCGCCTTGGCCTTCTGGATCAGGTTGCCGGAGTCAAAGTCCGCGCCGCGCGCCTTTTGGGCATTCATAATCTTGTCCGTCTCCTCGATCAGGGTGGGAATGGAGCGCAGGGCGATGGACATCATCATTGCCAGTTCGTGCACCGGCGCGTGCAGCCGCTTGAGCGGGCTGAGCAGGCTCTCCAGCCCATCGGTGAGCAGGATGGGCGAGGTGGTATACGTCATCAGGAAGGTGCCGGTGATGAGCATCATAATGCGCACAACCATGAAGAAGGCGGTACGGATGCCCCCCGTGGTGATATGCAGAAAGCCCCACTCCCACAGCAGCGTCCCGGTGCTGTTATAAAACAGGTTGAGCACACCGGTGAAGATAAGGATGAAGAGCACTGGCTTCATCCCGCGCAGCACCGCCTTGGCCCCCACCTTGGACAGGCGGACGGACACGACCAGAAAAAGGAACAGCAGGCCGTAGCTGACAAAGTTCTGCGCGATGAAAAGCGCGGCGATATAGACGATGACCATCAGGATCTTGGTGCGCGGGTCCAGACGGTGGACCACGGTATCACCCGGGAAATACTGTCCGAGCGTGATATCTCTGAGCACTCAGACCGCCCCCTTTCGCGCCAGCGCCACGAGGGCATCCCTGGCCTCGTCCATGGTGTAGACGCAGTCGTCCTGGATCGGCAGACCGAGCTCCTTCAGGCGCTGAAAGACCTGCGTCACCTGCGGCACGCCCAGCCCCATCTTCCGCAGCTCGGCGCTGTGGGCGAAGACCTCCCGCGGCGTTCCGGTGAAGGGCAGGCGGCCGTCGTTGACGACGACAATCCGGTCCACCGAGCGCGCAATCTCCTCCATCGAGTGGGAGACGAGGATGATGGTGGAGTTGTTGGACTCGTGGTAGGCGCGGATGTTGGCCAAAATCGCGTCCCGGCCCGTCGGGTCCAGTCCGGCGGTCGGCTCGTCCAGGATGAGCACCTCCGGCTCCATCGCGATGACGCCCGCGATGGCGACCCGGCGCTTCTGCCCGCCGGAGAGCTCAAAGGGCGACTTTTTCAGGTGCCGCTCCTGCAGGCCGACAAACTGCGCCGCCTGGCGGACACGCCGGTCGATCTCCTCCTCCGGGAGCTTCATATTCGTCGGGCCAAAGGCGATGTCGCGGTAGACCGTCTCTTCAAAGAGCTGGTACTCCGGGTACTGGAAGACCAGCCCGACGTGAAACTTCGCCTCGCGCACGCTCTGCTTGCTCTCCCAGATGTCCCGGCCGCGCAGGAGCACCTGGCCGGAGGTGGGCTTGAGCAGGCCGTTGAGGTGCTGGATCAGGGTGGATTTGCCCGAGCCGGTGTGCCCGATGATGCCGAGATACTCCCCCGGCCAGGCCTGAAAATTGACCTCATGCAACGCCTCATACTCAAAGGGCGTGCCCACGCTGTAGGTGCAGCTGAGGTCTCTTGTCTCTAAAATCGGTTCCAAATAATACTCCTCGCTTTTCCGGTACCGCTCCCCGGTCGGGATGCAGTCCTCTTTGGGGCGGGTGGTTCTCTTCTCAATGCGCCTGTAAGGCGTGGCAGATCGCCTGGGCGCACTCCTCGACGGACAGGGCGTCCAGCGGCACGTCCACCCCGGCCTGGCGGAGCTGATAGAGCAGCCCCACTGTGTCCGGCACGGTCAGCCCCAGCGCGCCCAGGCGCTCCACCTGCTGGAAGACCTCGCGCGGCGGGCCGTCGGCGACGATCTTGCCGTGGTCCATCACGACCAGACGGCCGGCCTGCGCGGCCTCATCCATGTGATGGGTGATGAGCACGACGGTGACGCCGCGCTCCCGGTTGAGGCGGACGATGGTCCGCATCACGTCCTCGCGCCCGATGGGGTCAAGCATGGCGGTCGGCTCGTCCAGGACGATGCAGCGCGGCTGCATCGCGATGACGCCCGCGATGGCCACGCGCTGCTTCTGGCCGCCGGAGAGGCGGTGCGGAGCGTGCTTGGCATACTTCTGCATCCCGACGAGGGCGAGGGCCTGGTCGACGCGCCGCCGGATCTCCTCCGGCGGGACGCCCAAATTCTCTGGGGCGAAGGCGACGTCCTCCTCCACTACGTTGGCGACGATCTGGTTATCCGGATTCTGAAAGACCATGCCGACGGTGCGGCGGATGTCCAGCAGGCGGTTGTCGTCGGCAGTGTCGATGCCGTCGACGTAGACCGCGCCGCCGCTGGGTAGGAAGATGGCGTTCATATGCTTGGCCAGCGTGCTTTTGCCCGAGCCGTTATGCCCCAGAATGGCCACAAAGCTGCCCGGGACGACGTCCAGCGTCACGCCGTCGAGCACCAGCGGCGCGTCCTTGGGAGCGTCCGGATAGGTGAAGGTGACATTTTTTATCTCAATCAGATCGGTGTGCTTCAATTTGGTCTCCCCTTCTCTTGCGCGCCGTCAGCGCGGGGCAATCCAGCGGCCGGTCGAGCCGCAGGGCAGCGCCAGGCCGCTCTCTGTCACCGGCAGGCCGAGCTCGTCGCACTCTGCGTGCCCGCCGCGCGGCTTTGTCAGCAGGGTGTCGAGCAGGTAGCGCAGGACGGATGGGGCCAGACCGGTGGTATAGGAGTTGATGAGGAAAAACAGTGGCCGGTCGCTGAGCACCTGCACCACCAGCTCGAGGAAGGGGTACAGATTGTCCTCCAGCTTCCAGACCTCGCCGGAGGGGCCGCGCCCGTAGGAGGGCGGATCCATGATGACAGCGTCATAGCGCCGGCCGCGGCGGATCTCCCGCTCGACAAACTTGGCGCAGTCGTCCACGATCCAGCGGATGGGAGCCTTCTCCAAGCCGGAGAGGCGGGCGTTCTCCCGCGCCCAGGCGACCATGCCGCGCGCGGCATCCACATGGCACACGCTCGCGCCCGCCGAGGCGCAGGCCACCGTCGCCCCGCCGGTATAGGCAAAGAGGTTGAGCACCTGCACCGGACGGCCCGCCGCGCGAATCTGTGCACGGGCAAAATCCCAATTGACCGCCTGCTCCGGGAACAGGCCGGTGTGCTTGAAGTTCATCGCGCCGATGCGGAAGGTGAGGTCGTCGTAACGAATCTGCCAGTGCTCGGGCATACTCCCCTTCTCCCAGTGGCCGCCGCCCGTCCTGGAGCGGCTGTAGCGGCCGTCCGGGCGTCTCCACTCCCGGCGGCGGCGCGGCGTATTCCAAATCGCCTGCGGGTCGGGGCGGATCAGGGTGGTCTTCCCCCAGCGCTCCAGCTTCTCCCCCGCGCCGCAGTCGATCAATTCATAGTCTGTCCAGCGGTCCGCAATCCACATGCCTGTCCCTTTCCCACCGGCGCGCCGCAAACCGGCGGCGCCGTGTGACATCCGGCACGCGGGCCGGCTCCATTGTTCAGTACCGCTTATTTTAACATTTTACCGCCGCGGCCGTCAATGTATGAAGTGTGAATTCCCACGCCCGGGCGCCGCTCCGCTCGTCTAAATTGCCGGGCAGGACAGGCATCTCCGGTTTTTCCCCGGCTGCGCGGCGGAAAATGTCAGGCAGACGTAAGGCGCGCTTCATCCGCCCGTAAGGGACAGGGAGTATTCTCTCACCTGTAAAGGAGGTCATCGCCTATGAACGTCATTGAAACCCACGGTCTGTGCAAGCGCTATGGAGACAAGCTGCGCGTGGATCACCTGAATCTCTCCGTCCCGGAGGGGACCATCTACGGCTTTCTCGGGCCAAACGGGGCAGGGAAATCCACCACGCTGAAGATGATCCTCGGCCTGGCACGGCCCACCGCCGGGGAGATCACCGTCTTTGGCCAGACGGTCAACCGGCAAAACCGCATCGCCATCCTCCGCCAGGTGGGCAGCCTGATCGAGAGCCCGAGCTATTACGGACATCTGACCGGGGAGGAAAACCTGCGCATTGTGCAGACGCTGCGAGGCGTCTCCCCCAAGGATGTGCGCCGGGTGCTGCAGATCGTCCGTCTGGACGGCCAGCGGGAGAAAAAGGTGGCGCATTACTCCCTCGGCATGAAGCAGCGGCTGGGTCTGGCCGCCGCGCTGCTCGGCTTTCCGGAGCTGCTGATCCTCGACGAGCCGACCAACGGTCTGGACCCGGCCGGCATCCAGGAGATGCGGGAGCTGATCCTCACCCTTCCGCAGCAGTTCGGGATGACGGTGGTCGTCTCCAGCCATCTGCTCAGCGAGATTGACCAGATTGCCGGAACGGTGGGCATCATCCGGGAGGGGCAGCTGGTCTTTCAGGACAGCCTGTCGGCCCTGCACGCGCACAGCCGGCCGAGCCTGGCCCTGCGCACCACCGACAACGCCGCGGCTGCGGAGCTGCTCTCGCGCAGCGGCCTCTCCTGCCGGCAGGAAGCGGGATATCTCACGCTCCCCCTGCTCTCCGACGCCTCCGCCGCGCAGCTGAGTCAGCTGCTGGCCGCGCACCAACTCGGGCTCCTCCGGCTGGAGGAGCGGCAGCGGAGCCTGGAGGACATCTTCCTGGCCCTCACCGGCGGCAAGGAGGGGAGCTTATGAGACTGATTGGCATGGAGTTTTTCAAGTGCCGCCGCCGGCAGGTGCCGCTGATCTGCCTGGCCCTGATCGCGGCGCAGCTCCTGTGGATGGGCGTGTCCATCTCCCGGATGGAGCTGGAGGAGATGAGCGATGGGTGGATGCTCCTGCTGCACTCCCTGACGGTGATCGACGCGGTGATGCTGCCGCTGACCGTCGCCGCCATCGCCAGCCGGAGCTGCGAGCTGGAGCACCGGGGGCACACCCTCAAGCTGCTGGAGACGGTGCGCACGCCGGGCGCACTCTTTGACGCGAAGCTGGCCTGGGGCGCGGTGTGGATCGCGCTCCTCCTGCTCGGGCGGGAGATCGTGCTGACGGTCTACTGTCTGTGCACCGGCTTCCCGCTGTCCGTCCCATGGGGGCGGCTGGCGCTGCATCTGTTCTTCAGCTTTGCCGTATCGCTGACCATCTACGTCCTGCAAGAGAGCCTCTCCCTGCTCTTTGCCAACCAGGCCGTCGCCCTCGTCGCCGGCATTTTCGGCAGCTTTGTGGGACTGTTCACCCTGTTCTTCTCACCGGCGGTGCAGCGGCTGGTGCTCTGGAGCTACTACGGCGTGCTGGCGCTGACTGTGCAGGACTGGAACGCGGCCACCCGCGTCACCCACTTCTATTGGCTGGAGCCGAACTGGCCCGGACTGGGGCTGCTGGCCGTCTGGTTTCTCCTGCTGTTGGCGGTGGGGCGGTCCCTCTTCGTGCGAAAGGAGGTCTGAGACATGGCATTGACGCGCGCGCTGCGGGCAGAACGGCTGAAATGCCGGCGCAATCCGGTCTGGCTGGTCTTTCTGATTCTCCCCCTCTTCCCCGCCTTCCTGGGGACGATGAACTACCTGAACAACCTCAGCCTGCTCACCCCCGGCTGGGAAAACCTCTGGAGCCAGCACACGCTCTTCTCGTCCTACTTTTTCCTGCCGGCGGAGCTGGCGGTATTCTGCGCTTGGCAGTGGCGGCTGGAGCACACCGACCACAATTGGAACTGCTTTTTGACCGCCCCGCTTCCCGTCTGGTCGCTCTACCTGGCCAAGCTGCTGCTGGCGATGGCGGTCTGCGTCCTGGCGGTGGGGAGCATCCTGCTGCTCTACCTCCTCTGCGGGCTGCTGATCGGGCTGGGCGCGCCTCCTCTGGGCATGCTCGCGGACTGGTTCCTCTTCGGGACGCTGGGGGCCATAGCCACCTGCGCGGTACAGCTGCTGCTCAGCCTGGTGATCCGCTCCTTTCCCATCCCGGTCGGCATCGCCCTGCTCGGCGGGATTGCCGGGATGCTGCTCACGGCGCGGGGCTACGGTCTGCTCTGGCCTTACGCCCTGCTGGCAGTCGGGATACGTGCCAACAACCCGAACCTGGTGCTAAACCGGCCACTCTTTCTCCTCTCCTGCGCGGTCTTTGTGGGGCTGTGCGCGGCACTCTCCCTCCTCTTTCTCTCTCGCCGGGACGCGGCGGCGGAGTGAGATTTTTGACGGATACACTCAACTCGAACAGAAAGTGGACGCGCCGTCCTCCTGGGATTGCGGCGCGCCCGCTTTTGTTTTACAGTGATAGCATTCCGATCTATTTTTTCTGCCAGGGCGTTGACCAAACGGCGCAGCCGAGCGTGTTTTCTATGAGAGGGGTTGAGAACATTGAGACACACTTCCGGGCGGCCTCCGGAAGAGACGGCGGACATGGTGCGGCGGCACGGGGACATGCTGTTCCGCCTCTGCCTCGTCATGCTGCGCAGCGAGAGCGACGCGGAGGACGCCGTACAGGAGACCGTGCTGAAATACCTGCAAAAGGCGCCCGCGTTTGACGGTCCGGAACACGAGAAGGCCTGGCTGATCCGGGTCGCCGTCAACCAGTGCCGCGATCAGCAGCGTTTTCGGATGCGCCATCCGCAAGTCAGCCTGGACACGTTGTCCGCCTGCGGCGCCAGCCCGGAGAGCAGCGGCATTATCGAGGCGCTGACGCGCGTCCCGGAACCGTTTCGCATCGTGCTGACGCTCTACTATGTGGAGGAATTCCCCATGGAGGAGATCGCCCGCGTCATCGGCCGGTCGGTCTCCGCGGTCAAGATGCGTCTGCAAAAGGGACGCAGGCTGCTGGAAAAAATTTATCGAGAGGAGTACCTGTGAGATGAATGCCCATTGCCTCAGAGACGCCGTCCGGGAGATTCAGATGCCGGAGGCGATGAGAGAGCGGATCGTCCGCCGCTGTACCGCCCAATCGGGGCCGGCCGCACGCCGTTCGGGTGTGCGCTGGGTCAGACCGGCCGCCGCTTCGGTGGCCGCCCTGCTCTGCCTGACGCTCGCCGTCCCTGTGCTCGCCGCCCAGGTGGAGCCGATCTACCAGCTGATGTACCTCGTCTCCCCCGCCGTCGCGCAGTACTTTCAGCCGGTCCGGGAGAGCGATACAGACAACGGCATCCGCCTGGAGGTGGTCTCCGCCTATCTCCACGGCGACACCGCGGAGATCTATGTGACGCTGCAGGACCTGGAGGGAGGCCGCATCGACGAGAGTACCGATCTGTTTGACAGTTACTCTATTCACTGCCCGTTTGACAGCTATGCGCGCTGCGACAGCGTCGGCTATGACGAGCAGACCCGCACCGCGACCTTCCTGATCACCGTCACGACCATGGGGCAGGAGGAGATCCCGGGCGGCAAGATCACCTTCTCCCTGAAGCAGATCCTCAGCCGGAAGAAGTTCTACGACGGCGTGGAGGTCCCCCTCGACCTCTCCGCCGTCCCCGAGGCGGAAAAGACGATGGAGGCTGACATATCCGGCGGCAGTGGAACGGCGTTGGACGAGGACACCGCCACCGTCCTGGTCCCCGGTGAGGCAGACCCCGCTTTCCCGGTGGAAGAGGCCGAATTGACCGGCCTGGCATTCGTGGACGGGCTGCTGCATATCCAGACCGCTATCCCGGATCGCCGCACCCGGGATGACCACGGGTATTTCTACCTGGTAGACGAGGCGGGCCGGGAACGCCTGTGCGACGGTACGATCTACTTCTCCACCGAAGAGAAGGGCGGCGAGAGGATAGAGTATATGGAGACCGTTTTCGACGTCACGCCGGAGGAGCTGGCCGGCTGCCGGCTGTGCACCCGGTTCTGGACCGGGGCGCTGCTCACCGAGGGGGACTGGAAGGTCACCTTCCCGCTGGAGCAGGTGCAGTGACCGGCCGCACGGCACGTATCAAAAAGCACCGCCTCCCACGCGCGTTCCCTTTGGAACGACGTGGGAGGCGTTTTTGCTGCGTTTACCAGCGCACCAGGCAGGCGGTGCTGGACAGACCGCCGCCGAAGGCGGCCATGACGATCAGGTCTCCCTCGTGGAACAGGCCCTTGCGACAGCACTCGTCCACCAGCAGAGGGATGCTCGCGGCGGAGGTGTTGCCGTACTCCTGGATATTCATCAGGAACTTCTCCGACGGGATGCCCTTCAGGCGGCGGGCCGCGGCCTCGATGATGCGGCGATTGGCCTGATGGCAGATGACCCAGTCCACCTGCGACTGCTCCACGCCGCACTGCTCCAGCAGCGCGCCGATCTCACCGGGCACGGCACGGGTGGCAAACTTATAGGTCTCGCTGCCGTTCATCTGGACATAGGGATGGCTCTTCGGACCGGTGTAGAAGGGAGAGATGCCGGGCAGCGTGTCCATCCGCAGCACCTCGTCCCCGCCGCGGACGGTGAGGTGGCTGCCGAGGTAGTTATCCCCTTTGCCGAGCACCATCGCGCCCGCGCCGTCCCCGAAGAGGATGCAGGTGGAGCGGTCCGTCCAGTCCACCACGCGGGACATCTGCTCCGCGCCGATCACCAGCACCTTGTCATACCGGCCGGTGGAGATGTAGGCCGCCGCCGTCTCCAGCAAGAACAGGAAGGCGGAGCAGGCGGCATTGAGATCAAATGCCGGGCAGCTGGCCCCGATCTCCCGCTGGACCAGACAGGCCAGTCCTGGCACGATGTAGTCGCCGCTGACGGTGGCGCAGAGGATCAGGTCCAGCTCCTCCGCCCGGACGCCACTTCGCGCGAGCGCATCCCGCGCCGCCTCGGCCGCCATCTGGGACGCGGTCTCATCGGTAGCGATGTGCCGGGTCTTGATACCGGTGCGAGTGGTAATCCACTCGTCGCTGGTATCCACCAGTTTGGCCAGATCGTCGTTGGTGACTACGTGTTCCGGCACATAGCGGCCGGTCCCCAGAATTTGAAAACTCATCGGTTTCAGGTCCTTTCTATCCTCCGCCGGCAGTCAGCGGGTTTCCAGCTGGATTCGTCAATCATAGCTATTGTAGCAAATGAGGGATTTGCTGTCAATTCCCATTGCGGGAGGCTGTTCGATTACTTCCCTCTACTCAAAAAACGGGTTCCCCACGCATCATGCGGGAAACCCGTCTGTTTTCGTCTATCATCAGGGACTTAGCCCCACCTCGCGCCGCAGGAGGGAGAGCGGTGGAACTTGCCGCGGCAGCTGCATCCAGAAACGCATCTGCGGATGGCGCGGTTCCTCCAGCGGCTCGCCCTCCAGCGTCTGCATGGGCGGCACATCAAAGGCAAACGGCCGGCAGTCCGGGCCGACCAGCTCCACCTGATCCCCCGCGCGGAACTTATTGCGCAGCGAGAGCAGCGCCCGGCCGTCCGGTGTGCACTGCTCCACGACGGCACAGACCTGCCAGTCACGCAGATAGCGCGCGTCGTCGTAGTACTGTCCCGGCTGACCGAACCAGAAGCCGGTGGAGTAGTGCCGGTGGCTCACCTTCTCCACCTCAGCCCGCCAGACCGGGTCGACCGGCCGCCCCGCGCCCACGTCGTCGAGTGCGTGGCGGTAGGCCCCGGTGACGATGGCGGCGTAATAGGCGCTCTTGGCCCGGCCCTCAATCTTGAGCGAGCTGAGCCCGGCATCACAGAGCTCAGGGATGTGGTCAATCATGCACATGTCCCGGCTGTTGAGGATATAGGTCCCCTTCTCGTCCTCGAAGACGGGGAAATACTCCCCCGGCCGCTTTTCCTCCATCAGATAGTACTGGTAGCGGCAGGGCTGGGCGCAGGCGCCGCGGCTGGCGTCCCGCCCGGTCATGTAGTTGGACAGCAGGCAGCGGCCGGAATAGCTCACACACATCGCCCCGTGTACAAATGCCTCCAGCTCCAGGCTTGCCGGTGTCTTGGCGCGGATCTCCGCGACCTCCTCCAGACTCAGCTCCCGGGCGAGGATGACGCGGCTGGCTCCCAGGTCATGCCAGGCGCGTGCGGTCTCATAATTGGCCACGCTGGCCTGGGTGGAGATATGCCGCTTCACATGGGGCGCATACCGCCCGGCGAGGGTAAATGCCCCGAGATCGGCGACAATGACGGCGTCCACACCGGCGTCGTCAAGCACCTCCAGCCAGGCGGGCAGGGAGGCGACCTCTCCGTTGCGCGGCATGGTATTCACCGTCACATGGCAGGCCACGCCGCGCGCCTTGCAGCGCCGCACCGCCTCGTAGAGCTCCTGCGTGTCGAAATTGCCGGCAAAGGCGCGCATGCCAAACGCCGACCCCGCCAGGTAGACGGCGTCGGCGCCATAGGCGATGGCCATATTCAGCCGTTCCATGTCCCCCGCCGGGGCCAGCAGCTCCGGCAGGGGACGTCTGATCGGATCACTCATCGGCGGTTTCATCCTCTTCGGCAGCCACATCCTGGCCGCTCTCCACAAGGTCGCGGAACTGCATGAACTCCTCACCGGTGGAGAAGAAGTGCGTCTGTCCGTCGTTGCCCAGGATAAAGTAGTAATAGGTGGTCGAATTGGGGTACAGCGCGGCCTGGATGGCCTCCATGCCCGGATTGGAGATGGGGCCTTCAGGTAGGCCGGGATAGAGATAGGTGTTATACGGACTGTCAATCGCCAGATCCTCCGCCGTCAGCTCTTCCTTGCGCTCCTCCAGGATAAACTGGATGGTTGAATCCATCTGGAGATAGCCGTCCGTCTCCCCGTCCGTCTCCAGGCGGTTATAGATGACGGAGGCGATATCGCGCTGGTCGCTGCCGTCCGTCTCCTCCTCAATGATGGAGGCGACAATCATGATCTCGTGCTGGGTATAGCCCAGGCGCTCGGCGCGGGTGCGCATCTCGGAATCGAACTTCTGCGAGTAATTGTAGAGCATGCGCGAGAGGGCGACATGGGCGTCCCCGTCCACGTAGAACTCATAGGTGTCCGGGAAGAGATAGCCCTCCATCCAGTACGGGTCGTCCTGCTCCAGGCCCTGGAGGAAGGAGTAGTCGTACTCCTCCGTCATGGCGGCCTCTTCCAGCTCCTCCACCGTGCAGACCCCCTGCGTCTCAAGCAGCGCAAAGATCTCCTCGACGGTGTAGCCCTCCGGAATGGTGACGGTGACGGTCTCCCGCGCGGACGAGCTGGCGCTGATATTATTCAGCAGCGCGCTGTAGTCCATGGTGGTGTTCAGTTCGTAGGTGCCGCTGGAGATGGCCTCCGCCTTTCCGGTGAAGGCTGCAAAAATCTGGAAAAGGACGGGGTAGTCGATCAGGCCCTCCTCATGCAGGCTCTGGGCCACGTCCTCTACGCTCTCCCCCGCCTCGATCACCACGCTGGCGGTGTGCTCCGTCTTATTGAGCGCGAGCAGGTCATTGGCCCATCGCCAGCCCAGCGTGGCCATCACAAAGGCGATCGCCAGCACCGACACCACGTAGAGCATGGCCACCAGCACCGTCACGCCCATGCTGCTCCGGCGGCGCCTTCTGGGCGCGCGGCGCGCGGCGCGCGGCGGATCCTCCGGCGGTGGAGCTGATCCATCACGGTAGCTGTCATATGCCTCGTAGGGGCCGTCCTCCGCCATTTCCGGCTCTGGCCAATCCTCTTCCTGCTCAGCCATGGGCCAGCCTTCCCCCTCAGCCGGCTCATCCGGCGCTGTCTGCCCGTCTTCCGTCTCCCAGGTCAACTCAGACGGCTCAGACGACGGCTCGGGCGGGCTGTCCGGGTCAGGCACGGGCTCCTCCGACGGCCCCCCGGCCTCCCGCACGCCGTCGCGGATGGATTCCGCCTCCCGGCCGTAGTGGGTCCAGTCGATCTCGTCGTAGCCGGAACGGCTGCCGGCGTTCTCTTCAGGATATTGCCTCTTCTCATCGGGCATGGCGGTACCTCCTCCGGCCCCGTCCGCTGCGGCGGGGCATGGTCTTATCCGGGCGCCGTCAGTCTGTCCTCCGCCGCCCGGCGACGCCCGTGAGCGTACGCCGTTCGGTGAGGACCAGGCCGACTGCCCGGTCGTGTTCCTCGCGGGGAACCTGGTCTTGCAGCAGCGCCTCCCGGCACAGGCCGACGGTCTGTCCGGAATAGCGCGCGAGAAAACGGTCATAAAATCCGCCGCCGCGGCCGAGCCGCCAGCCCTGTGCGTCATAGCAGACGGCGGGGATCAGGGCCAGTTCGGGCCACGCGGCATCCACCAGAGGGCAGTCCTCCGACGGCTCGAGCATGCCAAAGCGGTGACGGATCAGGGACGACTCGCCCAGATAGCGTCGCAGCTCCAGCACCCCGCCTGACCGGCAGCGGGGCAGGCAGAGCTCCTTGCCCTGCGCGGTGAGCAGCGGGAGCAGGCGCCCGGTCTCCGGTTCCTCCCCCATGCCATAAAAGAGCAGCACACGCCGCGCACGCGCCAGGGCGTCAAGGGCGAGGAAACGGCGCAGCAGCGCCTCGTCGCTCTGCGCGCGCGCCTGCGGCGTCATCGCCCGCTCCAGCGCCCGGATCCTGCGGCGCAGAGCGGCCTTCTCCTCAGTCCTGATAGTGGACGGCACGGCGCACCTGCTCGGCGGCCTCTTCCCCGCGCAGCACGCGCACCAGCTCCAGGCCAAAGTCAAAGGAGGAGCCAGCCGCCTGGCCGGTGATGATGCGCCCGTCACGCACGACGCGGCGGCGGCCGGTGACCACGGCGGAGAGCATGTCCTCCTCCATGCCGGGGTAGACGGTGGCGTGCCGCCGGTCCAGCAGGCCGAGACGGGCCAAAATGGTGGGCGCAGCGCAGATGGCGGCGAGCCAGTGCCCCTGCTCTTCCACCTTCTGAATCAGGGTGATGGCGGGAATGCTGGCAGAGATCTCCTCCACGCCGCCCAGCCCGCCGGGCAGGACCAGCATCTCCATGTCGTCAAACGAGACCTCATCGAGCGTCAGGTCGGCCTGCACCGTCACATTCTGACCGGAGACGACGCTTTTGCCCGCCACACCGACGAGCGCGACCTTCACGCCGGCCCGCCGCAACAGGTCCGCCGGCGTCAGCGCTTCGACCGTCTCAAAACCGTTGCCCAATAAGATGTAAACCATAATACCGTTCTCCCCTCAATTTTTTCAAAAAATGAAATGAACCCGTCTCTCTCTTCTCTGGTCTGTCTCTCCGGGTCTCTATCATCCAAGCGCCCTGGATACGGCGCTCCAGATGTCCTGTTCGATCTCCTCCACTCCGCGCGGCGCACCGCCGGCGGCACAGGAGATGACGGTCCAGCCGAGCACATTCGCAGCCGACAGCGCGCACCGGCGGCACTCGGCCAGGTAAGCCCCGTCCCGTTCGTGGATATCCGCCTGAGTGTGCGTCCGCTCCTCGCGGCTGCGCAGCAGCGAGAGGGCCAGCTCGGTCGGCATATCCAGATAGCACACCAGATCCGGCCTTGGCAGGCCGAGACGGCCGTACTCATACTCATACAGCCAGCGGAAGAAGTCCTCCCGCTCCTGCGGCGGGACCTTGGCCCCCTGGTGGACGGCGTTGGAGGTGGTATACCGGTCGGCAAGGATCAGCCCACCGTGCTCATAGTCACGCCCCCAGTCCTGCCGGTAGGAGGCATAGCGGTCCACCGCGTAAAAGGAGGACGCGGCATAGGCATTCACGTCCCCCGGCTGCGCGCCGAAGGCCCCGGAGAGATAGAGGCGGATGAGCGCGGAGGACTCCTCCTGATAGCGGGGGAACACCAGCCGGTGAAAGCGCCGGCCCTCTCGCTCCAGCCGCCGGCAGAGCAGGGCAAACTGGGTGGATTTCCCCGACCCATCGGTGCCCTCGAGGACAATCAATTTTCCCGGCATATGCCTCTCCCCTCTTCCATCCAGACCTGGGCCAAAAACAGCGGCAGACGGTACAGCCGCCCCAGACGCGACGGCTGACGCAGCGCGCGCCAGAGCCACTCCAACCCCCAGCGCTGCCAGAGCGCCGGGGCGCGTCCCACCCGGCCAGAGAGCACGTCCAACGTTCCGCCCAGGCCGAGCAGCAGCCGGGCGCCCGTGCGCGCCCCATAACGGTCCATCCACTCCTCCTGCCGGGGCGCCCCCAGGCAGACGAAGACAAGGTCGGCGCGGGCGCGGGCGATCTCATCTGCGGCGCGGGCCGGATCGGCAAAATAGCCGTCCGCCGCGCCCGCCAGCACAAGGCCGGGGCAGTCGCGCAGCAGCCTGCGCCCCGCCTCCTGCGCCACGCCGGGGCGGGCGCCGAGGAGATAAATCCGCTTTCCGCGCTCCCCCGCCCGGCGCGCCAGCGCCGCGGCATAGTCCACGCCCGGCACCCGGTCGGGCAGCTGCGCCCCTCTCAGGCGCGCGGCGAGCAGTACACCCACACCGTCGGCCAGCGACAGCTCCGCCCGATTCAGCAGCGCGCACAGCTCCGGGCGTCGCGCCGCCTGGCTCAGCAGCTCGGGATTAGGCGTGATCACCCGGTGTGTCCCCGGCCGCTCGAGCAGCTCCAGGCCGCGCGCGAGCGCCTCATCCATTGTAACGGCGTCCACCCGGACGCCCAGAATCTTCCATCCTGCTTGATCCATGGCACGGTCACACTCCCGGGAAAAGATGCTGTCCCCGGCCGTCGCGCAACCGTTTCCAGCTTCATCATATCATACCCTGGCGGGAAAGTCCATAAAACATTCTTACGAAACCACGTCGGCGGGCAGCAGGATTTTACATGGATCGCCAAAAGCAGGTTCGCCTTGGAAACAATCGCGGCATCAGAGGCGCCAGACGGGAGTCCTTCCATGTCCTGAGCTGCATCTTGCTTTTTTCGTCGGAAGATGGTATAGTGGTAGTACTTATCTCATGCCGTTACAGAAGGAATCATTATGACTGAATGTAAGCAGAATCGAGCCGATCCGGCCATCATCGCCAAAGACGTCCATCTGAGCTACCGTAGCATTGTCCCCGTCTCCATGCGCGCGCAGCAGTCTGAGACCCCCTCTATCCGCCGCAAAGGGCGCGTGGAGCACTTCGAGGCGCTGCATGGCATCTCCTTTGAGATCCAGCGCGGGGAGATCGTCGGGCTGGTGGGCCGCAATGGCTCGGGCAAGAGCACGCTGCTACGGGTACTGGCCGGGATCTTTGAGCCGGACTCCGGCTCGGTTGACCTGCACGGGTGCACTGTCTCCCTGCTGGCCCTCGGTGTCGGCTTTCTGAAGGACCTCTCCGGCCGGGAGAATATCTATCTGTCCGGTATGCTGCTCGGCTTCACCAAACAGGAGATCGACGAGCAGATTGAGGAGATCATCGCCTTCTCCGAGCTGGGTTCCTTTATCGAAAAGCCGGTGCGCACCTATTCCAGCGGCATGGCCTCCAAGCTGGGCTTCGCCATCACCGCCATCTTGAAGACAGATATCATCCTGGTCGACGAGGTGCTGTCGGTGGGCGACGCGAAGTTCAAGAAGAAGAGCTTTAACAAGATGATGGAGCTGATCTCGGAAAAGACGCGGACGGTGGTCATCGTCTCCCACAGCACGGAAACCATCCAGCAACTGTGCAACACGGTGATCTGGCTGCATGACGGCGATATCCGAATGACCGGCCCCACTGAGCAGGTCATGCCGCAGTATGTCAAATTTATGGATTCCTGACCGGCGCCGGCGTCCGTTTGATCCTCCATATTCCGGCTGATACCCGGTATGGAGGATTTTTTACGCCAGAGCAGAACCTCACAGCGGCGCCCGGAGCAGGACGCCGCCCGGAACAGGAGGGATTGAATGGATTTGTCCGCAGTGAGCGAAGGATTGGACCGGATTGGGGCCATATTGAGCGAATCGCTGTCCGGGCTGCTGGCGCAGGAGGGACTTGCCGTCCTGCTGGAGCAGGTATTGGGCACAGTGATGCGCTTTCTGCTGCCCGTGCTGGCGCTGCTGGTGGTCATCCGCTGCGCGCGCAGCCTGCTGCAGGGCAGGCTGGAGTCGGAGACCTGGGGCTATCTGAGCGACGCCGGCGGGCAGACCATGCCGCTGGAGCACTGGGAGGTCCTGCTCGGCCGTTCGCGCCGGTGCGACATCGTCCTGCCGGACGCCACCGTCTCGCGCAACCACGCGGCCATGATTCGCAACGACAAGGGGCAGTGGACGCTCTATCCGCTGCGCAGCAAGAACGGCGTGCTGCTCAACGGGTACCCCGTCACGCAGGCGGCCCCGCTCACCGGCGGAGACGTCATCGCCCTCGGGGAGACGGAGCTGGCCTTCCGCCCCATCTCTGCCGAGGAGGAGCAGCGCCAGGCCCAGTCGCGCACGCGGCCGGGCAAGGTCTTCTCCCCCGGTATGACGCTCTTTTTGCTCACGCTGTTTCAGGCCATTTTGTGCCTGCAGCTGGGAGGTGTGGTCGAACCGGAGTACCAGCGGGCGGTCTACGTCTCCTTCGGCGTGCTCGCCGGGCTGATGTGGCTGGTGTACGTCATCTACCGCGTGCTCCGGCGGACCGGCTTTGAGATCGAGACGCTCGCCTTTTTCCTCACCTCACTCTGCCTGACGGTGACCTCCATCTCCGAGCCGCACAGCCTCTACCGCCAGCTGCTGACGGTCGTGCTCGGGCTGATCGCCTTCTTTGTCCTCTCCATCCTGCTGCGCGACCTGGAGCTGTCCAAGAAGCTGCGCTGGCCGGCGGCGATCGGCGCGGTCGCCCTGCTGGCCTTCAACGTACTGCTCGGCGAGGTGCTCTTCGGCGCGCGCAACTGGGTGAGCCTCGGGCCGGTCTCCTTCCAGCCGTCTGAGCTGGTGAAGGTGATCTTCATCCTGGTCGGCTCGACGACGCTGGACCGGATGTTCGCCCGGCGAAATCTGATCTTCACGCTGGTCTTCTCCGCCTACTGCGTGGGCTGCCTGGCGCTGATGAGTGATTTCGGCACGGCGCTGATCTTTTTCGTCGCCTTCCTGGCCATCGCCTTCCTGCGCTCGGGGGACTTGCCGTCGGTGGCCTTTATGACGGCGGCGGCGGTGTTTGCCGGGTTTCTGGTGCTCCAGTACCGGCCCTATATCGCCAACCGTTTCTCCGTCTATCTCCACGTCTGGGAAGACCCGTCCGGGCTGGGCTACCAGCAGACGCGCACCCTCTCCGCCCTCGCCAGCGGCGGTCTGTTCGGCCAGGGGCTGGGCAACGGGTGGCTGAAGAACATCGGCGCGGCCAACACCGACCTGGTCTTCGGCGTGCTGGCCGAGGAGCTGGGGCTGATCATCGCCGTGCTGGCCGTAGTGGTGATTTTGCTGCTGGCCCTCTTCACCGTCAAGTCCGCGGCCACCGCGCGCTCATCCTTCTATGTAATCGCCGCCTGCGCGACGGCGATGATCTTCCTCGTGCAGACGATGCTCAACGTCTTCGGCTCGACCGACCTGTTGCCGCTGACCGGCGTGACCTTCCCCTTTGTCTCCTGCGGCGGGTCGAGTATGCTCGCCTGCTGGTGTCTGCTGGCCTATATCAAGGCCTCGGACACCCGGCAGAACGCCGGCATCGCCGTCCGCCTGCCCAGCCGAAGGAAAAAAAACGCCGCGGCGCCCGAGCCGGAACGCGCCCCCCGGTTCAGCCGCCGCGCGCGGCCCCACGCCGCAAGCGATCTGGACGCCACGCAGCCCTTCCGCCCGCCGGTGGCGACGCCGCTGGCGGATGCTCAGGACGACTTTACGGCCGACCTCTCCATCCACACCGACGCGGACGACTGGCAGTCCTATTTCCCCTGGGAGGAGGATGACTCGTGAAAAAGCTCAGCGGCCGGACGTGGTTTGTCCTGCTGTTTACCATCCTGCTGGCAGCCGGAACGCTCATCCTGCTCGGGATGTATGTGGTGCACGGGCGCGACTGGGCCTCCTTCTCCGCCAACCGGCACCTGTATACCGACGGGCGGATCGCCACCGGCTCGATCACCGACCGCAACGGCCTGCTCCTCTTTGACGGGGAGACAGGAGACTATGCGCAGGACGGGGCGATCCGCACCGCCACGCTGCACGCGGTGGGCGATGAGTACGGCAACATCATCACCGGGGCCAAGCTCCTCTTCTCCGACCGGATGGGGAGTTATAACCCGATCACCGGCGTGAGCGAGACGGGCAACACCGTCAGCCTCACGATTGACGCCGAGCTCTGCCAGACCGCCTATGAGGCCCTCGCCGGGCGCAGCGGCGCGGTGGGCGTGTACAACTACGAGACGGGGGAAATTCTCTGCATGGTCTCCTCCCCCTCCTTCGACCCCTACGACTCGGAGGAGGTGCTGGCAGGGGTCAACGCCGGAGAGAGCCGATATGACGGGGTCTACCTCAACCACTTTCTCTCCGCCACCTTCACCCCCGGCTCCATCTTCAAGGTCGTCACCGCGGCGGCCGCGATTGAGCGGCTGGGGGCGCTGGAGGACTTCACCTACACCTGCACCGGCTCGATGACGGTGGCGGGCAACCAGATCACCTGCCCCAGCGCCCACGGCTCGCTCGACCTCGCCAGCGCGCTGGCCAACTCCTGCAACGGGGCGTTCGCCGAGCTGGCGCTGGAGCTGGGCGGCGATGTGCTCTACGGCTATGCCGAGGCGGCCGGCCTGTTGGAGGGCGTGACGGTGGACAGTCTGACCTCCGCCGCCGGCCGGTTTGAGATCGCCCCCGACAACTCCTCTGAGCTGGCGTGGTCTGGCGTGGGCCAGTCCACCAACCTGGTCAACCCCTGCGCCGAACTGGTGCTGATGGGCTGTATCGCCGGGGAGGGCAGCGCGAGTGAGCCGACGCTGCTCCACTCCGTCACCAGCTCCATCGGTCTGCCGGTCAAGGGCGTCAGCGCAGGCACCGCCTCCATCGGCTGGAGTGAGGAGACCTGCCAGGCGCTCAAGGCCCTGATGCGAAACAACGTGCTCACCCACTATGGGCAGGAGCCGTTCGGCGACCTCGCTGTCTGCGCGAAATCCGGCACCGCTGAGGTGGGCAGCGGACTGGAGCCGCACGCCTGGTTCGTCGGGTTCCTCGACGACCCCTCCAACCCCTACGCCTTTGTCGTCCTGGTGGAAAACGGCGGCTCGGGCAGTACGGTGGCCGGCAGCATCGCCGCCACCGTCCTGAACGAGCTGTGCGGAGACTAAAAAGCGAAACAACGAAAACAGGCACACGGACCCCGGACCGAAACCGGTCCCGTCCGTGTGCCTGTTTTATTTTATGATAGAAGATAAAATCTCGCCGTGTCAGGACAGGCGCTTCTCGCACCGGCGGTGCGGGATGCCTGCCTCCTGAAAGACCGGGCCATAGCACCGGTAGCCGCAGCGCTCATAGAATCCGACCGCCTGGCACTGGGCATCCAGCCGGAGGACGCCACACGCGCGCACCTGGTCCAGCCGTTCAACGGCCAGCATCAGGAGCTTCCCGTAGCCGCCGCCGCGAAAGCACTTTCGCACCACCAGACGTCCGACATGGACGGCGTCTGGCTCCCAGAGCAGGCGGAGGGTGGCGCAGGGCTCGCCGTCCACGCGCAGGAGGACGTGGGTGCACGTCCGGTCCGCCTCGTCCAGTTCCAGCGCGGCCGAAATCCCCTGCTCGGTCACAAAGACCTCGATGCGCAGGCGCAGACAGTCCACGAGGGATGCCTGGTCCTCCGCCAGCTCCACCGTACAGCCTGTCGGGACCCCCTCTGACAGCAGCTCTGCCGCGCTCATGAGAGGGCCTCCACCACGGCGCGCAGCGTCTCCGGAAGTGCCTCTGCCGCCTCCTGTCCGGTGTAGATCACGCCGGCATAGCGGACGGCCCCGTCCTCGGAACAGAACCCGTCGTTCTCGCTGCGCACCATCTCCGCACGGCTGGAGAAAAGGGTGAACTTGTCCCGGTAGGGCAGATAGCCAAACGGGCAGAAACAGACGCAGTTGCCGCACTCATTGCACAGGTCGTCGATATGGACCGCCCGTTTCAGCTCGGGCAGGGGGACATTCGCCCGGTTTGGGCAGACGTCCACGCAGTTGCGGCAGCGGTAGCAGGCGGGGTCGTCCGGTATCTGCCGCGCCACCTTGCGGCGGGGCTTCTCCTTGTGGTAGTAGGGGTCCGCCGCCGTCTCCCCGATCAGCCTGCCGAGGGCCGCGCAGTCCACCCGGGCGGGGATTTCCTCCGGGACAAGGGCGGCCAGGCGGGTCAGGTTGCGATAGCCGCCGTTTTTCAACAGTAGGGTGGCCACCGTCACCGGGGCGATGCCGGTGGAGAGCACCGCGGCGATATTGTGCGCGTCGATACCGCCGGAGAAGGAGACGGGGAGCGCGCCGCCAAAGGCGTCCGAGAGGAGCTGCGCCGTGCGGATGGCGAGCAGGAAGAGGGGCTTGCCGGACAGGTACATCGTCTCCCCCGGGAGCTCCCGGTTGCGAATCTCCACCGGGAAGGTATTGGTCAGTTTGACGCCCAAGATCCTGCCGTGCGCCCGGGCGAGCTCGCTCTGGCGGCGGAGCATCTCCACCGCGTAGTCCGGCTGGAGGTCGCGGGCAAAGCCCTCCGGACCGAAGCTGAGGTAGTCGTAGCCGTTCTCGTCCAGCACCCGGCGGGCCTGCTCATAGCCGACCAGGGTGGGATTGCACTTGAGAAAGGTGTTGAGCCCCTTGTCCACCAGCATGTAGGAGACCATGCGCTCGATCTCGTCCACCGGACAGCCGTGCATGGTGGAGAGGGTGACGGTGTTGCAGATGCGGGTGGGAATGGCGTCCACATCCGCCGCCGTCACCTTCTGAAAGAGGTCCAGATGGCGGCGCACTGTCTCCAGGCAGCCAGCCCAGACGGGGGAGCGGGAGGCGTCCTTCATCTCCTCGATGAAGCGGTCCACCTTCTCCGAGCGCAGGCCGTCGAGATCATAGCCCACCGACATGTGGAACTGGAAGCCATCCGAACCGCCCAGATCAAATTCCCGCGCGAGCAGGTGAATCAGAATCCACGCTTTGACGTACTCCGCACTCGCCTGTGGGACAGTCAGCTCGGTGGACCACTCCACGTTGTAGCACTCGCCGTCCACATAGATGCAGGGCTTTTCCACCGGCAGGTCTTCCCCGTCGATCACCTGCACCGTTTTGAGTTCAAAGACACGCGCCCCGGCGGCGTAGGCGGCGGCGAGGTTGCCGGCCAGCTGGGTGTGCGGCCCGGCGGCGGGGCCCAGCGGGGTCTCCAGCACGCCGCCGCAGAACGGCGTGGGGCGCAGGGGCGGCCGGACGGCGGGGACGGAGAGAACGCTACCGCCCTCTCTCATCTCGCACAGGACGGTCAGCAGCAGCTGCTCAAAGGGGATGGGGTGCATGCGGTCACTCATGTCGTTTCCTCCTTTTCAGACGGTTGGGCCGGGTGGCCGCACTCGGCGGCCTCTCCCCGCAGAATCTGGATGCCGTGGGCCAGGTTGGGCAGGAGGAACTCCAGATGCTCCCGCACCGCCTTCGGGCTGCCTGGCAGGTTGACGATCAGGGTCTTGCCGCGAATCACGCTCACCCCGCGGCTGAGCATGGCCCGGGGCGTGATCTGAAGGGAATGCCAGCGCATCGCCTCGGCGATGCCGGGGGCGTTGCGCTCGGCGACGGCCATAGTGGCCTCCGGCGTGCGGTCGCGCGGGGAGAAACCGGTCCCCCCGGTGGTGAGCACAAGCGCCACCTGCCGCCCGTCCGCCAGGCGGCGCAGCTCCCGCTCCAGCCGCTGCGGCTCGTCCGGCAACAGCAGCGTCTCCACCGGGCGGTAGCCCGCCGCCTCCGCCATGCGCTCGGCCAGCGGGCCGCTCTCGTCGGTGCGCGCGCCGCGCGCGCCCTTGTCGCTCAGGGTGACAACGGCGACGGTAGGACGCCGGTCCGGATTGGGAACCAGGCGCACCTCGTCCCCCACGCGGATGTGGCCGCTGCGCCGCACCTCGGCAAAGACGCCGTTGGCCGGCATGATGCAGTGGCCCACCCGGTGGTAGATCTCGCAGTGGCTGTGGCACTCCTTGCCGATCTGGGTCATCTCCAGCAGGGCGTCCCCGATCTGAAAACAGACGCCCACCGGGAGGTGACGCAGGTCAAATCCCTCCAGAATTAAATTTTCACCGAAGTCGCCCGGCCGAACCGAAGCGCCCTCGGCGTTAAAGGCATCGATTGACTCTTTTGCCAGCAGGCTGACCTGCCGGTGCCAGGGGCCGCCGTGCGCGTCCCCCGCCAGGCCGAAGCCCTCCACCAGGTCGATCTCCTCGCGCGGACGTTTCGGCGTGCCGCGCCGCTCGCTGACACAGATGCCGCGAAGAATTCCCATCGCAGTCGTTCTCCTTTCCTTCCCGCCTCAGCCGCCGATGGCGGACATGGGCCGGTCCTCCAGGCGCTCCCCCGCCGCCGGCTGTGCAAAACAGTGGGCGCGCGGTTTCTGCCAGATGGCCTCACGCAGCGCCGCACACAGTTCCCCGTCAGCGGCTCTGCCGCGCAGCAGGGCGCGCACGTCCAGCGTGGGCCGGTACTGCAGACAGGGCTTGAGCTGTCCGTCCGGCGTGAGGCGGACGCGGTTGCATCCGGTACAAAACGGCTCGCTCACCGCGCTGATAAAGCCGATCCGCCCGGCAAAACCGTGAATGCGGTAATACTCCGCCGGGCCGTTGCCCCGCTCCCCGGCGGGGATAAGGGGGCCATAGCGCTCCGCCAGGCGGCGCGCCAGCGCCGCCCGGGTGACCGGGCGAAAGGTGCGTCCACAGCCGATGGGCATGGACTCGATATAGCGCACATCCACCGCACGCGCTCGTGCCAACTCTGCCAGCGCCGCGGGGTCCCCCTGGTCCAGGTCCTCTCCGGTGACGCAGTTGACTTTGACGCGGTCAAAGCCGGCCTCCACCGCCGCGTCCAGCCCGGCGAGCACCCGCTCGAGCGCGTCCACGCCGGTGAGGGCGCGAAAGCGCGCGCGGTCCAGTGTGTCCAGGCTGATATTCACCTCGCGCACCCCCGCCGCGCGCAGGTCCCGCGCGACGGGGGCAAGGGCCGCGCCGTTGGTGGTCAGGGTGAGCGAGCGGATGCCGGGCACGGCGCCCAGCCGGGCCGCGAGGGCCGCCAGCCCCGGGCGGGCGAGCGGCTCCCCCCCGGTGAGTTTGAGACGGGTGACGCCGAGCGAGGCCGCCGCGCGGACCACCCGCTCTAGCTCGCCGTCCGTCAGCAGATCCCCCTCTGGGAGGAAGGAGGCGCCGGAACCGCTCACGCAGTACCGGCAGCGAAAGCCGCAGCGGTCGGTCACCGAGAGGCGGAGATAGTCCACCTCCCGGCCGTATTGATCTCTCATGCGCCGTCCTTCCCGTCCAGCCGCTCGAGGAAGACCTCCACCGCGCCGCCGCAGGCCATCGTCTCTTGGGTGCGCGCGGGGGTGAGAGCAAACTGGGCCAGGCGGTAACGCTCGCCCGAGGCGAGCATCTCGCGCCCGGCGCGCAGCACATCCGCCTCCAGCAGGCCGCCGCCGATAGTGCCCGTCTGGCCGTCTGGCGTGAGGAGCATCTTTGTGCCGATGTCGCGCGGGGCGGAGCCCTCCTTGGCGACAATGGTGGCCAGCACGCCGCCGGCCGGCGCGGCGCGCAGCAGCGCACCGGAATAGCCGCTCCCCTGCTGGCCCTGGCGGCGGGTCTGGACGATCTCTGCCAAAATGGAGAGCGCGATCTCCTGCGGAGTCTCGGCGCCGATCTCCAAACCGACCGGGGCGTGCAGCAGGGCCAGCCGCTCCGGGTCCGCCCCGGCGGCGAGCATCTGGCGGCGCACCAGTTCCACGCGCCCGGCGCTGCCCATCATGCCGAGATAGGCCCACTCCTTGGGCAAGATCTTCTCCAGGCACTTGCGGTCGTACAAGTGTTCGCGGGTGAGGATGACAAAATAGGTGTCCGGCGAGCCGGGAAAGTCCTCCAGCGCCTGCCCAAAGGGCGCGCAGATCACCTGCGCGGCCCCCGCCTCGCGGGCGCGCTGGGCGAACTCCTCGCGGTCCTCCAGAACGGTGACCGGCAGCTCGAGCAGACCCGCCATCTGAATCAGGGCGAGGGAGACATGCCCCGCCCCACACAGGACCAGGCGCGGCGTGTCCTCCAGCACCTCCAGGAAGACGCGGCGGCCGCCGAGCGAGAGGGCGCAGCTCTCCGGGATCATACTGAGCACCGGCAGAGAGGACAGCAGCGGGCTGTCCTTCGGCTCGCAGCCGAGCACCAGCCCGGGCGTGAAGATGATCCGATGTCCCTGGCAGTCTCCGTCCAGAAGCACCGCCGTGCGGATCCCCCGCCGCTCGGGCAGGGCGGCGAGTTGTGCGACGTAGTTCACAGCTGCCTCTCCTCCCTGCGGTAGCGGCCGCTCTTGCCGCCGTTCTTTTCCAGCAGGCAGACCGGGCCGATCACCATGTCGTGTCCCATCGCCTTGCACATATCATAGATGGTCAGCAGGGCGACGCTCACGCCGGTGAGCGCCTCCATCTCCACGCCGGTCTTGCCGACGCACTTAGCGGTGCAGACCGCCTCCACCTCCCAGCTCTCGCGGCACAGGTGAAAGTCCACCTGCACGTCGGTCAGGCCGACGGTGTGGCACAGCGGGATCAGATCGCTCGTCCGCTTGGCGGCCATAATGCCGGCCACGCGGGCGACGGCGAAGACATCGCCCTTTTTCGCCCGCTGGGCCGCGATGGCCTGAAAAATATCCTGATTGACCTTGATGCGGCCCTGCGCGGTGGCGGTACGAACGGTCTCCGCCTTGGCGCTGACGTCCACCATGGTGGCCTTGCCGCTCTGGTCCAGATGGGTAAATTGACGCATGTTCAGCTTCCTTTTCCAAATCCACAGTTCGGGAAGGTGCAAGTTGGGCAGTTCAAGCACAGTCCGCCCTCTCCCAGCCCGTCGAGGTCCGCGCGGCGCACCGGCACATCCGCCATCAGCCGCGGGAGGACGAGGTCAAAGATGGTGCGTTTGGCATACATCACGCAGCCGGGCAGGCCGACGATGGGAATCCGGCGCTCCCCCCAATAGGCGAGGAGGAACATCGCCCCCGGGAGCACCGGCGCGCCATAGGTGACAATCTCTGCCCCGGTGTTGCGGATGGCCAGCGGGGTGCGGTCGTCCGGGTCGACACTCATGCCGCCGGTACACAGCACCATCTCCGCCCCCGCCTCGAGCAGGCGGAAAATCGCCTCGGTCGTCATCTCCGCCTCGTCGTTGGTGACCTCACGGCCGATGATCTCCGCCCCGTACTCCGCCATCTTGGCCTCCAGGACGGGGGTGAACTTATCCTCAATCCGCCCGTAATAGACCTCGCTGCCGGTGACCACCAAGCCAACCCGCTTGGGGTGAAACGGCAGGACGCGGAAAATGGGGCCGCCGCCCGTCACCTCGCGCGCGCGGTCCAGCTTCTCCTGTGCAATCACCAGGGGGATGACACGGGTGCCGGCAACCTTATCCCCCTTGGAGACGGGGAAATTGCCGTGACGGCTGGCGATCATCAGCTCGCCGAGGGAGTTGACGGCGCGCAGCTTGGCCCGGTCCACCAGGAGCACCCCGTCGCAGTCGGCCACCAGCTCGATCTTGCCCTCCTTGACCGGGGTGGGGTTCAGATTCTCCCCCTGGCAGAGGGAGCGGAGGATCTCCGCGCCCTCGTTCTCGTGAAGCATCCCCTCCTGCTGTTCCCAGACGTAGAGGTGCTCCTTGCCGACGGAGAGGAGGACGGGGATGTCCTCCTCACGCACGACGTGGCCCTTGCGGAAGACCGCGTCTTTGGTCACGCCGGGGATGATCTGCGTGATGTCGTGGCAGAGCACATGGCCCACCGCATCGCGGGTGTCGATCAGCTTCACAGGCTGCACCTCCCTCTTGTGAGATAAATGCCGGTATTCGGGGCGATCAGCTCGCCCCTGTCCACCACGCGCGTGCCGCGCAGGAAGACGGTCTCCGCCCGGCCGCGCACCGCCACGCCCTCATAGGGCTCATAGTCGGCGGCGGAGTGATGGGTGCGCGCCGAGATCACGTCCTCGGCGTCCGGGTCCCAGAGAACGACGTCCGCATCGCTCCCCGGGGCGAGCACGCCCTTGCGGGGATAGAGCCCGTAAAGCCGCGCCGGGTTGGCCGCGAGGTGGCGCACCAGCTGCGGCATGGTGAGCCGCCCGGCGCACACGCCGTAGGTATACAGCAGCCGGACGCGCTCCTCCACGCCGGGCATGCCGCCGGGAATTTTGGTGAAGTCGCCCCGCCCGGCGTCCTTCTGCGCGAGGGTGAAGGAGCAGTGGTCCGTGGAGACGGTGTCGATCTCTCCGGCGGCGAGCGCCTGCCAGAGGGCGGCGCGGTCCGCGCCGGTGCGCAGCGGCGGGGAGCAGACATAGCGCGCGCCCTCGAAATCGGGCAGGGCGTAACGGCCCTCCTCCAGCAGGAGGTACTGCGGGCAGGTCTCCACATAGACCTTCTGCCCCGCAGCGCGGGCCCGGCGGATCTCCTCGAGCCCCTTGCGGGTGGACAAGTGGACCACCACCACCGGCACGTCCGCCAGCCGGGCGATGGCGAGCAGGCGGTGGATTGCCTCCGCCTCCGCCTCGTCCGGGCGGGAGAGGGGATGGCCCTCCGGGCCGGTGACGCCGCGGGCCTTGACGGAGGCGGTACAGGCGTCGATCAGGCCGCTGTTCTCGCAGTGAACCCCGACGATGCCGCCGAGCGGCTTGAGGGCGGAGAGCACCTCGAAGATCTCCCGGTCGGTCACTTGGTTTGCGTAGGTCATATAGAGCTTGAAAGAGGTGACGCCATTGCGCACCGTCTCCGCCAGCTCATCGCGGACGTCCGGGCGCCACTCGGAGATGGCGAGGTGGAAGGCGTAGTCACAGCTGCTGCGCCCCGCCGCCTTGGCCTGCCAGTGGGAAAGCCCCTCGGCCAGCGTCTCGCCAAAGTCCTGGGTGGCGAAGTCCACCAGGCAGGTGGTGCCGCCGAGGATGGCGGCGCGGGTGCCGGTGGCAAAATCATCCGCCGTCACCGTGCCCGCCACCGGGAGGTCCATATGGGTGTGCGCGTCAATCAGGCCGGGGAGCACCAGCTTGCCGGCGGCGTCCACCACCTCGGCATCCGGCGCGTCCAGCCACTCGCCCACGGCGGCGATGCGCCCGTTTTCCAGCAGCAGGTCGGCAGTCTGCTCCCCGCTCTCCCAGACCAGCGTGCCGCCGCGAATCAGTGTCTTCATGTTCCGATTCCCTCCTCTCCGGATATCAGCCGTTGATGGACATCCAGAGCTGCCGGGCGCTCTCGCGGGCGTGGGCGCACAGTGCCTCCTCGTCACAGAAGGCGAGCTGCCGGTCCCGCATCAGAATCCGCCCGGCGCAGACGGTGTGGATCACGCTGCGGCCGCACATGCCGAAGAGGATATGACTGTTGCAGTTGGCCGCATCCATCGGAGTGATGGGGATATAGTCGGTGACGATGACGTCCGCCCCATAGCCCGGTTTCAGGGCGCCGAGCGGGGTGTCAAAATAGCGCGCGGCAATCTTGGCGTTGTTGGAAAACAGCATCTCCGGCACCTCGCCCCAGGCGGCGTTGGGGTCCTGGAGGTGGTGCTTGTGCAGGAGGTTGGCCGCCTTGTAGCTCTCGAGCATGTCGTGCGTGTAGCCGTCGGTTCCGAGCCCGGTCAGCACGCCTTTGTGGCAGAGGGCCATCGTCGGCGGGCAGCCGCAGGCGTTGCCCATATTGGACTCGGGGTTGTGGATCACCATGGTGTCCGTCTCGCGCAGGAGGTCCATCTCCTCCTCATTGATATAGATGCAGTGGGCCGCAAGCGTCTGGGGACCGAGGATGCCTCGCGCGTGCAGCCGCTCGACCAGGCGTATCCCGTAGGTCTTCTGGCAGTGCTCCAGGTCGTAGGCCCCCTCGGCCACGTGGATGTGATAGCCCGCGCCGTCCGGCTTGTGTTCAGCCGCGAAGGCGAGCGTCTCGTCCGAGAGGGTGAAGGAGGCGTGCAGGCCCATCATGGCCGCCGTCATCCCGCTCCGGTCCGCCTGGGCATAGCGGAGGAAGCGCTCGTTTTCCAGCACCGCCTCGCGCGCCTTCTCCGCCCCGTCGCGGTCGGAGACCTCGTAGCACAGACAGCGGCGGATGCCGGTCTCTCGCCCGGCCTCCTCCAGGGCGAAGAGGCTGTCGGGAATGTGGAAATAGCTCGCGTGGTGGTCAAAGATGGTGGTGACCCCGTTTTTCACGCACTCAGCCATGGTCACCTGAGCGGACAGGCGGGTCTGCTCCAGCGTCAGGTGGCGGTCGATGTTCCACCACATGCCCTCCAGGATGTCCAGAAAGCCGCGCGGGGCATAGCCCTTTACCGAAAGGCCGCGGGCCATGGCGGAGTAGATGTGCTCGTGGACGTTGATCAGGCCGGGCATGATGACGCCGCCGCGCGCGTCGAGCACCTCGGCGTCCGGATGGCGCGCCCGCACCGTCTCCCATGCGCCGGCCTGGACAATCCGCCCGTCGGAGACCGCGACGCCTCCGCACTCGTAAAAGGGATGCTCTGGGTCTCTGGTAATCAATCTTCCGTTGCCGATGAGCAGCATAGCGCCCGCCTCCTGTTGATACAAAGTCTCTGTAAAAGGTTTTTCTTATTCTACCACCCTTTTCCCCTATTTTCAATCCGCTAATGTGATAAGGCGGGCGGCTCACAGCCCGGCGGGGTTGTTTTTTTTTCGGAATCTGGTATGATGAAAATAAAAAGCTTTGCTGTAAGGAGGCGGTTTCCATGCCCACCCATCTGGAACTGCTCAAACAGGTTGCCCACGCCCTGGCCGTCCAATACGGTGCAAACACCGAGGTCGTGGTGCACGATCTGACCGACCGCGGCGGAGAGCCGGTGGTAGCGCATATTGAAAACGGACACATCACCCACCGCGCCGCGGGAGACGGCCCGGCCCCGGTCGCCCTCGCCGCGCGCGGCAAGACGCGCGGGCAGCTCACCGACCGGCTCGGCTACACCACGCGGACGGCGGACGGGAAAATCCTGAAATCCTCCACCCTCTACTTTTGGGGCGAGGACGAGCAGGTGGACTACATCCTCTCCATCAACACTGATGTGACCGTCCTGATGGCGGCGGAAAACGCCATCCACTCCCTGATCGCGCCCGAGACGGAGCAGCGCCCCGCCCCCGATCGGCCGGCCACCAACGTAAACGAGCTGCTCGACCACCTGCTGGAGGAGTCGGTGCGGCTGGTGGGAAAGCCAGTCCCGCTGATGACCAAGGAGGACAAGGTGAAGGCAATCCGCTTCCTCAACAACTCCGGCGCACTGCTCATCACCAAGTCGGGCAACAAGATCAGCCAGTATTTCGGCATCAGCAAGTACACCCTCTATAGCTATATTGAGGAGGGAAATGACTGATTTTCGGCAAAAACAGGCATCTGCACGTTGTCCCTGTGTCTAGACCGGCGTCCCGGCGCAACAGCCGGAACGCCGGTCTACACATTTTTTGCTCTGAGCTGTAACCTTTTGGCCGCCGGTGGCTCTAACCGACAGAGAGAACGGATGAGAGGGGGCGAGCGCCGGTGGAGCGGTTTGAGGACGTGTTTCAGCTCTACGCCCAGCCGGTCTATCGCTTTCTGCTCAAGCTGACGGGCAACGGCGACTGGGCGGAGGAGCTGACGCAGGAGACCTTCTACCAGGCCTTCCTGCACATCGGCTCCTTCCGGGGAGATGGGAATCTCTACACCTGGCTGTGCCAGATCGGGAAAAACGCCTGGCGGCGGGAGTTGCGGCGCAGGCGGCGCTTTTCCGACCAGCAGCCGCCGGAGATATCCTCCGGGCGGCACGAGCCGGAGCGTCAGGCCATCGTCCGGGCACAGGCGGAGGCCATCCTGACGGCGATCGAGGCCCTTCCGGCGCGCTACGCCGAGGTGCTCACCCTGCGCCTGCTGGGAGAGCGGAGCGTGCGGGAGACCGCCCAAATGCTCGGGCAGACGGAGAACTGGGTGAAGGTGACCTATTTCCGGGGAAAAGAAAAACTGATGCGGCGACTGGAGGAATTGGGATGGAACGAGATTGCGCCCTTGTGAGCGATCTGCTCACGCTGTACATTGAAGACCTCTGTTCTGAGGAGACACGGCACTTTGTCGAGGGGCATCTGGCCGCCTGCCCCGACTGCCGGGCAAGGTACGAGAGGATGGCCGCGCCGGTGGCGGCGGAGCTCTCCTCCGCCGCAGGGGAGACGAGGATGCCGCAGGCGAAACCCGCCCCAACCCTGCGCGCCGGCCGAGTGCTGCGGCGGGTGCGGCGGCGGTGGTGGGTCAGCCTGCTCTCTGTCCTGCTCATCCTCCCGCTCGCGGCGCTCTCGGTGGGCGAGGTGCGCGGGGTGGGGCTCTCCTGGTCCGCCATCCCCATCCTCTATCGCGCGAACGCCTTTGTGGACGCCCTGGGCGAGCTGGACGCGGAGGCGGCTTACGCGCTGGTGGACGTGGAGGGGGTCTACGAGGAATACACCACCGCGGAGAACACCGGCCTGGCGGACTTCGGCCTGGACGGCTACCGCTACGCCGAGATCGGGGAGGAGCCCTGCTATCTCCGCGGCGAGGCCTGGGCACTCTACGAAGCGGCCGGTACGGAGGAGAATGGCGCGCTCCGTTTCTGGGTGGACTACTTCTCTTCCAAGTCCTCCGCCTGGGATGACGCCATCCTCCTCCCTGCCACAGCTTACGCCCTGCTGGCAGACTACTACGAGGCCCACCCGGAGGCGGAGGCAGACCTGCCGGGCTACCTTCTCTCCGACTTCGCGCCGGTGTCGGAGGCATGGCCGGACTACTACTGCCTGCCCAGTCTGGACATTGCAGAGGACCTGGTGAGTGCTGCCAACGTCTTCGACCTGCTGCCGGAGGCGGTCTACCTCGCCGCCGTGGAGCAGGCCGAGACGTCGATCGCGGAGGATGAGGCCACTGAGCAGGCCTACCGTGACCTGAGCTGGGCGGTATTTGACGAGCTGAGTTGGGAGCGCTTTTCCGGCACCTGGGAGGCGCTGGAGGAAGAGGGCCTGGAGGTGACCGACTGCCGCCTGACGGAGGTCTATCGGTTGGACAATACCTGGACCGTGCGCTACCTCGCCCAGGTGACCTACGGCGGGGAGAGCGGGGCCTTCTGGCTGGAGATCATCCTCTCCCCTGACGGGGTGACCGGCGGCGGCTTTCGGGGCGCGTATCCGGACACGGGGACGGAGTCTGAGCTGGAATACCAGCTCAGTTGGATCTACCTCGTGCCGCTGTACTACCTCCCGATGGAATAAGGCAGCGCGGCGATGAAACAGCGGGACTGCCATCTGTGCAACGCCAAGGCGCTGCTCATCCTTTGCGTCGTGCTCGGTCACGCGCTGGAACGGGATCTGATCTGGAGCACCCCGGCGGCGGCACTGTACCGGGCGCTCTACCTCTTTCACATGCCGCTGTTTGCCTTTCTCTCCGGAATGGGGGTGAAGACACCGAGCGCCTGCCTGCGCCAGGCGGGGCGAATGCTGCGGCTCTATCTCCTCGCGCAGGGGCTCTGCGTCCTGGTTGCGCTGGCCTGGCGGCGGGAGCTGGCTGGGGCGCTGCTCACTATGCCGGTGTGGATCTTGTGGTATCCGCTCAGCCTGGCGAGCTGGTGCGCACTTGCGGCCGGGGTGGAGCGGCTGACGAAGCGTTTCGGGCATGCCGGTGGGACACGGGTCGCCCTCTTCCTGTTCACCCTTGCTATGGGGCTGGCTGTGGGGGACTGGAACGCCGTCGGACGGCCGTGGTCCCTCTCGCGGACGCTGGTCTTCTTTCCCTGCTTCCTCGCCGGCCGGTTCTGGGGCCGGCAGTGGATGACCAGTCTGGCGCGGCTGCGCGGGCGGAAGCTGCCCCTCTGCGCCGCAGCGCTGACGGCCTCCTGGCTCTGCTGGCGGGCGCTGTCAGGCGTGGAGATCCGCTTCCTCTATCAGGCGGACAGCTACGCCGCCCTCTCCCTATCGCTGGTAGAGGGCATCCAGCTGCGCCTGCTGTGTTATCTCGGTGCGGCGGCGTTCTCGGTCCTCTTTCTCTCCCTCTGCCCGAGCAAGCACGTCTTCTTCACCCCGCTGGGGAACGACACCCTGCCGGTCTTTCTCTGCCACCCGGCCTTCACCGCCCTGCTCCGATATCTGCCCTATCCTGTCACGCTGGCAATACCGGCGGCGGCGCTGTGCGCCGCGACGGCCGTCGGCGTGATCTATCTCGTCGGGCGGTGGTCTCAGCCGCTGGTCCGGTATCAGGAATCATAGAAAACGCCCCGCCTGTCAGACCGCATCTCCTGCGGCCCGGCAGACGGGGCGTATCGTCTTCAGCTCTCTGACCGGCGGCGCCAGCCGTCCACCATGATCTTGAAATAGTGGTGGACGGAGGTATCCGTCGTCAGCTCGGGGTGAAAGGAAGTCACCAGCTGGTTGCGGCAGCGCGCGGCCGTGACCTCGCCGCGGGTCAGGGAGAGAATCTCCACCTCCGGATCCATGTCGGTGATGATGGGGGCGTTGACGAAGCGCATCGGGATGCTGCGCAGGGCGGCAAAGGCGCCGTTGGTCTGGAACGAGGGGAGCTGGCGGCGGCGCACGGTGATCGGCATGGTGCCCAGATAATAGGGCACGTCGGCGTTCTCCAGCTGCCGGGCCATCAGAATCATGCCGGAGCAGGTGCCCAGCACCGGCATCCCCTCGTGAATCAGGGCGCGGACCGGCTCCATAAGGCCGCGCTGGCACATCCGCCTGCTCTGGAGACTGCTGTCTCCTCCGGGAAGGATGAGCCCGTCAAAGGGTCGCTTCAGCCCCTCCTGGTCCTCCAGAGGGAAAGACTCGATCCCGAGCCGGGACAGCAGGTTCTGGTGCTCCCGGACGGCGCCCTGTACGGCGACGACTGCTATCATCATGGCGATCTTCCTCCTACTGTGTCTGGCATGCCTCAGCGCCGCAGCAGCGCCCGGCGCTCCCGGTGGTCCGGCAAAACCGAGGCCACCAGCGCGTGAAACTGCGGTCCATGGTTTTTATGGCGGATATGGGCCAGCTCATGGACCACGACGTAGTCAATGGCCTTCTCCGGATAGTCCATCAGCCGCCAGGAAAAGCACAGCCGGTTCTTCGGGGAGCAGGAGCCGAAGCGGGTCCTCGCCCCGGTGATGGTGATGCCGGTGGGATATAATCCCATCTCGGCGGCATAATGGGCCACCTTTCCGGGCAAAATTTCCTTGGCGCGGCGGATCAGCGCCTCCGCCTGCTCCGGCGACGGCTCCGGATGGCGCTCTTGGCGGGCGCGGGCCTCCTCCATGTGGCGCGCGAGCCAGTCGCGGTGCCGCTCTAGGAACCGGCTGATCTCCTCCTCCGGCATGCCGAGCGGCGCGCGGATCAGGACGCTCAGGTCCCGCTGAATCTCCAGCGAGACGGTGCGGCGTCTGGAACGAATCACCCGGACCTCCATCTGGCATCCTCCTCCCGTTTCTCTGTCCTATTATGAGCGGTCAGCACACAAATTGCAAGGGTGAGCGTTGAAAAATGCAGGCTCCCTTTTATGGGGAATCTTTCCAAAAAGTGCTTGACAGGACAAGGAGAGGCTGATATACTGATTTTAGAATCATTCTAATTCCCTGCACCGCCAGTCAGCGGTCAGAAAGGAGGCGCCCCATGAACCCATCCGCCATGTATCAGCTCAGCTACGGCCTGTTTGTCCTCACCGCGCGGCAGGACGGTTTTGACAACGGCTGCGTAGTCAACACCGTGCAGCAGGTCACCTCGTCTCCCAACCGCATCGTCGTTGCCGTCAACAAGCAGAACCGGACGCATGATATGATCGCCGCCACCGGCGCGTTTAACGTCTCCATCCTCAGTACGGACGCGCCGTTTGACCTCTTCCGGCATTTCGGCTTCCAGTCCGGCCACACGGTGGACAAGATCACCCCCTGGCCCGACTGCCGGCGCAGCGAAAACGGCCTGGTCTACCTGGGCCGGTACGCCAACGCGTTCCTCTCCGCCCGGGTCGTGCAGCAGATCGACCTCGGCAC
Source organism: Candidatus Onthomonas avicola (assembly GCA_018710845.1). Lineage (GTDB taxonomy): Bacteria > Bacillota > Clostridia > Oscillospirales > Oscillospiraceae > Onthomonas > Onthomonas avicola. The sequence goes on from DVJB01000039.1 coordinate 77,644, forward strand.
GCATACGCTCTTTCTCGCCGACGTCACCGACGGGGAGGTGCTCTCTAGTGAGGCGCCGGTCACCTACGCCTATTACCATGCCAACATCAAGCCGCAGGCCCCAAAGCCGTCCGCCCCGCCGGAGGCGGGAGCTGAGCGGAAGGTCAAGGGCTGGCGCTGCCGCATCTGCGGCTACGTCTATGACGGCGAAGCGCTGCCAAAGGACTTCGTCTGCCCCATCTGTAAGCACGGCGCGGAGGACTTTGAGCCCATCTACTGATCCATGCCAACGTGCAGGGAAATCATTGACTCAGGAGGTAACACACCATGGAACTGAAGGGAAGCAAGACAGAACAGAACCTGCGGGCCGCCTTTTCTGGGGAGAGCGAGGCGCGCAACAAGTACACCTACTTCGCCTCGGTGGCCAAAAAGGAGGGCTATGAGCAGATCGCGGCTCTCTTCCAGAAGACCGCCGACAACGAAAAGGAACACGCCAAGATGTGGTTCAAGGAACTGCAGGGCATCGGCGACACGCGGCAGAACCTGAAGACCGCCGCCGCAGGTGAGAACTACGAGTGGACCAGCATGTACGCCACCTTTGCTGACGAGGCGGAGGAGGAGGGCTTCCACGACCTGGCGCGCAAGTTCCGCATGGTGGCCGCCATTGAGAAGACCCATGAGGAGCGCTATCTGGCGCTGCTGCACAATGTGGAGATGCAGCAGGTGTTTGAGAAGGGTGAGCTGACCATGTGGGAGTGCCGCAACTGCGGTCATCTGGTGGTCGGCAAGAAGGCCCCGCAGGTCTGCCCCGTCTGCAACCATCCCCAGAGCTACTTTGAGGTGCGCGCGGAGAACTACTGACCGGCCGGACCGGACTGGAAAGAGGGAATACGCCATGATGAAACATGTGGTCTGCTTCAAGCTGCACGACAACCGTCCGGAGGAGTGTGAGAGGGCCCGGGAGGTCCTGCTGTCCATGGACGGAAAGGTCCCCATGCTGCGCGGCATCTCGGTGGGAGTGGACTTTCTCCGCTCTCCTCGCTCCTATGACGTGATGCTGGAAGTCCTGCTCGACGGACCGGAGATGCTCGAACCGTACCAAAACGACCCATATCACTGCGGCGTGGTGAAAAAGCATATGCACGCCGTGGCGCAGTCCAGCATAGCCGTGGATTTTCTGCTGTGATTCGACCGCCCCGAGACCGGATGTCCGGTCTCGGGGCCTTTCGTCCTGCCGAAATCCCACTTGCCCCGGAACGGTCTTTTCCGGGAAAACCATCCTTGACAGCTTCCCCCAAATGGCGTATAATTCCAACGGCATTTTAGATGGTGAAAACACGACTTTTCCGCCCTATTTTTGAAGAATACAGGGCCTTATGGGCCGTTGGAAAGGATTTTCCCTATGAAACGAACGTATGACGACCGGATGTTTATCGACACGTTTGAGCATGAATACACTTGGCTGAACGGCTTCCTGCGCAACGTCAGCCGTTATGGCGATAAGCTGGCCGTCATCGACCCGCTCACCGGGCGCCGGTGGACTTACCGGGCGCTCAATGAGGAGGCCAACCGCATGGCTCACGCGCTGCGCGCTGACGGCACCGGCAAAAATGACGTGGTCATGACGGTGCTGATGAACTGTCCTGAGTTCGCCGTGAGCTATATCGCGCCGCGGAAAATCGGAGCGATTGTCAACCCGGTCAACTACAACCTCTCCCCCGGCGAGCTGGCCCTGCTGATCGACCACAACCGGCCAAAGGCCCTCCTCTACTCCGCGGAAATCTGGGAGACGGTGGTACAGGCGCTGGAGATGTCCCATCACAAGCCGCCGCGGGTTATCCTGGCGGACAATATCCGCCGCCACGCCCTGCCGGACGGGCACACGGACTATCCAGACTACCTCGCCGGCCAGCCGGCGGACAACCCCGTGATGGAGATTCGGCCGCACATCTACGACGAGGTGCTGCGCCTGTGCACCTCCGGCACGACCGCTCTGCCCAAGAGCGTGCCGGTCAACGACATCAATGAGGTGCTCTCCGCCCACGACATCATCATGCACTACCCTCTCAACGCCTACGACGTCTGCCTGAACATGACGCCGTGGTTCCACCGGGGCGGCTGCCATGTCGGCGGGCCGGGGCCATCGTTTTACGTGGGGGCAACGGTGCTGACGATGCGCGCGTTTACCCCGAAGCAGAGCCTGCAGTGGGTGGAGGAATACGGCGTCACCTTCCTGATGGGCGCTCCCTCCTCTCTGGAGATGCTCGCCCGTACCCAGGAGAAGACGCCGGTGGACCTCAGCCGCCTCAAAGGGCTGGTGACCATGGGCGCGCCGCTGGACCGGGCGGCCTGTATCCGCTATCTGAACATCCTCACTCCCAATATCTTCAACGGCTACGGCACGACAGAGACGCTGTGGAACAACTTCCTGCGCCCTTACGACCTGCCGGAGCACGCCGGCAGCACCGGCCGCAGCTGCATCGACGACGAGGTGCGGGTGGTGCGCGTCTACGAGGACCGGAAGGCGGAGCCGGAAGACGTGGTCCCGCAAGACGGCAAGACGGTGGGCGAGATCATCATCTGGTCACCCGCCAAGAGCACCTACAGCTACTACGACAATCCCGAGATGGAGCGGCAGAAGTTCTACCGCGGCTGGATGTACACAGGAGACCTCGGCACATGGGACGGGAACTGTTTTGTCACCGTCAGCGGCCGCAAGGACGACATGATCATCTCCTCTGGCGAGAATATCTACCCCGCGCAGGTGGAAGAGGTGCTCGTTGCGCACCCGAAGGTGTCCGATGCCATTGTCACCGCCGTCTCTGACCCGGTCCGCGGGCAGGCGGTGGCGGCTTATGTGGTCCCGTCCGACGCCAGCCTGACCGTGCGCGAGCTGGTGGAGTATTGCAGCCGCAGCCCGATGCTCTCGGCCTACAAGCGGCCGCGCTACTACCGCCTGGTGGAGTCTCTGCCCTACACCGCGACCGGAAAGAAGGTCCATTACCAGCTGCGCCGGCAGGCGGAGGAGGACCAGAAGGCCGGTCTGCTGAAAAGAAGCTAAACCCTATAAAAACAACGCAAAAGGCCCTGATACAGGCAGAGATGCACTGTATCAGGGCCATCTGGTTTTGGTATGATTTGCTCAGCGCTCGCTGCCGATCATGGCCTCGAGCACACGGTCCTCCGATGCGTTGAGGGAATGCGGCACGGCGAGGGCCTCCTCCATGTCCATGTCGCAGATCGTGCCTCCCTGGTGGCAGACGACGCGGTTGGTCTTGCCGCCGGCCAAGCACTCCACCGCCCAGTAGCCCATACGGGTGGCGGTGACGCGGTCGCGGGCATTCGGTGCGCCGCCGCGCTGGATATGGCCGAGGACGGTCACACGCGGCTCAATGCCCAACTCCTCCCGGATCATCTTGGCAACCATATTGCCGCTGCCAGGGTTCTTCATGATCTCATCGTCGTTGAACGCGCCCTCCGCTACGATGATCATAAAATGCGTGTGATTATTCAGGCGGGCGGCACGGATGCGCTCAGCCACATCTTTCTGGAAATCCCACTCGTGCTCGGGCACCAGGACAACGGTGGCGCCGGTGGCAATGCCGACATAGAGGGCGAGATTCCCGGCCCGATGGCCCATCACCTCGACGACGGAGCAGCGCTCGTGAGACTGCATGGTGTCGCGCAGGCGGTCGATCGCCTCGATGGCGGTGTTGGCCGCGGTGTCATAGCCGATGGAGTAGTGGGTGCAGCCGATGTCGTTGTCAATCGTTCCGGGGATGCCGACGACGGAGATGCCATGCTTGGACAGCGCCAGGCAGCCGCGGAAGGTGCCGTCTCCGCCGATGGCGACCACGCCCTCAATGCCGAGCAGCTTGCAGGTGGCCACCGCCTTCTTCTGACCCTCCTCTGTACGGAACTCGTCGCTGCGGGCGGTGTAGAGAATGGTGCCGCCGCGGTTGATGATGTGCGCCACCGACTGCGCGTCCATGCGAAAGACATCGCCGCTGATCAGGCCATTCCAGCCGCGGCGAATGCCAATGACATCAATGCCTCGATACATCGCGGTACGGACAACCGCACGCACAGCCGCGTTCATGCCGGGCGAATCACCGCCGCTGGTGAGTACGCCGATCCGTTTCACTGCGCTAGCCATTGAGACCCCTCCAAACATCAGGTGTTCTATTTTCAGATTCCGAAAAGACTTTCGGCTATCGTAATGATACCTGATTTTTGAGCGCTTGGCAAGAGGCATTACGTGGTTTCCGCATGCTCTTTTGGCCGCTGCACCCGGGCCAGCAGGGCGCCGCGCTCATTGGGGCATTCCCCCTCGATCACCAGGGCAAACAGCCGCTTCAGCTCCTGTCCGACCGAGGGTCCAGGCGCAAGGCCGAGGTCGATCAGGTCGCGGCCGTTCACCGCCAGATCCTTGAGCTGGAAGCAGGCCTGCTGCGCCAGCAGATCGTCCAGCAGCGCCTCGGCCCGCGCCAGGCGCTCCAGCTTGGCCGGCTGGGTGGCCGGGTGCTGGGCGAGGATGTCCGCCCGGTGGACCGCAAGCGACCAGCGCGCCCCCTCCTCTCCCAGCCGGGCGAGGAAGCGCCGTCCGGCCCGCTCTGTCTCCGGCAGAGGCCAGTCGTGGCTGCGCACCTGGCGGACGACCGCCTCGCGCAGGCGATTATCGCTGCGCAGGCGGCGCAGGATATCGTTTGCCAGCTGTGCGCTCACCTCCGGATGGCCGAGGAAATGGCCGATTCCCCGCTCGTCCCGCGTGAAGCAGCTGGGTTTCCCGATATCGTGAAAGAGCATGGTCAGCCGCAGCACTGTCTCCGGCGGTGCGCACTCCACTGCGTGGGCGGTATGGGTCCAGACGTCGTAGCAGTGGTGCGGATTATACTGGCAAAAGTCAAACATCCCGCAGATCTCGGGCAGAAACTGCGCAAAGACGTCGCGGTATTCCAGCAGCAGCGCGCACACCCCGCCGCCGCTCAGAAATCCCTTCAGCTCGGAGAAGATCCGCTCTGCGGCGATGTAGTCCAGCAGAGCGCGCTGCGCGTGCATCGCCTGCCCGGTACGCTCCTCCACTTGAAAGCAAAAGCGCGCGGCAAAGCGCAGCGCACGCAGGATACGCAGCCCATCTTCTGCAAAGCGCTCGGACGGCTCACCGACGCAGCGGATCACCCCGGCGGCGAGGTCCGCCTCTCCGCCAAATAGGTCTATCAGGCCGGCGGAGGGATGATAGGCCATGGCGTTGACGGTGAAGTCGCGCCGGGCCAGGTCCTCTCGCAGGGAGCGGACAAAGGAGACACGGTCCGGATGCCGGTGGTCGGAGTAATCCCCGTCCACCCGGAAGGTGGTGATCTCATACCCCTCGCCCTGCTCCATCACCAGCACCGTCCCGTGACGGATCCCGGTATCATGGATGGGGTGGCCGGCAAACACCTCCTTCACCTGCTGCGGCAGCGCATCGGTGCAGATATCCCAGTCGTGCGGAGTGCGGCCCATCAGCGCGTCGCGAACGCAGCCGCCGACGACATATGCCTCATATCCGTGATCGTTCAGCCGGGCCAGCAGCCGGGCGGCCGCGGCCGGTATTGTGATGTGCATAGACTCCCTCCTGCTGTTTGGAAAGACGCTGCGGGCCATGAGAACTGCCTCTCGCCGATCTCATGGCCCGCCGGGATGGGCCGCCGCAGCGGTCGCCGTCAGTGTTCCTTATTCCTGCTCCTCTTCGTCGGGCTCTTCCTCGTCCGGCTCCGTATCGCCGCCGCCCCCGCCGAAGATGTCATCCAGAATGTTGCGCCAGCAGTCCACGTTGACGGTAGCGGTCAGCTCACCGGCCGTGACTGTGATGTCACAGTTTCCGGCACTGACTGCCGTGATCTCCCCGTCCTGCGTCACGGTGGCGACGTTGGGATTGCTGGAGGTCCAGACCAGCTCGCCCGGCCAGTCCTCCGGCGTGAGCACCGGGGTGATCGTGACGGTGTCTCCCACCTCCAGGCTGATCTCACTCTCCGGCAGCGTCAGGCTCTCCAGCTCCGGCATGGTGCAGGTGACATAGCAGGAGGCGGTCCGCCCGTCCGCCGTGACGGTGATCGTACATGTGCCATCGCCAACAGCGGTGACCATTCCATCCTCCACCGTGGCGACCTCCGGGTCGCTGGAGGACCAGGTGATCTCTCCGGACCAGTTGGAGGGAATCACTGTCGCGCGCAGCTGCTCGCTCTGGCCGTATTCCAGCTCCAGCATGGACTGGTTCAACCGGATGGAGGAGATGGTGACATAGCCGCACGTCACATGGCACTCGGCGCTCTGGCCGTCTGCCGTGGCCGTGATGGTGCAGCTGCCCGGCCCCACCCAGGAGATCAATCCGTTGGAAACCACCGCTACGCTCTCGTCGCTGGAAGTCCACTCGATGCTGCCCGACCAGGCGCTGGGACTGACGTTGGCGGCGAGCTGATAGTGGCCGTTGCCCTCGAGCGTCAGGGTCTGCTGGCTCAGGGTGACCTGACGCGCCTCCGGGCTGACCACCGTGAGCGCCACAGGGAGGATCGCCTCATTCCCGGCGCTGTCGGTCACGGTGTAGATCAGCGGATAGGTCCCCGCGCGGGTGGTGTCCGCCTGGCTCTGATCGACCCGCAGCTGAGCGGTCAGGTCGCCGTCCACCTCGTCCTGGGCGGTGACGCCGCTGAGAAAGTCGGTGTCATCCCCCACCTCGATCGTGCGGCCCTCGGCCTGAATGCTCGGCGGCGTGTCATCCACCACGGTCACCTCCGCCACCTGAACGGTGGTGTGTCCGTGCTCGTCGGTGGCGGTGATCTCCACCTCGTTAACGCCTACCTGTTCCAGCAGCGTGGAGCGGCCGTCCGCCGCCACCTCGCCTCCGGCGGTGATCGCGATGGTATAGGCACTCTCGTCCGAGACAGCGCGCACGATGTCATACAGGCCGATGCGCTCCCCATAGCTGACAGAGACCGCCTCATGCAATCGGATGCTCGGCCCCCGATGGTCTCCTCTGGAATAGAGCACCGCCGCGACCGCGACCAACGCCACCGCCGCCACACTGCCGGCAATGATAGCGATTTTTTTCTTCGTGATAGGACTCATTGGAGTTGCCCCCACTTTCCGCAATGTATTTCTTCCCGGCTGCCAGATGCCGGGCGCACTGTCATTCGCTCTCCTGCCACTGCCGTTCCCAGGCCTCACCGGTCAGCCCTTCCAGCACGCTGCCGGCCGCCCAGGGCATCAGGGCAAACCAAGCGCTCGCCAGCGCCCCGTCCGGATAGCGCTCCACCAGCAGCCCCGGGCTGTAGCAGAACCGCTCGGACATCCAGCCGCGCCGACCGTAGTCATATTCCCCGTCGCGGGTGTTGTAGGTCTGACAGCCCCAGAGCACCGTGTCGCGCGCGCGGGAGGCCACATAGCCGTCCCCGGTCTGCGCCGCGTAGTACAGCAGCTCGTCCGTCACGGTGCAGGACATCGGATGAATGTGCGGGTTGGCCACGGAAGTGATGCTCCCGCCAGAGGTAGACCAGCCCAACCGGGACAGCGGCGGGACGTGAATCGGCACGCAATAGCCAAACCGGAAGGAAAACTCGTATTCCAGCCCGTCACGCATGTGCTCCAGCAGCTCCGTCTCGCCGGTGACGGCATGCAGATAGCGCACCGCGCGCAGATAGGCCAGCACGCCTTCCGAGTCCACCGCTTTGTCAGTGTCCAGCGGGCCGCCGTAGCACTCCATACGCCGCACATAGGTACGGTAGTAGTGCCGCTCGCTGGCGAGCAGGCCGTCCAGGTCTTCCCGATCACCGGTCAGATAACAATAGTAGGCCGCCGCGGCCAGCGCCCAGCAGCTTCCCATCGCGTCGTACTCCAGCGCCGCGCCCGTCTGTTCGGAGCAGATGAAGGGGTACTCCCCGTCCGAGTTGCGCTGCCCGGCCAGATGCCGGACAATTCCGCGGGCAAAGGCGAGCCACTCCGGATGCTCACAGCCCCGCTGCGTCCGCTCCAGATGCCACGCCTTGAGGGCGTAGAAGGCGGCCTGCCCGCTCAGGTAGACCGCGTGCCCCGGGGTGCGCATCCCGTCAAACCACCAGCCGCGCACGCTCGCGCGCCCGGCGGCGTCCACCGTCTCGTACGGCAGACCGGAGCGGCCGTTCCGGCTGCTCCGGAGCAGCCGGTCAATACAGGCAATCGCCTGCGCGCGCATCTCCTCCCGCCCGAGGCGCAGCGCGGCGGAGAGCACGGGGACCGCCACCGTCAGCCCGTTGGTCCAGGTCAGAGAGGGAATCCGGTTATAGGCAAACCCGGTTCCATCCGGGCGCTCGCGCACGAAGCCGGAATAGCACTCCTCCTCCAGCAACCACGCGTCGCGCGCGATGGCCTCCGCCAAGTCGGTGGCCGCGCGGCGGACGGTCATCCCCGCGATCGTGCGCGGCGGCTGATGATAGGCGGCATAGACCGCCCGCAGCGCCGGGCCAAGCTCCGTCTCCGCCCCGGCGGGGTAATCGTAGACCATAAGGCGGAAGGAGATCTCTTCCCCCGCGCGCAGCGGGAAGGTGTTCTCCTCCGAGAGCGGGGCACGCTCCAACACCCGCCGCGCCTGAATAAAATGCCAGGGCGCGTTCTCATAGCCGAGCGTATAGCCCAGGGCGGCAAACCGCCCCGCCTGTCCGGGCAGGGTGCAGTCCACGGCGCAGCTGTAGCCGGCAAAGCGGTCAAATTCCGCTCCGGCCTCCTCCGGGCAGTTTGTCCAGGCGCGCCGGCGTCCGTCTGCGGTCCGCACCCAGTACGGTCCGGCGGAAAACCCCCAGATGCGGCCCCGGTCATAGAGGAAGGCGGCCGGCGCGGCCAGGCGGTTGGCCTGCATCATCCACCAGGGAGAGGCAGGCTGATCCCGCTCTCCGCGAATCCGGGGGAATTGATGCGGCACCGACAGCGGGCGCTCTCCGCCGTTCGTCCCGTAGAGAAATCCGGGCAGGAAAAAGCGAGGACTGTCCTGCGGGGCGAGCAGCCGGAGGTGCAGCACGCCGCGCCAGTCCCCGGCGGCGGTATTGCGCACCGAGACCTCCAGCGCATGCGGGTGGGCAGGGCTGCCATCCCCCTCGCCCCAGGCCCATCGGACGGACAGGCCGTGCGAGGCGGCGGGGCTGTATTCCTCTGTGCTCTGACCCAGCGAACGGGCGACGGCACATATCTGCAGCGGCATCTGCGCTCCTCCTTCCGGCGTCGATGGACGCGGCCAAGAAAATTCTCATAGTATCATAGCACAACATGCGACAAATATCTACAGATCTTCCTTCTGATTTCGCAAAAAATAACCTCTTTCCGCCATTCCGGCCGGGCCATGCACCCCCTTGACGCGGGTGGTATGATAGAGAAGGACACTGTTTTGCCCCATCCCGGCCCCTCGGGCGCGGCGGTGGGCGAATCGGAACGAAAGCAAGGGAGGAAACGATATGAGCCGTATTTGGAATTTTTCGGCCGGGCCGGCCGTCCTGCCGGAGGAAGTGCTGCGTGAGGCGGCGGAGGAGATGCTGGACTACCGCGGCTGCGGCATGTCCGTGATGGAGATGAGCCACCGCTCCAAGATGTTTCAGGAGATCATCGACCAGGCAGAGGCGGACCTTCGTGAGCTGATGGGGATCCCGTCAAACTACAAGGTCCTGTTCTTGCAGGGCGGCGCGAGCCAGCAGTTTGCGATGATCCCGATGAACCTGATGAAAAACCGCGTGGCAGACTACATCGTCACCGGTCAGTGGGCCAAGAAGGCCTGGCAGGAGGCCAAGCTCTTCGGCACGGCCAACAAGGTCGCCTCCTCGGAGGACAAGACCTTCTCCTACATCCCGGACTGCTCCGACCTCCCCATCTCGCCCGAGGCGGACTACGTCTATATCTGTGAGAACAACACGATCTACGGCACCAAGTTCCACACCCTCCCCGACACCAAGGGCAAGCCGCTGGTGGCGGACGTCTCCTCCTGCTTCCTGTCCGAGCCGGTGGATGTGAGCCGGTACGGCATCATCTACGGCGGCGTGCAGAAGAACATCGGCCCGGCCGGCGTGGTCATCTCCATCATCCGGGAGGACCTCATCACGGAGGACGTGCTCGACGGCACGCCGACCATGCTGCGCTTCAAGACACACGCAGACAACGGCTCGATGTACAACACGCCCCCCTGCTACGGCATCTATATCTGCGGCAAGGTGTTCCAGTGGCTCAAGCGCCAGGGCGGCCTGGAGGCGATGCGCGCGCGCAACGAGCGCAAGGCCAAGCTGCTCTACGACTATCTTGACCAGTCCTCCCTCTTCCACGGCACCGTGGTCCCGCAGGACCGCTCGCTGATGAACGTGCCCTTTGTCACCGGCGACGCCGCGCTGGACGCGGAGTTTGTCAAGGAGGCGTCCGCCGCTGGCCTGGCCAATCTCAAGGGACACCGGACGGTGGGCGGCATGCGCGCGAGCATCTACAACGCCATGCCCTACGAGGGTGTGCAGGCGCTGGTACGCTTTATGGAGCGCTTTGAGCGCGCGCACCGCTGAGTACAGTTTACCCAAATTTCCCCGCCGCGCTCCGCATCAGATGCGATTTTGATGCCGGAGTGTGCGCGCGGTGATGCACCCCTTCTCTATACTGGTCCCGAACCAGAGAGAAGGGGTGTTTTTTCATGTGCCGCTATGCACAGAGCTATCTGGAGATCTCCCGGTCCGACCTGGCGGAAAATGCCCGCCTGGTGACCGGCTTTGTCAAGTGTCCGGTGATCGGCGTCGTCAAATGCGACGGCTACGGCGTCTCTCTGGCCGAGGCGGCCGCCGCCTGGGTGAGCGCCGGGGTGACACGGCTGGCCGTCTCCGAACCGCAGGAGGCCCTCGCGCTGCGCCGTCTGGGCTTTGCGGGGGTGGAGATTCTGCTGCTCTCCCCCGCCGTCTGCCCCGAGACGCTCGAGGCGCTGATCGCCGCCCGCGTCACCCTGACGGTGACAGGCCCGGACTGCGCCCGGCGCTATGCTGCGGCGGCCGCTGGACGCACCGTGCGCGTCCACGTGGCGGTGGACACCGGGATGGGCCGCTTTGGCCTGCACTGGCGGGATCTGGCCGCGATAGAGGAGGTCTACCAAACTCGCGGTCTGACCTTTACCGGCATCTTCTCCCACTTCGCCGCCTCCTTTGCCCGCAGCGACCGGCTCACCCGGCAACAGCTGGAGCGGTTTCTGTCCGTCACCCGCGCGCTGGCGGCCAAGGGCTATCCCGTCGGGCTGCGGCATATCGCCAACTCCTGCGCCGCGCTGCGCTGGCCGGAGACCTGGCTGGATGCGGTGCGGGTAGGCTCGGCGCTGGTCGGGCGGCTGCCGGTGACCGTCTCCCTGCCGCTGCGGCGGGTGGGGGTCTACCGCGCGATGGTGGTGGAGCGCAGGACGCTGCACGCGGGCGACACCACCGGCTACGCCTCTCTCTGCCGCGTCAGACGGGCGACGGAGGTCGCCGTCCTCTCCCTCGGCCGGCACAGCGGCTTTGGCCTGGTGAAGCGTCCGGAGACGCTGCGGCCGCTGGACTTTCTGGTCAATCAGCTCCGCCTGCTGCGCGGCTGCCTCCACCGGCCGTCGGTGGAGTACTGCGGCAGGACGCTCCCGGTGGTGGGGCGGATCGGGAGCCAGTTCACTCTGGTGGACGCCGGCGGGACCGACCTCGCGCCGGGGGACTATGTGACCGCGCCGGTAGACCTGATGCTCACGCCGCCGGAACGGCGGTTCGTCTGAAAGGGGCGGCTGAGATGGACACACTGGACTATCAAATCATCACGGAACGGGAGAACGCACTGTGCGCGGAGATGGAGGCCTTTGTCCGCGCCCACTCGAACGGGCACTTTATGCAGTCGCCGCGCTGGCGGTTAGTGAAGGAGCACTGGCAATGGCGAGGGGTGCTTGCCCGGCAGAAGGGGGCAATCTGCGGAACTCTCTCCCTGCTCATCCGGCCGCTCCCCGGCGGGTGGAGCCTGCTCTACGCCCCGCGCGGCCCGGTCTGTGACCGGCACCAGACGGAGGTCCTCGCCTGCCTGGTGGCAGGGGCGCGCGCGGCGGCGGACGAGGTGCGCGGCTGCTGCCTCATCCTCGACCCCGACGTGGAAGAGAGTGACCTTGCGGCGCACCGGGCGCTGCGGTCGCTCGGCTTTGTCTGCCAGCGCTCGGAGGGCTTTGAGGCGATTCAGCCGCGATTTGTCTTCCGCCTGCCCCTCGCAGGGCGGACGGAGGCGGAGCTCCTGGCGGGGTGCAGCCGTCAGACACGCTACCAGATCCGCCTGGCCGAACGGCGGGGCGTGACCGTCTCCCATTGGGCGGGGGACGGCGGGATTCCGGACGGGGCGCTGGACGATTTCTGCCGCCTGATGGAGGAGACAGGGCGGCGCGACCACTTTCTCACCCGTCCCCGGGAGTACTTTGCGCAGCTGCTCGGCGCCCTCGGGGCGGACGGGCGGCTCTACCTCGCCCGTCTGGGGGACCGGGCGATTGCCGGGAGTATCGCCGTGCGGTATGGGGACAAGGTCTGGTACCTCTACGGCGCGTCCTCCGGGGCCTCTGAGGACCGGCGGGCACGGCCGAACTATCTGCTTCAGTGGGAGATGATGCGCTGGGCGCTGGAGAGCAGGGCGCGGCTCTACGACTTTCGCGGCGTGCCCGGCCGGGAGGACCCGGATGACCCCCTCTCCGGACTCTACCGCTTCAAGAAGGGCTTCGGTGGGAGGCACACCGCCTTTGCCGGCCAGTACACCCTCGTCCTGCGGCGCGGAGCGTACGCGGCCCTCTCCGCAGGGCTGGAGATGAACCGTCTCTGGCGAAAAGCGCTGCGGCGGCTGGCAGCGGGATAGGTAAATAGGATCGGTTTCAAACTGTCCCTCCCCGCCCCGGATGGTGGGCAGAACGGCCAAACCGTTCTCCGCAGATTCTGCCAGGCGCGGCGCATATTCCGCCATGGAGCTGCAACGGCCGGCACACCACATCGCAGGGGCGCACATGCGCCCGCCGAATACTGTACCGGACGGGCAGAAAACCGGTTTGACAGCAAAAGGCAGGGGTCCCCGGACGGGACCTCTGCCCTTTTCCTGTCTTGGTCAGAACCGCTCAAACTGGCTGTGATAGAGCTCGGCGTAGAAGCCGCCGCGCGCGAGCAGCTCATCGTGATTTCCCTGCTCGATGATCTTTCCGTCGCGCATGACGAGAATCTGGTCCGCCTCCCGAATCGTGGCCAGGCGGTGGGCGACGATGAAGCTGGTGCGCCCCTGCATCATACGGGCAAAGGCCTGTTGGATGCGGATCTCGGTGCGCGTGTCGATGGAGCTGGTCGCCTCGTCCAGAATCAGCATGGGCGGCAGGCTGAGCATCACGCGGGCGATGCACAGCAGCTGCTTCTGCCCCTGGGAGAGGTTGCCGCCGTCCTCGCTGATGCGGGTGTCATAGCCCTGCGGGAGGCGGCGGATAAAGCTGTGGGCGTGGGCCGCCTTCGCGGCGGCGACCATCTCCTCCTCGGTGGCCTCCGGGTGGCCGAAAAGGATGTTCTCCCGGACGGTGCCCGTTTTGAGCCAGGTCTCCTGGAGGACCATGCCGTAGCTCGCGCGCAGGCTGTCGCGGGTGACGGAGCGGATGTCATGCCCGTCCACCGAGATGGACCCGCCGTCCACGTCGTAAAAGCGCATGAGCAGATTGATCACCGTGCTCTTGCCGCAGCCGGTGGGGCCGACGATGGCGACGCGCTGTCCGGGCCGGACGGAGAGATTCAGGTCGCGGATCAGCTCCTGGTCCGGGCGGTAGGAGAAGTCCACGTTTTGCAGCGTCACCGCCCCGTGCACCTGCTCCAGCACGGCCGCGTCCGGCGCGTCCGGCGTCTGCGGCTCTGCTTCCATCAACTCAAAGGCGCGCGCGGCGCAGGCGACGGCGTTTTGCAGCTCGGTCACCACGCCGGAGATCTCGTTAAACGGTTTGGTGTACTGGTTCGCGTAGCTCAGAAGCGAGGTGAGCGCGCCCACCGTGATCCCCCCGCCGAGGGCGGCCAATGCCCCGACGACGGCAACAGCGGCGTAGACCATGCTGTTGACAAAGCGGGTAGCGGGGTTCGTGATGGAGGAGAAGAAGGTGGCCCGCAGGCTGCAATCGCGCAAGCGGCCGTTGATCTCATCAAAGCGCTCTTGCGCTGCGCGCTCGCGGCCGAAGGCCTGCACCACCTTCGCCCCACCGATCATCTCGTCGATGTGGGCGGTCAGCTCCCCGCGTGTCTCCGACTGGAGCTTGAACATGGAGTAGGTCTGCTTGGCGATAAAGGCGGCCACCAGGAAGGATATGGGGGTGAGCACGATGACCACCAGGGCAATTCCGGCGTGAATATTGAGCATGATGACCAGGGTGCCCAGGATGGTGAGCACGCCGGTAAAGAACTGCGTGAAGCCCATCAGCAGCCCATCGGAGAACTGGTCCACGTCGGCGATGATGCGGCTGAGAATGTCGCCGTGGGCGTGGCCGTCGAGGTAGCGCAGCGGCAGCTCCGCCAGGCGGTCAAAGGCCCGCTCGCGGATGTCGCGCACAACGCAGAAGGTAATGCGGTTGTTGGCCAGGTTCATCAGCCACTGGAAGAGGGCGGTGAGGGCGATCACCACCCCCATCTGCACCAGCAAGCGCACGAGGCCGGCAAAGTCCACCGCGCCCGGGCCGACGATGCAGTTGACCGCCTCGCCGGTCAGGATGGGGAGATAGAGCGTCAGCACCACGGTGAGCGCCGCGCAGACGACCGAGGCGGCGGCGAGCAGCTTGTAGGGGCGCAGGAAGGCCCAGATCTTTTTCAGGGTGTCGCGGGTGTTGTATGCCTGCTCCATTTACGCCCCCTCCTTTCCGAACTGGGAGCGGTAGATCTCCTGATAGACCGGGCAGGTGGCCAGCAGCTCCTCGTGCGTGCCGAGGCCTACCTGCCGCCCGTCGTCCAGGACAAGGATCTGGTCGGCGTTCCAGACGCTGGCGGTGCGCTGGGAGACGATGAACACCGTCATCCCCCCCTCCAGCGAGCGGATCGCCCGGCGGAGGTTGGCGTCGGTGGCGTAGTCCAGGGCGGAGGCGCTGTCGTCCAGAATCAGAATCTCCGGCCGGCGGACGAGGGCCCGGGCGATCGCCAGGCGCTGGCGCTGGCCCCCGGAGAGGTTCTTGCCCCCCTGGGTGACCCAGCTCTCCAGCCCCTTGCCGCGCGCGCGGACAAAGTCGAGGGCCTGGGCGGTCTCCAGTGCCGCCTCCATCGCCCGCTCGTCCGCGTCGGGATTTCCCCAGCGGAGGTTCTCGGCGATGGTGCCCTTGAAGAGCTCGGTCTTCTGCGGCACGATGCCGGTCTGACTGCGCAGCGCCTCGAGCGGCAGGGTGCGCACGTCATGCCCGTCCACCCGGACGGTCCCCTCCGTCGCGTCGTAGAAGCGGGCGATCAGGTTGACCAGCGTGCTCTTGCCGCTTCCGGTGCCGCCGATGATGCCCACCGTCTCGCCGCGGCGGACGGTGAGGTGGATGTCATCCAAGGCGTTGGCCTGCGCGCCGGGATAGGCGAAGGAGACGTGGTCAAAGGCGACCTTCTCCTCCCCCGCGGCGGCGTGAGGGGCGCGCTGGGCGTCCGGCGCCTCGCGCAGAGAGGGGGCGAGGTCGAGCACTCCCTCAATCCGCCGGGCGCAGGCGAGGGCGCGGGTGACGGAGAGGATGAGGTTTGCCAGCTTGATGAGCTCCACCAGGATCTGGGACATATAGTTCACCAGCGCGATCACGTCGCCCTGACTGAGCGCGCCGGAGTCCACCCGCAGCGCCCCCGTCCAGAGCAGGGCGACGATGGCGAGGTTCACGATGACATAGGTCGCCGGGTTCATCAGCGCGGAGATCTTGCCGACAAAGAGCTGGCCGCGCACGAGCGCGTCGCTGGCGGCGGCAAACGACCGCTGTTCGTCCGCCTGGCGGTTGAAGGCGCGGATGACACGCGCGCCGGTGAGGTGCTCCCGCGTGAGGCGGGTGAGCTGGTCCAGCCCCTCCTGCACGCGGCGGTAGAGGGGGATGCTGGCAATCATCACGCCAAAGACCACCGCGCACAGCAGCGGAATCGCCACCACAAAGACCAGCGCGGCGTCAAAGTCGATCGTAAAGGCCATCACCATCGCGCCGAAGACGATAAAGGGCGAGCGCAGGAAGAGGCGCAGCACCAGATTGACCCCGGACTGCACCTGATTTACGTCGCTCGTGAGGCGGTTGATGAGCGTGGGCGTGCCCACTGTGTCCAGCTCGGCGTAGGACAGGCTTTGGATATGGGCGAAGAGATCGCGCCGCAGCTCGGTGGCAAAGCCCACCGCCGCCCGGGCGGCGAAGTACTGGGCAGTGATGGAGCAGACCAGCCCGATCACCCCGAGGGCGATGAGCAGCAGGCACATCCGCCAGATCGCCGGGACGTCAGCGTTGGCGATGCCCACGTCCACCAGGTCGGCGATCACCAGCGGGACAAAGAGCTCAAAGGACGCCTCGAGCAGCTTGAAGAGCGGGCCGAGCACGCTCTCGCGGCGGTAGGGGCGCAGGTAGCGCAGGAGTTTTTTCATGGACGTTCTCCTTTCCACCGCCGGGCGGCGGGGACGAGGGATAGGCAACAATGGGCCGGACCAGTTTGACTGGTCCGGCCCATGTCATACGTCAATGGTAGCAGGTTTCCCCTCTGCTGTCAATCAATCCTTGATGGAGGGGGCGTAGGCGGCGTATTTGGCCACCTTGTCCGCACAGGCCTGCTCGTCCGCGTCGTTGCAGAGGATATAGACCTTGATCTTCGGCTCGGTGCCGGAGGGACGGATGATGAAGGTGGTGCCGTCGGCCAGATCATACTCCATCACGTTGGAGTCCTTGAGCTCCATCTCGGTGACCGCGCCGGTGGCGAGGTCGGTGGCGGTACCCGGCTGATAGTCCTTGACCACCAGGACGGGGGTCTCGGCAATCTCGGTCTTGGGCTCGTCGCGCAGGCCCTTCATGATGGCGGCCATCTTGGTCATGCCATCCAGGCCGGGCATGACGAGGTTCATTGTCTTCTCGCGATAGAAGCCGTACTTGGCGTAGCACTCCTGCAGGGCGTTGAAGAGGGTCTTGCCCTGGGAGGCGTACCACGCGGCCATCTCCACGATGGAGGCGACGGCGGAGACGGCGTCCTTGTCGCGCACATAGTCGCCGAGCATGTAGCCATAGGACTCCTCGAAGGAGAAGATCACGTTGCCCTCGCCCGATTTCTCCAGCTTGTCCTTCTTCTCAGCCAGGAACTTGAAGCCGGTGAAGGTCTTGGCAAAGCCGAGGCCGTTGACCTCGCAGACCTTGCCCGCCATCGGGGTAGAGACGATGGTGGTCAGGGCGTAGGGCTTCTCCGGCATCAGGCCGGTGCGGCGGCGCGCGCCGATCAGGTAGTCGAGCAGGATGACGCCGGTCTGGTTGCCGGTGAACACCTCATATTCGCCCTGGGCGTTGCGGACCATGATGCCCACGCGGTCGGCGTCCGGGTCGGAGCCGATGATGAGGTCGCAGTTGTTCGCCTTGGCCAGGTCGACGGCCAGGTAGAAGCCCTCGGGGTTCTCCGGATTCGGAGACTTGACGGTGGGGAAATCGCCGTCGATCACCATCTGCTCGGGCACGCAGATGACGTTCTTCATCCCCATGCGGCGCAGCGCCTCGGGGATCAGGCGGTAGCCCGTGCCGTGGAAGGGAGTGTAGACGATGGAGAAGGTGTCGGCCACCTTGGCCACCGCCTCACGGTCGATGATCTGATCGAGGACGTTGCCGAGGAAGAGCTCGTCCGTCTCCTCGCCGAGCATGGTGACCAGACCGGCGGCCTTGGCCTCCTCGAGCGGCATGGTCTTCACATCGTCGAAGATATCCAGCTCCTTCATCTTGGCCGCGACGGTGTCGGCGTGGACGGGGGGCAGCTGCGCGCCATCCGACCAGTAGACCTTGTAGCCGTTATACTCCTTCGGATTGTGCGAGGCGGTGACGTTGATGCCGGCGATGCAGCCGTACTGGCGCACGGCAAAGGACAGCTCCGGCGTCGGGCGCAGAGCGTCGTACAGGCGGACCTTAATGCCGTTGGCGGCCATGACGCTGGCGGCCTGGGCGGCAAACTCGGCGGAGTGGTTGCGGCAGTCATAGGCGATGGCGACGCCGCGCTCACACGCCTCAGGCCCCTCGGCCTTGATGACCTCGGCGAAGGCCTGGGTCGCGTGGCCGACGACATGGCGGTTCATATGGTGCAGTCCGACGCACATCGTGCCGCGCAGGCCGGCCGTGCCGAACTCCAGCGGGCCGAAGAAGCGGCTCTCGATCTCTTTCTCATCATTTCTGATGGACTCCAGCTCCGCCTTTTCCTCTGCGGAGAGCGCGGGACTATTCAACCATTTTTCGTAGGTATCGCGATAGGACATGGGAGGCACCTCCAGATTGTATTGGGATATGTCTATTATACCAGCGTTTCCTTCCATTTGTCCAGTGCGTTACGTCAATCTGCCTAAAAAAGCGTCTGCTCTCCCCCGTTCGGACGATTTGGCTTTTATATCTCTTAATTTTTCCAAAAGGTCTTGCTTTTTTTACTCAAAAGGCTATTCTGTACCATAAGACCGGGCAGCAAGCCCGGCTGGACAAGGAGGAATCTTGTGACATGAAACGCTTTTGGATCATATTGCTCTCCCTGACGCTGGCGCTCTCCCTCGCCGCCTGCGGGCAGGGGCCCGCGTCCTCTGACGCCGGGGCGCAGACACCCTCCGGTTCTGACTCTCAGACAGAGGACGGCGAGACGGAGTCCCAGGCGCCGGAGGCGGACGGTGGGACGGAGTCCACCGATGGAGAGACACAGCAACCCGCCGAGGACGAGCCGGCTGAGCAAGCGCCGGAGGAGACGCCGTCTGAGGACGACGCCGCAGCAGAGGAGCCCGCCACGGACGCCGGCGGAGAAACCGGCCCGGCGCAGTCTGACCTGGACGCGCTCACCGCGGTGCTCGATCAGATCCGGACGGACGGACGCGTCGGCACGGCGGGCAGCTCCCTCACCAATGCCTACCTCGCCGCCACGCTGCTCGACTGGGCGGAGGGGACGCCGCTGACGGAGGAGGAGTGTACCGCTGCTGCCATCGACTGGTATGCCGCCATCCCGGCAGACGAGCTTGACCCGGAGCTGGCGGACGTCTTTGACGCCATCTACGCCGTCTGCGGGGAGCTGATGACCGAGGGTCAGGAAGGACTGCTCTCCGACTGCGGCTACACCGGCGGGGGCTATCCCTGGAGCGAGGAGGCCGGCGCGCGGGCGCTGGCGGCGCTCAACGGCGTAGTGGGCGGTTGAAATCCAATCTCATGACGAAACGCGGGCGCGCTGCCGGGTGGCAGCGCGCTCGTTTTGAGCATCAAAAAACCACAACCTCGATCAAATCCGGCTGTGATCTCGACATAGTTTTCTTCTCTCTTTTACCCCATAGTGTTTTGCAGTCTACATGCATCTCGATAAGCTTTACCATTAGATTGGGATTGAAAAAATACAGATCATATCGGTATCTGCCTGATGCCAAAACACGCTGTCATATGCAGTTCTTTGACAGCACGCCCCCTGCCGCTTACGCGGCAGGGGGCGATAGTCTGCTATCAGGGCAATTAGTAGGCAATGCCCTGCCACATCATGGCGTCGGCCACCTTCAGGAAGCCGGCGATATTGGCGCCCGCCACCAGGTTGCCCGGCATGCCGTACTCCTCAGCAGCGGAGGCCGCAGAGGCGTAGATGTTCTTCATAATCTGATGGAGCTTCTGGTCCACCTCTTCGAAGGTCCAGCTCAGGCGCTGGCTGTTCTGGCTCATCTCCAGGCCGGAGGTGGCCACGCCGCCGGCGTTGACCGCCTTGGCCGGGCCAAACAGGACGCCCGCGCTCTGGAAGGCAGTGACCGCCTCAG
Organism: Candidatus Onthomonas avicola; assembly: GCA_018710845.1. Classification (GTDB taxonomy): domain Bacteria; phylum Bacillota; class Clostridia; order Oscillospirales; family Oscillospiraceae; genus Onthomonas; species Onthomonas avicola. The sequence goes on from DVJB01000039.1 coordinate 97,570, forward strand.
GGGTGCAGGGCATGTTCGCGCCCTCAGCGACGGCGATGACACCGTTGGCGATCAGCTGGGCCGCCTCTTCGCCGTTGAGCTCATTCTGCGTGGCGCAGGGCAGGGCGATGTCGCAGGGGACAGACCAGATGCCGCGGCAGCCCTCAACATACTGCGCCGTGGGAAAATGCTTTAGATAGGTCTTGATGCGGTCGCGGCGGAGCTCCTTGATCTCCTGCATCACCCGATAATCAATGCCGTTCTCGTCGACGATGTAGCCGTTGGAGTCGCTCATCGCGACCACCTTGCCGCCGAGCTGGGTGGCCTTCTGGTTGGCATAGATGGCCACGTTGCCCGAACCGGAGATGACCACACGCTTGCCCTGGAAGCTCTCGCCCTTGCTCTTCAGCATCTCGTCAGCGAAATAGCAGGTGCCGTAGCCGGTGGCCTCGGTGCGGGCCAGGGAGCCGCCGTAGCTCAGGCCCTTGCCGGTCAGCACGCCGGTAAACTCGTTGCGCAGGCGCTTATACTGGCCAAAGAGATAGCCGATCTCGCGGCCGCCCACGCCGATATCGCCGGCAGGCACGTCGGTGTCCGGGCCGATGTGCTTGGACAGCTCCGTCATAAACGACTGGCAGAAGCGCATCACCTCGGCGTCCGACTTGCCCTTCGGGTCAAAGTCAGAGCCGCCCTTGCCGCCGCCCATCGGCAGGCCGGTCAGGCTGTTCTTGAAAATCTGCTCAAAGCCGAGGAACTTGATGACAGAGAGCGTCACGCTCGGATGGAAGCGCAGGCCGCCCTTATAGGGGCCGATCGCGGAGTTGAACTGGACGCGATAGCCGCGGTTGACCTGGACCTCGCCCTTGTCATCCACCCAGCTCACGCGGAACTGCACAATGCGCTCCGGCTCGACCATGCGCTTGATGACACCCGCCTTCACCAGGTCAGGGCGGCGCTCCACGACCGGGACCAGGGACTCAAGCACCTCGTACACCGCCTGGAGAAACTCCGGCTCGTGCGCACTCTTGACCGCCAGGTCCTCATAAATACCGTTCAGATAAGCGTTGTTGATAGGCATAAGCAATCATTCCTTCCGTCAAAATCGTCGTCAGGCACGGCACAAAACGCGCACGCTTACGGCACCGGGGTCCCCTTCCGCTCTCCGGCCGCACGCCGCGTCGTCATTTCGGCGCATGTTCTGCCTCGCCCTTGAGACCTGGAAGATATCGTCATTCCGTCCGGCTGCCGTCCGGACCTGCTTATTATACCAACTTTTGAAACTCAGCGCAAGCAAAATTTCATGCCAACACAAGAATTGTCTCAAATTCCGTCGTATTGTCCCCTTTTTTCTCCCTGTCCCTGCCTTAAGCCTCCCTCCCCTGCACAGATTCCTGCATATCCTGTCAATTTCACGTGCCGCAGCCCTCTTTTTGCAGGGGTCCGGTCATCCGCAGGGGCGCAAATTGCTTCTATTATTTTCTAATGTTTTTCGAAAAAGTACTTGACACTTTTAGGCAGCTGTGGTATTATAAGGTCACAGAAAGAAAGGGTGATTCCAATGTGGAGGGAAGCAGCCTTTCGGTAATCTCTTTTAGGAAGAGCTTACCGCAGCGAGCCGCCGTTCAGCGTTTCAGCAGCACAGACAAAAGCCTGCGCAACAGCAGAGGAAGGCGGAAGGCACTCGCAAATCTACGAAAGCGAGGTAAATGAAAAATGATGTTGGATATCAAGAATCACCGCTGAACCCCTGTCCGAGAGAAAGCAGACGGACAGGGGTTCAGCACGTTTTAGGGCGCTCCTCTTCCCCGCCGCCGTCCTGTCGCCGCGCGATCAGGGCGATTTTTTCTGCCCTGCTCAGGCGCTTGATTTGGGCCTCCCGGCGCAGGGCGGAGGACCGGTCCAAAGCGGGCTCGGCATAGGCCAGGCGGACCGGGCGGCGGCCCCTGGTGTACTTTGCGCCCCGCCCTGAATTGTGCATATTCAGACGTTTTGAGAGGTCGCTGGTGCTGCCGGTATAGAAGGTTCCGTCGCAACACTGGAGAATGTAGACGTAATACACCCGATTTCACCCCAATTGAATCATCTATTGTGACGATTGACTTTCCCTGCCTCCGTCAGTATCATTGAGGGCCGAACCTGATACAGATTGGAGGTATCTGAATATGCGTTCCATTCATGAATTTCATGCACTTCTCCCGCGTCTTACGGCCGTGCTGCTTTCGAATATGATGATGGGCTTTGCCACCGCCTGGGTGTTCCGGATCGGTCTGGGCTCTGATCCCTGCTCTACCATGAACGCCGGCATCGCGTCTCATCTGCCCATCTCCTACGGCACCTGGTCGCTGCTGCTCAACGCCGTCTTGCTGCTGGCAGTGTTCAAATACGAGCGCCGCCTGTTGGGGATCGGCACGATCTGCAACATGGTCCTGTGCGGCTATGCGGCGGATTTCTTCGGCTGGTGCATCGACCAGGCACTGCCCGCCGGAGCGCTGGATTCTCTCGCCCTGCGTGCGCTGATCGCCGTGCCGGTGCTGGTCATCTTCATCTTGGCCGCGGCAGTGTACATGTCGATGGATCTCGGAGTTGCGCCCTATGACGCGCTCCCCTACCTGCTCTCCCACCGCACCCGCCTGTCCTTCCGGCAGGCGCGGACCATCGTGGACGTGACCGCCCTGGCCATCGGCATCGCAGCCGGCGCCGCGTTCGGCCCGGTGACCGTCGTCATGGCCTGCAGCCTGGGCACGGCGATCTCCTGGGTCAGCCGCCAGATTCACGGACGGCTCGCAGGACACGGTCACGACGCCCTGTGAGTGCGTACGGCATTCCAACTCCACATCACCGCATCACTCAGGCAAGGCCGCCCCGCAAGTTCCGGGGGCGGCCTTGCGCCTTCCCGTGACAGCTGGTCCGGCAGGCCGCGCCTACAGGACCGGGTCGATCACCGCCCGAAAATAGCGGTCCAGCTCCTGCGGCGTCTGCCTCCGATGACCCCGAATCCACCAGAGCACCATCTCCACAAAGCTGCCGGCAATGTGGTTCACCAGAAAATCCTCCGGCAGATCTCGGTTGACGCGGCGGCTTCGCGCCAGCAGCTGTGACTGTACCAGGCCGCTCAGGCTGTCCTTGAAATAGCGCAGGAAGATCTCACTGCTCTCGCAGGAGAGCAGGTCCAGGATATGGCCGTCGTTCTCCTGAAGGTGCTGGAGCAGGTGACAGAAGACGGACTCCGGCGCGCTTGTATCGGAATACAGTCCATGCGTGTGGGTACAGTCCAAGGCACTGGACAGGATATGCCCGAACAGCTCCTCACACATCGCCCGGAGCAGCTCGTCCTTCGTCTCAAAGTGAGCGTAAAAGGTGGTGCGCCCCACGTCGGCCCGGTCTATGATCTCCTGCACCGTGATGCGGCTGTAGCTCTTCTCCGCCAGCAGCGCGCGGAATGCCTGAAAAATAGCGGACCTGGTCTTCCGCTGCCGTCGATCCATTTCAAACGCCTCCTTCCGCACAATTCGCGAAAATGATTCGGTAACATACACCGCGTACAAATCATCTCTTGCGGGAGCCGCGTGCCCAGCGTACAATATAAGCGAACAAACCGTTTGTTATCGAATTTATTGTACGAAAAAGAGGCGGATTTGTCAACCATCTCTCGCAGTGTGTGAGGAGGACTATCATGTTCAAGAAAATCAATGATTTCCTGGCCGGGCCTCCCATGACCATTGCCGCGGGTGTCTTCCTGCTGCTGGATCTGGTCCCGTACGTTGCGGCGGAATTGGGCGTCCGGGCGCCGTCCTTCCAGCTGCTCCCGTTTGACCCGGCGTGGGTGACGGTGGTGATCTGCGGCATCCCGCTGCTCTATCTGGCCGTCTGGCGGGTGATCCACAATCCCGGCATCAGCAAGATCTCGTCTGCGCTGCTCATCTGCATCGCCATGTTCGCCGCCATCGCCATCGGCGACCTCTTTGCCGCCGGCGAGGTCGCCTTTATCATGGCCATTGGCGCTCTGCTGGAGGAGGCGACCACCAACCGCGCAAAGAAGGGCCTGAAACAGCTGATCCGCCTGGCCCCCACCCAGGGCCGCCGCATCCGGGACGGGCGGGAGGAGCTGATTCCGGCGGAGGAGATCTGCCGGGGCGATGTGCTGCGCATCCTGCCCGGGGAGACCATCCCGGTGGACGGGACCATCCTGCGCGGCGAGACCTCGGTGGATCAGTCCATCATGACCGGGGAGTCCCTGCCGGTAGACAAGGGGGCGGGCGAGGAGGTCTTCTGCGGCACGCTCAACCGCTTTGGCGCGATCGACATCTCCGCCACCCAGGTGGGAGAGGACAGCTCCCTGCAAAAGCTGATCCGCATGGTGCAGGAGGCGGAGAGCCGGCAGGCCCCCATGCAGCGTATCGCCGACCGCGTGGCGAGCTGGCTGGTGCCTGTGGCCCTGCTCATCGCCGTCGCCGCCTGGCTCTTCTCGGGCAACATCGTCACCGCCGTGACCGTCCTCGTGGTGTTCTGCCCCTGCGCGCTGGTGCTGGCCACGCCAACCGCCATCATGGCGGCCATCGGCCAGGCGACCCGGCATGGAGTCATCATCAAGTCGGGGGAGGCGCTGGAAAAGATGGGCAAGGTGGACACCATCGCCTTTGACAAGACCGGCACCCTGACCTACGGTCGGCTGGAGGTCAGCGACATCATCTCCTTTTCCTCCGCCCTTTCAGAGCGCGAGCTGCTGCGGCTGGCCGCCTCCGCCGAGGGGAAGAGCGAGCATCCCCTCGGCCGGGCGATTGTCGCCCGCGCACGGGAGGAGGGACTGTCCCTGACCGACTCCGAGCACTTCCGGATGGATGCCGGCAAGGGCATCTCAGCGTCCGTATCCGGCCGGCGGCTGCTGTGCGGCAATGAGAAGTTCCTCTTCGAGCACGGTGTCGCCGCCGGAGCCGACGTCCATACCGCCCTGGAAACGCTGCGCGCGCAGGGCAAGGCATCCGTCCTGGTGGCGGAGGACGGCGTCTGTATCGGCGTGATCGCCCTGTCCGACGTCCTGCGGCCGGAGGCGCGGGATATGGTCTCCCGTCTGCGTGCCATGCACACGGATACCGTCCTGCTCACCGGAGATAACGAGACCACCGCGCACTATTTCGCCGCGCAGGCCGGGATTGAGCAGGTGCGGGCCGGGCTGCTGCCGGAGGAAAAGGTTCAGCAGGTGCAGTCCCTCCGGGACGCGGGCCGGACGGTGTGCATGATCGGCGACGGGGTCAACGACGCCCCCGCCCTGAAGACCGCCGACGTGGGCGTGGCGATGGGCAGCATGGGCAGCGATATCGCGGTGGAGGCGGCGGACATCGCCCTGATGAGCGACGACATCGCCAAGATCCCCTACCTCAAGCGCCTGTCCAACGCCACTGTGAACACCATCCGTCTGAGCATCACCCTGTCTATGGCGATCAACTTCGCCGCCATTGTGCTCTCCCTTCTGGAACTGCTCAACCCCACCACCGGTGCGCTGGTGCACAACGCCGGCTCCTGCTTTGTGGTGCTCATCGCAGCCCTGCTCTACGACCGAAAATTTGAGTAATTCCCGCGTGTTATGCCTTGCATCAATTCTTCTCCTGGCTTTCCCTATGCGTTCCCTCAATTGGAACTCCCCTGAACAGGTACTCTCCGCTTTCCCGCTCCCTATCACGCATCATTGACAAACCTGCACAGCAATACGAAACGGCTTGCATTTTCTCCGTCCGTGGTGTATACTGTCTCCACAATAAAACACAGGGGAGCTTGTACAGGCAGGCTGAGAGGAAGTGATCCAACTTCGACCCTTTTACCTGATGCGGATAATGCCGCCGTAGGAAGTCGTTGTCATATGATTTTTTACAGGAGCTGCCGGTCGGGCAACTCCTGTTTTTATTGTACTTCTTTGAGAAAGGAGCGGGACGTCAACCACGGTTGGGCCGTGGCGGGCCGAGGGGGAGCGCCCTGGGCCTTGTATCACACAGCGATGGGAAGCCGTGTTCCGGCGTGAGAGGAGGCCAGTAAGCCTCGACCGACCCTTCAAAGCCGCTCTCTGAGAAGAGCCGCACCATTTTGGGGGAAGCGTCGCTGTGCATCGTCGTTTCCTCCCGACACAAAGGAGAGAGAATTCATATGAGACATACCAATGTGAAGAAGCTGGCAGTTGCCAGCGTGCTGTGCGCCGTGGCAGTGGTGGGAAGCTTGTTCTCCTTCCCCGTGCTTGGCAGCCGCTGCGCCCCCGTGCAGCACATGGTCAATATCTTCTGCGCCGTCCTGCTCGGGCCGGGTTATGGACTGGGTGCGGCGTTCGCCGCCTCCCTGCTGCGCAACCTGCTGGGCCTGGGCTCCCTGATGGCCTTCCCGGGCAGCATGTTCGGCGCGCTGCTGTGCGGCCTGGTCTACCGCAAGACACACAGTCTCCCCGCCACCCTGCTCGGAGAGGTGTTCGGCACCTCCGTACTCGGCGGCCTGTGCGCCTGGCCGGTCGCCATCTTCTTCACCGGTGAGGAGGCGGCAAACGTCGCCTTTTACGCCTATATCGTCCCCTTCCTGATCTCGACGGCGGGCGGCGCGGTGATCGCAGCCGTGGTGCTCTTCAGCTGCCAGCGGGCAGGGATTCTGCGCTCCATGCAGGAGAGCCTGGAGCGGTAAGCGAGGTCTTTTCATGTTCAGCGAACTGCTCGCCAACGTCCGCGCCGCCGGACCGCTGGTACACAACATCACCAACTATGTCACCGCCAACGACTGCGCCAACCTCCTACTCGCCTGCGGGGCCTGGCCCATCATGGCGGACGACGCGCGCGAGTCGGCGGAGGTCACGGCGCGCTGCGGCGGACTGCACCTCAACCTCGGCACGCTGCACGAGAGGACGGTTCCCGCCCTGCTGGCCTCCGGACGGGAGGCCAACGCACGCGGAATCCCCGTCGTGCTCGACCCAGTGGGAGTCGGGGTGTCGCGCTTTCGGCGGGAGACGCTCGCCCGGCTGCTGGGAGAGGTGCGTTTCGCCGTCATCCGGGGGAATCTCTCCGAGATGCGCACCGTCGCCTCCGGGCAGGGCGGCGGCAGAGGGGTGGACGCCGGCGGGTCAGACCAGGTCACGGAGGGGACGCTGGACGAGGCGGCGGCCTTTGCCAAGGCGCTCTCCGCCCGGACGGGCGCGGTGATCGCCATGACGGGGGCCATCGACATCGTGGCGGACAGCGGCACGGCGTTTTGTATCCGCAATGGCCACCCGATGATGCGACGGGTCACCGGAACAGGCTGTCAACTCTCCGCCCTGACGGCAGCCTTCGCGGCGGCCAATCCCGGCCGGGCACTGGAGGCCGCAGCGGCGGCCGTGTGCGCGATGGGGCTGTGCGGCGAGATTGCCCACCGTCTCCTCACGCCAGAGGAGGGGAACGCCGCCTACCGCGGGCACATCATCGACGCCATGTACCGTCTCACCCCGGAGCAGCTGGAGGAGGGAGCGCGCTATGAGATGCGATAGAGGGCAAATGCTGCTCTACGCCGTCACCGACCGGGCGTGGACCGGCCGTCAGACCCTGGCCGAGCAGGCAGCGTGCGCCCTCCGGGGCGGCGTGACCTGCCTCCAGCTTCGAGAAAAGGGGCTAGATACAGACACCTTTCTCTCCGAGGCGCTGGAACTGCGCGCGCTTTGCCGCCGCTACGGCGTGCCACTCATCATCAACGATAACGTGGAGATCGCCCTGCGCTGCGGGGCGGACGGGGTCCACGTCGGCCAGGGGGACACGCCGGTGGCCGAGGTCCGCCGCCAGGTGGGGAACCGGATGATCATCGGGGCCTCCGCCCACAACGTGGACGAGGCAGTGCGCGCCGTGCGCGACGGGGCGGACTATCTGGGCGCGGGAGCCATCTTCCCCACCGGGACCAAGGGGGACGTCACGCCTCTCCCCCTCAGGACGCTGCGGGAGATCTGCCGCGCGGTGGACGTGCCCGTGGTGGCCATCGGCGGGCTGAATGGGGAAAACCTCGGCGCGCTGGCCGGCTGCGGCATCGCGGGCGCCGCACTGGTGAGCGCGATCTTCTCCGCGCCTGACATTGAGGCGGAATGCCGCCGCCTGCGCGCTCTGGTGCGTCAGGCAGTGCGGCCCTGAGATTAGGAACACGCCCCGGCACTCCGAGCCAAGGCCGCTCGGAGGACCGGGGCTTTCCACGCGGCGGACCGGGGGCACCACTCTCCGTCGCGTTGGGCCTTGCCTGAAAATCGCTTCCACGCCCGGGCAGCGGGTCCTTGCCGCCAGGCATGTTTCCTGTTTTTCAGACAATGCCCGTTAGAAAAGTTAATGCTGTATGGGAAAGGAGTTTGAACACATGAAGACAGCATTATCCATCGCTGGCAGTGATTGCAGCGGAGGCGCCGGAATTCAGGCCGATCTGAAGACCATGACCCTGAATGGGGTGTATGCCATGAGCGCCGTCACCGCGCTCACCGCGCAGAACACCACCGGCGTGACGGGAATTCTGGAGGTCCGTCCGGAATTTCTCCAGCAGCAGCTCGATATGATCTTTACCGACATCCGGCCGGACGCGGTGAAGATCGGCATGGTCTCCTCCGGCGCGCTGGTGGAGGCGATTGCGGACCGGCTGCGCTTTTACCGCGCGGAGCGGGTCGTGGTGGACCCGGTCATGGTCTCCACCTCCGGCTCCAGCCTGATGAAGTCAGACGCGGTGACGGCGCTGGAGCGAGAGCTCTTCCCCTTGGCGACCCTCGTCACACCGAACATCCCGGAGGCGGAGGTCCTCTCCGGTCTGAGCATCCGCACGGCGGAGGAGATGGAGCGCGCCGCCCGCGTGATCGGCGAGCGCTGCGGCTGTGCCGTCCTGGTCAAGGGCGGGCACAGCGTCAACGACGCCAATGACCTGCTCTGGTCGGCCGGGCAGTCCGTCTGGGTCAATGGCCGCCGGATTGACAACCCTAACACGCACGGCACCGGCTGCACCCTCTCCAGCGCCATCGCGGCCAACCTGGCCAAGGGATTTGACCTGGAGACCTCCGTCCGCCGGGCGAAGGACTACCTCTCCGGCGCGCTGGCGGCCATGCTCGACCTCGGGAAAGGCCGCGGGCCGATGGACCACGCCTTTGATCTCCGCGGCGTCTTTCGGGAGGGCCCGGCACAATGACCTTTTCTGTCGGAATCACGCTGGGATTCCTCCTGCTCTATTACGGCAGCGCCCTCTGGCTGCTGCGCGGCGGGATCCGGCTCCAGGCGCGCGCGCTGTGCATCGGCGGCCTGATGATCGCGCTGACCCTGGTTCTGGACGCGATCCGCATCCCGCTGCCCACCGGGGCGACCATGTCCCTGTGCTCCCCTGTGCCGCTGTTGCTGCTGGCCATTTTGGTGGACAGCCGGCTGGCGATTGTCTCCGGCTGGGTGTGCGGGGTGCTCGCCCTCTTCCTCAGCCCGGCCTGGCAGCCGGTCCACTGGGGGCAGTTTTTCGTCGAGCACATGGTCTGTTTCTCCTGCCTCGGCTTTGCCGGGGTATTTGGCAGCGACCGCCGCTGGAAAATCCTCTGCGGCATTGTGCTCGCCTCAGTCATCAAATTCCTCGGGCACCTGCTCAGCGGCGTCCTCTTCTTCTCCCAGAACGCCTGGGACGGCTGGGGGGCCTGGGGCTACAGCCTGGGCTATAACCTCTCGCAAAATCTGCCGCTGTGCATCCTGTCCGGGCTGATCGTGCTTGCCCTGCCCCTGCAAATGCTCAGGCGCACCGTTGGAAAGGAGCTGAATCCCCTGTGAAAACCACCGAAGCCCTCCTGCGCGCCGCCGGTCCCATCTGGGAAGCCTATCACAGCCACCCCTTTGTGCGCGGCATCGGGGACGGGACGCTGGACCGTGAGAAATTCCGCTACTACATCATGCAGGACTACCTCTATCTGGAGGATTACGCGAAATCCTTCGCCATCGGCATTGCCAAGGCCAAGAGCCTGGAGACCACCCGCCTCTTCTCCGGCTATATCCACACGCTGACCGGCGGCGAGATGGACATTCACCGCGGCTATATGGGAAAATTCGGCGTGAGTCGGGAGGAACTGGAGGCCATGCCGCGTGCGCTGGACAACCTGTCCTACACCTCCTATATGCTTCGGGTCGCCTACGAGGAGGGCGAGGCGGAGATTCTCACCGCAATTCTCTCCTGTGCTTACAGCTATGAGGTGATCGCCCGGCAGATGCTGCAGGAAAACCCGGCCGCCGCGGACCACCCGTTCTACGGAGACTGGGTGCGCGGCTACGCCAGCGAGGCGTACGCGGCGGAAAACCGGGTGCTGCTTGACACGCTCGACCGTCTGACAGAGGACTACACCGAGGCGCAGCTGCGGCATCTGACTGAGATCTTTGTGGCCTGCTCCCGCTATGAGCTGGCCTTTTGGGAGATGGCCTGGACGCTGGCCAGGTGACCGGCCGGCTGGTCCTTCGGCAATGGCCAGGCTTCCGCCGACACTGGCAATGGTAAGAAAGGCGGAATGACTGCTGCCTTCCCGGTCCGTCTTGTATCGGACATCCTCTCGTGCTATAGTCATATCAATCCTCCCACTATCACACGCTTCGGCCACCGCCAGGGCACGGGCATCTGTTTCGCCGTCTGAGACGAACGGCCAAGCGGATGCCTTTTCCCATTGAGATGTCTCTCAGGCTGCCGGGAGATTTTGCTGCTCCCCCACAAGTTTAAAAACTGTTTAGGAATGCTTACAGCTTTTTTAAGGGAGACTGGACCGCTATCATAAAAGTAGAGTCCCCAAGTGCAAGGAAAGTGTGGTAGGATAAGCAAACAGACAGAGCAGGAGGAGGCAAAACGATGGGACGAAAGTACAGCGAGGAAGAGCGCCGGGAGGCGCTGAAACTGGCAGACGAGATCGGGGCGGCTGCGGCGGCCCGGCGGCTGGGGATCAACGAGGACACGCTCTACGGCTGGCGCGGGCGGCAGAA
>DVJB01000040.1 GCA_018710845.1 Candidatus Onthomonas avicola
CGATTGGCTCCTTCCTCCTCCTTGGCCCCACCGGCGTGGGCAAGACGGAGCTGGCCAAGACGCTGGCGGAGGTGCTCTTTGACAGCGAGAAAAATCTGGTGCGCATCGACATGAGCGAGTATATGGAGAAGTACTCCGTCTCCCGCCTGATCGGCGCGCCCCCGGGATATGTCGGCTACGAGGAGGGCGGCCAGCTCACCGAGGCCGTGCGGCGCAAGCCCTACTCCGTCGTCCTCTTTGACGAGGTGGAGAAGGCCCACCCCGACGTGTTCAACATTCTGCTCCAGGTGCTCGACGACGGCCGCATCACCGACAGCCAGGGCCGGACGGTGGACTTTAAGAACACCATCCTGATTCTGACCTCCAACCTCGGCAGTCAGTACCTGCTCGACGGCATCGACGCGGACGGCGAGATCCGTCCGGAGGCGAAGGCGAACGTGGAGCGCCTGCTCAAGCAGTCCTTCCGGCCGGAGTTCCTGAACCGTCTGGACGAGATCGTGTTCTACAAGCCGCTCACCCGGGCCAACATCGGTCAGATCATCAAGCTGCAGGTGGATGCGCTCAACGCGCGCCTAGCTGACCGGCAGCTCTCCGTCCGGCTCACGCCGGAGGCGGAGGACTATGTGGTGGAAGCCAGCTTTGACCCCGCCTTCGGCGCCCGGCCGCTGCGCCGCTATCTGCAGCACACGGCGGAGACGCTGATTGCCCGGCGCATCATTGAGGAAGATGTCGCGCCCGGCACTGAGTTTGTCATCGACCGCGGGCCGGACGGGCTGTATGTGCGCTGACCGGTAAAAACTTCATCCCTGACTGACGCCCCTGTTCCGGCGGCCGGACACAAAATGTGTCTGGCCGCCGCTTTTTTTGCCCGCCGCCCTGTTCATCAGGCGGCAAAGCTGATATAATGAACTCCACATTGAAGAGGAGAAAAGAGGAAGGTTCCCATGCCTTTGCTAACCATACCGCCGCACTTTCGCCGCGCCTGGCAGGACATCGCCGCCGCCCTGCTCAAATGGGTGACCTTCGGCGCCCTGGTGGGAGGGCTGGTCGGGCTGGCCGGCAGCGTCTTTCATCTGGCGCTCGAATGGGCCGCCGAGGCCCGGGCCGCCTGCCCGTGGCTGCTGTTTCTGCTGCCGGTGGCCGGCCTGGCCATCGTGAGCGCCTATCAGCTCACCGGGATGGCGGACGACCCGGGGACGGAGCTGGTGATCACCGCCATCCGCTCCGGGGCGCGGATGCGCCTGCGCACCGCGCCGCTCATCTTCCTGGCCACCTTTCTCACCCACCTCACCGGCGGCAGCGCCGGGCGGGAGGGGGCCGCGCTTCAGCTCGGCGGCAGCATCTCCAACGCGCTGGGCCAGCTGCTCGCCCTGGAGCCAGAGGACGAGGAGGTTATCACGATGTGCGGCATTGCGGCGGGATTTTCCGCCCTGTTCGGCACACCGCTGACGGCGGCCGTGTTTGCCATGGAGGTGGGCTGTGTCGGCGTGATGCACTATGCCGCGCTGGTGCCCTGCCTGCTCGCCTCATTGCTGGCACAGGTGGTGGCCGGCCAGCTGGGCGTGCAGCCCACCCGGTTTACCTTTACCGGCATGCCGGCGCTGGATGTAGAGCCGATGATCTCCATCCTTCTGCTGGGCATCCTCTGCGGGATTCTGGCCAACCTCTTCTGCCGGGCGATGCAGCTCGGCGGCGCCTGCGGGCAAAAGATCGGAAACCCCTGGCTGCGCGCGGCGGCGGGCGGCGCGCTGGTGGCCGTGCTCTCCCTGCTGCTGGGCACCGGGGACTACAACGGCGCGGGGATGGACGTGATCGCCCGGGCGCTGGATGGCAGCGCAGTCCCTGCGGCCTTTCTGCTCAAGATGGGACTCACCGCCCTCACCCTCGGCACGGGGTTCAAAGGCGGCGAAATCGTCCCCTCCCTCTTCGTCGGCGCGACCTTCGGCTGCGCGGCCGCACCGCTGCTGGGGCTCGAGGCTTCCTTTGGCGCGGCTGCGGCGATGGTAGGCGTCTTCTGCGGCGTGACCAACTCCCCGATCACCTCTATCCTGCTCGGCTATGAGCTCTTCGGCGGGACGGGTGTGACCGCGCTGGCGCTGGTGGCCGCGGTGAGCTATATGACCTCCGGCTACCACAGCCTGTATCACCGGCAGAAAATCATGTATTCCAAGACCAAGGTCAAAGTCGTTGACGCCTATTCCAGCGGCGAGACGGATGAGTAGGAGGTACGCGCAATGCATTATACAATTTGGGAACAGCTTCTGTTTTTCTTCCTCTACGGCTTTCTGGGCTGGGCATGCTCGGTGGTGTTTCACGCCTTCCGCACGGGACGGTTTGTCAATCCCGGCGTGCTCTACGGGCCGATCAGCCTGACGAGCGGATTGGTCATGACGATCGCCATCGTGCTGATCGCGGACTATGCGGTGCGGTATCTGACGCAGTTCTTTCTCACCTTTGTCGTGATCTTCATCATCTCCTCCATGGGAGGTGTGCTCGCGGAGCGCACGCTGGGCCGGAAGCTCTGGGATTACAGCGGCGGAAAATACTTCGCCCTCGGCGGCTGGCGCGGCCTGGTGCGCACCCTGATTCTGACGCTGGAGGTGCTGCTGACCGTCCACCTGCTTCACCCGTTCTTCTACCTTCCCATCTCCATGCTGCCGGAGCTGGCCGTGCAGATCATCGACGCCGTGCTGCTGTTTGCCCTGTTGTGTGACCTGTTCACCCTGTCCTGGGCCGTGCGCGCCATCAAGACGCGCAGCCAGTTCGCGCTGGAAGTCTCCGCCTCCCTTCAGGACCTGCGGATGACCTGGGGCAGCCGTCTGGTCTCCGCGGTGCGGGACCGTATCTGGAAGGCCTTTCCCGAAATGGCAGACCAGCCCACGCCGGGCACCGGCTTCGGCGAGCCGAAGGAGGGGCGCATCTTTGCCCAGGGCGTCAGCTTCTACAAGATCTTCTGGGTCTTTCTCATCTGCGCGCTGCTGGGGGACTGGATTGAGACGGTCTACGTCGGCCTGCAGGTGGGCTACGTCATGAGCCGTTCCAGCGTCATCTACGGCACATTCAGTCTGGTATGGGGACTGGGCGGGGCGTTGTTCACCATCGTGCTGCAGCCGCTGCGCGAGCGCAGCGACCGGCTGGTGTTTATCGGCGGTTTCCTGATCGGCGGCGCGTTTGAGTATCTGTGCAGCGTGTTTACCGAGATCGTCTTCGGCACCGTCTTCTGGGACTACAGCAATATGCCGTTTAATATCCAGGGCAGGACCAATCTGCTGTTCATGTTCTTCTGGGGCGTGCTGGCGCTGGTCTGGGTCAAGGCGATCTATCCGCCGCTGAGCAGGACCATTGAGCGTATCCCGCCGGTGGTCGGGACCGTGCTTACCTGGTGCCTGGTGGTGTTTATGGTGCTCAACATCTCCCTGTCCGGCATGGCGATGGGGCGCTACCTGGAGCGGATGGACGGCACAGCGGAGCCGTCCGCCATCGGAACCTTCTTGGATACCCAGTATCCGGATGAGCTGGTCGAGACGATCTGGCCGAATATGCGCATCCGGTCCTGACTATGACAAAAACTGCCCGGGGCAACGGGAGCGTGCGCTCCCCTGCCCCGGGCAGTTTGCTCTATGATCTATCCGTTCTGCCCTTGCTGGCAAATCAGCCGGACAACGCGCGAGGTCCCCAGCCGGTCCGCGCCGAGGGCGAGGAAGTCCTCCGCGTCGGCCAGCGTGGCAATCCCGCCGGCGGCCTTGATCTTGAGCCCGCCGGTCACATGGCGGGCGAAGAGGGCCACGTCCTCCCGGGTCGCACCGCCGGTGGAAAAGCCGGTGGAGGTCTTGATGTAGTCCGCCCCCGACCGGGAGACGAGCTCGCACAGGCGAATTTTCTCCTCCTCGGTGAGCAGGCAGGTCTCCACGATCACCTTGAGCACCTTGCCGGGACAGGCGGCGCGAACGGCGCGCATCTCTTCGAGCAGGCTGTCCCAGCGCCCCTCCTTCACCCAGCCGAGGTGGATGACCATGTCAATCTCATCCGCCCCGTTTGCCACCGCGTCCGCCGTCTCAAAGACCTTGACGGCGGTGGTTGCGTAGCCGTTGGGAAAGCCGATCACGGTGCAGACCGGGCAGCGGCCGCCGAGGTACTCCGCCGCCCGGCGGACAAAACTCGGCGGAATGCAGACGCTCGCGCAGCCGTAGCGCACGCCCTCATCGCAGATGGCCTGAATTTCCGGCCAGGTGGCCGTCGGGGTGAGCAGGGTGTGGTCCACGTGGGACAGCAGGGTGTGCTTATCCATCGTTCTCGTCCTCCCGATAGGGGTTCTGCCGCTTCAGGGAGCGGTCGAGCCAGTACTGGTGCAGCTTGAAACCGGAGCGATAGGTGGTCTCCGGGCCAAGGCAGGCGAGCGGCTGCCAGGCGTTCGCGGCCGCCTCGCTGGGGAACTCCACCTCCGCGTAGGAGAAGGCGCCGCCGTCCACCACAGAGCATTCCAAGGTCAAGCCCCCGCCGAGGTCATAGGCGCGGTAGTCCTTGTGGATGAGGGGCTTGGACGGGTCGAGCAAGCCGCGCAGCTCCTCGAACTGCTCCGCCGTGAGCGGCAGCTCCACCTCGTGCCGGGCGAGGTCGCCCCCGCTCTTGATGGTCAGGCGGTAGAACTCCTCGCCGCTCTCCTCCCGGCGGTGGCGGCGGATGCGCACCTCGTTCGGCTCGGTGTAGAGATAGCCCTGCCAGGTCTGCATCCGCTGCAGGAGCGGCAGGTCCTCCGGAAAGGCCTTCAGCCAGAATTTGCGTTCAATCTCCATATTCTCTCTCCCGTCATCCCAGCACCTTGCGGGCGATATCGACGCTCTCCTTGGCGTCCTTGGCGTAGTAGTCCGCGCCGATCTCGCGGGCATAGTCCGGCGTGAGCACCGCGCCGCCCACCCAGATCTTGCAGGGATGACCGGACCGGCGCAGCGCCTGGATCGTGCGCTCCATGCTGGCCACCGTGGTGGTCATCAGAGCGGACAGACCGATCAGGCGGATGTCGTGTTCCACTGCGGCGTCCACCACCTTCTGCACCGGCACGTCCCGGCCGAGATCGTAGACCTGGTAGCCGTAGTTTTCCAAAATGACGCGGACGATATTCTTGCCGATGTCGTGGATATCCCCCTCCACCGTCGCCAGCAAAATCTTTCCCTTGGACACAGAGGCCCCGCCGCGGTCCTGGATGGACTGCTTGATCACCTCAAACGCCTCCTGTGAGGCGTTGGCAGAGTTGATAAGCTGAGGCAGGAAGATCTCCTGCCGCTCGTAGCGCTCCCCCACCCGGTCGAGGGCGGGGATGAGCAGCTCGTTGACAATCTCCAGCTCTGTCTTAGTCCGGAGCAGCTCCAGAGTGATACGGCGGCACTCCTCTTTCAGGCCGCGCGAGACCGCCTCGGTGAGGTCCATCCGCGCCGCGGGGGCGGCGGGGACAGCCGGCGCCGTCCCCTCCTCCGCCGGGGCGGAGAAGCGGGCGATATAGGCCACCGCGTCCCGGTCCTCGCCGGAGAGGACGCGGAAGGTGGCCACGGCGTCCATGATCTGCCGCTGATTCGGGTTGAGGATGGGAAGGTCCAGGCCGCACTGCATCGCCTGAATCAGAAAGTTCTCCGTGATGCGCACCCGGTCAGGCAGGCCGAAGGAGATGTTGGACACGCCGAGGACGGTGTGCAGCCCCAGCTCGTCGTGTACCCGGCGCACCGCGCACAGCGTCTGGCGCGCCTGGTCCTGCTGGGCGGAGACGGTGAGCGTGAGGCAGTCGATGAACACGTCCTCGCGAGGAATTCCATAGCGCTGCGCGCAGTCCAGAATCCGCCGGGCGATGGCAAAGCGCTCCTCCGCCGTCTGGGGGATGCCGTTTTCATCCATCGTCAGGCCGACCACCGCCGCGCCGTACTTCTTCACGATGGGCAGGACCGTCTCGAGCACCTCCCGCTTGCCGTTGACCGAGTTGACAATCGCCTTGCCGCAGCAGCAGCGCAGGCCCGCCTCGATCGCGCGCGGGTCGGAGGAGTCGATCTGCAGCGGGAGGGAGACCACCGCCTGGAGCGCCTGGACCACGTCGGTCATCATCGCCGCCTCGTCCAGGCCGGGCAGGCCGACGTTGACGTCCAGGATGTCCGCCCCCGCCTCCTGCTGCTCGATGCCCTGGGTGAGGATATAGTTCAGGTCATGCTCGCGCAGGGCGCGCTGAAAGCGCTTTTTCCCAGTGGGGTTGATGCGCTCTCCGATCACGCGCACCCCGTCTAGCTCTGCCACCCGGGACGCGCAGCAGACGCCATAGCGCCGCTTCCCCCCGCGCGGCGCGGGGCGGAGCGCGGCGAGGCGGGCGGCGGTCTGGCGGATGAACTCCGGGCCGGTCCCGCAGCAGCCGCCCAGGATGGTGACGCCGAGGGCGGCGAACTGGGCCATATCGGCGGCAAATTCCTCCGGTGTGACGTGATACCGGTTCGTCTCCGGGTCGGGCAGGCCGGCGTTCGGCTTGACGATCATGGGAAGGCCGGTCCACTCGGCCAGCTCGCGCACGAGGGGGAGGACCTCCCGCGGGCCGAGGGAGCAGTTGATGCCAAGGGCGTCCACCCCCAGGCCCTCCAGCGTCAGCGCCATGGCGGGGACGGTGCAGCCGGTGAAGGTCCGGCCGTTTTGCTCAAAGGTCATGGTGACAAAGACGGGCAGCTCACAGCACTCGCGCGCGGCGAGTACGGCGGCGCGGACCTCGTTTAAATCCGTCATGGTCTCAAAGACCACCAGGTCGGCCCCGGCGGCGGCCCCGGCCTCCACCAGCTCGCGGTGGAGGGCATATGCCTCGTCAAAGGAGAGGGTGCCCAGCGGGGCGAGCAGCTCGCCGATGGGGCCGATGTCCAGGGCGACGAGGGCCCCCGTCCCGGCGGCGGCGCGGCGGGCGATGGCGACGGCGGCGGAGACCACCTCCGCCGGGGTATGGCCGCACCCGGTCAGCTTGTGGGCGTTGGCTCCAAAGGTATTGGCATAGATCACCTCGCTCCCGGCGTCCAGGTAGCGGCGGTGAATCTCCTCAATCAGCTCCGGCCGGCTAAAGCAGAGCAGCTCCGGCCGCTCGCCGAGGCCCAGGCCGGCCTCCAGCAGCTGGGTGCCCATCGCGCCGTCGAGCAGGAGAAAGCGGTCAGGTTGCAGGTTCAGCGCCACAGGGGTTCCCCTCCTTTCTTCTCTGGCAGGTATCGTACAAAAGGCAGTGCGCGCAGCCGGCCCGATAGCCCGTCTTGGGCGTAGCGGCAAGGCCGAGCACCGCCGTCACCGACTTGCGCGGCAGCAGCAGGCCGCTCCGGGAGACGGTGAGACCGATGCGCCGCTCCGCATCCAGCGCGGCGCAGAAGGCCGGCTGGAGTGAGAGCGGCAGGTCCCCGTAGCCCGGGCTGAACCGGCCGGTCAGGTAGGCACCCTGCGCGCGGAAGTGCGCGCGCAGATCTGTCTCAAAATTATCGCACACGTTCTCCACCGCGGCGGAGGCACAGCTGTCCCAGACCAGGGCGCGGGCCATATCGCGCACCTCGGCGCGCAGCAGCAGCTCGTCCACCGCCCGGCCGAGCGTGACCGCCAGCAGCACGGCCCGGTCACAGCCGTCCAGGTGGCGGCGGATGTCCTCCCCCGCCAGCGTCAGGCCGGAGCCCACCGGGGCCATTCCCTCCAATGGGAAGACGCGCCAGCAGGCCCGGGGAGCGGCCGCGGCGGCCACCGCCGCCTGGCCCTCTGCCACCCAGGCAAGCAGCTCGTCCTGGCCCTGCGCGCTGCGGCAGCCGAGATAGCGCAAAATCTCCGCCCGGTCAGTCTGTGTCAATCTGGGCTGCAACGGCCTCGCCCCCCTCTGTCTTCTCCTCAGTAGTATATCGGGATCGGGGGAAAATGTAAAGGAGCCGCTGATGAAATCGGCAGGAGCCGGCGGCGAGAGATTTTGTTCCGTTAACCCCGGTGACAGCAAGAGAGGACCGGCACGCCCTTATGGACACACCGATCCTCTCTCTCGACAGCCGCTCGACCAGGCTTTCATACGCTTGCCGCGCGTGACAAGGCAACCCCCCGCCGAATGTCACTCCTCATTCGTCTCTTTTTTCCCCTGTTCCTCCGATACCCAGCGTTTAAAGGTACCGGGAGAGACGTTGAGCATCTGTGCCGCAGCACGTGCACTGATCTTCTCCTCACAAAACATGGCATAGACATTGCCAAATTTGCGCGGGCGCTTTGCCGGCGGACGGCCCAGCCGGACACCACGCTCCCGGGCATTTTTCAGCCCCTCGCTCTGCCGGCGGACCAGCACCGCACGGCGCTCCGCCTCATCCTCCCGGACAATCTGCAATACCTGCTCAGCAAGCTCGTCATTGCCCAAGAGAGAGTGGATTCTCAGTTCATTCTCGGCTAACATAGTTCTCCTCCTGAAATCAATCAGCTGTCTGACAGAATGACCATTCGCCCGGCAGAACAAAATGCCGGGTTCTGAAAAGGGCATCAGGCCGGGCAGCATGTCCCGGCCTTCCCTCCAGCGTCCTCCGGCAAATCCGGACGGCGCGGTTTAGCCCTCACTTCCGCGATCTATCTTGTATTATAATAAAACCTTTTTGGAATGTCAACTGTTTGGAAGGATGTTTTTGAATTTACTTCATTTTTTGGAGCATGGCCCCTCGGACGGCTGTCTGAGGGGCGCTCCGGCCGGAGGAAGCTATTTTAGACCAAAAATTAATCATTCTCGCTAAAATCAATCTCTTTTCCACTGGACACCCTGCTTGGTATCCATCAGGACAATGCCCATCGCCTTGAGTTCATCGCGGATTCGATCCGCCTCGGCCCAATTTTTCGCCTTTCGCGCCTCTTGACGTTTTGTAATCATCTCTTCCACCTTGGCGTCCAGGTCGTCCTCTGACTTGTCATACAACAATCCGAGCACATCGGTGAACTCGCCCATCAGGCCGAGCAGCGCCTTCGCCCCGTCCCGGGTCGGCTTCTGGTCCGGGCCGGTGGCCTTGTTGGCCGCGCGCACCACCTCAAAGAGGACGGAGACGGCGTCGGCGGTGTTGAAGTCGTCGTCCATCGCCGCGTCGAAGCGCTCGCGGAAGCTCTCCGCCGCGTCCAGCACCTCGCGCTCGGCGGGCGTCATCTCTCCCTCCGCGCCGTGCTCGGCCAGGAAACGGAGATTGTCGCGGGCGGTATAGAGCCGCTCCAGCGCGGCCTGCGCCTGCTGAAGGGATTCGGCGGAGTAGTTGAGCGGCGTGCGATAGTGCGCCGAGAGCATGAAGAAGCGGATCGGCTCATAGCCATAGGCGGCGGCCGCGTCGCGCACGGTGAAGAAGTTGCCCAGCGATTTGGACATCTTTTTGTTGTCGATATTCAAAAAGCCGTTGTGCATCCAGTAGTGGACGAATGGGACGCCGTTGGCCGCCTCGGACTGGGCAATCTCGTTCTCGTGATGGGGGAACTGCAGGTCCTCGCCGCCGCAGTGGATGTCGATCGTCGGGCCGAGATATTTCCGGTTCATGGCCGAGCACTCGATATGCCAGCCGGGCCGGCCCTTGCCCCAGGGGGAGTCCCAGCTCGGCTCGCCCGGCTTGGCCGCCTTCCAGAGCGCGAAGTCCAGGGGGTTCTCCTTCTCGTCGTTCACGTCGATGCGCGCGCCCGACTGGAGATCCTCGATGGGCTGGTGGGAGAGCTTGCCATAGCCGGGGAACTTCAGCGTGCGGAAATAGACGTCGCCGCTCGGGACAGCGTAGGCGTAACCCTTGTCCACCAGGGTCCGGACCAGGTCAATGATCTCGTCCATCGTCTCGGTCGCCCTGGGGTGAATGGTGGCCGGGCGGACGCCAAGGGCCTTGGCGTCCTTGAAGTACTCGGCGATATACTTCTCCGCGACCTCGCGGGAGGAAATACCCTCCTCGTTGGCGCGCTTGATGATCTTGTCGTCCACGTCGGTGAAGTTCTGGACAAAGGTGACCTCATAGCCACGGTACTCCAGATAGCGGCGCAGAACGTCAAAGAGGATGATCGGGCGGGCGTTGCCGACGTGAATCAGGTTGTAAACGGTGGGGCCGCAGGCGTACATGCGCACCTTGCCCGGCTCGATCGGGACAAATTCCTCCTTGCGGCGGGTCATTGAGTTGAAAATTTCCATGTCAGAGTTCCTCCTCCAGTTCTTTGTCTTTTGCGGCGATGTCCTGCCGGTGCATCCGGTCCAGCTGCTCCTCCAGGAACTCCACCCGGGACAGCAGCGACTTCATCGTCTCGGTGACGGGATCGGTGATGTGAATCTGGTCCACGTCGCTGGCGTAGGCCACGCGCTGGCCGGCAATATTGACCACGTGGGCAGGCACGCCGACAGCGGTCGCCTCCGGCGGCACCTCGCGCAGGACGACAGCGTTGGCGGCGATGCGCGCCCCGTCGCCCACCTTGAACGGACCGAGCACCTTGGCGCCCGAGCCGATCAGGACGTTATTGCCGATAGTCGGGTGGCGCTTGCCCTGGTCCTTGCCGGTTCCCCCGAGGGTGACGCCCTGATAGAGCAGCACGTCGTCCCCCACCTCGGCGGTCTCGCCGATGACGATGCCCATGCCGTGGTCGATCACCAGGCGGCGGCCGATGGTCGCGCCGGGATGAATCTCAATCCCGGTCCACAGGCGCGCCCACTGAGAGACGGCGCGCGCCAGAAAACGCAGCTTATGCCGGTGCAGGAAGTGGGCCAGGCGGTAGTAGAGCGTGGCGTGCACGCCGGGGTAGAGCAGGAAGATCTCCAGCTTGCTGCGCGCGGCGGGGTCCCTGGCCTGATAGGCCCCCAGCGTCTCCCTCAGATATCGAAACATGCCTTCTATTCCCCCATTGAAGTGCTGTGACTGCGCGGCGGGGAAACAGGAAAACGCCTCCTGCATCCCTGCAAGAGGCGGCAATCGCGGTTCCACTCTTTTTTCTCACTCATATGGCCGGATAACGGCGGCCACACCGGAGGCATTACCCTCCCGCTCCGGGGCGCACTTCACACCACCCCGACAGAGACAGGCTCGCATCCGGTGACCCGTCCTCGCTGGCTGTCAGGCATTGGGTTACTCTTCCCCTTCTCAGCGGACAAACGTTCTGCCGCGGCCTGCCGGCCGCTTGTTGTCTTTACTCTATCATACTAGCATCCAGGCCCGGATGTGTCAAGTTTTTTTGCCGGACAGGCAGCCTTTCGCGCAAATGCAAGCATTTGCGCGAAAGCGTGTCGACAAAGGTCAACACGCTCGAACAAAATCTGCGATTTTGTTCGAAAAGTGCGGCCGACCCGCGCGCCCCTTCGGGGCACACTCCCGGCCTCCCTGTGTTTTTGGGCCGGTACAACAAGGTGAATTGCCCCGCAGGGGCAAGAGAGGGCCCCCTGGGGGCGCCCGTCCCAAAAACGATATTTCACTCTATTTTGTTGCTATCGCAACAAAACTCCTGCGGAGGGCTTTCTAAACTTTTCGCCTGCATTTGAAATCTCAAAACATGCTTTTTCGACAGTCCGCTTATCACTTCTCCGGGTTGAGCACGTCATGATTCTTCACGAAATACTCCACCCCGGACCAGACGGTGGTGACCAGGATGACGGCATTCACCGCCAGATCGAGCGCGTCCATCCGCAGCAGGAGCATCAGGCAGATACCCACCATGGTGCAGGCGGTCTTCACCTTGCCCGACCAGCCCGCGGCGATCACCCGGCCGTTATCCACCGCCACCAGGCGCAGGCCGGAGACGGCAAACTCCCGCGCGACGACGGCCAGCAGCACCCACGCCGGCATCCGCCCCTGTTCGACAAAGAGGCACATGGCCGAGGTGACCAGCAGCTTGTCGGCGATCGGGTCGAGAAACTTGCCAAAGTCGGTGATCTGGTTGTAGTGCCGGGCGATATAGCCGTCGGCGAAATCGCTCAGGCTCGCGAGGACAAAGACCCCCAGCGCGGCGTACTGCGCCCAGCCGTAGGGCAGGTAGCAGATAATGACAAAGACGGGAATGAGCGCCACCCGGAAGAGGGTGATCTTATTGGCTGTATTCATAGCTCGTCCTCCCAGTGGTCGATCTCGCCCATCCGCTCTCCGTCTTCCGTGCCGGTGAGCAGGACGGGGACAAAGGTCCCTGCGGGCACCTCGCCCGCGGCGGTGAAGTAGACCGTGCCGTCCACGCCGGGCGAGTCCGCCCAGGTGCGGCCGGCGTAGCAGCCCATCTCCTCATCAAAGCCCTCGCAGAGCACCTCCACCACCTGGCCGAGCTGGCTCTCGTTCCACGCGTCCATCACCTCGGCCTGCAGCTCGGAGACCAGCGCCACGCGGCGCGCGGCCACCTCCGGCGGCACCTGGTCCGGCATGGCGGCGGCGGGCGTCCCCTCCTCCGGGGAGAACTGGAAGACACCGGCGCGCTCCAGGCGTTGCTCGCGCAGGAACTGGCACAGCTCCTCAAACTCCGCCTCCCCCTCGCCGGGCAGGCCGCAGATCAGGCTGGTGCGGATGACCACGTTGGGGATGCGCTCGCGCAGGCGGCGGAAGAGGCCGGTGATGTGCGCCTTGTCGCCGCGTCGGCACATCGCCTTCAAAATCCCGTCGTTGACGTGCTGGATGGGGACGTCGACATAGGGGACGATCTTCTCCTCCCGGGCGATGGTGTCGATCAGCTCGTCGGTGAGCGCGTCGGGATAGAGGTAGTGCAGGCGAATCCAGTGCACGTCCAACCGGCACAGCCGGCGCAGCAGCTCGGGCAGCATCAGCTGATGGTAGCGATCCTGCCCATAGCGCGTGACGTCCTGGGCGATCAGGATAAGCTCCTGCACGCCGCCGTCCACCAGCGCTTGGGCCTCTGCCAGAATGGACTCCATGCTGCGGCTGCGGTAGCGCCCGCGCAGGGTGGGAATCACGCAGAAGGCGCAGCGGTTAAAGCAGCCCTCCGCGATCTTCAGATAGGCCGTCCAGGGCGGGGTGGAGACCATCCGGTCCCCATCCTCAAAGGTATGGTTGATATCGCCAAAGTATTCCGGACGGCCGCCGGAGAGCACCTCACGCACGGCGGGGACGATGTCGGTGTAGCTGCCGGTGCCGAGCAGGCCGTCCACCTCGGGCAGCTCCTCGCCGATCTCCCGCCGGTAGCGCTGGGAGAGGCAGCCGGTGACCAGGAGCTTTTTCAGCCGCCCCTCCTCTTTCAGGCGCGCCATCTCCAGGATGACGCCGATGGCCTCCTCCTTGGCCGCGTCGATAAAGCCGCAGGTGTTGACCACACAGAGGTCCGCCCCCTCCGGCTCGTCCACAACGGTATAGCCCGCGTCCTGCACGAGCGCGGCCATCTGCTCGCAGTTGACGCGGTTCTTGTCACAGCCGAGGCTGATAAATGCCACTTGTTCGCCCAAACCTGTCTCTCCTTACCATGTTTCTTCCGGCTCCGGCTGCCAGCGGTCCAGCTGGGAGCGGATCGCCCGCCAGGAAAACCCCCGGCGGCGCAGGGCATTCGCCTGCCGGCCCAGCTCCTGTTCCGTCACCGGGCCGCGGGAGAGCCTGCGCTCCAGATACTGCTCGATGACCTCTTCCTCCGGACGGGCCCCGGCCAGCGCCTCCTCCCAGTACTCGGCGGGCACCTTGCGCCGGCGCAGCTCCTCGCGCAGGCGCTGCGGGCCGTAGCCGCGCGCGTCGTAGTGCCGGACCAGCATGGCGGCATACGCGCGGTCGTCCACCGCGCCCAGCTCTTCCAGCCAGTCCGCCGCGCGCGCGGCCTGCTCGGCCCCCTCGCCCTTGGCGACCAGACGGTCCACCAGCTCACGCTTGGCCAGCGGGCGGGCCCCGATCATCCGGGCGGCGCGGGCCTTGGCCGCGCTCTCTGAGCTGCTCGCGCGCAGCCGGGCGGTCTCCTCCTCCCCCAGCTCCAGGCCGGGGCGCAGGGCGAAGTCCAGCACCTCCTGCTCCGTCGCGCGCAGCATGGTCCCATCATCCAGCCAGACCAGATACCGGCCGCGCACCCGCTTGGAACGCTCCAGGCGTTGTATCTGCGCCATCAGCCCTCAAAGTCCTCCGCGGAGACGTCCATCACGGCCGGATTGGTCTCCGCACCGCCGGCGGACGCGCCAAAGGAGCGCCCGGCCGCCTCCGCCGCCACGACGGACTGGCGGCTCATCAGCTTATAGGCGTTGGCGCGAATCTGCTCCTCGAGATGTTTGGCCTCCTCGGGATGGTCGACAAAGTACTGCTTGGCGGCGTCGCGCCCCTGGCCGAGGCGGAGATCACCCATGGAGTACCACGAGCCGGACTTCTCCACCAGTCCCAGCTTCGCGCCCAGGTCCACCAGCTCTCCCTCCTTGGAGATGCCGACACCGTACATGATATCAAACTCCGCCTCACGGAAGGGCGGGGCCACCTTGTTCTTGACCACCTTGGCGCGGGTGTGGTTGCCGATCAGGTCGTCGCCCACCTTCAGGGTGGACACGCGGCGGACCTCAATGCGCACGGAGGAGTAGAATTTCAGCGCGCGGCCGCCGGTGGTGACCTCCGGGTTGCCGTAGACGACACCCACCTTCTCGCGCAGCTGGTTGATAAAGATGGCGATACAGTTGGTCTTGGAGATGGAGCCGGCCAGCTTGCGCAGCGCCTGGCTCATCAGGCGGGCCTGCAGGCCGACGTAGCTGTCCCCCATCTCGCCCTCGATCTCCGCCCGGGGTACCAGGGCGGCGACTGAGTCCACCACCACGACGTCTACCGCGCCGGAGCGGACGAGCTGGTCGGTGATCTCCAGTCCCTGCTCGCCGGTGTCCGGCTGGGCGATCAGCATGGAGTCGATGTCCACGCCGAGGGCTCGGGCATAGGCGGGGTCCATCGCGTGCTCGGCGTCGATGTAGGCCACCTCTCCGCCCAGCTTCTGCGCCTCGGCGACGATGTGCAGGGCGAGCGTTGTCTTGCCGGAGGACTCCGGCCCGTAGATCTCAATGATACGGCCGCGCGGCACGCCGCCGATGCCGAGCGCCAGGTCAAGCGCCAGCGAGCCGGTGGGGATGCTCTCCACCTGGATGGCGGCGTTGTCGCCCAGACGCATGATAGAACCCTTGCCAAAGGTGCGCTCAATCTGCGCCACCGCCGTCTCCAGCGCCTTTTTCTTGTCGCTGGCGGGAGCGGCAGAGCGGATTGCGGGTTGTTTTTTCGTAGCCATATGGATGTGCTTCCTTCCTCGTGCGGTGTTTTACCAAATGATAGCAGTCTGTCAGTCCTATAAAACGGGCTGAAAGCGTCACTCTGCGTCCCCCTGCGAGAGAGGGCGCTGACCCTCCACGACGCGGAGAATCCCCCGCGTGTCCGGGTGACAGGCGACGTGCCGGTAGCTCTCCTCCTCCATCAGGGCGCAGACGCGCTCGGCCTGGTCATAGCCGACCTCAAAGAGCAGCCAGCCCTCCGGGCGCAGTGCGCGCTTCCAGCGCCGGATGATGGCGCGGTAAAAGTCCAGCCCGTCCGCTCCACCGTCCAGGGCGAGGTGCGGCTCGTAGTCGCGCACCGACTTGTCCAGCGTCTCGATCTCGGCGGTGGGGATGTAGGGCGGATTGGACGCGATCACGTCAAAGTCCCAGAGCTGCGCGGGCGGGTCCTCCCGGGCGTCCACGGAAAAGCAGGTCACCTGCGGCAGCAGGCCGCAGCGGCGGATATTCTGCCGGCAGAGGGCGACCGCGTCCGGCGAGAGGTCGGCCAGCACCACACGGCAGGTGCGCACATGCGCGGCGATCGCCAGCCCGACGCAGCCCGTCCCGGCGCACAGGTCGAGGGCGCGGGCCCCCTGACCCGCCTCCCGGGCGCGCGCGATGGCGTGCTCCGCGAGCACCTCGGTGTCCGCCCGGGGGATGAGCACCTGCGGCGTCACGTCCAGGTCCAGGCCGTAAAAACTCCACTCCCCCAGCAGATAGGCCACCGGCACCCCCTCCAGGCGCCGCCGAAGCAGCTCCTGCACGCGGTTCCGGACCTCCTCCGGCGCGTAAAGCGGCAGGTCCAGCCAGAACTGCTCCCGGCTCTTGCCGGAGACGCGGCAGATCAGCTCCCGCGCCTCGAGCTGCGCGGCCTCGACCCCGGCACGGCGCAGCATTTGGCGGGTATCCAGGTAGAGATTGTTATAGGTTGTCGCCATCTCGACCCCTCTTCTCTCCGCTCACCAGCGGTCCTGCCCCACCCGGCTGGGCAGGACGAGGCGCAGCGCCTCAATGGCCACCTCCATCATGGACGCGTCCGGCTCAAAGGTGGTGAAATTCTGCATCCACAGGCCGGGCGCGGTGAGCACGCGGGTGAGGAGATTGTCATGGCGGCCGGCAAACCGGTTGAACTCATAGCTGATGCCCACGATGACCGGCAGGGTGAGCAGCTGCAGCGCCATCCGCGCGAGCAGGTTGGGCGGCGTGACGACGCTGAAGAGCATCGCGTGGACCAGAATGGCGACAATGATGACGACAAAGAGAAAGCTGGTCCCGCAGCGCGGGTGGTGGCGCGGCATCTTGGACACGTTCTCCACCGTCAGGTCCAAGCCGCGCTCATAGCAGAAGATGGTCTTGTGCTCCGCCCCGTGGTAGGAGAACACCCGGCGAATATCGCTCAGGCGGGAGCAGAAGATCAGATAGGCCAGAAAGAGAAGTACACGGATCACGCCCTCCACCGCACTGACAGCCAGACGGCTCATCGGGACCCAGATCTGCAGCAGGCCGGTGAGGGCCGCCGGCAGCAGGAAGAACAGCCCGATGGAAAAGCCCACGCCGAGCACGACGGCCAGGCCGACGATGATCTGGCTGAATTTCTCGCTGCCCAGCTTCTCCTCCAGCCACAGCTCGAACTTGGATGGCTGCGCCGCCTCCTCCTCCGGATAGAAGTCGGCGGAGAACATCAGGGCCTTCACCCCGCGGATCATGGAGTCCAAAAATGTCACCACGCCGCGGATAAACGGCCAGCCGAGAACGGGATAGCGCTCCTTGATGAGCTGGAGCTCCTCGACGCGGACCTCCAGGCCGCCGTCCGGCCGGCGGACGACGATGGCCTGTTTCTCCGGGCCGCGCATCAGGATGCCCTCGATCAGGGCCTGCCCACCGATGGTGGTGCGAAACGCGCTTTTCTGTCGGTTGGTTTGCATAGGTAAGATCTGCTCCTTCTAAATATATCAAACATCCGTTCGAATTGCAAGCGGATTTTAGCGGTCACTTGCTGGCGTCCAGGAGGTCCTCCGGCTTGAGGATGGGCAGGGTATCGGTGTTGCCGGTCGGCTTCTTGGGAGTCGGGGCGGACACCGGCAGGAAGATGCGCACCAGACAGCCGCCGCCCACCGCGTTGGAGATCTCCAGCCTGCCGCCGTGGCGGGAGACGATCTCCTCACAGACCGCCAGGCCGATGCCGTTGCCGCGCGCCTTGGATGAGCCCTTGTAGAACTTTTTCTTCACAAAGGGCAGCTCTTCCTCCGGAATGCCCGCCCCGTGGTCCCGGATAGAGATGCAGATCATGTCGTCCATGCGGGCGATCGCGGTCTGAATCTGCCCGCCCGCGCCGCCGTGCTTGGCCGCGTTATCCAAAATATTGGAAAAGACCTGCCGCAGCCGGTGCGGGTCCCCCGGGATGGGCGGAAACTCCTCCGCGCAGTCGGTGTGCTCCAGCCGGATGCCCTGCTTCTGGAAGAACTGGCGGTAGGTGAATACCGCGTCCTCAAACTCCGCCTTGATATCCACCGTCTCGATATTGAGCGTAAACCGGCCGTCCTCGATTCGGGAGAACTCCAGCAGCTCCTCCACCATCTGGGCCAGGCGCTTGCCCTCGCTGACGATGATGGCCAGGCCCTGGCGGTACTCCTCCGGATCGGTGATCTCTCCGGACAGCAGCGTCTCGCCCCAGCCGTTGATCGCCGTCAGCGGCGTGCGCAGCTCGTGGGAGACGGAGGAGATAAACTCGCTCTTCATCCGCTCGTTCTGGCTGATCTTGAGCGACATGTCGTTGATCGCGTCGGTGAGCTGCCCGATCTCATCGTCGTACTGCTTTTCGATCTGGATGCCGTAGCTGCCGGCGGCGATGTGGCGCGCGGTCTCGGTGATGCCGGCCATCGGCTCGACGATGGATTTGATAAAGTAGACGCTCGCCCCGTACATCAGGATGACGACAAATGCGCCGCCCAGCATGACCAGACAGACGATATAGACAATCTGCCGGTCCACCCGCGAGAGCGAGGTGACCAGGCGCATCACGCCGCGCACCTGGCCATTGTTGACAATGGGCGAGGAGACGGCCATGACGCGCTCTCCGGTGTTCGGGTCGCGCCCCATCCAGTAGCCGGTGGTCTGCTCCTCGATCGCGGTGATCACGTCCGCCGTCATCACGCTGCCGCCCGAGCTGAGCCCATAGGAGGCAAAAGAGGAGAGAATCACTCGCCGCTGCTGGCTGTTGATAAACTGCAGCTCCAGCTGGTCGCGTTCGTC
This sequence comes from Candidatus Onthomonas avicola, assembly GCA_018710845.1. GTDB lineage: Bacteria > Bacillota > Clostridia > Oscillospirales > Oscillospiraceae > Onthomonas > Onthomonas avicola. The sequence continues at coordinate 18,434 of DVJB01000040.1, forward strand.
AAAGGCGCTGATATAGTAGTTGGCCATCTCCAGGTATTCCGTCTCGGTGGAGGCATAGCTGGAGAAGAAGTCGCTGGCCGCCTGTGCCCGCGCCTCCAAGCCAAGGCGCATGGAGCTGTAGTAGTAATCGCTGATCCACATGGTGGCAAAGATGACGATGGCGATGGCGATACTCAGCACGACGCCCACGCTGTTGACCATCCAGCGGCGCCGGATCCCCTTCTGGAAGAAGCCGGAGGGGTGCAGCAGCTCGCGCAGACGGAATTTGTCCTCCGCCTTCCGGGACTCCCCCGCCGGCTTCTGGCCGCGCTTCGGCCGGGCGCCGTTCCCGGACGGTCTCAGAAGCCCCATTTATATCCGTAGCCCCAGACAGTGGTGATATAGGTGGGATTGGTGGGATCGTCCTCCACCTTCAGGCGCAGGCGGCGGATATTGACGTCCACAATCTTCACCTCTCCCAGGTAATCCCGGCCCCAGACCGCCTCGAGAATCTCGTCACGCGAGAGCGCCTTGCCCGGGTTTTCCATGAAGAGCTTCATGACGGAGTACTCCACCTGGGTCAGCTTGATGCGCCGTCCGGCCTTTTCCAGCGTGCGGTTGCGGGTGTTGAGCAGGAAGGGGTCCTGGCGGATCTCCCCGTTGTCCATCATCGGCTCGCCGCCCGTGCGGCGGTAGAGCGCGTCCACCCGCGCCGTCAGCTCCGCCGGGGAGAAGGGCTTTGTCACGTAGTCATCCGCGCCGGTCATCAGGCCGGTGACCTTATCCATCTCCTGCGTGCGCGCGGTGAGCATGATGATGCCGATCTTGGCGTTGTCCGCCCGCAGGCGGCGGCAGACCTCAAAGCCGTCAATGCCGGGCAGCATCACATCCAGCAGCGCCACGCGGATGTCGGGATTGCGCCGGACCACCTCGAGCGCCTCCTCTCCGCTGGAGGCCTCCAGCGTGTCATAGCCAGCGCGCTTCAGGTTGATGACCACAAAGCTGCGGATGTTGTCCTCGTCCTCCAGTACCAGTACCTTTCTCATGCCTTGCCTCCTCAATCGCTGGACCAGTTGGTGACAATGATGTGCAGGTTTTCCTCCACCGTCTCCACCGTCCAATCGCTCCAGTCATGCGCAAAGAACTCCACCGAATAGACCGCGTCCTCCGCTCCCTGCGTGAGCACCGTCCGCTCTCCGATGGCGGCGCGCGTTGCCCGGTCCGAGCCGGTATTCTTATAGATGGTCATAAACAGCTCCCCCGCGGCGTTGGAGAGGACGGACTGTCCGGTCGCGGAGTCCATCTGCAGCAGACTGTCCGCCTCCGGGTCCACCTTCTCCACCCGGTAAAACTGGATGCCGCGCTCGACCGTCCGCCCCTCGTTGAAGTCGCTGCGGGCCAGGGCGATCTGGCTCTGCCAGTCCTCCGGCAGGACGAGGTACCAGCCGTCGCTGCTGTTGTAGTAAGTCGTGCAGACCACGTGCTGCCCGCCATAGAGATCATATTGCATCCAGGAGACGAGATAGAAGGTCTCCGAGACGCAGATGGATCCGTCCTCTCGCCGCTCATAGGTGGCCGAGAGCGCGGGGATCTCCCACACGCCGTCCCCGTCCAGGTCCTGATCGGCCACATAGGTGCGCCGGCGGGTGCTCTCGCTGCTGCCGGCCGTCTCGTCCCGGGTGATGTTGACCAGCACGCCGTCCTGCACGGCGAGCACGTCGGTGATCTGAAAGGCGGCGTTGCTCTCCCCCCCGGTGTCGTCGGCGACGGTGCCGGTGACGTAGAGCGCCCCCTCCCCGCCGTAGAGTGCGCTGGCGTTGATCCGGTCAATGGAGGAGAGGTTGGAGGAGAGATAGGCCTGGTTCACCCTGGCCATGCTCCCGTCCACGCAGCGGTAGTAGTCCGCGCGGTTTTCCGTCCCCTCGGCCGTGTTGAGCTGGAGAAGCACCAGCTCGTCCTGGCCGTCTTCGTCCAGGTCGCATACGGCATAGCGGGTGTAAGTCTGCGGGGCGAGCAGTTCCTGGTTGCCCCCCTGCCAGACGCTGTAGACGGACAGGGCGTAGATGCCGGAGGAGATCTGCCAGCTGATGACGATCTCCAGATTGTCCGTCTCGTCAAGCTGGCTGTAGGTGACCGAGCTGACCGCGCTGCCCTGTCCGGTCAGGACGGTCATCACCTCATACTCATTGTCCGCGTTCTGGGCAAAGACGTAGACCCGCAGACTGCCCTCCTCCCCGGAGGTGTCGCGGAAGAAGGCCACCGCCTCCCCCACGCCGTCGCCGTTGAGATCGACGTCCTGTACCGGCTGCGTGCTTGTGCCGGAGAGGGGCGCGGCATATTCCAAGCCGCTGTCGAGCAGGCGCTGCAGCTCGCCCTGCAGGCTCTCGTATTCCACCGAGGCCCGGGGCAGCGCGTACAGGTCCTCCGGTGTCTGAATCGCGCAGCCGCCCAGCGGCGCCAGCAGCGCCGCCGTCAGCGTCAGCAGCGCGATCGTCCTGCGCACATCCCTTCACCTCCCGCAGCACAATTCAATTTGTATTTTACCACAAAATGCGGCAAATTCCTATCCCAATTTTCGCGCGCCGGGTTGATCTCGGTCATCTCACGGCCGCTGCGCGGCGCGGGCGCGGCGCACCGCGGCCTCCAGGCGGCGGAGATCCTCCGCATCCGGATGCCCCAGAGCGCGGTCAAAATTTTCCAGCATCGCCTGGCGTCCGGGCGTCTGCTCCGGCATGGCCTCATACCGCCGCCGCACCGCCGCCGGCATCTCGCCCTGACACAGATAGCACCCGATCACCTCGGCCTCCGGCGGCAGGCAGCCCAGCACCCGCTGCCAAATCTGTTCAAAATAGGCCTCCGAGCCCCCAAAGCCGGCTGTCCCGAAGAGAAAGACCTTTTGCCGTCCGGTCAGACGGCGCAGCACCTCCGCCGCCTGCGCGTCGCAGGTCCCCCTGTCCGTCCAGAAACCGACGTACAGCACCTCCGCCCGCGGCAGCTCGGGGACGGGCGGTCCATAGTACAGGCATTCCTCCGGGCCGGCCGCTTCGCTGACCGCCTTGGCCAGGCGCTCCGTGTTGCCGGTCCGGCTGCTGTAGACAATTGCATACGACATCCATATCCCTCCTCGCCGATCTGCGGCTGTTCTCTGTCCAGTATAGTACATCCCGGACCGTTTTGTAAAGCAGGGGGCGGCGCGCCCTCCCCACAGGGTAAAAAAAAGCGTGACATTTGGCCCATCCCCCGCTACAATGGACGCAGAGAGACACGAACCGGGGAGGGCTGACCCATGCCGCTGCAGATTGTCCGAAACGACATCACCAAAATGCGGGTAGACGCCATTGTCAACGCCGCCAACCGCTCGCTGCTAGGCGGCGGCGGGGTGGACGGCGCGATCCACCAAGCCGCCGGGCCGGAGCTGCTGGCCGAGTGCCGCACGCTCGGCGGCTGCAAGACGGGCAGCGCGAAGATCACCGGCGCGGGCCGCCTGCCCTGCAGATACGTCATCCACGCCGTGGGCCCGCGCTGGAAGGGCGGCTTTTTCCATGAGCGGGATCAGCTGATCTCCTGCTACCGCACCGCCCTGGCGCTGGCAAAGGAGCACCACTGTGAGACGGTGGCCTTTCCGCTCATCTCCTCCGGCATCTACGGCTACCCAAAGGACCAGGCGCTCCGGGTCGCCGTGGACACCATCGGGGCCTTCCTGCTGGAAAACGACATGACGGTCTACCTGGTTATTTTTGACCGGAAGTCCTATCAGCTCGGCAAAAAGCTGTTCCGTGACATCTCCTCCTACATCGACGACCACTATGTAGACGCGCACACCGATGACCGGAACCGGCGCTCCCTGGAAGAGTTTTGGGAATCGGACCTCATCCTGGAGGCCCCAAGAGAACTGCTGCCGGAGGCACCGGAAGAGCTGCTGCCAGGGGCACCGCAGTCTCCGGCGCACGCCGCCAAAGAGGCACAGGTCAAGTGTCCCTTCTGCGGGGGCGAGCGGCCGGTCTCTGCCCGGTTTTGTCCCCACTGCGGCCAGGCGGTCTCACCGTCCCAGGGCGGCGGAAGCACCCATTTCTCCGTGTCGGCGTTCTCCCTGCCCTGTCAGGACGGCGGTCCGGAATCTGCCGCCGCCCCCCGGCCGGCGGCCAAGAGCCGTCCCCCGGTCCCCGCGAGCCTGGACGACGCCCTGCGGCAGATGGACGAGAGCTTTTCCGAGATGCTGCTGCGCAAGATCGACGAGCGCGGCATGACGGACGCCCAGTGCTATAAGAAGGCAAACATCAGCCGCAAGCTTTTCTCCAAGATCCGCTCTGACCCGCTCTACCGGCCAAGCAAGCAGACCGCCCTCGCCTTCGCCATCGCCCTGGAGCTGCCGCTGGAGGAAACGCGGGAGCTGCTCGGCAAGGCGGGCTTCGCCCTCTCCCGCTCCAGCAAGTTCGATATCATCGTGGAGTACTTCATTTCCCGCGGACGCTACGACATCTTTGAGATCAACGAGGCGCTCTTCGCCTTTGACCAGAATCTGCTGGGCGCGTAAAGTTGTCGCCCGCCAGGCGACCATACGCGCGGGGAATTGCGGTATGCTATCCTTGCAAGGAGGGAAGGCGGACCGGCCGCCGCAATATCCCACAGAAATATCTACCGTTTAACTTGATTTGGAGGTCTGCACTATGAAAAAGAATCTGACAGAACTCGTCTTTATCCTCGACCGCAGCGGCTCAATGAGCGGCCTGGAGGCGGACACCATCGGCGGCTTCAACTCCATGATCGACAAGCAGAAGCGGGAGCCGGGAGATGCCTATGTCAGCACCGTGCTCTTTGACACCACCTGCCAGGTGCTGCACGACCGCGTCCCGGTAGCGGACATTCAGCCGATGACGGGTCGGGACTACTCCGTGCGCGGCTGCACCGCTCTGCTCGACGCGATCGGTGGGGCGATCCACCACATCGGCAACATCCACAAGTACGCGCGCCGGGAGGATGTGCCGGAGCACACCCTGTTCGTCATCACGACAGACGGCATGGAGAATGCCAGCCACCGGTACAGCGCCGACGAGGTCCGGCAGATGATCGAGCGGCAGAAGAAAAAGTACGGCTGGGAGTTTCTCTTCCTCGGGGCGAACATCGACGCGGTGGGGACCGCGCAGCGCTTTGGCATCGGTGCGGACCGGGCGGTGACCTATCACAGCGACTCGGCGGGCACACAGCTCAACTACGATGTCATGTCCGAGGCCGTCTCCGCCGTGCGCTGCAGCCGTCCCCTCGACTCGGGATGGAAAGCGCGCATTGAGCAGGACTTTGCCCGGCGCAAGGGCCCGCGTGACGGCAAGAAGTAATTTTGACAGTCTGAAACGCGCATCGAGACCTTTCGGTTTCGATGCGCGTTTGCATGTCAGCCGCCGGCGTGCCGGAGCGAAATTGGCTCCCGTCACTCACCCGCGCCAGCCTGTTTTTCCAGGTAGCGCACGGGAACGGCCTCAGTCAGCCAGACGCCGTTCACGCTGCGGTAAAAGGGCAGTCCGTCCTCCCACATCCGGCCGCTGCGTACCCGGTAGAGGACGGGGCGGCCGTGGCGGCGGCCCACCGCCACGGCCGTCTCCGCGTCACCGGACAGGTGGACATAGAGGCGGTTTTGGGGCAGCAGGCCATGGACGTCGATGGAGGCGGTATACTTCTCCCCCGTGCCGTGCCAGAGCAGCTCGGGCGGGCGCGTCAGCGGCAGCCCGACGTCCACCGGGATGGAGTGCCCCTGGTTGGCCCGGATCAGGCACCCGTCGGCGCTGAAGGAGTAGCGCTGCTTCCCGTCGGTGCGGACGATCTCCTCCAGTTTCGCCCTATCCATGGGCCAGCGGCGGGAGACGCCGGCAATCAGCTCCTCCACGTCCGCCCAGCCGTGCTCGTCGAGCGTGATGCCGGCCTTCTCCGGGTGGTGGCGCAGAATCAGGCAGAGATAGCGGCCGATCCGGGTATCGGCGTCCTCTCTGCGGAAGCGGTGATTTCCCATGAGGGCCTCCTTCTCTTGCGGTCAGAAAAAGGTGATCTGGCTGGTGTCCGGCATGCCGTCAAGCGCGCCCATATAGCGCAGCAGGTCGATATGCGCCTTGGAGAGCTTGGGGCAGGAGGCGTTGAGCTCCTCCACCGAGATGAACGTCCGCCCCTGGCGCGCGTCCACGATGGACTGCGCCGCCGCCTCGCCCAGGCCGGGGCAGGCGGTGAAGGGGGGGATCAGCGCGTTGTTCTCCCGATCGAGCTGAAAACGGGTGGCGCCGGAGCGGTAGAGGTCCATCTTGGCAAAGGTAAAGCCGCGGATGTAAAACTCGTAGCAGACCTCCAGCGTGACGAGCATCTTGTCCTCGATGTCGGTGGTCTTCTCCTTGGCACGGATCTCATCCATCTTCTGTTTGCACACGTCCAGGCCGAGACACATGCACGTCGCGTCCAGGGCCTTGGCGCGGATGGAGAAGTAGGCGGCGTAGAACGCCAGCGGGTCGTGCACCTTAAACCAGGCGATGCGGAAGGCCATCATGACGTAGGCCACCGCGTGCGCCTTCGGGAAGAGGTACTTGATCTTCCGGCAGGACTCGATGTACCACTCCGGGATGTCGTGCGCGCGCATCTCCTCCTCGATGCCCTCCGGCCAAGGCTTGCCCTTGTGGATCGCGCCCTTTCGCACCGCCTCCATGAATTTGAACGCTTTGAGCGGTTCAATCCCCTTCTGAATCAGGTAGATCATGATATCGTCGCGGCAGCCCACCACCTGCGCGACGGTCGCCGTGCCGGAGAGGATGAGGTCCTTGGCATTGCCCAGCCACACGTCGGTGCCGTGGGAGAAGCCGGAGAGCCGCACGAGGGTGTTGAAGTCCTTGGGCTGCGTGTCCACCAGCATCTGGCGGGTAAAGGAGGTGCCAAACTCCGGGATAGCCACCGCCCCGGTGGGGCCGAGAATCGGGTCGTCCTCATAGCCCAGCACCTTGGAGGAACAGAAGATGGACATGGTGTCCCGATCGTCCAGGGGGATCTGAATGGGGTCGATGCCGGAGACATCCTGGAGCATCCGGATCATGGTCGGGTCATCGTGGCCGAGCATGTCCAGCTTGAGGAGGTTCTCCTCCATGGAGTGATATTCAAAATGGGTGGTGACAATGTCGGTATTCGGGTCGTCCGCCGGGTGCTGGACGGGGCAGAAGTCGTAGATCTCCTTGTCCCCCGGGATGACCACCATGCCGCCTGGGTGCTGGCCGGTGGTGCGCTTGATGCCCACACAGCCGGAGGCCAGGCGGGTCAGCTCCGCCTTGTTCGCCTTCTTCCCCCGCTCCTCCATGTATTTGAGCACATAGCCGTAGGCGGTCTTCTCCGCCACAGTGCCGACGGTGCCGGCGCGAAAGACGTGGTTTTGCCCGAAGAGCTCAAAGGTATAGCGGTGGGCGGAGGACTGGTACTCGCCGGAGAAGTTCAGGTCGATGTCCGGCACCTTGGTGCCGCCGTAGCCCAGGAAGGTCTCAAACGGGATGTTGAAGCCGTCCTTTTTCAGCATCGTCCCGCAGATGGGGCAGGCGCGGTCGGGCAGGTCCGCCCCGCAGCCGTACTTCACCGGGTCCACATCAAAGTCGGAGAACTTGCACTTGGGGCACCGGTAGTGCGGGGCCAGACCGTTCACCTCGGTGATGCCGGAGAGGAAGGCCACCAGTGAGGAGCCCACCGAGCCGCGCGAGCCCACCAAGTAGCCGTGGGCGAGCGAGTCGGCCACCAGCTTCTGGGCGGACATGTAGATCACGTCGTACTTGCGCATGATGATGCCGGGCAGCTCCAGGTCAATTCGGTCCTGGACGATCTGCGGCAGCTCCTCCCCGTAGAGCTCGTGGGCCTTGGAGTAGACCAGGTTCTCCAGCTCCTGGGCGGAGTTCTCCAGCTTGGGGGCGAAGAGGCCGCGCGGCAGCGGCGGGATATTGTCGCACCACTTGGCCACCCGGTTGGGGTCGCCGATGACCACCTTGTGACAGTCCTCCTCGCCGAGGTAGGCGAACTCCTCCAGCATCTCCTCCGTGGTCTTGAAGTAGATCGGCAGCTCTTTGTCCGCGTCCTCAAAGCCCTGTGCCGCCTGAAGGATATGGCGGTACGCCTCGTCCTCGGGGTCGAGGAAGTGGACGTCGCCCGTCGCGCAGCAGGGCTTGTCCAGGTCCTTGGCCAGGCGGAGCACCAGGCGGTTAAATCCGCGCAGCTCCTCCTCGTCCTTGGCCTTGCCCGCGCCGATCAGAAAGCGGTTGTTGCAGATGGGCTGGATCTCGAGGAAATCATACCAGCGGGCAATCCGCCGGAGCTCGTCATAGCTCTTGTGGTCCACAATGGCCTGAAACAGCTCGCCCGCCTCACAGGCGGAGCCGAGAATCAGCCCCTCGCGGTTTTGGTCGATCACGCTCTTGGGCATGATGGGATAGCGCTTGAAGTGCTCCAGGTGGGCCAGCGAGATCAGCTTGTAGAGGTTGCGCAGGCCGGTCTGGTTCTTCGCCAGCACGATGAGGTGCTGCGCGCGCTGGCGCCGCCGCCCCTGGTGGCGCATCGTGCGCATGACCGGGTTGATCTGGTCCAGACGGGTCACGCCGAGGTCGGCGAGCATCTTGCGAAACGGGATGAGCATATAGCCCACCGTCGCCGCGTCGTCGCTGGCGCGGTGGTGGTTGAACTCGGGCAGGTTGAGGTGGTTTGCCACGATGTCCAGCTTATACTTGCCGAGGTCAGGCAGGAGATTCTGCGCCAGAATCAGCGTGTCAATCGAGCTGTTGGGAAAGGGCCTGCCCATCCGCTCGCAGCCGAGGGCGAGAAAGCCCATGTCAAAGTCGGCGTTGTGCGCGGCCAGCGGGCGGTCCCCCACCCAGTCAAGAAAATCATTGAGCGCCTCGGACTGGCTGGGGGCGTCGGCCACCATCTCGTCCGTGATGCCGGTCAGGCGGACCACCTCCCACGGGATGGGCTTGCCGGGGTTGACGAAGGTGTTATATCGCTCGGTGATCTCGCCGTCTTTCAGGACGACCGCGCCGATCTCGGTCAGGTACTCCGTCTCCCGGTTCAGGCCGGTGGTCTCAATGTCAAAGCAGACGATCTCCCCGTCCAGGCTGGCGGTGCTGTCCCCGTGAACGACGACGCGGTCATCCACGTCGTTGATGTAGTAGGCCTCCACGCCGTAGAGAATCTTGATCTTGTCCCCCGCCGCGTGCCAGGCGTCGGGGAAGGCCTGCGCGACGCCGTGGTCCGTGATGGCGATGGCGCTGTGGCCCCAGGAGATCGCGCGCTTGACCGCGTCCTTCACCTCGGTCAGGCCGTCCATGGTGGAAAAGCGGGTGTGCAGGTGCAGCTCGACCCGCTTTTCCGGGGCGTTGTCCCGCCGTCCCTCCGGGGCGGGCGCGGGAGCGATGGAGTACGGGCTCAGCTCCAGCTCGCCGGAATAGCTGCTGATGCTGAGCTTGCCCTCCACCGTGACGTACATCCCCTTCTTGACGCGCTCCAGAATGGGCTTTGCCTGCTTGTTTTCCAGGAAGCGGGAGACGACGAGCGAGTTGGTGTAGTCCGTGATGTAGAAATTGATGACCCATGCCCTTCGCTTTTGCAGCTCGCGGTGCTCGACAAAAAAGACCTTGCCGGTGACGGCGACAATGCCCATGTCCAGCGAGACCTCTCCCATCGGGACGCTGCGCCGGCGGATTCCCTTGCCGAAGATCATCTCGGCCGGCGGGGCGGCAGGGGTATAGCGCTGTTTGCGGGGCCGCGCGGCCGGTCCGGGATTCTGCTGCGCACTCTGGCGAATCGCCGCCTCACGCAGCGCCGCGGTCTGGCGGAAAATATCCTCCGCGCTCTCCTCCTCCGGCGGGGCGCTCTCCTCCTGAGAGGGGGGCTCGCCGTCGCCGGCGGGAGAAAGGGGCACGGCCTCGTCCGCCGGGGCCGGTTCGGCCTCCGACGGCAGAGACGCCCCCTCCTCCGGGGTCCGCTCCGCCTCCGGCGTGCGGATTGTGATCCGGCTCATCCCGTAGCAGCCGGCGAGCACGGTCTCCAGCGCGCGCAGACTGCGCGGGTCGGGCACGACGGAGAAGCTCGCCACCAGGTCGGCGGAACGGTCGGCCGGGTGCAGCCGGATCTCTCGCAGGGTACAGTCCCGCGCCAGCGGCTGCAGGCCGCCGGTCGGCTGATAGTGCCGGAAAAACTGCAGCAGGGGAATTGGATTTTGCAGTGCCATTGACATCACCTAAAGCCAGAGTACAGAGGCGCGCCGGTCGCGGCGCCGGGGTTATTCTGGCGGTTATTATAGCACACCTCGCCCCGGCGGGCAACGGCGTCCGGCCGGGTGCGGGCGCAACTCGCGGTTGAAAAAGCGCGGCGCATCAGGTATAATACATCTGTACGGTGATCCCGTGCAGACTTCCCGTACAGAGGAGCTGTCAAGAGATATGGTCAAAGCAATTGTTGGCGCCAACTGGGGCGACGAGGGAAAAGGGAAAATTACCGACCTGCTGGCCGAGCAGTCCGATGTGGTCGTCCGCTTCCAGGGCGGCGCGAACGCGGGCCACACGATTATCTGTGACTACGGCAAGTTTTCGCTGCACCTGCTGCCCTCCGGTGTCTTTTATCCCCACACGATGAACATCATCGGCAACGGCGTGGCGCTGAACGTGGAGAGCCTGATGCGGGAGCTGCGCTCCCTGGAGGACGGCGGCGTGCCGATGCCCAAGCTGATGATCTCCGAGCGGGCACAGATTCTGATGCCCTACCATGTGCTCTTTGATGCCTACGAGGAGGAGCGCCTGGGCGGCAAGGCGTTCGGCTCTACCAAGAGCGGCATTGCCCCCTTCTACTCCGACAAATACGCCAAAAACGGCATCCAGGTGGCCGACCTCGCCGCGCCCGAGCGGCTGCACAGTCGGCTGGAGTATATCTGCCAGCTCAAGAACGTGATGCTCGAGCATCTGTATCACAAGCCCCTGCTGGACGTGGAGCTGCTCTATGACCAGCTCATGAGCTACCGCGACAGCATCTGGCCCTATGTCGGGGACACCGTCACCTATCTGCACAACGCCATTCGCGACGGCAAGACCGTCCTGCTGGAGGGGCAGCTGGGCAGCATGAAGGACCCCGACCTCGGCATCTACCCCTTTACCACCTCCAGCCACACGGTGGCGGGGTTCGGCTGTGTGGGCGCCTGCGTGCCGCCGCACACGCTGCAGGACGTGCTCTGCGTCACCAAGGCCTATTCCTCCTCCGTCGGCTCGCACGCCGAGCCCTTTGTCTGTGAGCTGACCGGTGAGGCGGGTGAGGAGCTGCGCCGCCGCGGCGGCGACGCCGGCGAATACGGCGCGACCACCGGCCGTCCGCGCCGCGTGGGCTGGTTTGACGCCGTAGCAACCCGGTATGGCTGCGCCGTGCAGGGGGCCACCCAGGTCGCCCTGACCTGCCTGGACGTGCTGGGTTATCTGGATGAGATCAAGGTGGTCACCGCCTATGAGATCGACGGGGAGCTCACCGACGTCTTTCCCGTCCCCGCCCGCCTGGAACGGGCCAAGCCGGTGTTCACCACCCTGCCCGGCTGGAAGTGCGACATCCGTGGCTGCACGGACTATAGCGCGCTGCCCGCTGAGGCAAAGGGGTATGTCGACTTCCTCGAGGCACAGATCGGCGTGCCCATCACGATGGTCTCCACCGGGCCGAAGCGCCACGAGATCACCCGGCGCCGGTGAGGCATCGTACTGCCATTTTTATTCCCAAGATTTCAACCGCCCGGCGGGCCGATTGCCTGCCGGGCGGTCAATTTGTCAAAGGAGACGCACGCGAGCCGCAGCCGCGAAAGAGCGGCTGCGGCTCGTGAGGCTGTCAAAAAAGTGTTTTTGACAGCCTTTCGCGCAAATGCAAGCATTTGCGCGAGTTTGCAGTCCGACTGCGCGCACGGATTTTTGTTCCAAAAATCCGCACACTTGCCGGACTATCAGTATTTTTGGCCCGGTACA
>DVJB01000041.1 GCA_018710845.1 Candidatus Onthomonas avicola
CGGCTCGCCGATCAGGACGGGGTTGTTCTTCGTCTTGCGCGAGAGGATGCGGATTACGTTGCGGATCTCGTCGTCCCGGCCGATCACGGGGTCCAGCTTCTGACTGCGCGCCCGCTCGACCAGGTCAGTGCCGTACTTTTTCAGCGCGTCATAGGTCTCCTCCGGATTGTCCGAGGTGACGCGCTGGTTGCCGCGGATGGAGGAGAGGGCGGAGAGCACCTTCTCCTTTGTGATCTGATAGGTCTGAAACAGCCGCGCGAGCGTCCGGTCCGGCCGCTCCACCAGGCCGAGGAAGAGGTGCTCGACCGAGATGAACTCGTCCCGCATCGCCTGCGCCTCCGACTGCGCGGCCTTGAGCGCGCGGTCCATGTCGGCGGAGACATATACCTTGCCTGCCTCCCGGCCGCTGCCGGAGACCTTGGGCAGGCGCTCCACCTCCGCCTTCGCCGCCGCGCGCAGGCTCTCCGGCGCGGGGCCGATCGCGGTCACCAGCTGGGAGATCAGCCCGTCCGGCTGCTCCAGCAGGGCATAGAGCAGGTGGGGCTGCTCAATCTGCGGGCTGCCGTATTCCTCGCCCAGCCTCTGAGCGGCGAGCAGCGCCTCCTGGGATTTCTGTGTATAGTTCAGGTTGCTCATGGTTCAACCCTCCGTTCCTGAGAGAATCAAAAATTGGATTTGCGGCATTTGTCGGAAACCCGCCGCAAGGCACATGAATGCCCTCCGATGGGGCTCACCGGAGGGCGTCGGGTGGAAGTTACAGAATGTTGATGCGGCGCGCCTCCGGCACGACCGGGGTCTCCTTCGGGAGAGTCAGCGTCAGCACGCCGTTTTCATAGGCGGCGCGGATCGCGCGCTCGTCAATCCCGGAGACGGAGAAGGTGCGGCGGCAATTGCCGTCATGGCGCTCCCGGCAGAGGCAGCTGCCCTGCCCTTCGCGCTCCGTCTCACCCTCCTTGTGCTGGGCGGTGATGGTGAGCACACCGTTATCCAGCTGCACCTCGATCTCCTCCTTCCGGAAGCCGGGCAGGTCCGCCTTCAGGACAAACTGATTGCCCTCGTCACGGATATCGGTGGGGAAGGAGGCATAGGCTGTTCCGGTATCCCTCCAGAACGTGCGCTCCATCTGGTCAAACAAATTGGACAGGCTGTCATTCCGACGGCCAAAGGGAGTCATGCTGTAGTACATATCTTTCATCCTTTCCCAGCCGGAGAGGTCCCCGGCTGTCGCCTTGATTTGACTATAGGATAGGGTAAGAGTATGTACAAATCATGAACAAACCATGTCTAAACTGTAAAATCTAGCACTCTGAAATATAGAGTGCCAAAAACAGGAGGAGGAAACACCTGGCTTATCGGTGTGAAAGGGAATAAAATTGGCAAGAGATATAGAATAGTGCCAAAACTCAGGGGGCGTCCGGCAGGAGATCCTTGATGCCCTCATAGATGCGCAGCACGACGTCGGCGCTGTTCATCGCATAGAGGTGGACGCCGTCCGCCCCGGCCTCAATCAGGTCGCGCAGCTGCTCGACGGCGTAGTCGATGCCGGCCTGATAGAGCCCGTCGGGATCGTCCTGCCAGCGGTCGAGCAGGGACTGGAACTTGGGCGGCAGCTTCGCGTCGGACAGGGCAAGGGTGCGCTCAATCTGGCTCTTGCGCACGATGGGCATCACGCCGGCGGACACCGGCAGGTCGATCCCCTCCTTGCGGATGAGGGTCATATAGCGGTAGAAATAGAAATTGTCGAAGAACATCTGGGTGCACAGGTGGGTCGCGCCGCACTCCTGCTTGATCTTCAGATGCTCGACGTCCTCCCGCAGGGTGGCGCTCTCCGGGTGCTTTTCCGGATAGCACGCGCCGGAGAGGCCGAAGGCCCCGTAGTGCCCGCGCACGAAGGCACACAGGTCGCTCGCGTGCTGGAAGTCGCGGAACTGCTCCACGCCGGGGCGCTTGTCGCCGCGCAGGACCATCAGGTTGCGCACCCCGGCGGTGAAAAGCTCGTCCAGTGTGGCCTCGATCCCCGCCTGGTCGGCGCCCACGCAGGTGAGGTGGGCCAGCGGCTCGATGTCCAGCTCGTTTTTCAGAAAGGACGCGACCTGTGAGGTGCTCACCTGTCCCACGCCGGAGCCTCCGGCGGAGCAGGTGACGCTGATAAAGTCCGGGTGCACCTGCTGCACCCGGCGCAGCGTCTGCTGCAGCGGCTCCCACTTGAGCTGCTGCTTGGGCGGGAAAAACTCAAGGGAAAAGACACAGCGCTTTTGCGCGAACAGCTTGCGGATATACATATTACAGACCTCCCCGGCAGGTATTGAAACGGCTTTTGCAGCTGATTTTACATTTAGTATAGAGGAATCCGCCCGCAAAAGCAAGCAAAAAGCCGGAAACGGGAACCCCGTAAAAAAGGGAAAAGTTGTGCTTGAACATTTGGGGAAAGTGTAGTAAAATAAGTAAGCCTTGCAAAGAGAGGTCAAACGGCTCGTGGAAAGCCGCACCTGTCCGGGGAGCCGCGCTCTCTGGCCTTTGCGCTGTTGTCTGAAGCGGCATGTGGTGTTGACAGCCGGTCCCGCGCAACGTCAGCCCGTGAACCATGTCAGGCGGGGAACCGAGCAGCATTAAGCGGTATCTGGTGTGTGCCGCGGCCAGCCGGCTCGAGCTGCCTGCCGCTTCAGAGAGGAGCGCGGAGCGTGCGTCTTTCAGAGCCGTTTTTGATTTGTCCAGGAGAGGAGTGACCCGGCTTGTATCAGGCGCTGTACCGCAAGTGGCGTCCGCAGAAATTTGAGGATGTGGTGGGCCAGGAGCATATCACCCAGACCCTCCGCACCCAGGTGGAGACCGGACGCCTCTCCCACGCCTATCTCTTCACCGGCACGCGCGGCACCGGAAAGACCACCTGCGCCAAGATTCTGGCCCGCGCGGTCAACTGCGAGCACCCCGTCCACGGCGACCCCTGCAACCAGTGCCCCGCCTGCCGCGGCATTGAGGACGGGTCCATCCTCGACGTGGTGGAGCTGGACGCGGCGTCCAACAACGGCGTCGACCAGGTCCGCGCCCTCCGGGACGAGGCGGTCTATTCCCCCGCCTCAGTGAAAAAGCGCGTCTATATCGTCGACGAGGTGCACATGCTCTCCACCGCCGCCTTCAACGCCCTGCTCAAGATCCTGGAGGAGCCGCCGGAGCACCTGATGTTCATCCTCGCCACCACCGAGCTGCACAAGGTCCCGGCCACCATCCTCTCCCGCTGCCAGCGCTTCTCTTTCCGCCGCATCGACGCGGAGGCGATTCAGGGGCGGCTGACCCAGGTGGCCCTGGCGGAGGGGATCGACCTCACGCCGGACGGGGCGGCGCTGTTGGCCCGGCTGGCGGACGGGGCGCTGCGCGACGGGCTCTCCCTGCTCGACCAGTGCGCCGCTGCGGGGGGCAAGGTGGACCGGCAGGCGGTGCTCGACAGCCTGGGCCTGGCCGGGAATTTGAAGATCGCCCACCTGATGAACCACATCCGCCGCGGCCGCAGCGCCGAGGCGCTCTCCGAGCTGGCCGACCTCTACGCCGCCGGGCGCGGCGTGGGGACGGTGCTCTCCGAGCTGGCCGCCCTGACGCGCGATCTGCTGATCGAGAAGACTGCCCCCAAGGGCGGCGGCGCGCTGCTGGCGGGGGGCTACGACCAGGAGACGCTGGACACCCTCTCCAAGGGGCTGAGCGCGCAGCGCCTCTTGCAGATGCTCCGCCGCCTGCAAGAGACGCAGGCCGGCCTGCGCGAGAGCGCCAATCAGCGCACCGACGCCGAGCTGTGCATCCTCTGCCTGTGCGACGAGACGCTCGACCCCTCGCCGGAGGGGATCTCCGCGCGCCTGAGCCGCCTGGAGGAGGCCTTTGCCGCCGGCGCGCTCCCCGCCGCGGCCCCGGCGGCAGCGACCGCCGCACCAGCGCGTCAAGCGGATCCGCCTGCCCGCGCGCCGCAGGAGGACGCCCCGCCATGGGATGAGCCGCCGCTGCCCGAGGAACCGGAGGAGACGCCCCGGTTCCAGGTCCCTGAGCCTCAGCCCGAGCGGGAGGAAGCGCCTGCCCGCCGGTCCGCCGCGCCGCAGCGGCAGACCACCGCTGCGGCTGCCGGAGGGGACGGCGCGTTCTGGAAGGGGCTTTTGCCCGCGCTGCGGCCGAAGCTGAGCGCGTGGGAGTATATGCCGCTCACGGACGGCGCCACCGTCGCAGGACGGCTGGAGAACGACACCCTGGTGCTCTATGCGGACGATCAGTTCACCTATAAGACGATCAACAAGCGGCCGCTGCTGGAAAAGATCGCCCAGGTGGCCTCTCAGCGCGCCGGGAGGACGGTGGACGCGGTCGCCCGCGAGGGAAAGCCGCCCGCGGTGGCGCCTGCGGCGAAGCACGAGGACCAATTTGAGGATTTGCTCCGGCTGGGCGCCCAGTACGGGGCGGAAATTGACTGAAGGAAAGGAAATCAGACGGATGGCAAAAGGATTTAACAGCCGCAATATGCGCGGCATGGGCGGCATCAACATGAACAATATGGTCCGCCAGGCCCAGAAGATGCAGGCCGACATGGAGCGGATGCAGACCGAGCTGGAGCAGAAGACCTATTCCGGCAAGGCCGGCGGCGGCATGGTGGAGGCGGTGGTCTCCGGAAAGAAGGAGCTGACCAAAATCACCATCAATCCCGAGGCGGTGGACCCGGAGGACGTCGGCATGCTCGAGGACCTGGTCCTGCTGGCGGTGAATGAGGCGCTGCGCCTGGCCAACGAGGACGCCAATTCGTCTCTGGGGCGGCTCACGGGCGGACTGAACCTGGGGGGCCTCGGCCTGTAATTCCATGCCCGCAACTGTGGTTGCGGGCATTTCTTGTATGTTTCTTCCAGAACTGGAAAAGGAGGGAAACACAATGAGACGCCTGTTTGGCTGCCTGCTGGTCCTGCTGCTGGCCGTTGGCCTGACCGCCTGCCAGCCGGCGCAGCAGACGGAACCGGAGACGGAGCTCCCCGGCGGCACACAGACGGAGGAGCCGCAAGAGCCAACGGAACCGGAGCCTCCCGCCGTGGAGGAGCCAGAGCCGGAACCGGAGGAGCCGGAGCGGCTGGACTATGCTCCGCTCGCCGTGGAGGGCGTGGAGGGTCTGTACGACCTCAGCCGCCTGGAGCAGCTGTCCGGCCTCCAGGTCCGCAGCGCCGCCCTCGCCGGGGAGGATACGCTCATCCTCCTGGCCGGGGAGCAGGGGGACTCGGTCTGGTCCTTCGACCTCACCACCGGGGCCCTCTTGCGCCTGTTCTCCTTTGACGTGGGGGAGGAGGCGGACTACTGGGCCACGAGCCTGCTCTCGACCGACCCGCTCCTCGTCGCGGACTATCACAACGGCCGCATCCTCTACTGGGACAGCGAGGAGGAGACGGTCTGCACGCTCGCGGATGCCTCCATCGACTACACCGCCGTCACCGTCCTGGACGGGGCGTGGTACTACTACTCCTATGATACCCAGACCATCTGCCGCCGCCCGCTCTCCGGCGGAACGGTGACCGAGCTGGCAAAGCTCCCGCCGGAGTACGTCGAACTCTACTCCTACGGCTTTACCGTGGACGGCGCCTGCGCCATCTTTCAGGGGACGGAGGTCTGGGGCGGCGGTGGGGTGTCCATCTTCCAGCGCCTCTCGGACGGGGGCGTTGCGGCGGTCTATCGCGACGCGTTCATCACGCGCGAGCAGACCAGTCCGGTCCGGATTACCGCATCTCTGGAGGAGGGGAGCGGGTCGGTCTACCAGCTCACAGCCGCCGGCCCGGACGGGACAGCCGGACAGTCGCTGGATCTTGCCCTGTTGCTGCGGCCGACGGACACGCAGACGGCCCAGGAGTGTTGGCTCTCGGCGACGGTGCCTTCCGACAGCTGGGGACGCACCGTACTGATGCTGGAGGTCGGGGAGACGCTGCGGCCCATCCTCTGGGACTACAGCGCCCTGACCCTGGCGGAGACGGAGCAGGAGCCGTGGGAGGCCTTCACCCCGCCGGAGACGGTGGACTACGGCGCGCTGTCTGTCCGGGCGGCCGAACTGGAGGAGACCTACGGCGTACGCATCTATCTGGGGGAGAACGCCGTCGTCACCTTCCCGGACTACACCACCAGCGCCTGCACGGACGAGCAGATGATGTCGGACGCCCTGGACACGCTGGAGGAGGCGCTCTCCCTCTATCCGCCCAGCTATCTGGAACAGCTCTGCCATGAGGCCAACCGGGCCATCTGCCTCTATCTGACCGGCACCCTGACCCCCATTTATCCCGACCAGAACATTGACAACCCCGGCGGCATCGCCTGCCCGAGGGGGGATGTGCAGATGATCGCGTTCAATCTGGAATACCTGCGCGTACAGGACGTGGTGCACGAGCTGAACCACGTGCTCGACAGCTTTCTCTGGGCCTCCGATGCGCTGGACGAGGAGACCTGGAACGCCATGAACCCGGAGGGGTTTGACTACTATTACAGCTACATCGACGAGAACGGGGAGAGCTACGAGTGGACGGGGGACACCACCTACACCACCTGGAGCTCCTCCTACTACCTGGGCGACCTGGAAAACGCGTACTTTATCGACCCCTATTCCACCACCTACCCGACCGAGGACCGCGCGCGGCTGATGGAGTACCTGCTGGCTGGGTATTATGCGGGAGCGGGGGAGTTTTTCTCCGGCGAGCATGCACAGGAGAAGTTGAGCTACTACTTTGACTGCATCCGCCGGAGCTTTGACACCGCCGGCTGGCCGGAGCAGACGGCCTGGGAGGCGGCGCTGGCCGGAGCGGCGGACGGCGCTGCGGCGGACGAGGCGGCCTGAGCCGTGCGGCAATGGCCCGCGAAATCTTTCCGTTTTCTTGAAAACAGGTTAATTTTTTCGAAAGAAGGGGCGGGCGCATTTTCAAGCTGCCTGTCGTGTGGTATAATATACCAGTACGAGCCAAACGGCCCCGTTTCCCGCTGCGGGCGGGACCATTCTGTAGAAAATCGAGGTAGACGCCCATGAATGACCGCTATGAAAGCCCCCTGTCCAGCCGCTATGCCAGCGACCGGATGCAGTACATTTTTTCCCCCATCAAGAAGTTCACCACCTGGCGGCGGCTGTGGATTGCCCTGGCCCGCGCGGAGATGGAGCTGGGTCTGCCCATCACCCAGGAGCAGATCGACGAGATGGAGGCCAATGTGGACAACGTTGACTTTGCCGCGGCGGCCCGCTATGAGCGCGAGCTGCGCCACGACGTGATGGCCCATATCCACGCCTGGGGCGACCAGTGCCCCAAGGCCCGGCCGATCATCCACCTGGGCGCGACAAGCTGCTATGTGGGGGACAACACCGACATCATCCTCATGCGCGAGGCCCTGGAACTCATCCGGGACGAGCTGGTGCGGGTGCTCTCCAACCTCGCCCGCTTTGCCGACCGGTATAAGGCGACCCCGACGCTCGGCTTCACGCATTTCCAGGCCGCGCAGCTCACCACGGTGGGCAAGCGCGCCACGCTCTGGATGAACGATTTTCTGATGGACCTGCATGAGGTGGAGTACCGCCTGTCTACCCTCAAGCTCCTTGGCAGCAAGGGCACCACCGGCACACAGGCGAGCTTTATGGAGCTCTTTGACGGCGACCAGGAGAAGATCCGCGCCATGGAGGAGAAGATCGCCGCCGAGATGGGCTTTGACGGCGTCGTGCCCGTCTCCGGCCAGACCTACAGCCGCAAGATGGACTCCTTTGTCCTCAATGTGCTCGGCGGCATCGCTCAGTCCGCCACTAAATTCGCCACCGACCTGCGCCTGCTCAGCCACCTGAAGGAGGTGGAGGAGCCGTTTGAGAAGAAGCAGATCGGCTCGTCCGCCATGCCCTACAAGCGCAACCCGATGCGCTCGGAGCGCATCTGCGGCCTGAGCCGCTATATCCTCAGCGACACGATGAACCCCGCGATCACCGCTGCCACCCAGTGGTTTGAGCGCACGCTGGACGACTCGGCCAACAAGCGACTGTCCGTGCCGGAGGCGTTCCTGGCCGCCGACGCGGTACTGCTGATCTGCCAGAACGTGACCTCCGGGCTGGTGGTGCATGAGAAGGTAATTGAGAAGCATATTCTGGAAGAGCTGCCCTTTATGGCCAGCGAGAACATCCTGATGGACGCGGTGCTGCGCGGCGGCGACCGCCAGCAGCTCCACGAGCGCATCCGCGTCCACTCGCTCGAGGCGGGTCAAAACGTCAAAGAGCGCGGCCTGGCCAACAACCTGATCGACCTGATCGCGGCAGACCCTCTCTTCGGGATGACAAAGGAGGAGCTGACCGCCCATCTGGAGCCGAGCCGCTACATCGGACGCAGCCCGGACCAGGTGACCGAGTTCCTGCGCGGGGAGGTCGCGCCCGTGCTGGAGCGTTACGCCGCCGCATTGGACGGCGAAACGGTGGAACTGTCCGTCTGAGGACGGGACGCGTATACGGGGGTGATTGCCATGAAGGATCGGAAAATGAACCGATACGTCGCGATGGGATTGACCGCCTTTTCCGTCATCGCCGCGAGCATCCTGCTCTTCTTCCTCTTTTACGAGATTCGGGTCATCCGGGATATCATTGTGCAGCTGATTGATATCCTGATGCCGTTTTTGATCGGCGCGGTGATCGCCTATCTGCTCGCGCCGCTGTACAATCTGCTCTGCCGGAACCTGGATCATCTGTTTTCCCTGCGTCTGGATGCCAAACGCTCTGTACGCCTGGCCCGCGTCTGCTCTGTGCTGCTGTCCATTCTGGCGGCGCTGGCGCTGATCGGCGGGGTGGTGGCGCTGGTGGTGCCGCAGCTGGTCTCCAGCATTATGCGGGTGGTCAACGCCATGCCCGGCTATGTCGAGCAGATCAACCAGTGGATCAACGGCCTGGCGGAGGACTATCCCTTCTATGGGGAGATGATTCAGGACGCGTTTGCCAATCTCTCCACCCTCCTGCAGAACTGGGTGACGACAGACCTGCTGCCCAACCTGGAGAACTTCTCCGAGCTGATGCGGGGCAGTGTGAACACCGTCCTCGGCAACGTTGTGCAGGGCGTCGTGGTCGCCGTGCAGGCGGTGAAGAACCTGGTGCTCGGTTTTATTATCGCCGCATATCTGCTGGCGGGAAAGAACATGCACATGGCGGTGGCGAAAAAGCTGCTCTATGCCGTCCTGGGGGCCAGCCGCGGCAACGAGGCAATGCTCCGCCTGCGCTATATCCATCAGATTTTCGGCGGCTTTATCCGCGGACAGATCATTGACGCGCTTTTTGTGGGCATCATCTGCTTCCTGGGGACCAGCCTGCTGCGCATTCCCTATGCCGCGCTCATCAGCGTCGTCGTCGGGGTGACCAACGTCATCCCCTTCTTCGGCCCCTTCCTGGGCGCGATCCCCAGCGGAATTCTGATCCTGCTGACCGATCCCATCAAGTGCATCTATTTCGCCATCTTTATTCTGGCGCTCCAGCAGTTTGACGGCAATATCATGGTGCCGCGGATTCTGGGCAACGCTACCGGGATCAGCGCCTTCGGCGTGCTGTTTGCGATCATCTTCTTTGGCGGACTGTTCGGCTTTGTCGGCATGATCATCGGTGTGCCCCTCTACGCAGTCATCAGCTCCATCGTCTCGGAGATCATCAACGGCAAGCTGCGCAAAAAGGAGCTGTCGCTGGACACAAATGACTACGTCCATCTGGACTATGTCGATCCGGAAAAACACGAATACGTCAAGATGCGCGACCCGACGAACAAGGACTCGCGCCCCTGAGCCCGGCGGGGAGGAGGAGAGCATGCGCCCTGTCTATGTGATCGGACATAAAAACCCGGATACTGACTCCATCTGCTCGGCCATCGCCTACGCCCATCTGCGCCAGGCGCTCACCGGACAGCCCCACGAGGCGCGGCGGGCGGGGGGGCTCAACAGCGAGACGACGTACGTCCTCTCGCGCTTTCAGGTCCCCGCCCCGCCGCTGCTCGAGTCGCTTGAGCCGCGGGCGGAGGATATCCGCATGAGCCGCGCCCCCGGCCTGGAGCCGGAGGCGAGCCTGCTGCAGGCCTGGGAGCGGATGCAGGCGGAGGGGGTGGACACCCTGCCCGTCCTCCACCGCCGGCGGCTGGCGGGCATTGTCAGCCTGGACGACATCGCCCGCTCCTACCTGGCCGATCACGAGCGCAGCACCCTCTCGCGCGCGGAGACGCCGTACGCCAATCTGGTCCGGACGCTGGGGGCCGAGCTGTTGACAGGCGACCTCACCGCCCGCGTCTGCCGCGGCAGCGTGGCGGTGGCCTCCGACCGGCCGGAGCGCCCGGCCCGGCAGATCGCGCCGGGCGACCTGGTGCTGACCGGGGGCCGCGCCGAGACGCAGCGCGCCGCCATCGAGGCGGGCGCGGACTGCCTGATCGTCACGCAGGCCGCGCCGGTGGAGGAGGACGTGCTGTGCCTGGCGCGGCGGACGGGCTGCGCGGTCCTGGTCACGCCGTATGACATCTATACCGTCTCCCGGCTGATTAACCAGGCTATCCCCGTCCGCCATGTGATGCGCACGGAGGGGCTCGTCACCTTTGACGCGGATGACCCCGTGAGCGAGCTCAAGACGGTCATGGCCCGGCGCAGGCACCGCTATTTCCCCGTGCTGGACGAGGAGGGGGGCTACCTCGGCCTGGTCAGCCGCCGGGACCTGCTCGACTTGCAGCCGCAGCAGGTTGTACTGGTGGATCACAACGAGCGCGCGCAGGCGGTGGACGGCATTGGCTCGGCGGAGATTTTGGAGATCATCGACCATCACCGCCTGGGCAATCTGGAGACCATCCAGCCCGTCCTCTTTCGCAACCAGCCCCTCGGGAGCACGGCCACCATCATCGCGCAGATGTATCAGGAGCACGCGGTAGAGCTGCCGGAGACGGTGGCCTCCCTGCTGCTGGCGGCGATTTTGTCCGACACACTGCTCTTTCGCTCCCCCACCTGCACGCAGGCGGACCGCCGCGCGGCGCAGACGCTGGCGGAGAGGACCGGGCTGAACCCGGAGGAGCTGGCGCTGGCGATGTTCCGCGCCGGCAGCCGCCTGTCCGACCGGACGCCGGAGGAGATCTTCTGGGCCGACTTCAAACAGTTTCACTATGAAGACGTGGACTTCGGCATCGGCCAGGTCAGCTCTGTCAGCCCGGAGGAGCTGGAGGAGCTCGGCGAGCGCCTCTATCCCTGCCTGCTCCGCGCCCGGGAGAGCGGGAAGCTGGATATGGTGCTCTTTATGCTGACGAATATTCTCGACGAGTCCACCGAGCTGCTCTTTGCCGGCGCGGGGACGCAGGCGCTGCTGCAGGCGGCCTTTTCCGTCCGGCCGGGGGATCACAGCGTCCGCTTGCCCGGCATGCTCAGCCGAAAAAAGCAGATGGTCCCCGCCCTGCTCGACGCGATCGCGCGGATGGGGGAGTGAGCGGAGTACATTTTGCCGGCGCAACCAAAAGTTGCCACGGCGGTAGCCGCCCAGTTGCTGGACAAACCTGTTCCCATCGGGTATGATCAAGCCACTACGGATTGGAACGGGAGATGACACAGATGCCTCAGACAACACAGCGCAGACAGGAGCCGGACGCCCTTGGCGCGCGGATTCGCGCCCTGCGCACGGAGCGCGGGTGGTCACAGGAGGCGCTGGCCGAGCGGATGGGCCTCTCCCGGCAGGCGGTCACGAAGTGGGAGAGCGGCGCCGCGCGCCCGAGCACGGCCAACCTGATCGCCCTGAGCGAGCTCTTTGGCGTACCGCTGGAGACGCTGGCCGGTCCCATCGCCGCCGCGCCGGAGCAGGCTCGTTTTCCCGCGAGGTGCTGGGGGATGACGGCGCTGAGCGCGGCTCTGGCCGCGGCCGCCGCGCTCTATTGGTATGCCGTCTGGGACGCCCGCCCGCCGGAGGGCGCAATCGGGGCGGCGGATGGTCCGACCGAGATCTTGGTGGAGGGCCTCGCCTGGCAGCCCTGGCTGCTGACCGCAGCCGCTGTGCTGGCGGTTCTGCTGACCGCCGGTCTCTTTCTGCATGCGGCCTGGAGACGTCGGGGAGGTGCGGGATGAGGAGACAACCCGTGGCCCGACTGCTGGCGGCCCTGCTCGCGCTGCTGCTCCTGACGGCCTGTGCCGCCGGTGAGGGAGAGGCGTCTGCGCTTCCCGTGCGGGAGTCTCTCTCCGCCTGGCCGGAGAACAGCTACACTGCCGCAATTCCCCGCCCGGAGTCTGGGACACCGGATTATGCGCTCCTCTCCCCGGATTTCTATGCGGTCTTTCTGCGCGACATCACGCGGGAGGAGGGCGAGGCATATCTTCAGGCGCTGGAAGCGGCGGGCTTTCAGGCGGTGCGCTCCGAGCATGAGGCGGACGCCGGCGGGACATTGCTGACCCGGGAGGGTGTGACCGTCTCAGTCAGCCTCTCAGACGGCGCACTGGGACTCTACATCACCATTCCGGAGGAATGACCCGGGAAATATTTGCCGCCGCCGTTTTCACGGCGGCGGTTTTCTGTTATACTGACGGAGAAGACATCACAGCCGAAAAGAGGATGACGTATGAGCAAGGAGGAGATTCTGGCTCTGCTCAAGCGGAGTGAGGGCTATCTCTCCGGCGCGGAGATGAGCCGGCAGCTCGGCATCAGCCGGGCGGCGGTCTGGAAGGCGATTGACGCCCTGCGCCAGGAGGGATATCAGATCGACTCGGCGACCAACCGCGGATACTGCCTGCGCGTCTCTCCCGACCGGCTCTCGGAGGGGGAGGTCCGGCCTTACCTCACCGGTAGGCGCATTGGCCGCGAGCTGCGGGTCTTTGACACGATCGACTCCACCAACAGCTATCTCAAGCGCGAGGCGGCAAATGGCCTGCCGGACGGCACGGCGGCGCTGGCGGACTGCCAGACCGGCGGCCGGGGCCGGCTGGGGCGGGGCTTTCGCTCCGCGCCGGGGGAGGGGGTCTATCTCTCCGTTCTGCTGCGACCCCAGGTGCCGCCGGAGGAGGCGGTCAATCTGACGGCCTATGTCGCCGTGGCGGTCTGCGACGGGATCGAGGCCGCAGCCGGCGTCCGCCCGCAGATCAAGTGGACGAACGACCTCGTCCTTGGCGGACGCAAGATCTGCGGCATCCTGACCGAGATGGGGATCGAGGGGGAGAGCGGCGCGCTGCAATACCTGGTCACCGGCATCGGGGTCAACGCCAACCAGCGCGCGGAGGACTGGCCGGAGGAGCTGCGGGAGATCGCCGGCTCTATCCGCGAGGCCACCGGGCAGCCGGTCGCGCGAGGCCGGCTGGCCGCCTGTCTGCTCAACGCGCTGGATGAGATGTATGAGCGCTGGCAGGCGGGGGACCGGGCGCGCTATCTGGAACGCTACCGCGCTGACTGCCTGACGGTGGGCCGCGCGGTGAGGATTCTGACCGCCGGCCGGGAAGAGCGCGGCCTTGCCCTGGCGGTGGATGATCGCTTCGGCCTGGTGGTTCGTCTGGAGGACGGGACGGAGCGGACCGTCACCTCCGGAGAGGTGAGTGTCCGCGGCCTGTACGGCTATCTCTGACAGAAGGAGGAGAACCTGATGCCGCCTGTGATCTTATACGGAAGCTGCTATGGGACGACCCGGCAGTACGCGCAGGCGCTCTCGGAGCGCACCGGTCTGCCCTGCCTGGACCACCGGAGGGCCGGAACCCTTGACGGCTGCGACGGGGTGGTCTATCTGGGCGGCCTCTATGCCGGCGGGGTGCTGGGCCTGGCCAAGACCGTACGGCGTCTGCCGGCGCGGGCGGCCGAGCGGCTGATCGTCGTGACCGTCGGACTGGCCGACCCCGCGGAGGAGGAGAATGTGCGCAACATCCGCACGGCGCTGCACAGGCAGCTCTCCCCGGAGAGCTTCGGCCGGGCACAGTTTTTTCACCTGCGGGGCGGAATTGACTATGCCAGGCTGAACCCGGTGCACCGGACGATGATGCGCCTGCTCTATCTGCAGGTGAAGCGGGCACCGCCGGAGCAGTGGAACGCCGAGACGAGGGCGATGGTGGAGACCTATCAGCAGAAAGTCAGCTTTGTGGACCCGGACACGCTGGCACCGGTCATACAGGCGGTCTCCCGCTGGAAGGACTACACAGGGGCGGGATGACCCGCGCCCGATGGGACAGAGAAAATCAAGAGGAGGTACCATTATGCCAAATCCCTATCTGCCCGCCTGGGAGTATATCCCGGACGGGGAGCCGCGCGTGTTCGGGGACCGGATCTACATCTACGGTTCGCACGACCGCCCCGGCTCTGACAGCTTCTGCGACCACTGCCTCAAGGTATGGTCCGCGCCGGTGGACCGGCCGAGTGACTGGACCTGCCACGGGGTCTCCTTCAGTACGCGAGACACGGACGGCCATCCGGCGGACGTGGACTGGACGGACCGCGCCCTGTTTGCCCCCGATGTGGTGGAAAAGGACGGAAAATACTATCTGTATGCCTATATTGTAGATCGCAAGGGCTGCGTCGCGGTGAGCGACCGCCCGGAGGGACCGTTTACGCTGCTGAGCCAATACGTCTATCGCATTGAGAACCAATACGACAACGGCACCTTTATCGACCCCGGTGTGCTGGTGGACGATGACGGGCGGGTCTATCTCTACTGCGGCTATCTGCGCTCCTATATGGCGGAGCTGGACCCGAAGCGGATGTATGAGGTGCTCGACGGCACCTATCGCGAGGACATTTTGCCGGCGGAGGAGCCGTTTTGCTTCTTTGAGGCCTGCTCGCCGCGCAAATGCGGGGATCTCTATTACCTAATTTACTCGCCCAAGCGCGGCAGCTGTCTGGACTACGCCACCAGCGAGAGCCCGTGCGGCCCGTTCACCTACCGCGGCACCATCATCGACAACGGCATTGACTACCCCGCGGGCAATAACCACGGCTCGATCTGCCGGATCGGCAATCAGTGGTATGTCTTCTACCACCGGATGACCAACGGGACCATCACCTCTCGCCGGGGCTGTGTGGAGCGCATCGAAATTCTTCCGGACGGGACCATCCCGCAGGTGGAGATGACCTCGCTCGGCTTTGAGGAGGCGCTCAATCCCTACCGCCCCACACCGGCGGACACGGCCTGCTATCTCACCGGCGGGTGCTTTATCACGGAGCACAATCCGTTTGTGCGCGTGATTACCCAGATCACCGACGGCTGCGTGATGGGCTGGAAATACTTTGACTTCGGCTGCGGTTCGGACAGCCGGATGACGCTGCTCCTGCGTGTGCGCGGCTGTGGCTGCCGGGGCACGCTGCATGTTTGCTTGGACCGGCCGGACGGGCCGGAGATCGCCGCTGTCCCGTTCGGCGCGGACGACGCGCTGCTGCGCGCCGGGCTGGCCCCCGTGGAGGGGCGGCATGCCCTCTACCTGCGCGCCGAAACAGATTACAGCGGGTGGCTGGGAGAGCCGCTGCGGGGACGCTGCCTGCTCGAGCTGAGTGAATTCCTCTTCCAGCGCTGAGCGGCTGGGAACGCGCCGCAGCGGCGATGCCATACTGCAATAAAAGAGGACTGCTGCGTCAGGCAGCAGTCCTCTTGGAGGCTGTCAAAAAAGCGTTTTTGACAGCCTTTCGCGCAAATGCAAGCATTTGCGCGAGTTTGCAGTCCGACTGCGCGCACGGATTTTTGTTCCAAAAATCCGCACACTTGCCGGACTATCAGTATTTTTGGCCCGGTCAAGGTGAATCGCCCCGCAGGGGCGAGAGAAGGCCCCCTGGGGGGTACATGCCCGTGCCAAAAATAAATTAAACTCTATTTGGCTCTTCAAGCCAAACTCGGTGAGAACTTTTTTGACACTCTGAAGAGGACTGCTGCGTCAGGCAGCAGTCCTCTTGATCGTTGGCGTATTTCCCGATCGGGCCCCTTACTCGGAGAGGAACTTCTCCAGCCGGTCCATCCCCTTGACGATGTTCTCCATGGAGGTGGCGTAGCTCCAGCGCAGGAAACCGTCGATGCCAAAGCCGGTGCACGGCACGATGCACACCAGGCCCTCGCGCAGGAACACGTCGCCGAAGTCATCGGCGTTGCGGATGAGCGTCCCGTGCAGGGTCTTGCCGATCAGCTCGGAGATGTTCATCATCACATAGAACGCGCCCTCCGGCTGGATGCAGCTCACGCCGGGGATGGCGTTGATGCGCTGGACCATATAGTTCCGGCGCTCCTCAAACGCGCGGCGCATGCTCTCCACCGTCTCCTGCGGGCCGGACAGGGCCGCGGCCGCGGCGGCCTGCGAGATGGAGCAGGGGTTGCCGGTGGAGTGGCTGAGGTAGTTGGAGGCGACCTTGGCGATGTTCGCCTCGCAGGCGATAAAGCCCAGGCGCCAGCCCGTCATGGCGTAGCTCTTGGAGACGCCGTTGATGAGGAGGGTGCGTTTTTTGACCTCCTCGCCCAGGGAGGCGACGGAGACAAACTCGTTTCCGTCATAGACGAGCTGGTAGTAGATCTCGTCGGAGACGATATACAGGTCGTGGCGTACCGCCACCTCTGCCAGCGCGGTCAGCTCCTCCCGGCTGTAGAGCATACCGGTGGGGTTGGAGGGGTTGTTAAGGATGATGGCCTTGGTCTTGGGCGTGATGGCGGCCTCCAGGCGCTGGGCGGTGAGCTTGAAGTCCTCCGCCTCGCCGGCGACGACCGAGACCGGCACGCCGCCCACCATCCGGATCAGCTCGGCATAGCTGACCCAGTACGGGGCGGGCAGCACGACCTCGTCGCCCGGATTGATAAGCACGCGCAGCGCGATATAGACGCAGTGCTTGGCGCCGGAGGTGCAGACGATCTGCGCGGGCGTGTAGTCCAGACCCAGATCTTCCTTCATCCGCTTGCAGACGGCCTTCTTCAGTGTCACCGTGCCGGAGGGGGGCGTATAGGTCGTCTGGTTGTTCACAATGGCGTCGATGCCGGCATATTTGATGTGGTCCGGTGTGGGGAAGTCGGGTTCCCCGGCGGCAAAGCCGAGCACGTCCACGCCGTTGGCCTTCATCTCCTTATAGAGACTGTCGAGCGCCATCGTGGTGGAAGCCTGTACATTTGCGGCGATGGAAGAGATGGGTTTCAAATCAATTACCTCCCGTAAAGCATTGTCATAGTCCTGCGTGTTTCAGTATACTGCCCATCTTGCAAAATGGCAAGTGGATTTGGGCAAAAACGGCAAAAAAATGAATTGCAATTCTGTGTGGCCTTCATTTCTGGGGATACTCACCAAAGCGGAGGTCCTCTGCTGTGCAGCGGCACACCATGCGGCCTGCACGGCGGCGGACAGACGCCCCGGACCGTCCGCCGCGCGGCGGAAAGACGGCCGCACGGGGCGGCGTTGACAGTTCTGACCATTTTCCCGGTGGAAGCGGGGGGTTTCTGCACGAATTGCGACTTGTTCCGCGCGCGCGGGTGTGCTATACTCTAAACTGTATGATTGTGCCATCCAACCCGGGTTTTCCAAGCGGCGGGAGACGGATGCGCCAGTTGAAGGAGAGTGTTCCTGTGATGAAAATCGTGGTGCTTGCCGGCGGGCTGTCAGGAGAGCGCAATGTGTCGTTGTCCTCCGGCGTGATGGTGACCGAGGCCCTGCGCGCGCGCGGCCATCGGGTGGCGCTGGTGGACCTGTTTTTCGGCCTGGAGGGCAGAGACGTCGAGGGACCGGAGGCGCTCTATGACGCCCCGGTGCCCGAGCAGTGGCGGCGGGTGCCGCCCGCCGCGCCCGACTTGGCGACCGTCCGCGCCGCGCGGCGGGACCGCAGCCGGTCGGTCTTCGGCCCCGGCGTGCTGGAGCTGTGCCGGACGGCGGACGTGGCCTATCTCGCCCTGCACGGCGACTGCGGGGAGGACGGCCGACTGCAGGCGGCGCTGGACCTGCTGGGAATTCCCTACACCGGCTCCGGGTCCTTCCCGAGCGCGATTGCGATGGATAAGGACCTGACCAAGCGCATGGTTGCCGGTACCGGCGTACAGACGCCCGCCTGGCGCAAGGCGGACTACGCCCCGGACGATATCCCCGCCCTCGTGGAGGAGACGGCGCTGCCCGTTGTCGTCAAGCCGCTGGCCTCCGGCTCCTCCATCGGCGTAACCATCGCCCGCACGCGGGAGGAATTGGCCGTGGCGCTCACCGGCTGTCTGCGCTACGGCGGCCGCGTCGTGCTCGAGCAGTACATCGAGGGGCGCGAGATTCAGGTCGGATACCTCGTGGATCGCGCCCTGCCGTCCATCGAGATTATCCCCAAGCATGGCTTTTACGACTATGAGAACAAGTATCAGCCGGGCGCGGCGGAGGAGATCACCCCTGCGCCCATCCCCCCGGAGTGGGAGGCGCGCCTGGCCCAGGCGACGGAGACCGTCTTCCGGACGATCGGCCTGGCGGTCTACGCGCGGGCGGACTTCATCGTCACGCCGGACGGCACGCCGTGGTTTTTGGAGATCAACACCCTGCCGGGCATGACGCCCACCAGCCTGGTCCCGCAGGAGGCGGCCGCCGTCGGCATCGACTACGGCCGGCTGTGCGAGATTATTCTGGAGCAGTCGCTGCGCATCAGAGGAGAGAAGTGAGATGGAGCCAATCAGCGTATCGGAGATTCTCCGCGCCACCGGAGGCCGCCTGCTCGACCGCTTTGACGGGGAGGAGACGGTCGCCGCCGTGGACACCGACAGCCGCCACATTCAGCCCGGCTCCCTCTTTGTCCCGCTGGTGGGGGAGAACTTTGACGGGCACAGCTATATCCGTCAGGCGCTGGATGCCGGGGCGCTCGGCTGCCTGACCGACCATGCCCTGCCCGCCGCGGAGTGCCGTGCGGACCGATTCTATATCCGCGTGCAGGACACCACCCTCGCCCTCGGCGCGCTGGCGAAGTTCTACCGGGAGAAGTTTGACATCCAGGTGGTGGGCGTCACCGGCAGCGTGGGCAAGACCACCACAAAGGACATGATCGCCTCTGTCCTCTCCCAGAAGTACCGCGTGCTCAAGACGCAGGGCAACTATAATAATAATATCGGTGTGCCCAAGACGCTCTTCGGCCTCACCCGGGAGCATCAGGTGGCCGTGGTGGAGATGGGGATGAACCACATGGGCGAGATCGACTATCTCACCCGCATTGTCCAGCCGGACGTGGCCATCATCACCAACATCGGGGACGCACATATCGAAAACCTCGGCAGCCGGGAGAACACCCTGCGCGCCAAGGCGGAGATCTTCAACGGACTCAAGCCGGGCGGCGTGGCTGTGCTCAACGGGGACGACGCGCTGCTGGCCAAGCTGAACGGCGTGCTCATCCATCCCATCACCTGGTACGGCGAGCGGGAGGGCTGTGCCTTCCGCTGCACCGAGATCTATGAGACGGGGCACGACTGCATGCGGCTGCGGGCCGAGACGCCGGCCGGTCCGCTGGAGGCGACCATTCACTGCCCGGGCCGCCACCTGCTCTACCCCGCGCTGACGGCGGCCGCGGTGGGCGAGGGGTTCGGCCTGACCTGCGCGGAGATCGCGCGCGGCATCGAGGCCTTTGCCCCCACCCGGATGCGGATGGACATCGTTCGCTGCCGCGACGGCATTACCATTTTGAATGACACCTACAACGCCAACCCCCAGTCCATGCGCGCGGCGGTGGACGTGCTGGCCAACTACCCCGGCAGCTACCGTGTGGCAGTGCTGGGCGATATGCTCGAGCTGGGCGACCTCGGCCCGGCCCTGCACGAGAGCGTGGGGCAGTTTATCGGCCGCTCCGGCATTGACTGCCTGGTCACCGTGGGTGAGCTGGGCGAGCACATCGCCCAGGGCGCGCAGAGCGCCGGCCTCGCGGAGGTCTATGCCCGTCCCAATAAGGAGGAGGCCAAGGTGGTCCTGGAGCAGGTGATCCGGCCGGGCGCCGTCTTCCTGTGCAAGGCCAGCCGGGGCATGAAGTTTGAAGAGCTGGTGGAATTTTTAAGGCGGCTGGCCGGAAGCGTCTGAGCCGCCCGTCCGCCGGCCGGAGGAGTGCGTACAGGAGAATATGATAGATATCGCAATCCATAATCTGGTCAAGTCCTTTGAGATCGGGGAGAACCTGCTCGACGGGCTCACCTTTCAGGTGGACTCGGGCGAGCGGGTGGGCATCCTCGGCCCAAACGGCTGCGGAAAGACCACCTTATTTAAAATCCTCACCGGCGAATATGACTATGACGAGGGCGAGGTGATCATCGCCCCGGGAAAGAAGCTGGGCCTGATCTCCCAGATTCCCCATTACCCCGCAGGCTGGACGGTGGAGCAGGTGCTCGACACCGCCTTCGCCCCCCTGCACGCGATGGAGCGGGAGCTGGAGGAGCTGACCGCCGCCATGGCGGAGCCCGGCGCGGGGCGGGAGACGATGGAGCGCTATGACCGCCTGACCGCCCGCTATGACGCCGCCGGTGGCTATGACAGCGCCATCCGCCTGGCCAAGGTGTGCAACGGCCTGGACATCCCGGCCGAGATGCGCGCGCGGGAGTTTGACCTCCTCTCCGGCGGGGAAAAGACGCGCGTCAACCTTGCCCGTCTCATCCTGGAGGACACCGACATCCTCCTGCTCGACGAGCCGACCAACCACCTCGACCTGCACGCGGTGGAGTGGCTGGAGGATTACCTGGACCAGTTCAAGGGGACCGTCCTCACCATCTCGCATGACCGCTATTTCCTCGACCGGGTGGTGCGCCGGATTGTGGAGATCCGACGCGGCCGGGCGGAGTTTTACGCCGGCAGCTACACCTTCTACGCCGCCGAGCAGGAGCGGCGCTACCAGGAGCAGCTGAAACAGTACCAGAAGGAGCAGGCCAAGATCGCCCAGCTGGAGGAGGCCGCCGAGAAGATGCGGATGTGGGCCTTCAAGGGGATGGATAAGACCTACAAGCGGGTGTTCTCCATGGAAAAGCGCATCGAGCGGATTCGCACCCAGGAGAAGCCCATCGGCCCGGAAAAGGCGATGACCGTGGGCTTTGGCGAGCGGGAGTTTCAGGGCGACATGCTCTTTACCGTCTCCCACCTGTCCAAGTCCTTTGGAGAGCGGTCTCTCTTCCGCGACGTTTCGCTCGAGGTGACCGGCGGCGAGCGCATCGCCCTGCTGGGGGACAACGGGACGGGGAAGACCACCTTCCTGCACATCCTGCTCGGCGAGGAGCGGCCGGACACCGGCACGGTCCGCTTCGGCCCGGCGGTCCGCACCGGCTACCTGCCGCAGATCGTCCGCTTTGACCACCCCGAGCGCAGCCTGTACGAGACGCTGCTCTATGAGGACAACTGCGCCCCGCAGGAGGCGCGCGACCGGCTGGCCGCCTTCCGCTTCCGCGGGGAGGACGTGTTCAAGCCGGTCTCCGCCCTCTCCGGCGGCGAGCTCTCCCGGCTGAAGCTGTGCCAGCTCATGGCGCGGCGGATCAACCTGCTCGTCCTCGACGAGCCGACCAACCACCTGGACATCCGCTCGCGCGAGTGGATTGAGTCGGCGGTGGAGGGATATGAGGGCGCGCTGCTCTTCGTCTCCCACGACCGCTACTTTATCAACCGCTTTGCCACCCGCCTCTGGATGCTGGAGGACGGACAGATCACCGATTTCCGCGGCACTTACGCCGACTGGCAGCGCAAAAAAGAGCGGGAGGAGGAGCTGCGCTCCGTCCTCAAGCCGGCAGCAGCCAAGCCGAAGAAGCCACGCCGTGAAAAGCCCGCGGGCGGGACCAAGCAGCTGGAAAAAGACCTGCGCGCCCTCGAGCGGCAGATTCAGAAGCTGGAGGAGGAGCAGGCGGCTCTCTCCGCCCAGATGGAGGAATTTGCCACTGACTATCAGAAGCTCTCCGACCTCACGGCACAGCAGGAGGCGCTGGAGGGGCAGCTGCAGGAGGCGTATGACAGATGGGAAAGCCTGTCCGAACAGTTAGACGGATAAACCGGGTGGGAAGGGTTTTATTGGTCCTCTTCGCCGCGGCGCTGGCCGCCTTTCTGGCCCTGGAGGGCATCGTCCTCGCCGGCAGCCGCAGCGACCTGCACGGCGTGCCAGAGGCGGTGATCATCCTGGGCTGTAAGCTGTGGGGGGAGGAGCCTTCCCCCGCCCTTGCGCGGCGGCTGGACGCCGCGCTGGACTACCTGGAAGATCTGAAGGGGGAGGGGGTCACCCCGCTGGTGGTGGTCTCCGGCGGACAGGGGGACGACGAGCCCATGCCCGAGGCCGACTGCATGGCCGAATACCTGGAGGCGCACGGGGTCCCCGCCGGGCAGATCATCCGGGAGGATGAGAGCACCAACACAGTGGAGAACCTCCAGTTCAGCATGGCCCGCCTGCGCGAGCACGGGCTGGAAGGCTCTCCCCATGTGACGATCGTATCCAATGACTTTCACCTGGCGCGGGTGCGGATGCTGGCCGGGCGGTACGGCATCGACTGCTCCACCGTGGCCGCGCCTATGCCGGACTGGCCCTCCCGCATCTACTCCAACCTCCGGGAGGCCCCGGCCCTGGTGAAGTCCTTCCTTTTGGACTGAGGAGCTGCTATGCTGGAGAAACTGGAACAACTGGAACAGCGCTATTCCGCGCTTCAGGCCCGCCTGGCCGCGCCGGAGACCTACGCGGACGCCGCGCTTGTCGCCAGGCTCAACCGCGAGAGCGCGGAGCTGGCGGAGCTGGTGGAGACCTACCGCGCCCGCCGCCGGACGGAGGAGGCGGCCCGGCAGGCGGAGAGCATGCTCTCCGAGCCGGACGCCGAGCTGCGCGCGCTGGCGCGAGAGGAGCTGCTGGAGACGCGCGAGCAGCTCGCTCAGCTGGACCGGCAGCTCCAGCTCCTGCTGCTGCCGAAGGATCCGAATGACGCCAAGCCCGTCATTGTCGAGATTCGCGCCGGCGTCGGCGGGGAGGAGGCGGCGCTCTTTGCCCACAGTCTCTACCGGATGTACTCCATGTACGCCGACCGCCGGGGCTGGCCCATCGAGGTGGCGCAGTCCAACCCCACCGAGCTGGGCGGGGTAAAGGAGATCATCTTCACCATCGACGCCCCCGGTGCCTACTCCCGAATGAAGTTTGAGAGCGGCGTTCACCGTGTTCAGCGCGTGCCGGAGACGGAGTCGGGCGGGAGAATCCACACCTCCACCGTCACGGTGGCCGTCCTGCCGCAGTTGGACGAGGTAGACTTCGCCCTGGACCGGAAAGACCTGCGGATTGACACCTTCCGCTCCTCCGGCGCGG
Organism: Candidatus Onthomonas avicola; assembly: GCA_018710845.1. Lineage (GTDB taxonomy): Bacteria > Bacillota > Clostridia > Oscillospirales > Oscillospiraceae > Onthomonas > Onthomonas avicola. Next base: position 23,171 of record DVJB01000041.1, read on the forward strand.
GCGGACAGCACATCAACAAGACCTCCTCTGCCATCCGCATCACGCACCTGCCCACCGGTACCGTGGTGGAGTGTCAGGACCAGCGCAGCCAGCTCCAGAACAAGGAGAAGGCGATGCAGATTCTGCGCGCCCGCCTCTGGGAGGAGAAGGTGCGCGAGCAGGAGGCCGGCGTCGCACAGGAGCGGCGCAGCCAGGTGGGCGCCGGGATGCGAAATGAGCGCATCCGCACCTATAACGTCCCGCAGGGGCGGGTGACCGATCACCGTATCGGCCTGACGCTCTACCGGATTGACGACATTTTAAACGGCGACCTGGACGAGGTGATGGACGCCCTCGCCGCCGCCCATCAGGCCGAACTGCTCGCCGAACACGGCGGCGATGGGGGAGGGGAGAGGCGATGAAGACGGAGCTGCTGACCATCCCCTGTGTCGCGGGACACGAGGAGGAGATCGCCCACGCCGCCGCCCTGCTGCGGGAGGGGGCCCTGGTCGCCCTCCCGACCGAGACAGTCTACGGCCTAGGCGCGGACGCGCTCAACGGCGCGGCAGTCGCCGGCATCTACGAGGCAAAGGGACGTCCGTCGGATAACCCCCTCATCATCCATGTGCCCAACGACCTCTCCTGGCTCTCGCGCTATTGCCGCGACGTGCCGGAGCTCGCCTGGCGGCTGGCCGAACGCTTCTGGCCGGGTCCGCTCACCATGATTCTCCGCCGCGACCCCTGCGTGCCCGACCGGACCACCGGAGGCCTGGACACGGTGGGAGTGCGCTGCCCGGACCACCCGGTGACCGAGGCGATCATCCGTGCGGCGGGCCATCCGATCGCCGCCCCCTCCGCCAATACCTCCGGCCGCCCGAGCTGTACGACGGCCGCCGAGGTACTGGAGGATGTCGGCGGAAAGATCGCCGCCGTGGTGGACGGCGGGCCGTGCGCGGTGGGGGTGGAGTCCACCATTCTCGACCTCACCGTCACCCCGCCGCGCCTGCTGCGCCCGGGCGGGATGCCGCTGGAGGACCTGCGCGCCGTCTGCGGCGAGATCGACCTCGACCCCGCCGTCCTGCGCCTGATGGGGGAGGGGGAGCGGCCCCGCGCCCCCGGCATGAAGTACCGCCACTACGCCCCCCACGCCCCGGTCACCGTCGTCACCGGCGACCCGGACCGGACGGCCGCCTACATCGCCGCGCGCGCGGACGGGAAGACCGGCGTGATCTGCTTTGAGGAGTACCGGGAACGGTTTCCCTGGTCGGTGGTGGTCTCCCTCGGGCCGGTATCGGACAAGGGGGAGCAGGCGCGGCACGTCTTCTCCGACCTGCGCTTTTTTGACCAGACCGGCGTACAGCAGATCTTTGCCCAGTGTCCCGATCCGGACGGGCTCGGATTTGCGGTGGCCAACCGCCTGAAAAAGGCGGCGGGCTTTCATGTGATCGAACTGGAGGGGGAGGGGCCATGACGGTCATCGGCATCACCGGCCCCACCGGCGCCGGGAAGACCACCGCGCTCGGCGTGCTGGAGGAGATGGGCTTTCGCGTCCTGGACTGCGACAAAATCTATCACGCATTACTGCAAAGTGATTTGACCTTACAGCAAGAGCTAAAGGACCGCTTTGGCTCAGCACTCTGGGGACCGGACGGGCTGGACCGCAAGGCGCTCGGCCGCCTGGTCTGGGAGGACGCGGCGGCGCTCGCCGATCTGAACGAGATCACCCACCGGCATATCCTCGCCGCGCTCCGGCGCGCACTGGACCGCGCGGCGGCCGAGGGGCTTCCCGGCGCGGCGGTGGACGCGGTGGCCCTGATCGAGTCAGGGGCGGGGGAGCTGTGCCAGGCGACGGTGGCGGTCACCGCCCCGGAGGAGACGCGTGTGCGGCGCATCATGGCCCGCGACGGCATCGGGGAGGACTACGCCCGCGCGCGCGTAAGGTCCCAGCGCCCGTCGGAGTGGTATGAGCGCCACTGTCAGTATACACTGGTCAATGATGACGGCCAGGAGGCATTTGCCCGCCGGGCGCGGCAGCTGTTTGTGCGCCTGACAGAGCGATCGTAAAGGAGGAAATCTGTGATGAAACAGGAGGAACTGCGCAAGCGGCTGCTGCTCGACCGCAGCAGCGGATATGACCGCCTCGCTCCCGGTGAGCTGGAGCGGATGGAGGAGTACTGCGACGGCTACAAAGCGTTTCTCAACGCCGCGCGCACCGAGCGCGAGTGGGCCGCACAGGCCGCGGCGCTGGCGGAGGAGAGGGGCTTTCGCCCCTTCGTGCCCGGCCAGCCGCTCGCGGCGGGGGACAAGATCTACACCGTCAACCGCGGCAAGGCGCTCACGCTGGCTGTCATCGGGACAGAGCCGCTGGAGCGCGGCGCAGTGATCGGCGCGGCGCACATCGACTCGCCACGCCTCGACCTCAAGCCCGCCCCGCTGGTGGAGCAGGACGGCCTGTGCACCCTCAAGACGCACTACTACGGCGGCATTCGCAAGTACCAGTGGGTCTCCATCCCGCTGGAGCTGGTAGGCGTCGTCGTGTGCGCCGACGGGAAGCGGGTGGAGGTCTCCATCGGCCGTGACCCGGGCGATCCGGTGCTCACCATTCCGGACCTCCTGCCCCACCTGGGCGACAAGCAGTCCAAAAAGCCGCTCTATCAGGGCATCGAGGGTGAGCAGCTCAACCTGCTGGCCGGTTCGCGGCCCTATCCGGACGACGACGGGAAGGACCGTGTCAAACTGGCGGTGATGAACGTGCTCTACGAGAAGTACGGCATCACCGAGGCGGACTTCCTCTCCGCCGAGCTGAGCGCCATCCCCGCCTTCCCGGCCGGGGACGTCGGGCTGGACCGCTCCATGATCGGCGCCTACGGCCAGGACGACCGCGTGTGCGCCTACGCCGCCCTGCGCGCCCTGCTCGACCTCGGCACGCCGCGCCGGACCTGCGTGGCCCTGCTGGTGGACAAGGAAGAGGTGGGCTCCATGGGGGTGACCGGCATGCAGTCCCAGGCATTTGACCGCTTTATGGAGGAGCTGTGCCGGGCGCAGGGCGCCGCGCTGCGCGACTGCTTTGCCAACTCCTTCTGCCTCTCGGCGGACGTGACGGCCGCCTATGACCCCAACTTTGCCGAGGTCTATGAGCGCAATAACGCCGCCTACCTGAACGGCGGCGTGGGCCTTTGCAAGTATACCGGGTCCCGCGGCAAGTCCGGCTCCTCCGACGCGGCGGCTGAGCTGGTCGGCAGCGTCCGCCGCATTCTCGACCAGGCCGGTGTCATCTGGCAGATGGCGGAACTCGGCAAGGTGGACGAGGGCGGCGGCGGCACGATCGCCCTGTATATGGCAAACCGCAACATTGACACCCTGGACGCGGGCACGCCGGTGCTGGCGATGCACTCGCCCTATGAGGTGACCGCCAAGCTGGACTGCTATATGACCTACCGCTGCATGAAGGCAGTCTTTGAGGCCTGACGGCCCGCTGACTGTGCCGGAAAGGAGGAAACCCCTTGAATTTCCTGACTGCCGCCCTGTTGGGGCTGATTCAGGGCGTGGCTGAGTTCCTGCCCATCTCCAGCTCGGGACATCTGTCTCTGATTCAGAACTTTTTTGGCCTGCGCACGGCAGAGAATACCAGCCTATTCTTTGACGTGCTGCTCCATCTGGGCACCCTGGTGGCGGTGTGCATCGCCTACTGGTCGGATATCCGCGGCATGGTGCTGGAGTTTATCGCCATGTGCCGCGAGGTTGCCGGGGCCCGCTCTTCCCGCCCCACGCCGCAGGCCCAGTCGCTGCGGCGGCTGATCCTGCTGCTCATCGTCGGCACGCTGCCGCTGTTTCTCGTCCTGCCGATTCAGGATCAGGTAGAGACGCTTTACAGCAATACCTGGTTTATCGGCGGCGCGCTGATCGTCACCGGGTTTCTGCTGTTCTGGTCCGACCGGATGGCCCGCGGCAGTAAGAATGCCCGGACGATGACCCTGCTTGAGGCGGTGGGCGTCGGACTGTCCCAGGCGGTGGCCACGGTGCCCGGCCTCTCCCGCTCCGGCACCACCATCGCCACCGGGATGCTACTGGGCCTGGACCGGAATTTTGCCGTGCGCTACTCCTTTTTGCTCAGCCTGCCCGCCGTGCTTGGGGCGAATATTCTCACCCTGATCGACGCGGTACAGCAGGGGATTGACTGGTCCATGATGCCGGTCTACCTAGTCGGCGTGTGCGTGGCGGCCATGAGCGGCTACTTCTGCATCGGCGTGGTGAAGAAGCTCTCGGACAAGGGAAAGTTCGGCAAATTTGCCTATTACTGCTGGGGCGTGGGCCTCGTCGCCCTCATCCTCTCGGCAGTGCTGTAAGACTCATCCAAGTCAGACGATTTGGGTGAGGCGCGGCCGGCGCCCTGGCCGGCCGTACGTGGTACCCTGTGCGGCGCAGAGCCGCCGCGCAGAGGAGAGGAGAACACATGGCTACATCCAAACAGAAACGTCAAACATCGAAATCCTCCCCCTCCCGGTCAAAGCCGTCCGCGCCGTCCTCCCGGCGCAGCGCCGCCTCCCGCTCCGGGCAGAAAAGGACGGCGTCCTCCCGTTCGGCCTCCAAGTCCTCCACCCGCAAGGGCGGCGGCAGAGGACACGCCAAGCGCCGCCGCGACTACCGGCCCCGCATCGCCTTTGGGCTGGTGCTGCTGGCGCTGGCGGTCTTCTCCGCCTTCGGCTATTTTAACAGCATGCATGCCCTCTTGATCGATTGGCTGGTGGAGTGCGAGCGCGGCCTGTTCGGCTATGGCTACTGGGTCGTACCGCCTATGCTGCTCATCGCCGCATTGGTGCAGCTCCTGCACGGCGGCATGCCGGTCCGCCTGCGCACGACGGCGGCGCTGCTCACCCCGGCACTGCTCGCGGCCCTGGTCCAGTCCTTCCGCCCCAGCGCCGTCCCATCGGTGGGGCCGGAGATGTTCCCGCTCCTCTGGCAGTCCGGCCTGCAGATGCAGTCGGCAGGCGTGCTCGGCGGCGCGCTGGCCGCGGTGCTCGTCTGGGCGCTGACCTGGGTCGGCGCCGCGCTGGTCTGCCTGGCGCTGTTGACATTGGACTACTTCATCCTCACCCGCACGACGCCGGCAGACATTGCCGCCTTCTGGACCGGCGTGGGCGAGCGGCGCCGGGAGCGGCGCGCCCAGGAGTGGGATGAGGAGGCGGATGACCTGGTAGAGGATCTCCCGCCCGAACCGGAGCCGGTCGTTCTCCCGCCGCGCCGGCCTGCGCCTGCCCGGCGGACGCGCCGCGCGGAGATTGATATCCCCGTGGACGCCGCCCCGACCCGGGCGGAGCCGGAGACGCCGCCGCAGAAGACACAGGAGAGCGGCCAGCCGGAGCCGGCCGCCTCGACCGGGCCGCTGCCGGTCTTCCAGAAGCCGGAGCGCGGGAAGGAGGAGCCCCTCTTCCAGGAGCGCACTGGGGGCAGCTTCTTCGAGTCGTTCTTTGGCCGGGATATCCCGGTAGAGGTCCCGGGCGACCATGGGAAACAGGCCACCGCACCGCCGCCCCCCGCGCCTGTGTCCCCGGCGAAAGAGGAAGGGCCGTCCGCCGAGGAGGCCGCCGCCGAGGTGGCGCGCGACCTGGACGAGGGGCTGCGCCGCGCGGAGGAATATGTCCGCCCGCCGGTGGAGCTGCTGCGCAGCGTGGGCGGCGTCTCGCAGGACGCGGCCCAGGGGGAGCTGGCCGAGACGCGCGAGCGCCTGGACGACACGATCTCCTCCTTCGGCATCGACGCGCACATCATCAACGTGGTCCGCGGCCCGTCGGTCACCCGCTATGAGCTGGAGCTGGAGCGCGGCGTCAAGCTCAGCAAGGTCACCAATCTGGCCGGGGATCTGGCGCTGGCGCTCGGAGCGGTCTCGGTGCGCATCGCGCCCATCCCGGGCAAGAGCTCGGTGGTGGGGGTAGAGGTCCCGAACCGCATTGTCACCCCGGTGCCCATCCGCGAGGTGATCGCCTCGCCTGAGTTTCAGGACAACCCGTCCTCCGTCGCTTTTGCCGTGGGCAAGGACATTTCCGGGCGCAATGTGGTGGGCAATATCGCCCGCCTGCCCCACCTGCTCATCGCCGGCACGACCGGCTCTGGTAAGTCGGTGTGCACCAATTCGCTCATCATCTCCTTGCTCTACAAGGCCAGTCCGGAACAGGTGCGCCTGATCATGGTGGACCCCAAGATGGTGGAGCTGGGCATCTATAACGGCATCCCTCATCTGCTCATCCCCGTCGTCACCGATCCGAAAAAGGCTGCCGGCGCTCTGCAGTGGGCGGTGACCGAGATGATGAAGCGCTACCGCCTCTTCTCCGAGCGCCATGTGCGTGACCTGGCCAGCTATAACCAACAGTTGGAGGAGGACCCGGAGGCCCTGGAGGCGGGGGAGACCCCGCTGCCCCAGATCGTGGTGGTGATTGACGAGCTGGCCGACCTGATGCTGGTGGCGGCGAAAGAGGTGGAGGAGGCGATCTGCCGTCTGGCACAGATGGGCCGGGCTGCCGGCATGCACCTGGTCATCGCCACGCAGCGCCCCTCTTCCGACGTCATCACCGGCCTGATGAAGGCCAACATCCCCTCCCGCATCGCCTTCGCCGTCGCCTCCAGCCTGGAGTCGCGCATCATTCTGGACACCCAGGGCGCGGAAAAGCTGGTGGGCAAGGGGGATATGCTCTACTTCCCGCTCGGCTCCGGCAAGCCCCAGCGCGTGCAGGGCTGCCTGATCACGGACGAGGAGGTGGGCTGCGTCATCCAGTTCATCAAGGAAAACAGCGAGAGCGATTACGACGACTCGGTCATGCAGGAGGTGGAGCAGAACGCCCGTAATGCCGAGAAGTCGGGCAAAAAGGGCGCCGCTGCCGCGGAGCCGCCTGCCCCGGAGCGCGGCGCCGCGCCGGATGACGGGGACCCCATGCTGCACGAGGCGATCGACGTGGTGGTGGAGACCGGCATGGCCTCCGTCTCCATGCTCCAGCGCCGGCTGAAGCTGGGCTACTCCCGCGCCGCCCGTCTGGTGGACCAGATGGAGGAGAAGGGAGTCGTTGGACCTTTTGAGGGCAGCAAGCCGCGCAAGGTGCTGCTGAGCAAGGAGGAATGGGCCGAGCGCAAATTCCAGACCGGTGAGGCGGCCAGCGCGCTGGATCAGGCCCGCGCCATGAGCGAGGCAGCCGACCAGGAGGCGCTTGCCCAGGAGGTGGACATGCCTCCTTTTGAGGTCTGACGCCGCCGCGATTTGACCTGCCGTCCCGGACGAAGTCTGCCGGGAAGAGAGGAGAGAGGGATATGGTCAAACTGATTCTGTCCGACCTGGACGGCACGCTGGTCCCGGAGGGGACCAGCGTGCTGCCGGAGGAAGTGCGCGCCCTGATCATCCAGCTCGAGCGCTGCGGCATCGCCTTCGCCGTCTCCAGCGGCCGGCAGCACGCGAGCCTGCGACAGGTCTTTCGCGGCCTGGACCGGACGCTCATCATCTCGCTCAACGGAGGATGTATCTGCCGGGGGGACGAGTGTCTCTATACCAATCCCATGGAACGCATGGACGCCCTGGCCATCGCGGAGGATATTTACCGGCTGCCCACCTGTGACGCCATCCTGGAGACCCATGAGCAGTGCTGGGTCTATGCGCCCAAGGGGGAGATCATGTGCCATGAGTTGGATCGCCGGAACTACCGATACCGCGTCATTCGGGACCTCAACGCCCTGGAGGGGGAGATCATCAAGGTCGCCTGCTACGACGAGAGCGGCCGCGTGGGGGAGAAGCTGGAGGGCTTTCAGCGCCGCTGGGGCGAACGGGTCAAAGTTGCCCGCTCGGGGGAGCGCTGGGTGGACTTCAACGTGTCGGACAAAGGGCAGGGGTTGCTGGCCGCCTGCCGGCTGCTCGGCATCACCCCGGCGGAGACAGCGGCCTTTGGGGACAACCTGAACGACCGCCCGATGCTGCTGGAGGCAGGGCAGAGCTGGGTCGTCGCCTCCGGCTCGCCGGCACTGCGCGCGGAATTTCCCACCTGTCGCCACCCGGCGGAGATCATAGAAAAAATTGCCGCTGAGGCGAAAAAAACACTTGCAATCTGAGACTGGCTGTGGTATTATAATTGAGCTGTCAGCGAGAAGCGCTGATGGGTATGCGGCAGTAGCTCAGTTGGATAGAGTGTTTGGCTACGAACCAAAAGGTCGGGGGTTCGAGTCCCTTCTGCCGTATGTGAAGACGCCCCGGATTCTTCGGAATCCGGGGCGTTTTCTGATTTGAGGGATTGCCGACGCCCGGCCGCGTCAGCCCGGCCGGGCGATCGCCTTGCGGTACTGGGCCGGACTGCAGCCCACCTGCCGCTTAAACTGGCGGTTGAAGTTGGAGAGATTGTTGTAACCGCAGTCGGCGGCAATCTCGGCCACACTCCGTCCGGTGCCGCTGAGCGCCTCACAGGCCGCGCGGATGCGGAGCTGGGAGAGGTGTTCCATCGCGCTCATGCCGGTCGAACGCTTGAAGCAGAACATAAAATGGCTCTTGCTCAGATTGCACCGGGCGGAGAGCTGCTCCACCGTGACGGTCTCCGTGAAATGCTCCGCCAGATAGGAGAGGGCCGGGCGGATGGCGTGACCGTCAGAGCCCTCTGGGCGGCGGCTCTGTACTGCGGCGGCATCCCCCTCTAGCAGGTAGATCAGGCGCAGCAGCTCGCTCTTGAGCAGGAGATCGGCGCGGGCCATGTCTCCCGGGCACAGGAGAAGATCTGCCGGACACAGTCCCGCAGCACGGGGTACCCCTCCTGCTCCGGAGTGAGCTGCCGCCGTACGGCCAGCCGGCCGCTGAGCAGCGGATTGATGCAGTCAGTGACGCTCCGGTCCCCACCTGTCCCCAAAAGGGAGGGGTGAAAGACAAAGGCGTCGTAGTGCAGCGTCCCGCCCTGCCGGGGATAGGCGGCGTGGAGCGTGTTGGGCGGAATCACAATCAGGTCTCCCGGAGAGACGGCGCAGCGCGTCCCGTCCAGAAAGAGAACGCCTTCTCCCGCCAAAATGACATTTAGCTCAAACTCTCCGTGCCAATGGGCCGGGACATTGGCGTACATCTCTGGCATTCGGCACTCGTAGAGATGGAAGGGAACGCGCGCCGTGCCGTGCGCGCGGGCCTCCCTGGTATGTATAATATCGTCTGTCATGGGTGCGGGCCTCCTCTGCCGGGCGGCGATGACCGTAGGATCGTATCAATCTCTCCTAGGATAGCAGGAGATTTTCCCCTTTGTTTCGTACTATCATTGTAGCATACCATCCTGCAAACACAACAGCAAAGGAGAACGCCATGAAATTTATCAATGACAACGGGGCACTGGTCTTTTATCACAATGGGGAGATGTGCCGCATCGAGGCGTGGGGGAAGGACTCCTTCCGGGTCCGCTCCACCATGCTGGGCAAGTTCACCGGGAACAACTGGGCGTTGACGGAGGAGACTCCCGCTGTACAGACCCAAGTGACGGTGGAGGAAGAGGATCACTGGGTGGGCGACGGGACGGTCGACAAGCGCGAGATCGCCACCATCACAAACGGCCGCCTGAGGGCGGTGGTCAACTTCGTGGGCATCCTCTCGTTCTATCGGGACGACAAGCTGCTGCTGCGCGAGTATTTCCGGATGTACGACGGCACCCTCTCCCGGGAGAGCCGCTGCCTGAAGATTGCCAACCGCACCTGGAAGGGCATCATTGGCGGGACGGAGCACTCCCTGAACGTGAAGTTCGAGAGCAATGACGGGGAGAAGATATTTGGCATGGGCCAGTATCAGCAGCCCTACCTCGATCTAAAGGGCTGCGTGCTGGAGCTGGCGCAGCGCAACTCTCAGATCTCGGTGCCCTTTGCCCTCTCCTCGCTGGGCTACGGCTTTTTGTGGAATAACCCCGCTGTGGGCCAGGTGACCTTCGGAAAGAACTATACGGAGTGGACCGCGCGCTCTACTCGGGAGATGGATTACTGGATCACCACGGCGGACACCCCCAAGGCCATCCTGGAGAACTACACCGCCGTCACCGGCCGGGCCGGGCAGTTCCCGGAGGATCTGATGGGGCTGTGGCAGTGCAAGCTGCGCTACCGCACGCAGGATGAGGTGCTCACCGTCGCGCGGCAGTACCAGGCGGAGGGGATCAAGATTGATCAGATCGTGATCGACTTCTTCCACTGGACGGTGCAGGGCGACTGGAAATTTGACCGCACCTATTGGCCCGACCCCAAGGCGATGGTGGACGAGCTGCACGCGATGGGGATCAAGGTGATTGTCTCTGTCTGGCCCTCCGTCGATCGCCGGAGTGAGAACTTTGGCCCGATGCTGGAGCGCGGACTGCTCATCCGCACGGAGCGCGGCGCGCTGCAGACCTATGACTACCAGGGTGACTGTGTGGAGATCGACCCCTTCAATCCCGAGACGCGGAAATACGTCTGGGAGGTCTGCCGCCGCAACTACTACGACCTTGGCATTGACGCCTTCTGGCTGGACAACTCCGAGCCGGACTACGGGGTGTACGACTTTGACCACTACCGCTACTGCGACGGCCCGGCGCTGGCCGTGAGCAATATCTACCCGCAGATGTACGGCCGCGTCTTCTACGACGAGATGAGCAAGCTGGGAAAGCCTGTGGTCAACCTCCTGCGCTGCGCCTGGGCGGGCTCGCAGAAGTACGGCAACGTGGTCTGGTCGGGCGACGTGCCCAGCACCTTTGAGGCCTTTGCCGACCAGCTCCAGTGCGGATTGAACATGGGCCTGGCGGGCATTCCCTGGTGGACGACGGACGTGGGCGGCTTTATGACCGACGACGTGAATGACCCTGACTTCCGGCAGCTCCTCATCCGCTGGTACGAGTTTGCCGTCTACTCCGCCGTGCTGCGGATGCACGGGGACCGGGGGCCGTACAATATCCCCCCGCTGGATGACCGCGACTGGGGCGGCGGGTATCTGCACACCGGTCAGCCCAACGAGCTGTGGAGCTATGGCGAGGAGAACTACGCCATCATGCGCAAATACTACGACATCCGCATCTCCCTGCATGACTACATCAAATCGCTCTATGACGAGGCAAGCGAGAACGGTTCCCCCCTGATCCGGACCATGTTCTACGAGTTCCCCGACGACCCGGTCTGCTGGGAGCTGACGGACCAGTACATGTTCGGCAGCCGCTATCTGGTCGCCCCCATCCTGCATCTGAACCAGTTTGAGCGCGAGGTCTATCTGCCCGCCGGGGCCTGGCGGCTCACCTCCACCGGCGAGGTCTGCGAGGGCGGGCGGCGTGTGACGGTGGCCGCGCCGCTGGAGTATATTCCTGTCTTCGAGCGCGTCTGAGCCGGGATGGCGGCGTATGCCCGCCCCATCTTTTTCAAGAAATCCGATTCGTGGAAGAAGCGTGGGTGTTTTGGCCGGGATGGCCGGCCAAATTGCCCCGAATCTTCCTGCCTCATTGAGAGCCTGCCCGCCTGGGCAGGCTCCTTTTGCCGTTCCGGCGTGTTCTCTATCTTCAAACAGGGCCTGGATACCGTTTGGATGCCGGCCGCTGGTAGGATGGATACAACACAGCGGTACGCTGCTGTCCAGGGGATGCCGCTGTCGGAGCAGTTTTATGTTAAGATGTTTTAAGAAAAAAGCGGTCACCTTTTTCCCGGCGCTCGCCTCTTAGAGAGTAAAGGGACATAGCCCAGGCCTTCCGCCAGGGCGGAAGGAGCCGCTGAGATGTCGTTTACCAATCTGACCGTTTTGCTGGGATTTCTGCCGCTGGTGCTGGCGGTCTACTGCCTGCTGCCGCTGCCGCAGCTGCGCCTGCTCTGGCTGCTGGCGGCCAGTCTGGGTGGATATGCCTGGAGCAACCGGGGCGAGCCGCTGTGTCTGCTGCTGTTGCTGCTGGATATCCTCTTCAGCTACTATATGGCACTGCTGATGACGAATCAGCCGAGCAGGGCAAGGCGGTACTACCGCATCGCTGTGGGGGGCACCCTGGGGTGGCTGCTCCTGTTCAAATATGCCGCCGCAGTTGTGACGGCGTTCAACCGCACGCTGCCCGGCCTCTCACTCCCGGTGCCCGGCTGGACCTTCCCGGTGGGGCTGAGCTTCTACACCTTTCAGGTGCTCTCCTACCTGACGGATGTCTACCGCGGAACGATCCCGGCCGAGCGGTCGCTGGTGCGCTATGGGACCTTTGTGGCGATGTTTCCCAAGCTGGTCTCCGGTCCCCTGGCGCGCTATGGGCTGCTGGCCCCGCAGCTGAGCCGCTGCCAGGTGCGCGGGGAGGCGGTTGGACTTGGTCTCCGGCGCTTCCTGCTGGGGCTGGCGGCCAAGGTGCTTCTGGCCGACCGGCTGGCCGGCCTGTGGCAGGCGGCAGGGACCATTGGCTATGACAGCATCTCCACCCCGTTGGCCTGGATGGCGCTGGTGGGATACAGTCTGCAGCTCTACTTTGATTTCTGGGGCTATTCCCTGATGGCCCAAGGGCTGGGACAGATGCTCGGGTTCTCCCTGCCGCGCAATTTTGACTGCCCCTACCTCTCCCGGTCGATGACCGAATTTTGGCGGCGGTGGCACATGACGCTGGGGGCCTGGTTTCGGGACTATGTCTATATCCCTCTGGGCGGCAGCCGCCGGGGCCGGGGCATGACGGCGCGCAACCTGCTCATCGTCTGGCTGCTCACCGGGATTTGGCACGGCACAGGCTGGAATTTTCTGGTGTGGGGCCTGCTGCTCTTCCTGCTCATCTGGGCGGAGAAGGGGGCATTTGGACGATTCCTCGGCGGGCATCCACGGTTGGCCCGTGTCTATATGACACTTGCCATCCCCCTGTCCTGGCTGCCCTTTGCCGCCGGGAGTCTGGGTGCTGCCGCCGTCTATTTCGGCCGCCTGTTTCCCCTGGGCGGCGGGGCGGCAGGGGCCTTTGCCGGGGACTATTTGAAATATGGGCGGAGCTATGGCCTGCTGCTGCTCATCGGGCTGGTGTGTGCTACCCGGCTGCCCGAGCGGTTCTATCGGCGCTACCGCACACGGCGGTGGATGCTCCCGTTGCTGCTGGTGTTGTTTGCCCTGTGCCTGTGGCAGCTGGCACGCAGCGGCAATGACCCCTTCCTCTATGAACAGTTTTGAGCGATTTTCCCAAGGAGGTACGCTGTCATGAAAAAATGGGTGGAATATCTGGCCTCGGTGACGCTGATCGCGTCGATCGCCGTCATTTTCTCTCTGACGGTCTGGACCCTTTTTCACAACGGAGACTGGACCGGGCGGGAGCGCGGGCGGGAACTGCCGCCCCGGCTGACGCTCTCGGCCCAGCAGAATGCCGCTTCTCATGCGCCGCTGGGCAGTGGCGGGCAGACTGGCGGAACGGCATCGCCGCAGGAGGTGTCGGAATCTCCAGAGATGCCGGAAGAGCAGCCGGACGTACCGTCCACCGGAGCGACGCACACGCAGCCTGCCACGCCGGAAGCGGAAGATGGAGCAGGGGAGAAGACGGAACCGGAGACGCAGCGGTCTCTGCTCATCGGTGATTCCCGCGCTGTGGGCCTGGCGGAATACGGCGACCTGGAGGAGACCGACTTCTTCGCCGATGTGGGAATGAGCGTCTATTCTCTCTGGAAGAAAGAGGTGACGGTGGGGGAGCACGGGAAAATCGGTTTGGAGGACTTGCTCTCCGGCGCGCAGTACGATAAAATCTATCTGATGCTGGGCATCAATGAGCTGGGCTATGACCAGGACCAGACGATCCGGACCTATACCGAGACGGTGGAGCAGATACAGTCCCTGCAGCCAGACGCGCAGGTGTATCTGATGGCGAATCTGCATGTCACGCAGCGCCGGGCTGAAGGGGATCGGGTCTATAACAATGAGAACCTGGACGCCATCAACAGCCGGATTGCCCAGCTGGCCGGGGAGCAGGAGCTGACCTATCTGGATGTCAACCCGCTCTTTGACGACGATGCAGGGGCACTGGACAGCCAGTACACGTCCGACGGGGTTCATCTGCTGGCCCGTTACGACGATACCTGGTGCCAATGGCTCCGGGAGAACAGCTAGGGCCTTACTGAGAAGAGAGAGCGGGCCCGGCGGCGAGGCGGGGAGAGGTCAGCGTGTGGAGTGAGCAAAAAAAGAGCTGGTTCTGCCAGCAAGTCACACAGTATCGTGACAGTCTCTATTGGGTGGCCTACGGTATTTTGAAGAATGATGCCGACGCACAGGACGCCATTTCCGAGGCGGTCCTGCAGGCATATCAGAGTCTGCACTCGCTCCGCTCGCCGGAGGCGTTTCGGTCCTGGATGATGACGATTCTCACGCGGATCTGCTGCCGGATGGCGCGCGGCCGCCCGCCTGCTGTCGAATTGGAGGAGGTGGCGGACCAGCTGGCCGGGCCAGAGACCGACGTGGAGCGGTCGCTCACGCTTCGCTCGGCGGTGCAATCTCTTCCGCTGGAATACCGCGCAGTGGTGGTGCTCTACTACTATGAACAGATGGATGTCCGCACGATTGCCCGGATGCTGGAAGTGCGGCCGGACACCGTGAAAAAACGGCTTTCCCGCGCCCGGGTGAGGCTGCGGGAACTGCTGAATCCGCAGGAGGTGATGGCATGAATGGATGGGACAGTGAGCTGCGCCGGATAGCCCGTGAGGAGCGGGAAGCGCACCCCATGCCGGAGAGGATGGCGGCACAGCTGGATGAGCTGCTTGACCAGCTTCCGGACCGGCCGGCGCGGCGCGGCAGGGTGAGCGCCTTCTGGGTTCGTGCGGCACGGATTGCAGCGGCTGCCGCCCTGGCCGCTTTGATCATCCTGCCAAACGTGAGCCAGCAGGCGGCTTATGCTCTGCGGGAGATTCCGATTCTGGGCGTGCTGGTGCGCGTGGTGACCATCCGGGAGTATCATCTGGAGGACGCGGACCAGAGGATGGATCTCACGGTACCGCAGGTGACTGCGGATGAGCCCGGGCTGATGACGGCCACAGATGAGATTAACCAGAATGTGGACGAGGTGGTTGCGCAGCTTCTGGAGGATATGGAGGATATCGTCGAGCAGGACCATGACAGCGCCACGCCGGAGGAGATGACGGAGGAACTGCAGGAGTATGCCGAGCAGGCCACCAAGACCACGATTGAGATGGATTATGAGGTGGTCACCGACACCGAGGACTGGTTTACCCTCCGCCTCACGCTCTACACCCTCGGCGGCAGCAGCAGCGTCCAGTTCCGCTACTATCATATCGACAAGGCAACTGGCCAGACGGTTACCCTCTCCGACCTGATCGAGCCGGAGAGCTTTGAGACGGTCAGCGAGGAGATCAAAGACCAGATGCGCGAGCAGATGGAGGCGGACGACTCCGTGTACTACTGGCTGGATTCCGACATCCCGGAGTGGAATTTCACCGAGATCGCGCAGGATCAGAATTTCTACTGGAATGCCGACGGAGACCTGGTCATCGTCTTTGACGAGTATGAGGTCGCGCCTGGTTTTATGGGCTGTCCGGAGTTTGTCATCCCGGAGACGGCCTATACGCTGCGCAGCAACTGACAAACAGAAAAGCCAGTCCCTCCCATGCGCAGACCGCGCGGGAGGGACTGGCTCTTGGCTTTTGGACGGTCAGAGGTGAATCCGCGTGCCGGTTTCACCGCGGATGCCCTGACGGGCCTTCTCCAGCTGGGTGATAAGCGCCACCCGGCCCGGCTTGCTGCGGGCAAAGGCGATGGCTGCCTGCACCTTGGGGAGCATGGAGCCGGGCTCAAAGTGGCCCTCGGCGATATATTGCTCCGCCTGGCCGGGCGTCAGCTCATCGAGCCATTGCTGCTGCGGCGTGCCGTAGTGCAGGGCCACCCGCTCTACAGCGGTGAGGATGATGAGCACCTCGGCATTCACCTCCTCGGCCAGCAGACAGGAGCAAAAGTCCTTGTCGATCACGGCGGAGGCGCCGCGCAGATGGCCGAGATCCTGCCGCGTGACCGGGATGCCGCCGCCGCCGCAGGCGATGACCACCTGTCCGGCGTCCACCAGGGTGCGAATGGCATTGATCTCCACAATCCTGCCCGGCCGGGGGGAGGCGACCACACGCCGCCAGCCTTTCCCGGGAAATTCACGCATCACATAGCCGTAGGCGCGCTCGGCATAGTGGGCCTGCTCCTCCGTCATAAAGTGGCCGATCGGCTTGGTGGGGTGGAGAAAGGCGGGGTCGTCCGGGTCCACCTCTGTCTGGGTGACGACGGTGGCCACGTCCTCATGCGGCACGCCGCGGCCGCGCCGGCGGCAGAGCTCCTCGCGCAGGGCGTTTTGCAGGTCATAGCCGATATATGCCTGGCTCATCGCCACGCAGACGGAGAGCGGGGTGTTGGGCTGGTTCGGATTTTCCCGGGAGAGGGCGGCCATGGCGTTGTTGATCATGCCCACCTGCGGGCCGTTGCCGTGGGAGACGACGACCTGGTATCCCTCGTCCATCAGGTCTACGATGGCGCGGGAGGTGATTTTCACCGCCGCCATCTGCTCGGGCAGGGTGTTGCCCAGCGCGTTGCCGCCCAGGGCGATGACAATGCGGGGTTTGCGGTTCATAAAAGCTCCTCTCTTCCTGTCGTAATCAGTGGTTTTAAGGAAAAAGAAGTGCAGGGAGGCGTGAATGACGCCTCCCTGCGCGTATTTCCGGTCAAAGGGCCCAGGAGAAGATATCAGACCTCCATCTGACGTTTCTGATCCCGGTTCGCCAGCTGTTCGAGCACGGCGGCGGGGTCCTGGAACTTCGCCAGCAGGATCATCGCGGCGATCACGTAGGGCTTGTAGCTGGCTTCCTTATACAGCGGGTCGCGGTAGCGGTCGAAGACAGAGGCGTCCACCTCGCCCGCCTCGCAGGACACGCCGGTGATATCGGCCGGCAGGCAGTGCAGGTAGAGGGCCTTGCCGTCCTTCGTGGTGGCCATCAGCTCCTCCGAGCAGGTCCAGTCCTTGTGCTGGGCGTTCTGCGCCAGCAGCTCCCGCTCGAGCGCCTGAATCCCCTCAAAGTCGCCCTCGCCGTAGAGGTTGGTGCGCTTCTCCATCGCGGCGTAGGGCGCCCAGCTCTTGGGGTAGACGATGTCGGCGTCGCGGAAGGCCTCCGCCATCGAGTGGGTCTTGGTGAACGAGCCGCCCGACTTCTCCGCGTTGGCGCGGGCGACCTCTTCCACCTCGCCCATGACCTCATATCCCTCGGGGTGGGCGAGCACCACGTCCATCCCCAGCCGGGTGAACAGGCCGATCACGCCCTGCGGCACGGACAGCGGCTTGCCGTAGGAGGGGGAGTAGGCCCAGGTCATGGCGACCTTCTTGCCCTTGAGGTTTTCAATCCCCCCGAAGGTGTGGATGATATGGGCCATATCCGCCATGCACTGGGTGGGGTGGTCGATGTCGCACTGGAGGTTGACCAGCGTGGGGCGCTGCTCCAGAATACCGTCCTGATAGCCCTCCTGCACGGCGTCGGCCACGGCGTGCATATAGGTGTTGCCCTTGCCGATATACATGTCATCCCGGATGCCGATCACGTCGGCCATAAAGGAGATCATGTTCGCCGTCTCGCGCACCGTCTCGCCGTGGGCCACCTGGCTCTTGCCCTCGTCCAGGTCCTGTACCTCCAGGCCGAGCAGGTTGCAGGCCGAGGCGAAGGAGAAACGGGTGCGGGTGGAGTTGTCACGGAAGAGGGAGATGCCAAGTCCCGAATCAAAGACCTTGGCGGACACGTTTCCCTCACGCAGGGTGCGCAGCAGGTCGGCGACCGTCCAGACCGCGCGGAGCTCGTCGTCCGACTTCTCCCAGGTGAGGAAGAAATCGTTTTGGTACATATCCTTGCAGTCAAGCGCACGCAGCTGGGCGAGCAGTTCGTCAAACTTCTTTCTGTCGAGCATGGTTCCAGTCCTCACTTTCCGTCTTTATTCTGATACAGGCCGGGCATGGCGGCGTACACCGCCGCGCAGCGGACCAGGTCAGATTTCCAGGTGATCTCGTTCGGGGCGTGCGCCTGGCTCTCCGCGCCCGGTCCAAAGCCGACGCAGGGGATGCCGTAGCGGCCCTGGATGGACACCCCGTTGGTGGAGAAGGTCCACTTGTCGATCAGCGGGCGGCGGCGCTTTTCCATCGCGTCCTCGTCGCCCTGGCGCGCATCGCCGTAGAGGGCGCGGTGCGCGTCCGCCAGCGCCTGCACGTGCGGGGCGGACTCTGCGTTGATCCAGGTGGGGAAGTAGCACTCGGTGGGGTAGACCAGCCCGGTCCAGGACGGCCGCTCGTAGGTGTACATGGACACCTTCACATCCGCGCCGTACTTACGGCAGGCGGGGAGGTTGCGGATCTCCTCCAGGCAGCTCTCCCACGTCTCCCCGGCGGTCATCCGCCGGTCGAGAGACACGGCGCAGGAGTCCGCCACCGCGCAGCGAGAGGGGGAGGTGAAGAACACCTGGCTGACGGTGACCGTGCCGCGGCCGAGGAAGCGCGCGTCCTCCCAGTGCTCGTTGAACTCCGGCTCGAGCATCTTGACCAGGCCCTTGATCTCGTCGTCCGGGCCGCAGCCGTTCTCGTTGAGCGCGCGCACGTCCTGGAGGATGTCCGCCATCTTATAGATCGCGTTGTCCCCGCGCTCCGGCGCCGAGCCGTGGCAGGAGACGCCCTTGACGTCCACGCGGATCTCCATCCGGCCGCGGTGGCCGCGGTAGATGCCGCCGTCCGTCGGCTCGGTGGAGACGACGAACTCCGGGGTGATGCCCAGCTCCTGGTGGATGTACTGCCAGCACAGGCCGTCGCAGTCCTCCTCCTGCACCGTCGCGGTGACCAGGATGGAGGTGTCGGCCGGGATCAGGCCGAGGTCCTTCATGATCTTTGCGCCGTAGACCGCGCTGACCACGCCGCCCTCCTGGTCCGAGCCGCCCCGGCCGTAGATGATGCGGTCGGTCTCGTAGCCCTGGTAGGGGTCGTCCGTCCAGTTGGCGCGGTTGCCGATGCCGACGGTGTCGATGTGCCCGTCAAAGGCCATGACGCGGCTGCCGCGGCCCATCCAGCCCAGGCAGTTGCCCATCGGGTCGATCTCCACCTTGTCAAAGCCAAGGCGCTCCATCTCCTGCGCGCAGCGGCGGACGACGCCCTCCTCCTCACAGCTCTCGCTGGGGATGGCGATCAGCTCCCGCAGGAAACGGGACATGTCCTCACGGTAGCCCTCCGCGGCCGCCTTGATTCGTTCCAAATCCATGAATTAGCCCTCCCTGTATGCGCTCACAAAACAAATTTCCAGGCAAAAAACGACAAAACGCTATCTCTGGTATGCCTGAAAATATCATAGCATACAAGAAAGAAATTGCAAGGGCTTGGCAGAAAATCTTTTAGCGCCTCCGATAAAAATTTCTCACGAATAGAAAGGTGTTATGAAAACTAATAGGAGAAAAAAGATTGATACTTCCCTTTTCAATCCTGAAAAGGCAAGAAACAGCGCCGGAAAATGACACTGAAAAAATATCAGGCTATCACAAAAAATGTTTGGCCGGCGTTGCAATTTGTCAAGGCGGATGCTATAGTATATTCAGTACACGCCGGGGCCGTACCCTGCGGAATTTTGACGATGGAGAGAGGTTGCAGTTATGATCGATCTGACCAAAAACGAAGCTGCCTTGGAACGTAATATTCAGAAGGCGAAGGAAAACGGCGTCATCATCCCCACCATCCGCCAGATGCGCCACCCGGAGACCATCCCGGAGGCCATTCAGGCCAAGCTGAAGCAGGTGGGGCTGTGGGACGTGAACCCCCTCAATCTTTTCCGCATCACCTGGAAGAACGAGGCCAAGGAGTTCGGCGGCGGCTATCAGGCGGTGCCGAACTATGTGGAGCTGCCCAGCGCGCTCACCGGCGTACCCTGCCGCATCGTGGCGATGGCGGGCAAGTGGTTCCCCACCGGCTGCCACAAGGTGGGAGCCTCCTTCGGGTGCCTCGCCCCGCGCCTGGTGACCGGCCAGTTTGACGCCACCTACCACCACGCCGTCTGGCCCTCCACCGGCAACTACTGCCGCGGCGGCGCGTTCAACTCCAAGCTGCTTGCCTGCGACTCGGTGGCCATCCTCCCGGCGGAGATGAGTAAGGAGCGCTTTGAGTGGCTCAGCCAGATCGCCGGACAGGTGATCGCCACGCCGGGCTGCGAGTCCAACGTGAAGGAGATCTTCGATAAGACCTGGGAGCTGCGCCAGGACCCGTCCATGATGATCTTCAACCAGTTTGAGGAGATGGGCAACCCCCTCTGGCACTACAATGTGACCGGCAACGCCCTGGTGGACCTCTATGAGGCGATCCGCCGCCCGGACGACGAGATCTTCGGCTGCTGCTTCACCTCCGGCTCGGCGGGCACCCTCTCGGCCGGCGACCGCATCAAGGACGTCTATCCGCGCGCCAAGCTCGCCGTGGGCGAGGCGCTGCAGTGCCCCACCATTCTGGAAAACGGATTCGGCGGCCACCGGATCGAGGGCATCGGCGACAAGCACATCCCCTGGATTCACAACGTCAAGAACACCGACATGGTCATCGACATCGACGACGAGGACTCCCAGCGCCTGCTGCGCCTGTTCAACACCCCGGAGGGCCAGCAGTACCTGCGTGGCACCCTCGGTCTGTCCGACGAGCTGATCGAGCAGCTCACCTGGCTTGGCATCTCCGGCATCGCCAACGTCCTGTGCTGCATCAAGATGGCCAAGTACTACGAGCTGACCGAGCACGACATGGTCTTCACCGTCCTCACTGACTCCGCCGTCATGTACCGCAGCCGCATCGAGGAGCTCAACGAGATGTACGGGGCGTATAGCGACCGCGCGGCGGAGCTGGATCACAACCTGCACATCCTGAACCTCAAGACGGACAGCATGGCCGAGCTGGGCTACCGCGACCGCAAGCGCATCCACAACCTGAAGTACTACACCTGGGTGGAGCAGCAGGGCCGCACGGTGGAGGACCTCAACGCCCTCTGGTACGACACCAAGGGCACCTGGGACGCCGTGCATGCGCAGGCGGACGAGCTGGACGCGCTGATTGACGAGTTCAACGAGCGCATCGGCCTGCTCAAGACCCTGTAAGGAGTTTGCCGCCATGATGGAACATGTGCGCTGCGCCAAGTGCATCTCCTGCGGCCGCGAGTGGGAGGCAAAGCCGGACATCACCACCTGCCCAGACTGCGGCGGCCTGCTGGACATTCAGTATGACTATGACACCATCGCCCGCGCGGTGAACCGTGAGACAATGGCCCGCCGCCCGGAGCGGTCAATGTGGCGCTATCTGGAGTATCTGCCGGTGCGCGGCATGGGTAGCCGGCCCCGCCTGCGGGTGGGCTGGTCCCCCTTCTATGAGGCAGAGCGCCTGGCAAAGGTCCTGGGCCTGCGCAAGCTCTACATCAAGGACGACGGCATCAACCCCACCGCCAGCCTGAAGGATCGCGCCTCCGCCATGGCGGTGGTCAAGGCGGAGGAGGCGGGGGCGGAGATCATCGCCTGCTCCTCCACCGGCAACGCGGCCTCCTCCCTGGCGGGCAACGCGGCGGCGGCGGGCTTTCCGACCTATATCTTCGTCCCCTCCCGCGCGCCGAAGGGGAAGGTATCCCAGTTGATGATCTTCGGCGCACACGTCATCAGCGTCCAGGGCAGCTATGAGGAGACCTTCCGCCTCTCCCAGGAGGCGATCGAGCGCTACGGCTGGTATAACCGCAACGCGGCGATCAACCCCTACCTGATGGAGGGCAAGAAGACGGTCGCCCTGGAGATCGCCGAGCAGCTCGACTGGCAGATGACGGACTACGTCGCCCTCTCCGTCGGGGACGGCTGCACCATTGCCGGGGTGTGGAAGGGGTTCTGCGATCTCTATGCCACCGGGATGATCGACCGCCTGCCCCGCCTGATCAGCGTGCAGGCGGAGGGCTGCTGCCCGCTCAACCGCGCGATCGCCACCGGCGAGCCGTGGCAGCCGATGGAGGAGAACACCCTCGCCGACTCCATCGCCGTCGGCGTCCCGCGCAACGCGGACAAGGCCCTGCGCGCCATCCGCGATTCCCATGGCGTGGTGGTCAACGTCTCAGACGAGGAGATTCTGGCCGCCGCGCGTCTGCTCGGCCGCACCGCCGGCGTGTTCGGCGAGCCGGCCGGCGTGGCGGGGACGGCGGGCGTGAAAAAGGCCCTGGAGCTCGGCCTCATTCCGCCGGATGCCTCGGTGGTGAGCATCGTCACCGGCAACGGCCTGAAGGACACGCCCAACGCCATCCGCGCCGCCGGCGAGCCGGTGACCATTCGTCCCGACCTCGACGAGCTGCTCGCCGTGATGGAGCGGCTGTGACAGTACCCGATTCATACCAACAATCAGCCCGGAGCGCTGCGATAGCGCTCCGGGCTTTTGTATCTCCGACAGATATGGCGGATGGGGCACGTCCGTCCGGTCCCCGTCAGGGCAGACGCCTGCTTCGGGAGTCTTGCCGTTGTTCCGGCGCGCAGGGCAGGCGAAGCTCACAGAGGAAACACCCCTCTCCGCCGGAGAAACGGGCCGTGCCGCCGTGGGAACGGGCAATCTGGGCTACCAGCTTCAGGCCGGTACCGTGCGGCGGGCCGCCGTCCGCCGGCGGGCGCTCGGGAGACGGGATGCGCGCCGGCGCTCCCGTCCCGCGGCTCTCCACCCAGAGCGTACACCAGCTGCCACGCCAGCGCGCGCCCAGCGTGATGGCGCAGCCGTCTGGGTTGTGCCGTACGCAGTTGTTGAGCAGATTGTCCAGCGCGCGGCTGAGCAGGGACACGTCCCCCTTCAGCGGCGGGCCAGGCGGGTCGGGCAGGTCGATGTCCAGACGATAGCGCTCCTCCAGCCCGCGGTTATAGAGGTCCGCCGCCGCCTGGCGCAGCAGCGCGCCGGGCATCACCTCCGTCCGGCGCAGCGGCTGCATCTCATAGTCCAAGCGCATGGTCAGATTCAGATCGTTGACCAGCGTGCGGATGGCCTCGCTCTGGCTGCGGATGATGCCCGCCTGCCGCCGCCGGGCGAGCGGGAGAGCGTCATCCTCTTCCAACTGCACGGCATAGCCCATGACGATGCTCAGCGGCGTCCGGATATCGTGGGAGATGCCGTTGATCCAGTCCGAGCGGGCCGCGTCCCGCTGGCGCTGCTCGGCGCGGAACCAGCGGCGCAGCAGCAGGGCGGAGAAGGCGAGCACACAGCCCAAAATCAGCAGCAGGCTGCCGCCGATCCACAGCGGCAGCTGGCGCACGATGCGCAGCGGCAGATAGAAATTCAGCCGCCAGAGGCTCTCCTTTGCGCTGCCCACCACCAACAGCCCGTCCTCCCGGATACGGGTAAAGACGGGGTAATCCGCCAGATACCAGCGGCTGAAGGCGGCCACATCGCTCAGGCCGTACTGCTCCGGTACGTCCAGCGGCTTTTCAAATTGCCAGAGCACCTGGCCGTCCTCTCCGATCAGGATGGTCCAGAGGTCATGTGCCGAGAGATACGCGCCCTCCGTAAAGGTATAGCCTCCCTCTGTGGCGGTCAGGCCCCGGGAGAGCTGGTCGAGCGGCACGCCCCAGGCGTCCACTTGCCTGCCCGTGGCAAAGACGATGCCCAGCAGCGCCCCCAGGCTCAGCACGAGCACCAGCCCCACCGCCCCGGTCAGCACGGCGGCGGCGCGCAGGACGGAGCGCCTCACCGCCGCTCCTCCCGCACCAGCCGGTAGCCGAGGCCGCGCACGGTGAGCAGCCAGCGCGGATGAGAGGGGTCCTCCTCAATCTTCTCGCGCAGGCGGCGGACATGGACCATCAGGGTGTTCTCATAGCCCACCAGCACCCCGTCCCAGAGCGCGGCGCAGAGGGCGTCCACCGTGACGATGTTGCCCCGGTTGGCCCAGAGCTTTTTGAGCAGGGCATACTCCTTTGCCGTGAGGGTGACCTCCCCGTCCGGGCGGACCACGGTGCCGCTGCCCCAGTGGATCTCGACCGGGCCGAGGCGGGCCACCTCGCCCGACCGATCCGCGCCGTACACCCGGCGAAGCACCGCCGCCAGGCGCAGCAGCAGCTCCTGGGGGAGAAAGGGCTTGGTGATATAGTCATCCGCCCCCAGGCCCAGGCCGCGCAGCCGCGCCTCGTCCTCGTCGCGGGCGGAGAGGAAGAGGACGGGCACATCCACCTCCCGCCGCAGCTCCCGCAGCAGGGCAAAGCCGTCCCCATCCGGGAGCATCACGTCGAGCAGAATCCCGTCCGGCGGGGTGAGCGCGCAGCGCTGCAGCGCCTCGGAACAGCTGTGCGCCGTCTGGACCTGATATCCCTCCCGTTCCAGGATGCCGCGCACCATGTCGCACAGCGTCGGCTCATCGTCCACTACCAGTATGGTATAGGGTCTCATACGTCCACCTCTCTTTGCTTTCAGCCTCTCTATTATAGCATCCACCGCGGATGTTTGCAGCAGCAGGCGCCGAGACGTAAGGTAATCTTCAGGCGCTCCCCGTGCGCGGGCCCGCTGCCTTGACCGGAAAGGCGTGAGGCTCCCTTGGACAGTTTGTCTCTTGACGGCGTGCGGGCGGCTGGCTATAATGAGAGCCGTCGATTGTTGACATATCAACTTTTTGCGTTGAGAGGAGGCGCTGGGCATGAGCTATCCCCTGCACACCCTGCTGCACCGCACGGCCCACAGCCAGCAGAATTATCTCCGGCCCTATCTGCGCCGGCTGGGGCTCTCCCCCGGGCAGCCGAAGGTGCTGCGCAGCCTGGAGCTGTTGGGCGTGTGCTCCCAGCGGGAGCTGGCCGAGCTGTGCGGGGTGGACCCCGCCGCCATCAGCCGGACGCTGGAGCGCATGGAGCGCGCGGGACT
The DNA here is from genome assembly GCA_018710845.1 of Candidatus Onthomonas avicola. Classification (GTDB taxonomy): domain Bacteria; phylum Bacillota; class Clostridia; order Oscillospirales; family Oscillospiraceae; genus Onthomonas; species Onthomonas avicola. The sequence continues at coordinate 47,956 of DVJB01000041.1, forward strand.
GCTCACGCGCGAGGCCTCCGCGTCCGACCGGCGCACCGGCCAGGTCCGCCTGACGGAGCAGGGGCACCGGGCCTTCCGGGCCTGGGAGGCGGAGTGCGCGGCGCTGGAGGAGCGGATGTTTTCCGGCTTCTCCCCGGCCGAGCGCGCGCAGCTGGCCGGATATCTCACCCGGGCCTGGCACAACATGGGGGGCCGGCTGCCGGAGGACCTTGCGGGGAGGGAAAAACGATGAGCGATTTGGCCTATCTCTGGCCCTATCTGAGGCGGCACCGGAGAGATCTGGCGCTGGCGGTCGGCCTGATTTTGGTGGAGACCGTCTTTGAGATGGTGATTCCGCTGCTGATGACCGGCATTGTGGACTACGGCGTGCCCAACCGGGACCTGGGCTATCTGCTGCGCCAGGGCGGGTGGATGGTCCTGTGCGCGCTGCTCGCGCTGGTCACCGGCCTGCTCTACGCCCGTTACGCCGCGCGCACGGCCTATGGCTTTGGCGCGGACCTGCGCCGGGCACAGTTTGAGCAGATGCAGTCGTACGACTTCGCCAACCTCGACCGCTTCTCCTCTGCGTCCCTGGTCACGCGGATGACGACGGATGTGACCGTGATGCAGAACGCCATCAGCGGAGGGTTGCGCCCTCTCGTGCGCAGCCCGGTCATGCTCGGCCTGGGCATCGCCCTCTCCTTTTTCCTCAACCCACGTCTGGCGGTGGTCTTTCTCGTCAGCGCGCCCGTGCTCGGCGTGATCCTCGCGCTCATCGTCCGCAAGGTCGGGCCGCTCTACGGCCGGCAGCAGCGGGCGGTGGACGCGCTCAACAGCCGGGTGCGCGAGTGCCTGACGGCGATCCGGGCGGTCAAGGCCTTTGTGCGCGGAGAATATGAGCAGGAGCAGTTCGACGCGGTGAACCGCGAGCTCACCGATGTGAGTCGGGAGACCTTCCGCCACGCGGTGCTCAACCTGCCGGCCTTTCAGCTGGTGATGTACGCCGTCGTGGTGGCCATCCTCTGGCAGGGCGGACGGATGATTCTGATCGGCGGTATGACAGTGGGCGACCTGACCGCCTTTCTCAGCTATGTCTTGCAAGTGATGAACTCCCTCATGCTGATCTCCAACGTCTTTCTAATGCTCACCCGGTCGCTGGCCAGTGCCCGGCGCATCCGCGAGGTCCTGGAGGAGCGGCCGGAGCTGGCCGACCCGGCCGAGCCGGTGGAGGAGGTCCCGGACGGGCGAGTGGAGCTGCGCGACGTCTCTTTCCGCTACCATCAGGACGCGGAGCACGACGCGCTCTCCCACGTGACCCTCACCATCCCGGCCGGGCAGACGGTGGGCATCATCGGCGGCACCGGCTCGGCCAAGACGACGCTGGTCCAGCTCATCCCGCGCCTGTACGAGGCGACGGAGGGCACCGTGCTCGTCGGGGGACATCCCGTCCAGGACTACCCGCTCTCCGTCCTGCGCGACGCAGTGGGGATTGTGCTGCAAAAAAACGTCCTCTTTGCCGGCACGGTGCGGGAAAACCTCCGCTGGGGCGACCCGGAGGCGGACGACGCGGCGCTCTGGGCGGCCTGCCGCCAGGCGGGGGCGGAGGAGTTTCTGCGCCGGATGCCGGACGGGCTGGACACCCGCCTGGAGCAGGGCGGCGTGAACCTCTCCGGAGGGCAGCGGCAGCGGCTGTGTATCGCGCGCACCCTGCTCAAGCGGCCGCGCGTGCTCATTTTTGACGACTCCACCAGCGCGGTGGACACTGCCACTGCCGCGCGCATCCGCCGTGCCCTCGCCGGGCTGCAGGGCGTGACCAAGATCATCATCGCCCAACGGATCATCTCGGTGATGGAGGCCGACCAGATCGTCATTCTGGACGACGGGAAGGTGCACGCGGTGGGGAACCACGCGTCCCTGCTCGCGTCCGACCCGATCTATCAGGAGATCTATCACTCCCAGCAGAGAGGAGGCATCCAAGATGGCTAAACCGGTGAACGCCAAACGGCCGGAACACCTCGGCCGGACAGTGCGCAATCTGCTCTCCTACCTCGGACGGCACAAATTCCTCCTCGCGCTGGTGGGCGTGCTGGCCGCAGTGAGCGCGCTGGCCAATCTGCTCGGCACCTATATGATCCGCCCCATCGTCAATCAGGTGACGGAGGGCGGCTCTCTGAGCGCGCTGGCGCGCGGCGTGGCGGTGACCGCCGCGATCTACGCCGCGGGCGCGCTGGCCACACTGGGCTATACCCAGGTGATGGTCCGCGCGGCGCAGAAGGTGCTCAGCGATATCCGGCGCGACCTCTATGCGCATCTGCAGACCCTGCCGCTCTCCTTCTTTGACGGCGAGCGGCGCGGCGATCTGATGAGCCTGTTTACCAACGACGTGGATACCATCTCGGACGCGCTCAACAACAGTTTTTCCGCCCTCATCCAGAACTTTATCCAGCTTGTGGGAACATTGATCCTGCTCTTTGTGCTCAACTGGCAGCTCTCACTCGTGGTGACGGCGGGGTATCTGGCCATGTTCCTCTACATCCGCTACAGCGGCAAGCGCAGCAAGTATTACTTCCAGCGCCAGCAGGAGCATCTGGGGGAGCTGGACGCCTATATCGAGGAGATGGCCGCCGGGCAGAAGGTGGTCAAAGTCTTTAACCATCAGCAGGCCAGCCTGGAGGGCTTTCTCACGCGCAACGACGCGCTGCGCGAGGCGGGGACGCGGGCGCAGGCCTATGCCTCCACCATGATTCCCGCCGTGGTCAGCATCTCCTACGTCAATTACGCCGTCATCGCCGTGCTCGGCGCGCTTCTGGTCATCTGGGGGCAGTCGGATGTGGGGAGCCTGGCGAGCTATCTCGTCTTTGTGCGCCAGTCGGCCATGCCGATCAACCAGTTTACGCAGCAGGGCAACTTCCTGCTCGCGGCGCTGGCGGGCGCGGAGCGCATCTTCGACGTGATGGCCCGTCCGCCGGAGCAGGACGCCGGCACCGTCACCCTGGTCAACGTCCGTCCGGGGCGGGACGGCGCGCTCGTCCCCTGCCGGGAGAAGACCGGCCAGTGGGCCTGGCGGGACACCGCCGACCCGTCTGCCCCTCTCGTCCCGCTGCGGGGGGATGTGCGCTTTCACAACGTCACCTTTGGCTACCGTCCGGGGCAGACGGTGCTCCACGACGTCTCCTTCTACGCAAAGCCCGGGCAGAAGATCGCCTTTGTCGGCTCCACCGGGGCGGGGAAGACCACCATCACCAACCTCATCAACCGCTTTTACGACATCTCAGGCGGCGAGATCACCTACGACGGGATCGACATCGGCCGCATTCGCAAGGAGGACCTGCGCCGCAGCCTGGGAATGGTGCTCCAAGACGCGCACCTGTTCACCGGCACGGTGGCGGAGAATATCCGCTTTGGCAAGTTGGACGCCACACGGGAGGAGATCGAGCGGGCCGCGGAGATCGCCAACGCAGACTCCTTTATCCGCCGCCTGCCGCAGGGCTATGACACCATGGTGACCGGAGATGGGGCCAACCTCTCCCAGGGGCAGCGGCAGCTGCTCACCATCGCCCGGGCGGCGGTGGCCGACCCACCGGTGCTTATCCTGGACGAGGCGACCAGCTCGGTGGACACCCGCACCGAGGCGCTGATTGAGAAAGGGATGGACCGGCTGATGGAGGGGCGGACCGTCTTCGTCATCGCGCACCGGCTCTCCACCGTGCGAAATGCCAACGCGATTCTCGTGCTCGAGCACGGCCGCGTCGTCGAGCGCGGCGACCACGACGACCTGCTGGCACAGAGGGGTGTGTATTACCAGCTCTATCACGGAATGAGTGAGCTGTCATAATGGATGCGGCCCTGCACGTGATTTCACGCGCAGGGCCGCTGTCTGTTTACTTTGCCGATGGAACGGTCTTTTAACGCAAGGTGATCGTCTTGCTGTGTCCGGCGCTCTTGGAGCTGCCGCGGTAGGCCTCCACTTTGTAGGTGAACGTGCCCCGCTTGCCGCGAGCGCTCGTGTCGGTAAAGGTGTTGACGCCGCTGCCGCGGACATAGCCGACCTTTGTATAACCACTGTTGCCGCTGGCCCGGTAGATGTTATAGCCGCTGCAGCTAGGAATGGTGTTCCAGTGAACTGTGACACCGGTGCTGGCCTGGGTCAGCGTCCGAATTGTGGGTGTGTCCAGGCGAATGAGACTGTCTGATACCCGGTAAATGCTCTTATACGCCCCGCAGAAGGCTACCACGCGGTAAGTATAGGTCGTTCCGCCGTTAGCCTGGACCGAGGTGTCGGTGAATCGGGTGGCAGTAGCGCCCCGAACGACGCCTACAGTCATATAACTGCCGTTTCCAGTGCGGCGGTAGATGTTGTAGCCGCTGGCGCCTGGCGTCTGTTTCCAGATTAGGTTGATGCCAGCGTGGGAGTTGCTCGTGCTGGTTACAGTCGGGGCGGCAAGGTGTTGGATGGTCAGACCTGTGCCGTTGTAATTGCTCAGACTGGACCCGTTCACCGCTCGAACGGTATAGGTATAGTGCCGCCCAGAGGTGACGCCGGAGTTGGTGTAGCTCGTGCCGGTGACCGTATTGATTTTAACCCAGCCGCTGTCGAGTGTCTTGCGGTAGACATTGTACTTCGTCGCGCCGGTCACACCCTTCCAAGTCAATTTGACACCGTTGGCCACATTCTCTACGCCAACCAGCGTCGGGTTGGAGAGCCGGACCAAGCTGGGGGAGACCCGGTAGATGCTTTTGTACGAGCCGTTATAGGCCACTACGCGGTAGGTATAAGTCTTTCCACCGTTGTTTTTGACGGAGGTATCGGTAAAACTGGTGGTGTTGCCATTCCGGACGATGCCTACAGTCGTATAGCTGCCATTTCCGGTGCGGCGATAGATGTTATAGCCGTTGGCACCCGGGGTGCGTTTCCAGGTCAGAGTAACCCCGGCACCGTAATTGGAGATTCCCGTCACGGTTGGCGCGGAGAGGTGACGGATGGTCAGGCCGGTAGAGTCATAGGAGCTTTGACTGAACCCAGTGACGGCCCGGACCGTGTAAGTATACAGTCGCCCAGAGGTGACGCCGCCGTTGGTATAGCTGGTACCGGAGACTGTGTTGATCTTTTGCCAGCTGCCGCCCAGTGTCTTGCGATAGACATCGTACTTGCGGGCGTTGGAGACGGCGCTCCAAGTCAGCTTGACACCGTTGGCCACATTTTCCACGCTGCGCAGCGTCGGTGTGGAGAGGTTAAGGCGGTAGTCGCTGCTGGCCATGGGATGGCGGGATGTAAAGCTGCTGCTGGTATAGTCCAGATCAGTCTCATATGAGGTGTTCCAACTATTGAAGCGAATGTGCTCGTCGTCAAAGTTGGCCGGGCAGCGAAGGAAGTACTGATAGCTGGAACTGCCTGATTCGGCATCCCAGGTGGAATCCACATTATAGTACCGGCCGTTGATTTCAACGATGTTCCAACTATGGCGCTGGCTGTCACTTACATAGAATCCATACCCGGCAACAACGCGGGCGTCGATCCCCTCTTCCAGCATCATGCGGTAAAACAGCAGTGAATAGCCCTGGCAAACGCAGGTCTTTTTGACGATCGCACCGTAGGCTGTCTGTTGCAGCCCATAGCTCATGTCATTTAGGTGTTCATAGTCATATGTCACATTCTTGCAGATCCAGTCGTAGACGGCGCAGATCTTTTCATAGTCTGTCTTGCCGCTCAGATTCAGGCTCTTCCGGAGGTTGGAAACATAGGTGTCCACCTGCTTTTCCTGACTGGCGTTCGTGAAGTAGTCAAAAGTGATATAGAGGGTGATCCGATAAGTGCCGCCGCTGTAGGAACTGCTGACCTCGGCACTGTAGGATTTCCAGTGCCACATCAGATAGTCGCCCTCTTTGGGGTTGCCGGTATGGTTCAGCGCGTAATTTTGAATGATGTACCACAGCCGCTCAGAGGTGACGTCTTGACTGTCAGTATAGGTGACAGTAAAGGAGCGAATACGGTTTTTCATATTGTTCCGGATTGCGGTACCGGCAGAGGAGGCAGAGGCACAGACGGCGTTATGGACAGTATATGCGTCCGAAACCTCGTCAGTCTCCGTGATAGCGGCGGGAGTGACCGGGTCAAGCTGTCCCTCATAGAGGGGGTTGACCATGGAAAAGGTGAGATATTCTGTCTCTTCCTCCTCGGTCTCGGACTCCAAAACAGGCGGTTGTGTTTCCTCTGCGGGTGCTGTCGGCTCCGTGACGGGGTTCTCTGGTTCCCCGTCCGGGAAGGCCGGCTCTTCAACGGGGTCCTCGGACTCCTCCGGTTCCTCGATCGGGAGAGTCGGTTCTTCAGCGGGGTTCTCTGGTTCCTCGGCCGGTACGGTTGGCTCTTCGGCGGGAATTTCAGGTTCCTCAGCAGGCTCTGTCGGTTCTTCAGACGTCTCTTGCGCTGGAGATTCCGAATCCTCAAACGGGGCTTCTTCAGGGGCGGGCGTCTGCTCAGACGTTTCCGTTGTTGTTTCGTCTGGCTGCTCGGCCTCTACCGCGAGGGTTGGCACCGGCAGGCACGAGAGTGCCATGAACAGCGCCAGAAGCAGGAGAGATGCGCGCTTACATAAGTTTGGCATAAGATTCCTTCCTCTCTTTTCAAATTGGTGAATATATTTCGAAAAACATATTATAAATTATATCAGATTTGAAAATTTAGTCAAGGGAAAGAATCCGCACGTTAAACCATGGGGCTTTCGTGAGGCGCTGCCTGACCTGTGATATCCTCAATCTTCACCCCAGCCTTGCGCCCAGGCGGGAGAGCAGCTCATTGGTGATGGTGCCGCAGGTCTCGGCCAGCTCCTCCGCGCGGATCTCCGCCCCGCCGTCTCGGCCGATCAGGGTGGCTGTGTCACCGGGCCGCACGCCCTCCACTTCGGTCACGTCGGCCAGCAGCTGGTCCATGCACACCCGCCCCACAATGGGGCAGCGCTGCCCGTGCAGCAGCAGACCGCCGCCGCGCGCGCCGAGGTCGCGTGGAATCCCGTCGGCGTAGCCGATGGAGACGACGGCCAGCCGCGTCTCCCGTTCGGCCCGGAAGGCCAGGCCGTAGCCCGCGCCCTCCCCCTCGGCCAGCGTCCGCACGGTGGCTACCCGGGCGCGCAGGGAGAGGACGGGCCGCAGGTCCAGCGGCTGCCGGACCGGGGAGCGGTCGCTCCCGACGCCGTAGAGGGCGATGCCCACCCGCGCGTAGTGGCAGGGCTGCTCCGGCAGGTTCCAGACGCCGTAGCTGGCCTGGATATGGACCCGCCCGGGCCGGCAGCCCGCCGCGCGCATCCAGTCCAGCGTCCGATAAAACCGCTCCAGCTGGGACTGCGTGAATGCCTGTGCCGCGTCGTCCGTCCGGTCGGAGAGACACAGGTGGGAGAATACCCCGTCGATCTTCAGCCGCGGCAGGCGGTACAGCCGCGCGATCGCCTCGTGGTCATCCGCCGGGATGCCGAGCCGGTGCATCCCGGTGTCCAGCGCGAGGTGGACGTGCACCGTCCGCCCCTGCGCGGCGAGGGCCTTGCCGTGCGCCTCGTCTGCCACCGCCTGGGTCAGATGCCAGCGCGCCAGGCGTGCGGCCTCCTCCGGCGGCGTCCAGCCCAGGATGAGAATGACGCCCCGGATGCCCGCCCGGCGCAGCGCGATCCCCTCCGCCAGCGTGGCCACGGCGAAGGTATGGACGCCCTCCCGCTCCAGGCTCCGGGCGACCCGCACCGCCCCGTGCCCGTAGGCGTCCGCCTTGACGACCGCCATCAGGCGGCAGCGCGGCCCAAGGGCGCGCTGGAGGACGCGCGCGTTGTGGCGCAGGGCGTTTTCGTCCACTTCCCGCCAGGCGCGCGCCCTGCGGCTTAGCGGCGGCAGTAGCAGACGGTGCCGGAGCAGACAAAATCCGACAGAGAGCCCCGCGCTGGAGGCCAGCACCGCCAAATAGTGTCCCAGGCTGTTCGTGACCAGTGCACCTTCCCAGCCGAGCACCTCTGCCGCGCCGCGCACGAGCACGATGCACCAGGGATGGAGCAGATAGACCAGGGCGGAGACCTCCCGCGCCGGCCTGCACTCCCCGCGGTTCCAGTGAAGCAGGAGGGAGAAGAGAAAGACCATACATACCGGAAGAAATACGTACATGCTGTCATGCCGCTGGACGTCCAGACTGTGCAGCCAGAGTCCCTCCGCGCTCATCGCGGCAAAGGAGAGGGCCGCGCCGAGGGCGGAGAGCCTCGGCCCGAAGCGCACGCCCGCCGCGCCGAGGAGCAGAAAGAGCGGGGCGAAGAACAGCCCGTTGCGCGTGTAGGAGGAGAGCTGGAAGAGCGCCTGATAGAAGCTCTCCAGCGCCGGGACCCCGGAGAGGAAGCCGTAGTAGCTGTCCCCGCCCAGGCCGACCAGGTAGAGCAGGCCGGCCACCGGCAGCGCCACGCGCAGCCCAAGCCGGGCGAGCTGCCAGGCGATCAGCACCCCCAGCATCACCGCCGGGAAGTACCAGAGATGGTAGAACGTCCCGTCAAAGAGCAGCAGGCGCGGCCAATCCGATACCGGGTCCAGCCCGCGGTAGAAGTTGAGCGGCAGATAGAGCAGAATGGCCGCCCCGTAGAGCAGGGCCATCTTGCGCTCCAGCCGTCCGACGCCCTTCCAGCCGCCCCGGGCGAGAAAGTAGCCGCTCACCATCAGAAAGAAGGGGACCGCCAATCGGGCGAGCACCCGCGTGAGATAGAAGTCCCCCAGCGCGCTGTACGTCGTGAGAGGGGAGGTGTGGATGGCGACCACCAGCGCCGCCGCCGCGAGCCGCGCCCCGTCCAGCGCGGGGAGAGAGCGCCTCATGCGAGCACCCCCCAGGCGGTGATGACAAAGCCGTCCACGTTGTTGCCCGACACCTGGCAGCAGCCGTCCGGCAGCTCCGCCTCCGTCTCCGCCCCGCGGCAGGGGACGAAGAACACCTGCGCCATCCAGCCGCCCGGGAGCAGGCAGCTCAGCTCCTGGCGCCGCAGCAGGTCAATGTATTCCTCCAGGCAGAGGTTCCGCTCCGTCATCAGCCGTGCGTGCGGCAATCCGACATAGCGGAAGTGCCACGGCTCGGCGGCAATGCCGGTGAGCGTCTGCTTGTCGCGCTCATAGCGGCAGATGAAGCCGTAGTCCGCCGCCCGGCGGCGGAAGGCGCCGCACACGCCGTAGTCGGGGAAGGCGGGACGGATGAAGTCGATCTTGCCCGCCGCCTGCCCCAGGTCGATGGCAAGGCCGGTCTGGTGCTCGCTGCACCCGGGCAGGGCGACGTAACTGTGGGTGAAGTGCTCCCCGTGCGCGGCGAGGCTCTCGTCCCAGATCTGCTGCTGCTCCGCCTGGCTGCGCCAGCCGGAGACGGGGATGATCGCCCCGTCCCCGTGGACCTGGCGGATGCAGTCGGCCAGCAGCCGCGCGGCCTGCCGGTCTATCCGCACGTCGGGATAGCGCTCATCCACCGGGGCCAGGCGGAGGCTGCGCCCAGGCCGCAGCGCGTGGGCGGCGTTGACCAGAATGAGCGGCCCGCGCCAGACCTGCTCCTCCTTCAGGATCACCCGTCTCATGCCTCCACCCCCAGCGCGATCAGCCGCTCGACCAGCTCATCAAAGCCGATCCCAATCCCGCGCATCATGCTCGGGTAGCGGCTGTGGGCGGTGAAGCCGGGAATGGTGTTCACCTCGTTGAAGACGATCTCCCCCTCCGGCGTGAGGAACAGGTCCACCCGCGCGAACACCCGGCAGCCGAGCGCGCGGTAGACCGTCTTCGCCGCCGCCTGGATCGCGGCGGTCTGCTCCGGGGAGATGCGGGCCGGGCAGTGGATGGCGGAGGTCTTGAGGGTGTACTTCTCCTCAAAGTCAAAGAACCCGTGGCTCAGTTCGATTTCGTCCACCAGCCCGACGGTGAGCGCGTCGTTTCCCAGCACGGCGCAGCCCACCTCAAACCCGGCGATTGCCTCCTCCAGTAGCACCTCGCCGTCGTGGCGGAAGGCCTCCGCCACCGCCGGGAGGAGGGCCTCCTCCCGCTCCACCCGGCTGATGCCGAAGGAGGACCCGGCGCGCACCGGCTTGACAAAGAGGGGATAGCCCAGCTGCGCCGCGGCCTCCAGCGCCTGCGCGTCCGTCCTTCCGGGGCGCAGCAGCGCGCTCCGGGGGACGCGCACCCCGGCGAGAGCCGCGAGCTTGTGGGCGCGGTCCTTGTCCATGCACAGGGCGGAGGAGAGGGCGCCGCAGCCGATCACCGGCACGCCCGCCAGCTCCAGCAGGCCCTGGACTGTGCCGTCCTCCCCGTTTTTGCCGTGCAGGACGGGGAAGGCCGCGTCAAACGGCAGCGCCTGTCCGGAGCCGTCCAGGAGCAGCACCGCCGCCGCGCCGCGGTCCAGCCGCAGCGTGCAGGGGACGCAGTGCGCCCCGTCCCGCTCCCAGCTCCCGTCCGGCAGCTGGCCGGGGTCACCGGTGTAATAGAGCCAGCGCCCGTCCCGCGTGATGCCGACGGTCAGCGGCGTGTGCCGCGCGCGGTCGAGATGGCTGAGCACGGCGTGAGCGGACTGCAGCGAGATATCGTGCTCCGTCGAGCAGCCGCCAAAGAGAAAGAGAATGACATCCTGTTTCATGCAAAAGACCTCCTGCTCCGGGCAAAAAAGACGCCCTGATCCGGTGTGAATGGAATACCGGCTCAGGGCGCGCCCGCCTCGCAGGGGAAGCGCTGTCTCAGACGGGAGAGGGAAAAATCCGCCCTGTCCCGGCACCAAAATGGTACCAAAACAGGACGGAACATGTTTGTGCTCTTTCCCGCGAAAATCCTGCGGGGCGCTTGTGAAATTCTTGCGAAATTCTTACGGCGTTCCGGCAGCGGCAGGCGCGGCCGCCGTGCGCGGCAGGGTGATGGTGAAGCAGATGCGGTTGTCCTGGCTCCAGGCCTCGATGGTCCCGCCGTGCAGCTCGACGATCTCCTTGGCGATCGCGAGGCCCAGCCCGGCCCCGCCGCTGTGCGTGGAGCGCGCGCTGTCGAGCCGGAAGAACTGCTCAAAGACGCGGTTCAGCTTCTCCGGCGGGATGGTCCGACCCTCGTTGGTAAACGAGAGGAGGAGCTGCGATTCCGTCTCCCGCCCGGTGATCTCCACCGTGCTGTTCGGAAAGCTGTAGTAACAGGCGTTGCGCAGGAGGTTGTCAAACACCCGCGCGAGCTTGTCCGGGTCGCAGGAGTAGACCAGCTTGGGCGGCAGGTCAAGCCGGCAGCGCAGCCCCTTCTCCTCCAGCTGGGGGAGAAATTCGCTCGTCACCTGCTCGAGCATCCGCCGCAGGTCCACCGGCTGCAGCTCCAGCTCCAGATGGGAGAGGCTGAAGCGGGTGATGTCGAAGAACTCGTTGATCAGTTCCTCCAGCCGCTGGGCCTTTTCCAGCGCGATGCCGGTGTAACGCGCGCGCAGCTCGGGGGAGATCTGCGGCTCGTCGCGCAGGAGGGTGAGGTAGCCGATCACGCTGGTGAGCGGGGTCTTGAGGTCGTGGGCGAGGTAGACGATCAGGTCGCTCTTGCGCTGTTCCTCCGCCCGGGCCAGCTCCGCCTGCTGCAATGCCTTTTCCCGCACGAGGTTGAGCTCTCGCTCGATCTGGACCAGCGCCCGCGGCAGGACCACCGGACGGCTGTCCGGCTGGGCGAGCTGCTCGGCCGCGTGCACCACCTCGTCGAGATAGCGCAGCGGGCGGCGAAAGAAGAGATAAGTGATGACGATCCACCCGCCCAGGATACCGGTGAAGATGACGAGCGGCAGATAGTCGCGCACCCAGGCGAGAATCCAGTAGACCGGATCGGTGGGCTGCCAGGTGATCATATGGCACAGCGACCAGCCGGCGATCCCGCAGAAGAAAAAGGCGAAGACATAGACGATGATCGCGGCAAAGTACTGCACCAGCAGCCAGCGGGAGATCTGGCTGCGGTAGGGGGAGCGGGTGCGCCCCGCCGGCGTCTCGTTATTCAATGGTGTAGCCCACCCCCCATACGGTCTTGACGAATTTGGGCCGCCTGCTCGGCTCGTGCATCTTCTCGCGCAGCCGGGCGATGTGGCTCATGACGGTGTTGTTGCTGTCCAGGAACTTCTCCCCCCAGACCGCCTCAAACAGCTCCTCGCTGGAGACCACCTTGCCCCGCCGCTGGCAGAGATACCAGAGGATGTCAAACTCCCGCGGTGTGAGCGCCAGCTCCTCCCCGTAGAGCAGGCACTTGTGCGTCGTCCGGGAGATCTGGAGGCCCCGGAAGTCAAAGGCGTCCTCCGGCTCCTCCTCGCCCGGCCGGTTATAGCGCTTGTAGCGCCGCAGCTGGGTCTTCACCCGGGCCATCAGCTCGAGCGGGTTAAAGGGCTTGGTGATGTAGTCGTCCGCGCCCAGGGTGAGCCCCATGATCTTGTCCATGTCCTCTACCTTGGCCGTGAGCATCAGGATGGGGAAGAGGTGTTTTTCCCGAATGCGCTGGCAGAGGGTGAAGCCGTCCATGTCCGGCAGCATCACGTCCAGGATGGCCAGGTCGATCTCCTCCCGCTCCAAACACGCGAGCGCTCCGGCGGCGTTGTAGAACTTGTGGACGGCAAAGCCGTCGTTTTTCAGGTAGACCTCTACCAGGTCCGCGATGGCGGCCTCGTCGTCTACCAGCAAAATCTGTGTCATCGGTGCATATCCTCGCTGATACGGAGATTCCCCGGGGCGCGGCCGAACTTCAACCACGCCCCGGGGTGCTATGGATTTTGATGCCTCACACCGCCTGCGCGCGGGCAAAGCGCTGTACGGCGGTGAGACCGGCGTAGGTCTCCGCCGCACCGCCGTGTACGGCGACGAGCGTCGGGGCGGAGACGATGCCGTACTGCCGCGCCAGGTCCGGCTGTGCCCCGGCGTCGATCACGGTGTAACCGGCGCCCGCGGTGTCCAGCACGGCCCGGGCCAGACGGCAGTTCGGGCAGGTCGCGGTGGTGAAGAGGTAGAGCCCGTCAGGGAGCCCGCCCGCCGTGGGGGCAGCCGGTTTCGCAGAGGTCTCCGCCGGCGCGGCGCCATTCCGGCGGCGGAGGTGGGATTTGCCGATGTCGTAGACCTTGCGCTCCTGGAACTCCTGCACCTTGCCGTCGTTCCAGTTCTGTACTGGGCGGTAATAGCCGGTGATGCGGCTGTAGACCTCCGTCCTCTTGCCGCAGTGCGGGCAGGTGTACTGCTCCCCGGCGAGATACCCGTGCTCGGCGCAGATGGAATAGGTAGGGGAGAGGGTGTAGTACGGGAGCTGATAGTGCTCCGCGATCTTGCGCACCAGCGCGGCGGCCGCCTTCCAGTCCGGCAGCCGCTCGCCCAGAAAGGCGTGGAACACCGTGCCGGAGGTGTAGAGCGTCTGGAGCCGGTCCTGGATGTCCAGCGCCTCGAAGATGTCCTCCGTGTAGCCCACCGGCAGGTGGGAGCTGTTGGTGTAATACGGGCGGTCGCCGTTCTCTGTGGCGGTGATGATGTCGGGATAGCGCTCCCGGTCGTGCTTGGCCAGGCGGTAGGCGGTGGACTCCGCCGGGGTGGCCTCCAGGTTATAGAGGTCGCCGTACTGCTCCTGGTAGTCCGACAGGCGCTCGCGCATGTGATTTAGCACCTCCACGGCGAAGTCCTGCGCCGCCGGGTGGGTGAGGTCCTCGCGCAGCCACTTCGCGTTCCGGCAGGCCTCGTTCATGCCGACCAGCCCGATGGTGGAGAAGTGGTTGTCAAACGTGCCGAGATAGTGCTTCGTATAGGGGTAGAGCCCCTCGTCTAACAGCCGGGTGAGCACGGTGCGCTTGGTCTTGAGGGAGCGGGCGGCGATGTCCATCATCTTGTCCAGGCGGCGGTAGAAGTCCCCCTCGTCCGCGGCCAGATAGGCGATGCGCGGCAGGTTGATGGTCACCACGCCGACGCTCCCCGTGCTCTCGCCGCTGCCGAAGTAGCCGCCCGACTTCTTGCGCAGCTCGCGCAGGTCCAGGCGCAGGCGGCAGCACATGCTGCGCACGTCGCTCGGCTTCATGTCGCTGTTGACGTAGTTGGAGAAGTAAGGCGTGCCGTACTTGCTCGTCATGGTGAACAGCAGGCGGTTGTTCTCCGTGTCCGACCAATCAAAGTCCTTTGTGATGGAGTAGGTAGGGATGGGATACTGGAACCCGCGCCCGTTTGCGTCCCCCTCGATCATGACCTCGATAAACGCCTTGTTCACCATGTCCATCTCCGCCTGGCAGTCGCCGTAGGTGAAGTCCATCTCCCGCCCGCCGACGATGGCGCGCTGCCCGGCCAGGTCCTCCGGCACCCGCCAATCCAGCGTGATGTTGGAGAACGGGGCCTGCGTGCCCCAACGGCTGGGGGTGTTCACGCCGTAGACAAAGGACTCGATGCACTTCTTCGTCTGCTCATAGGTCAGATGGTCGGTGCGCACAAAGGGCGCCAGATAGGTGTCAAAGGAGGAGAACGCCTGCGCGCCCGCCCACTCGTTCTGCATGATGCCGAGGAAGTTGACCATCTGGTTGCACAGCGAGGACAGGTGCTTGGCCGGGGCGGAGGTGATCTTGCCGGGCACGCCGCCGAGCCCCTGCTCGAGGAGCTGCCGGAGCGACCAGCCGGCGCAGTAGCCGGTGAGCATGGACAGGTCGTGCAGGTGCAGGTCGCCGCTGCGGTGGGCCTGGGCGATTTCGTCATCGTAGATCTCTGAGAGCCAGTAGTTGGCGGTGATCGCCCCGCTGTTGCTCAGAATCAGGCCGCCGACCGAATAGGTCACAGTGGAGTTTTCCTTCACCCGCCAGTCGCTGATGTCCAGGTACTGGTTCACCGTTTCCTTGTAGTCCAGGATGGTGGACTTCATATTCCGGAAACGCTCGCGCTGCTTGCGGTAGAGGATGTACGCCTTGGCAACGTCACCGTAGCCCGCCTCGCTGAGCACATGCTCCACGCTGTCCTGGATATCCTCCACAGCAATTTTGCCGTCCTTGATTTTGTCGTTGAAATCCGCCGTGACCCGCAGGGCGAGCATATCCATCACGCTCGGATGGCTCTGCTTGCCGACAGCGTCAAACGCTTTCTCCATCGCGGCGCGGATCTTGGCGATGTCAAATTCCACCACGGCCCCGTCGCGCTTTAAAACCTGATACATAGGACGCTCCTCCTCTTTTGCACTGGCGGTCCCGGCCCTGCCGGGATCTATCGCCACCAGTATAGTCTCTTTCTCAAGAGAAGTCAATATCTGGTGTAAGCTCAACTGAGCATCACAAGATATAGTGCATCTCAGACGCCGCGCAGCGCCACCTTTGGGACAAAGGGCCGCAGTCGGTCCAGCGCGGCGCGCAGCTCGTGTTCTGCCCAGGGGTGCAATCCGGAGTGCAGGACGCCCGGACTGTCCTGAAAAGATTGCAGAAACCACGCCTCCGGCCCAGAAATCCACCGGGCGAGGGCAATCAGGTCTTCCTCGCGGTGCAGCTCGCGCACGACGGTGGTGCGAAACTCGAAGGGGACCGCGCCGCCCATCAGATAGTCGATGCTCTCCTGAAAGGGCGCCAGGGACAACCCGGCGATCCCGGCCGTCTCGGCATAGCGCGCCGGGGCGTTCTTGACGTCCATGGCGACAAAATCCGCCAGCCCCTCCTCCACCGCCCGGCGCAGCCGGGCGGGAAAGCCGCCGTTCGTGTCCAGCTTCACGGCGTAGCCCAGCGCCTTGATCTCCCGCAGCAGGCCGAAGACCTCGTTGGAGAGCAGCGGCTCCCCGCCGGTGACACACACCCCGTCGAGCATACCCTGCCGCCGCCGCAGAAAGTCGAGCAGAGCCTCCCGCGTGAGCGGCGCGAGCGCCCCCCGCTCCTCGGGCAGCACCAGCTCCCGGTTGTGGCAGAAGGGGCAGCGCAGATTGCACCCGGCCAGAAAGACGGTGCAGGCCACCTTTCCCGGGAAATCCAACAACGTCATCCTTTGCAGCCCAGCGATTGTCATCTCAGTTTTCCCCCTTCGGAAACGCTCGCCTCTATCATGCCCCAATCGCGCGCGCTTGTCAATTGGCGCGTGCCCTGTTATCATGGAACTGACGATTCAGATACCGGAAGGAGAGTGCGGCGATGGATCACTGGTTTACGGTCGAAGCGCTGGAACCGGATACCTATGCCATCAGCGAGTACCGCCACTGGGAGGAGACGCACTGCTACCTCCTGTGCGGCGAGCGCCTGGCGCTGCTGATTGACGCCGGGCTGGGCGTGTCCGACCTGCGTGCGGTCACCGGCCGCCTGACCGACCTGCCGGTGCTGGCCGCGGTGACCCATGTCCACTGGGACCATATCGGCGCGCTGGGGCAATTTTCCTCCGTCGCGGTTCACGCGGCGGAGCGCGATTGGCTGGCCGGAGGCTTCCCGCTCCCCCTGGAAGTGGTGCGGCGGAATCTGACGCGCGGACACTGTGATTTCCCGCCCGGGTTTTCCGCGGCGGAGTACCGCGTGTTTCAGGGCGAGCCGCAGCGTATTCTGCGCGACGGAGACCGCCTCGACCTGGGCGGGCGCGCGGTGACGGTGCTCCACACGCCGGGACATTCTCCCGGCCACTGCTGTTTTTATGAGCCGGAGCGGGGAACCCTCTATGCCGGAGACCTGCTCTACTGCGGCTGTCTGGACGCGTTCTATCCGTCCACCGACCCGGTCCAATTTTGGCAGTCCGTCCGGCGGGTGCGGCGGCTGGCCCCACGCCGGATTTTGCCCGGACATCACCGGCTGGACTTGCCGCCGGACTTCGCGGACCGCGTGGAGGCCGCGTTTTCTGATCTGGCCTCCGGCGGAAAGCTGCGGCGGGGGAGCGGGCGCTTCTCCTTCGGCGGCTTTCAAATCCGCCTTTGATGGGGGGAAAGCATTTTTCCTTGTCCGCTATTAGCGTACTTGCCAGCCACCGGCGCGGATGTTATAATGTGTTTGAAAACCAAACAAGATTTGACAGGAGGGAACCGCTTTGACCTACAAAGAGGAATTTATCACCTTTATGGTGCGCTCCGGCGTGCTCACCTTTGGAGACTTCACCACCAAGAGCGGCCGGAAGACCCCCTATTTCGTCAACACCGGCAACTATAAGACGGGCGCGCAGGCCGCCCGCCTGGGCGATTACTACGCCGCCTGCGTGCAGGAGAACCTGCCCGACGGCATCACCGCCCTCTTCGGCCCGGCCTACAAGGGCATTCCGCTGGCCGTGACCACCGCCGCATCCCTCTACCGCAACTATGGCCGTGACCTGCCCTACTGCTTCAACCGCAAGGAGGTCAAGGACCACGGCGAGGGCGGCTCCATGGTGGGATACAAGCCCCAGGACGGGGACAAGATCGCCATCATTGAGGACGTCGTCACCGCCGGCACCGCCGTGCGCGAGTCCATCGCCCTGTTTGAGCATGTGGCGAAGGTGGACATCCGCGCCCTCTTCGTCTCGGTGGACCGGATGGAGCGCGGCACGCGCGACTGCTCCACCCTGGACGAGCTGCGCCAGGACTACGGCATCCAGGTCTACCCCATTGTCACCGTGCGCGAGATCATCGACTATCTCTATCAGCGCCCCGTCGACGGCAGGGTGCTCATCGACGACGCGATGCGCGAGCGGATGGAGGCGTATCTCACCGCCTATGGAGCCCGGTAAGCCCGAGCGCGCATCCGACCCGCAGCGCGCCAAGAGCATCCACAGCGGCCACCGCAAGCGGGTGCGCCAGCGCTTTCTGGAGCACGGCGGGGAGGCGCTGGATGACTACCAGCTCGTGGAGCTCATCCTTTTCTACTCCCGCCCGCAGGGGGACGTGAACCCGCTGGCCCATCAGCTCGTCGCCCGCTTCGGCAGCCTGAAGGGGATTCTGGACGCCTCCACGCAGGAGCTGGAGCAGGTGATCGGCGTGAGCGACAACACCGCCGCTCTCTTCAAGCTCTTTTACGAGGTGATGCTCCGCTACCAGCGCAGCGCCCAGACGCCGGGGACCATCATCAACAGCAGCGAGGACGCGGGGGAGTACCTGCGCCCCTGCTTCGTCGGCGCGCAGACCGAGCTGGCCTATCTCCTCTCGGTGGACGCCAAGGGCAAGCTGCTCGGCTGCGACCTCGTCAACCGCGGCGCGGCGGACGCCGTCCTGCTCGACCAGCGCCGCGTGGTGGAGCTGGCCATCCGCCGCCGGGCCAGTCAGGTCTTTCTCGCCCACTGCCACACCAGCGGTCTGGCCGTCCCCTCCCAGGAGGATATCTGGGCGACCCAGCGCATCGCCCACACCCTCGCGCAGCTGCACATCCGCCTGACCGACCACCTCATCTTTGCCGATAACGACTATGTCTCCCTCGCCCAGTCCGGCATTCTGGAGATACGGCCGATGTGAGCGCCTGCTACAATTTCATTCATTCTGTCTCGGACGGCCGGCGTTTTCGCCGGCCGTCTGCGTGTCGACAAAGTCGACACGCTCGAACAAAATCTGCGATTTTGTTCGAAATATGCGGCCGAACCGCGCGCCCCTGCGGGGCACACTCCCGGCCTCCCTGTGTTTTTGGGCCGGTACACGCCCGTCCCAAAAACGGATTTCACTCTATTTTGTTGCTACCGCAACAAAACTCCTGCGGAGTGCTTCCCGAACTTTTCATTTTCATTTAGAATTGACAAATATGCTTTTCGACAGACTGACGGCCGGCGTTTTCGCCGGCCGTTTTCTGTCGGGTACAGCCCCGACCGCGCCCGGCGGAATTTCCATTTTGAGATTATTTTGAAGTTTCTCCCGACCGGATGCGCTATGATAGAGGGGAACCGGACCCCCGGCGTGCCGGGGAGAAGAAAAGGAGGTAATCCGAATGAAGAAACTGACCGCGATCCTGCTGGCCCTGGCGATGCTCCTCTCACTGGCCGCCTGCGCGCCCGCCGCGGAGGGCGGTGCGTCCGACGGCACGGCGGGGGACGGGGCGGACGGCGTCTCCGCCGAGCCGCTCACCACCACCGGCCAGTACCGTGAGCGCGAGATCACCCCGCCGGAGCTCAGCGACCGGGAGGGGGAGATCAGCGGCCTCTGGGCGGATGAGGACGGCGTGATCGACCTGACCTACTCCGAGTACGTCGGGGAAGAACAGACCTACACCCTCTTTCACTCCGACGACGGCGGCGAGAGCTGGACGAGCACGGCGCTGGAGGCGGACTATACCATGCGCGACAGCGCGGGCAGCCTCTACGGCGTCGAGATGGAGGGCAGCGAGGCGGCGGACGGCACGCTGACCGACCTGACGCCCTATCTCAACTACCGCCTGGCGGACGGGACCTGCGGCCGCACCGAGCTGAAGCGGCCGGAGGGGAGCGCAGGGATTGACAGCTGGGGAAGCGCTCGCCTCGCGGGGGATCAATATATTCTCTTGATGGTCAACGACGGAGAGGAGACCTCCGACGGCTATCGGGCGGCTACCCTCTACGCCTTTGACCTCTCCACCGGCGAGACCGTCTGGCAGTACCGCAGTGAACTGGACTACATCGCCTTCAATGCGGTGGAAGACCGGGTCTATGTGCAGGAGTACGACGGCAGCGAACGGGGGACCATCCTGGACCTCGCCACCGGCGAGGCGTCCGGCACGTTTGACACCGACGTCCTGCGCGTGGACCTGTCTGACATTCTCCTGCGGCCAGACGGCGGCTACTATTATTACAGTTACGACGCCGGCGGCATCGGCTTCTCCATCCTGGACCAGGAGCTGGAGGAGGTGATCCTTGAGGGCGTGAACTATGGCTTCTCCCTCGTGAGCAACTGGGGACAGGCCATTCACGCCGTGCTCTCCGACGGGACCATCTTCTACTCCGGCACCGACGGGCAGAGCCACAGCCACGTCTTTCGCTTTGACTTTGACGCGGAGGCGGGCGCGCCCGAGGCCACGCTCGTGGTTTGGGCGCTGCAGGACACGCCGACGCTGCGCCGGGCGATGAACGCCTTCCGCCAGGCCCATCCGGAGGTGCTCATCGACTTCCAGCTCCAGTCGTTGGACTATGACGCGGGGCAGACCACCGCCGACCTGCTCAGCCGCCTCAATACGCAGCTGCTCAACGGCAGCGGCCCGGACGTCATCCTGTTTGACGGGATGGACTACACGAACTATATCGACGCCGGCGTCCTGCTCGACCTGAGCGACCTCGTGACGGATACCGACTTCGTCAGTCAGACCGTCTCGGCGATGCGGGCGGACGACGGGGGCTATTATGTCCTGCCCGCCCGCTTCTCCGTCCCCGTCCTCTACGGGGAGAACCTGGACGCCCCCGGGACGCTGGACGCCTTGGCGGACGCGGTCTGCGCCGCGGGCGTGTCCCTCCCGGACGCCTCGCTCAGCCCGCAGGAGGGCTACGAGCTCTACGGCCCGGACGGCTATGAATACGACTACCAGGCCCAGGAGGCGGAGGAGCGCGCCGCGCAGGTGGCCGCCGGCCTGCCCTACCTCGCCCTGAGCTCGATCTATGAGCTGGCAGAGATGACTTGGAAGGTCAGCGCGGACACCATCCTGGACGGCGGCAGTCTGAATGAGGACGCGCTGCGCCAGTGGCTCGAACCGCTCAAGCGGATGAGCGACCACCACGGCTTCTTCGCGGATACCGGAGCGAGCGATGAGGGAGGGAGCGCAAGCGCATTGATTGGATCGGTGGAGGAGAACGACTACGGCAACCTGGAGACAGAAATTGGGAACAACGAGATGCTCTGGTCTGATGGGGAGGCCCTCGCGGCAGCGGCCAGCCTTCAGTCGGTGGAGCAGCTGCTGCTCGCCTCGTGGGAGCACTACAACGTCGTGACGCAGTCCGTCCCGCTGGAGAACTTCTCCGTCGTCCCCTTCCCCGGGCTGACGGAGGGGGCCTACCAGCCGGAGGTGCTGCTGGCGGTGAACGCCGCCTCGGAGCACGCGGAACTGGGCAAGGAGTTTGTCTCCTATGCCCTCTCGATGGAGATTCAGCAGTACACCTACGGTGACGGCATGCCCGTCCTGCGCGCGGCGATGGACCAGCAGCTGGACTACTTCGCCTCCTACGCGGAGAAGTACGGCTGGGACATTGCCATGCTCGACGACCTCTTTGACACCCTGACCACCCCGGTCGTTCTGGACGGAGGGGTCTATGAGGACGTGCTCTACACCGTGGGCGACTATCTGAGGGGGGAGGCCACGCTGGATGAAGCGGTCAGCCAGGTGCGGGAAGCGCTCGCCCTCCGCCTCGCGGAGCAGTAAGCGCCGCCGCCGGGAGGCGGCCTGGGCCCTCGCCTTCCTCGCGCCCAGCCTGGCGGGGCTGGCGGTGTTCGTCCTCGCCCCCTTTGTGGAGACGGTGCGCCGCTCCTTCACCAACGCCCTCGGCACGCGGTGGATGGGGCTGGCGAACTACCGCAGCGTGCTCTCCAACGCTGCCTTCCGCCTCGCCGCGGCAAACACGGCCCGCTTTCTCGCCTGCTGCCTGCCGCTGCTGCTGGGGCTCTCGCTGCTGCTGGCGCTGCTGGTGCGCGCGCGGCGCGGGCGCGGCGGGGTGTTTCAGACCACCTTTCTGCTGCCGATGGCGGTGCCGGTGAGCGCGATTGTCCTGCTCTGGCGGGTGCTCTTTGACGCCAACGGCCTGGCCAATGGCCTGCTCGTCTCGCTGGGGGCGCAGCCGGTGGACTTTCTGGGCACAGACGCGGCCTTCTGGGTGCTGGTGGCGACCTATCTCTGGAAAAACGCAGGCTATGACATGATTCTCTGGCTGGCCGGACTGGACGCCATCTCCCGCGACCTCTATGACGCGGCGGCGGCGGACGGGGCGGGGACGTGGCAGCAGTTTCGCTACATCACCCTCCCCGGCCTCGCGCCCACGGCGGGGGTGGTGGGCCTGCTCTCGCTGATCAACACCTTCAAGGTCTTCCGCGAGGCCTATCTCGTCGCGGGCCGCTACCCGCACGAGAGCATGTACCTGCTCCAGCACCTGTTCAACAACTGGTTCCTCAGCCTGGACATGGGCCGCCTGACCGCGGCGGCGGTGCTGCTGGTGCTGGCGCTGCTGGCGGTGCTGCTGCCGGCGCGCCGGCTCTGGCGGCTGGAGGAGAGGACATGAGGCGCGCGGCGGTGCTGGCGGTCCTTCTTGTCCTCGCGCTGCTGGTGTGGTGGCCGCTCTGGTTCATCCTGATGGGGGTCTTTCTGCCCGCCGACGAGCTGAACCTGCTCCTCGGCCCCATCTTTGACGCGGCGGCGGAGCGCTATGCCGCCTGGACCCTCCTGCCGAGCTGGCCGACGCTCCAGCCGCTGGCCGAGCTGCTGCTGGACACGCCGGAGTTCTTCATCGTCTTCTGGAACAGCTGCGCCCTCGCCTTTCCGCAGGTGCTGGGGCAGTTCCTGGTGGGCGCGCCGGCGGCGTGGGCGTTTGCGCGGCTGCGCTTTCCGGGGCGGCGGGCGCTGTTTGCGCTCTATGTGGTGCTCATGCTCCTGCCGTTCCAGGTGACGATGGTGCCCAGCTACCTGGTGCTCGACGCCCTGGGGCTGATGGACACCCGCTGGGCGGTGATCCTGCCCGGCGTCTTCTCCACCTATCCGGTGTTCATCATGGCCCGCGGCTTTGAGGCGATCCCGGCCAGCGTGGTGGAGGCGGCGGAGCTGGACGGGGCGGGGCAGTGGGAGATCTTCCTGCGGCTGGGCCTGCCGATGGGGCTGCCCTCCATCATCTCCGCGCTCGTCCTCGGCTTTCTGGACGCCTGGGGCGCGGTGGAGCAGCCGATGACCTTTTTGGAGACGCCCGCCCTCTGGCCGCTCACCCTCTACCTGCCCGAGGTGGTGGAGGAGAATCTGGGCGTGTCCATGGCGGCGGGCTTTCTGGCCCTGATGCCGGCCTTGCTCATCTTCCTGTTCGGGCAGCGCTATCTGGAACAGGGCATTTTACAGGGAG
The DNA here is from genome assembly GCA_018710845.1 of Candidatus Onthomonas avicola. Lineage (GTDB taxonomy): Bacteria > Bacillota > Clostridia > Oscillospirales > Oscillospiraceae > Onthomonas > Onthomonas avicola. The sequence continues at coordinate 70,809 of DVJB01000041.1, forward strand.
CGGTGAAAGAGTGAACAAAAATATCAGAGAACGCGCGGCCCTCTCCGCCGCACCGGAGAGGAGAGAGCGGGACGGCCTGCTGCGCCGGCTGCGGCGGCCCCGCCGCCTGCGCACGCCGTCCGCGCCGGACGAGCGGGAGGAGCAGTGCGGCCAGCGCCGCGCGGCGGGGCGGATTGCGGCCTTCTTCGTGCTTATGCTAGCGCTGACGCTCTTTGCCCGGGGCATGGCGGCGGCCGCCGCCACCGAGGTGGAGGTGACCGCCCCCCAGCGCGCGCAGGTGACGGAGGAGACGGTCTTCTCCGGCACGCTGGAGAGCCAGACGACCGAGACCCTCACCCTCCCGGAGGGGCTGACGGTGCGCAGCGTCTACGTCTCCGCCGGGCAGGCGGTGGAGGAGGGGGAGGCGCTGCTGGCGGTGGACACGGATGCGCTTAGCAGCGCCCTCACCCGCGCCCAGGGCGAGCTGGACCGGCTGAATTTACAGTTGGCGGGCTATCAGGAACCGGAGGAGGCGGACGACAGCGCCCTCACCTCCGCCGAGACCGGCCTGGCGCGCGCCCGGGAGGACGCGCAGTCCGCCGCCGCCGACCAGTCGCGCGCCCTCTCCCGCGCGGAGGAGGCTCTGGCAGATGCCCGCACGCAGCGCGACCAGGCGCAAGCGGACCTCGCCGCGCTGGAGGCCAGCCGGGACGCCCTGCGCCAGACGCTGGAGGACCAGTACGCCGCGCGGGACGAACTGCAATCGCAGCTCGACGCCGCCCCAGAACCTCCGGACTCCGAAGCTCCGGATGCGCAGGACCCAGAGCGCGGCGCGGCGGATAACAGCGGAGTCCGGGAGCAGCTCGACGCGCTCAACGCGCAGATCACGGAAGACGAGGCGGCGCTGGAGACACTGGAGGGCCAAATCGAGGCGGCCCGGGACGCCGTCCGGAGCGCGCAGGATACTGTGGACGCCGCCGCTGACAGCCTAGAGGACGCGCAGTCCGCCGCCCAGGACACCCGGCGCTCCAATCAGCGCAGCGTGGAGGACGCCGAGGACGCGCTGACCCAGGCACAGGAGGACTACGCCGGCGCCCAGGCGGACGCGGAGACCCAGAATTTGCAGAATCAGACGGAGGCGGAGCTGCTGGCCGTCACCATCGCCGAACAGGAGGCACTTGTGCGGCAGCTGGAGGAGCTCCAAGCGGCGGACGGCGTCCTCGCCGCCCCGGTGGACGGCACAGTGCGCGCGCTGGAGGGCACGGAGGACGGCGGGGCAGTCTCCGTCACCTTCACGGTGCGCAGCGACGGCTATCTTCTCACCCTGACCGGGGACGAACTGCAGGAGCTGACCGTGGGGGACGCGCTTACCGTCTCTCAGGGGGAGGAACAGACCGGCCAGACGGCGCTCGCCACCCTCACCCAGTCGGAGGAGGGGGAGTGGACGGCCACCGCCCGCCTCACCGGCGGCGGCTGGACGGACGGGAGCGCCGAGGCGCGGATTGTCAGCTCCAGTGAGACCTATGACCTCACCGTCCCCGCAGCGGCCTGCCATACGGACAACGGCGGCTCCTTCGTCTACGTCGCCGAGCTGCGCGAGTCGGTGCTCGGGATGCGCTATGTCGTCCGGCGCGAGCCGGTCAACCTGCTGGCGAGCGACGGCGCCACGGCGGCGGTGGACGGCATCCTCAGCGGTGAGAGCCTGGTCATCTGCGGCGCGACCCGCTCCGTACAGGAGGGGGAGACCGTGCGGGTGGCATCTTCATGAGGCGGCTGCGCCCGGCCGTGCGCTTTCTGCTGCCCGCCCTGGCGGAGGTGATCTGCCTGCTGCTGGCCTGGCAGGCCGCGGCGGCGGTGGCGGACCTGTATCCCGCGGCCGTCTCCCTGCGCTACCGCGCGCCGCTGACCGCCGCCGAGATGGCGCAGGCGGAGCAGCCGGAGGAGACAGAGGAGACAGAGGAGGGCGCGCAGCTGCGCCTCGCCGCCGCCTGGTATGAGGAGGAGGGGGAGGCCGCCCTCACCAACACTGTCCGGACAGCGACTGCCGTCCGCTACCGGGGCGACCGCGCGGCGATTGCCCGTCTCACCTATCTCTCCGGCGGCGAGCCGGGGGCGCAGGAGGATGCCGCGCTGGTCTCGGAGGGCTTTGCCCGCGCCCTCTGGGGCAGCGCCGACGTGCTCGGCCAGACCTTCTCCTGGCAGGGCGAGCGCTTCACCGTCTGCGGTGTTTACGAGGGAGAGGACGGCCTCTACCTCCCGCAGAAGGGCCGGGAGGGGTTTTGCTGCCTGGAGCTGACCGGCCCGGCGGAGGACCCGGTGGGCGCGGCCCTGGACTTCACCGCCCGCACCGGGCTGGACGGCTGGGACGGGGCGGTATGGGGGACGGCGGGCGGGGTGCTGCTGCGCCTGCTGGTCTGGCTGCCGCCGCTGGCGGGCGCGCTGTGGGCGCTCTGTCGTCTGGCCCGGCTGTCTTGGCCGCGGCGCGGAGCGGCGCGGTATGCGCTGGCCGCGGCGGCCGTTCTCCTGCTGGGCGCGCTGCTTCCGATGGGGGCGGCGTATCTGCCGGGCTGGCTCACACCGCCGCAGTGGAGCGACTTCTCCTTCTGGTACCAGCTCTGGCGCAGCGCCGGGGCGCGGCTGGAGGAGTGGTTCCGCCTGCCGGTCTGGGAGAAGGACGTGGAGGCCAAGCGGACGCTGCTGGTTTGGCTGGGCGGCTGGCTGGGCAGCGCGGCGGCTCTTGCGGCGCTCAAAGAGGGGCTGCTGCGCGCCGCGCCGCGTGGAGACTAGGCAGATACCGTCAAGCGAGCGCCCGGCGCTCTTGATTTTTGATGGCGAATCGTGTATGCTATGGGTAACCAAAGGAAAAAACGGGTTTTGGTACGGTGCGGATTGCTGTGCCGGCCCGGACATCTGCGGTCCCGGCAGCGGACCTGAAACAAAGGAGCATACATGATGTATTGTACTCGAAAGGTGACCGAGTCTGTCCACTGGGTGGGCGCCTCCGACCGCCGTCTGGCGCTGTTTGAAAATCTTTTCCCCATCCCCCGCGGCGTCTCGTATAACTCCTATCTGATCGTCGATGAGAAGACCGCCCTGCTTGACACGGCGGACGCCTCCGTCTCTGCGCAGTTTATGGAAAATGTCCTCCATGTGCTCGACGGGCGGCCGCTGGACTATCTGGTGGTCAACCACATGGAGCCGGACCACTGTGCCAATATCGCCGCGCTGGCCCTGCGCTTTCCGGAAATGCAGATTGTGGGCAATGCCAAGACCTTCGTCTTCCTGAACCAGTTCTACGACCTCGACCTCACCGGCCGCACCGTCACGGTGAAGGAGGGGGACACCCTCTCCCTCGGCAGCCACACCCTGCGCTTTGTCCTGGCCCCGATGGTCCACTGGCCTGAGGTGATGGTGGCCTATGAGGAGGCGGAGAAACTCCTCTTCTCCGCCGACGCCTTCGGGAGCTTCGGCGCGATCAACGGCAACCTCTTCCAGGATGAGATCGACTTTGACCGCGACTGGCTGGACGACGCCCGCCGGTACTACACCAATATTGTTGGCAAGTACGGCCCGCAGGTGCAGGCGGCGCTCAAGAAGCTCGCCGGGGTGGACATCGCCATGATCTGCCCGCTGCACGGGCCGGTGTGGCGCGGCGACCTCGGCTACCTGCTCGGCAAGTACGACCTCTGGAGCCGCTACGAGCCGGAGGACAAGGCCGTCGCCATCTTCTACGCTTCGATGTATGGCGATACCGAGAATGCCGCCAACGTGCTCGCTGCCGCCTTGGCGGAGAGAGGCGTGAAGAAGATCGCCGTCTACGACGTCTCCGTCACCCATGTCTCCACCCTGATCGCCGAGGCCTTTCGGTGCAGCCACCTGGTGTTTGCAGCGCCGACCTACAACGCCGGTGTCTATCCCGCCATGGCCAATCTGCTCGAGGACATGAAGAATCTCAATCTCCAGAACCGCACCGTCGGACTGATGGAGAACGGCACCTGGGCGCCCATGGCCGGCAAGCAGATGCGCGCCGCCCTGGAGGGGATGAAGCGGATGCGGATTCTCGAGCCGGCGGTGACGGTCAAATCCGCGCTGAAGGCGGACAGCCGCGCCGCGATTGGCCAGCTCGCAGACACCATCCTCGCCGACCTGGTGCAGGAGGCGTGAGAAGGCCCGTTTCAGATTCAGACAAAAACTTGTGCGCCGCAGCGCGCCGGATTCGTCCCGGCCGCTGCGGCGCCTTGCCGTCCGTCCGACAGGGAGAGACGGAAATCTCAGGGGAAATGCCTTTTCACTGCCGGGCGATTCTGCTATACTAGAAGCAGGAAATACAGCGCTGGGAACGGCCCGGAGCAGAGGACGGGAGAGAGCATATGCAGCGAGAGAGCAGACAATTCATAGACTGGGAGCAGGCGCTGGAGGCCGTGCTGCGCGCGAGCGGACTGTGTAGCTTTACGCGGATGGAGCTGGCTGTCCCGCTCACCGTCTGCCCGGCGGAGGCCATGCCGTCCGCTCTGACGCGCGGCCTGCCGGTCGTGAGCGGCGCGGCGGAGCTCTCCGCGCAGCCCTGCGCCGTCGCGGCGTGCAAGGACGGCGGGGCGCTTGAGGCGCGCCTGATGCGGCTGGACGCCCTCTCCCGTGCCCAGGGCACAGGGCAGGGGCGGCAGACGCTCACGCTCGGCCGCGGCCGCCTGCGCGGCCCGGACGGCGCACTGACCGGGCCGCTGCTGCTCTACCCCGCGCGGCTGGAGCGCCGTGCGGGCGGCTGGGTGCTGCTGGAGGCCCAGGAACGCGAGCGGTGCAACCTCGCGGCGCTGTGCCTGCTGCCGCCGGAGTGCTCGGCCCCGTCGGAGGGATGGAGCGGATACTGGAACACCCTCTCCGAGCAGCTCGCCGCCGCGTTGGACGGGAGCGGCTGGCAGTGGGAGGACGGGCTGTGGCTCGGCCTGCTGCCCCTCTGGGAGATGGAGACGGCGCAGACGCTGGACCGCCCCTCACCTCCCGGCACCCTGGGGGCGCTGCTGGCCGCGGGAGAGCCGTGGCCGAGCGAGACGGAACCGGAACAGGAGGACGGCGAGGCTTTGCTGACCCCGCTGCCGCTCGACGGGGTGCAGACCGCCGCGCTCAAGCGATTGAACCAGGGGGGACATACCCTGCTCTCCGGCGGGATCGGGACCGGCAAGCGCCAGATGGCCGCCGCCCTGGCGGTGAACGCGATGAGCCGGGGCGCGCGCACGCTCATCCTCTCCCAGCGGGAGGCGGACCGGGAGGAGGTCTACGACCGGCTGCGCGAGCTGTCGCTCGAGCCGTTCTGCCTGCGCATTCCCAGCCAGGGGGATCGCCGCGCCGCTGTCCTGCGGCAGTACAATATCGCCGCGCAACTGCACCCGGAGGGGGACGGGGAGGGCTTTTTCACCCTCTCGCAGCAGCTTGAGCGGCAGGCGCAGCGGCTGGACCGCTCGGTGGCTGCCCTGCACACCCCGGGCAAGCATGGCCTGAGCCCCTTCCAGCTCATCTGCCGCTACCTGTGCGAGGAGGAGACGGAGGGATACCTGCCCCTGCCCGAGCCGATGATCAGCCATCTGGACCGGGACGGTCTGCAAAACCGCCTGGAGAGCGCCGAGGCGCTCGCCCGCGCGGCGGATGCCCTGGGTGAACCGTCAGGGCACCCGCTCGGGCTGATCTGGGGCAGCGAATACGACCCGGAGCAGGCCACCCGGATTCCCGCGGCGGCCGGGGACCTGCTCGAGCACATCGACGCGCTGGAGGAGGCGGGACGGCAGTGGTGCCGGCTCACCGGCCTGGAGCTGCCGGAGCGGCAGGAGGACTGGGGCCGCCTGTGTGAGGGGGCCGGCCTGCTGCTGGAGTGGCGGGATTACCCCGCCAGCTGGGCCAGCTCGACGCGCATCCCGCTGCTGACAGACGCGGTGGTGGAGCTGGAAAAGCGCTTTGAGCGCGCCGGACGCCTGCGCGCGGCGATTGAAGCGCGCTGGGAGCCGGCGGTCTTCCGCTTAGACGCGGTGGCGCTGGAGCGCCAGTGGCATTTTCTGCAGGAGGGCTGGACCCTGCCCTCCGACCCGGAGCGGGAGCGACAGCTGCGATTGCTGCTCGTTCAGGCGGAGAGCTTGCTGAGCGGGCTGGAGATGGCCGGACGCCGCTGGGCCAAGGCGGTGGAGATCCCGCTGCCCACCACGCGCGACAGCTGGGAGCGCAGCTATGAGGTGGCGCTGGAGCTGGCCCGCTGGAAGGAGATCCCCGGGGAATGGGGCAGCTGCTCGAGCCTGCAGGCGCTGCTCTGGGACGTGGGCGAGCTGATCGACCACGGCAAGCGCGCCAAAGAGTGCAAGGAAGTGCTGCTGCGCGACTGGACGGAGGAATTTTTGCACCAGGACGGCGCGCAGCTGATGGAGCGCTGGCAGCGGGAGGGCGGCAGCTGGGGCATCGGCTGGCTCAAGCGTCAGACGACGGTGCGCGCCGAGGTGGAGCCCTACTGCCGCTGCCGCCTGACGGCGGACGTGCTGGAAAACGGCCTGCGCTGGCTGGCGGACTATCAGGAGGAGCTGCGCCAGTGCGACGAGATCTATCACCGCTGGGAGCGGGAGCTCTCCTCGGTCTATCACCGGGAAGACACCGTCTGGCTCTGGCTGGACTCGGCGCGGCAGGTCGCCTCGGAGAGCCATGACTGGCTGGCCGAGCTGACCGGAAGCGAGGATTTTCTGCGCCGCTACGGCAGCTCGGAGGAGGCGGTGTCCGCCGCCGTGCAGCTCAAGGAGAGCTGGGAGGGCGCGCGCGACGTGCTGGGACGGCTGGACGTGATGATCGGCCGGACCGGACAGCCGGACAGCCGGGACTGGCTGGCCGAGCGGCGCGGCGACTGCCGCCGGCTGCAAAACCTGCTCAAGATCCGCAAGCGGCTGCAGGAGTGCTCCCGCGCGGGAGAGGTCTCCCTCGGCGAGATCGGGCAGCAGCTGTCCCTTTTTGCCCAGTATCAGCAGGAGCGCCGGGCGATCGGCGAGCTCTATGACCGCTGGCGCGAGGAGCTTGAGGGCCTCTTCCGGGAGGAGGAGACCGACTGGGAGGCGCTGCACACCATGAGCATCCGCGCGGGCAACGCGGACGAGGCGCTGGCCGAGCTGACCGGCGACCTGGGCCTGCGCGCCCGGCTGGCGGGGGACGCGAAGGCGCAGGACTGCGCCCGGGCGCTCTCGGAGTCCTATCAGGCGGTACGGGAGCAGTCCGGCCAGTTTGCCCGCCTGGTCAGCGCGCATCTGACGGGAGCGGACGGGGCGTGGCTGCCCCAGCTCCGGGAGAGCTGCCGGACAATCGTCTCCCATGTGGACGAGCTGGAGGCCTGGATGAACTGGCGCGGCCAGTGCCGGAGGGCGGAGAGCCTGGGGCTCAAGCCGTTTGTCTCCTGGTTTGCCACGCCGGGAGAGCACCGTGGGGCGGCGGCGCTCTTTCGCAAGAGCCTGTACCGCGCCCTGCTGCAGCTGGAGCTGGACTGGGTGCCGGAGCTGCGGCAGTTTTCCGCCCGGCAGCTGCGTGAGACGCTGCGGCAGTACGCCGGACTGCAGGAGCGCTTTGACCGGGCAACCTGCGCGGAGCTGCGCGCCCGGGCGATCGCGCGCCTGCCCGATTTTCCGCGGGAGGAGGCGCTCCAGGAGGAGCGCGGCCTGCTGCACTGGGTCAACCAGACTCCGGACTGCGATATCCCGCTCGACGAACTGATCGGCGGCCTACCGCAGGTGACGGCGCGGACCTTTGCCTGCGTGCTGGCCTCCCCGGCGGATGCGGTCCGGCTGTATACTGCCATGCCGCCGGAGGAGGGGGACGCGGACACAGTTTCCCCCGAACCGCCATTTGACTATGTCGTGCTCCTGGATGCGGAGAGCCTGCCCGCACCGGTGGGCCGTCTGGCCCTCGGGCTGGGGCGCACGGCTCTCCTCTGTGCCGGGGAGGGTGCGCTGCCGGACCGTGCGCTCCCAGCCGGTGAGAGTGTCTGGGACGCCTGCCGGGCGCTGGGCATGCCCTGCCTGACGCTGCGGCAGTGCTATCTGGCCCGTCCGGAGGGACTTTTGGAGCTGCAGAGGACCTTATACGGGGAGCCGAGTCTCCCGACGCCCGCCCCGCGGACGGCCTGCATCGCCTGTAAGACGGTGGTGGGCCGGCTGGAGGACGGCGTGAATTCGGCAGAGGCGGCGGTGGCGGCGGAGTATGCCGCCGAACGCGTCCGCGCCGGCGCCCGCTCCCTGGCGGTGGCGGCGCTGACCGCCCCGCAGGCCGGGCAGATCGCGGCCCTGCTGCGCCGCCTGGGCGAGGAGGACAAAGACCTCGCCCCGCGCCTGAGCGAGATTCCCGTCCTGCCGGTCCAGAATTTGGCCGGGGGTGGCTGGGAGGAGGTCGTGCTGTCCGTGACACTGGCCGCCGACCCATCCGGAAGCCTGGTCCCGGCCCGGGCGGTGCTGGATAGCTGGGAGAGCGCCGCGCCGCTGGCGCGCGCGGTGACCGCCGCGCGCCGCCGTCTGACCGTCTTTACCTCCCTCGACCGGGAGGAGGGCGCGCACTGGGACGGCCCTGCCGGCGTGCTCTTCCGCTTCCTGCGTGAGGCCGCGCAGGAGAGAGCGGAGGAGACTGAGACGGCGCTCTCTCCCCGAAACGAGGTGGAGCGCGGCCTCTGCCGTGCCCTGGAGGCGGCGGGCTATCACGCCGTGCCCGGTCCGGAGCCGGTCTCCGTCCAGGTGCGCCGGCCGGAGGACTCGGAGCCGTGGACGCTCGGCATCCTGCTCGACGGGGAGGCGTACGCCGCCGTGGCTGACACACGCACGCGGGAGCTGACGCAGACCATCCTCCTCCAGCGGCAGGGCTGGAACCTCTGCCGCGTGTGGACGATGGACTGGCTGCAAAACCGGGAGAAGGTGACGGAGCAGCTCGTGCGTCTGCTCGAGCTGCTCGCCCAGCGCGCCGCGGAGCCAGAACCGGAGCCGGGGCAGAAAACGCCTCCTGAGGCGGAGGAGCCGCCGCTCTACACCCCGGCCCACCTCAAGCTGATCCCCATCCGCCCGGGAGAGGTGGCCTCGCCCGCTTTTCGGGACCGCATTTACCGTGTGGCCGAGCAGGTGCTCGAGCAGGAGTCCCCCGTCTCGCAGGAGCAGCTGACCGACCGGCTGCTGATCGCCTTCACCCTGGACCACCGGGACGCGGAGCTGCGCCGGCACTGCGCCGCCCTCTGGCGGAAACTGGGCCTGCGCATGACGCGGGAGGAGGAGCAGAACTTTTTCTGGCGCACCGATCAGGACCCGGAGCGCTACCGCCTCTGGCGGCGCTCGGGGACGGGGGAGCACCGCCGCCGCCCGGAGGACGTCTCCTGTCAGGAGGCGGCCAACGCCGTCTGCGACGTGCTGCGCCGGGAGATCACGCTGACCGCCCGGGAGCTGATTGCCCGGACGGTGGTCTGCCTGGGCTACGCGCCCGGACAGGAGGCGGCGGTATCCTGCGCGGCGCGCGGACTGGAGTGCGCGCTCTATATGGGCCGCGTGCTGGAGACGCCGATCGGCAGCATTGCGCTCAACCCGCAGGTGCCCTGACGCCGCGCGCGTCCGAGATAAAAGAAGAGAGATGATGGATGTGACAGAGGTAGTGGCGGCCCTGATCGGCCGCGACGGCCAGTTTTTGATCTGCCAGCGCCCGGCGCACAAGGCCCGCGCGCTGCTGTGGGAGTTTGTAGGCGGAAAGGTGGAGCCGGGGGAGACCAAAGAGCAGGCGCTCGTGCGCGAGTGCCGGGAGGAGCTGGGCGTCACCGTGCGCGTGGGCGAGGTCTTCCTGGAGGTCACACACGCCTACCCAGATCTCACCGTACATCTGACCCTCTTCCGCGCGGCCATCACGGAGGGGACGCCCCTGCGCCTGGAGCACAATGACCTGCGCTGGATTACGGCGGCGGAGATCCCCCGGTACGACTTTTGCCCCGCCGACGAGGTGATTTTACAAAAGCTGATGGAGGAGTGGGCGTGAACGACCGGTACATCGCCTTTGACGTGGAGACGCCCAACTGCGCCAACGACCGGATGAGCGCGATCGGCATCACCGTGCTCGACGGCGGGGAGATTGTGGAGGAGTACGCCACCCTGGTCAACCCGGAGACGAGGTTTGACCGGTTCAATATCGCGCTGACCGGCATCACGCCGGCGCAGGCCGCCGAAGCGCCCGCCTTTCCGGAGCTGTGGGCACAGATCGCCCCGCTGATGGCCAGCGGCACGCTGGCGGCGCACAACGCGCCTTTTGATCTCGCGGTGCTCGGCAAGTGCCTGCGCGATTACGGCATCCGCTGGCGGGCCTCCGTGCCCTATCTCTGTACCTGCCAGATGAGCCGCCGCCTGCTGCCCGAGCTGCCAAACCACCGGCTCAATACCCTGTGCGACAGATTTCATCTGGAGCTGGACCACCACCGCGCCGGCAGCGACAGCCATGCCTGCGGGGAGATCCTGCGCCGCTGCCTGGCGTGGACGGGCGACCCAGCCCCCTTCCTGCGCACCTATGACCTGCTGGCGCTGCGCACGCTGCCGCGCCGCCGGACCGGAAGGGGAGGGAGACGCTATGGCTGACCGGGACGGCGCAATCCCGGTCCTCTATCAGGACCGGCGGATTCTGGTCTGTCTGAAGCCGCCGGGCGTCTGCTCGGCCGACCAGCCGGGCGGCCTGCCCGACCGGCTGCGCGCCCAGCTGGGCGAAGAGGCAGCCTGCCTGCGCACGGTCCACCGGCTCGATCAGCCGGTCGGCGGCGTGATGGTGCTCGCCCGCTCGCGCGAGGCGGCCCGCCGCCTGTCCAGCCAGGTGGCCGGGCGGAGACTGGAAAAGGAGTACCTCGCGGTGCTCACCGGTGTTCCCGAGGAGCGGGAGGGCGTCCTGTGCGACTGGCTGGGCTATGACCGGCGTCTGCGCCGCGCCTACCGGGCCGACGGGCCGGGACGGGAGGCGCGATGGGCGGAGCTGGCCTATCAGGTCCTCCAGGTGCGGGATGGGTTTGCGCTCGTGCGCGTACAGCTCCGGACCGGACGGACCCATCAGATTCGCGCCCAGTTTGCCGCCCGCGGCCTCCCGCTGGCGGGTGACCAGAAATACGGCGCGCCGGAAACGGAGGGGACCGGCATCGGCCTGTGGTCCCGCCTTCTGGCCTTTGACCACCCGCAGACCGGCGAGCGGGTCTGCTTTACGGCCATGCCGCCGCAGACGGAGCCGTGGAGCCGGTTTGACCTCGCACCGCTGCCCGGGACGCCGTGAAGAAAAGGGGATAGAATGGGGGATGGAGTGCTGTGAGATCAGCGCCCCATCCCCCATTTTGCAGCTGCCGTGCCAGAGAGAGCGGATAGACGCCCGTGTGCTTGCCAAACGCCGGAGAGGAGAGTATCATAAAAGGCAAATCTGCCCCTATGCGGGGCGGTGGAGGAGAGGAGAGAGCGATCTTGGAGCGAGCGGGCGGAGATTTCACCCGGGGCAGCGTGGCCCGCAATATCCTCGCGCAGGCGATCCCCCTGACGGTGGCGCAGCTGGTGCAGTGCCTGTACAACGTGGTGGACCGCATCTATATCGGCCATCTGCCCGGCGTGGGGACGGATGCCCTGACCGGCATCGGTCTGGTCTTCCCGGTGGTCACCTTTATCGGGGCCTTCACCATGTGGTACAGCAGCGGCGGCGCGCCGCTGTGTGCCATCGCCCGCGGCGCGGGCAAGACGGAGCGGGCGGAGCGGCTGCAGGGCAATACCCTGACACTCCAGCTGGTGACCTCGGTAGGGCTCATGGCGGTCTGCTATCTCTTTCAGCGGCCGGTGCTCTACGCCTTCGGCGCGAGCGACGCCACCTATTTTTATGCCGACCAGTACCTGACCATCTACCTGCTCGGCACGCCCTTTGCCATGGTGAGCACCGGAATGAACCAGTTTATCAATGCCCAGGGCGAGCCCAGAATCGGGATGCTCACCACCGTGCTGGGCGCGGCGCTCAATATCATGCTTGACCCCATCTTTATCTTTGCCTTTGATATGGGCGTGCCCGGCGCGGCCCTGGCGACCATCCTCTCTCAGCTCGTCTCGGCGGTCTGGGTGCTCCACTTTCTGCTCAGCCGGCGCAGTATTCTCCGCCTCTCGTGGGAGACGATGCGTCCGGACTGGCCCTTGATCAGAGAGATTCTCGCCCTCGGCGTCACCGGCTTTATCATGCAGGCGACCAATTGCCTCTCCCAGGTGGTCTGCAACGTCGGCATGAAGCTCTACGCCGGCGCGCAGCGGGACCTCTACATCGGCATCATGACGGTGGTCAACTCCATCCGCGAGATCATTCAGCTCCCCGTCATCGGCATCACCAATGGCGCCCAGCCGGTGCTGGGCTACAACTACGGGGCGGGACAGTACCGTCGTGTGCGCCAGGGCATCCTCTTTATGTTCTTCTGCGGCCTGGCGTATACGGCGGTGGTCTGGGCCGCTGTCCTGCTCGAGCCGCGCTTTTTCCTCGGCATCTTCAGCAGCGACAGTGCCCTGGTGGAAAACGGCGTGCGCGGCGTGCGCATCTACTTCCTCGCGTTTTTGACGATGAATCTCCAGTATGCCGGACAGACCTCGTTTACCTCCCTCGGCAAGGCCAAGCGCGCGGTCTTCTTCTCCCTGTTTCGTAAGGTGGTCATCGTCCTGCCGCTGACGCTGCTGCTGCCGCGGTGGATGGGCGTGGACGGGGTCTTTGCCGCCGAGCCCATCTCCAACGTGATCGGCGGGGGCGCCTGCTTCCTTACCATGATGCTCACGCTCTACCGCCCTCTCGGCCGCGCGGCGGCTGGGCAGGAGCCTCCCATCGGAAGATAATATATAACGGCCCGCCCGGAGACCTGTGCCTCCGAGCGGGCCGGCTTGTTTTTTTGTGCTCTGCGGTCAGAAACCGTCCAGCAGGAACGCTCCAGCCTGCTCCATCGCCTGTTCCGCCTTTTTGATGGGAAACATCTGGAAGACATGCCAGAGGTTTTCCCACTCCTCCAGCCGGCACAGGACGCCCGCGTCCAGCATCCGGCGGCGCAGCCGGGTGGCGTCGGAGCGCAGAATCTCATGGCTGCCCACCTGAATCAGGGTGGGCGGAAAGCCGGAGAAATCGGCAAACAGGGGAGAGAGATGCGCGTCGCGCAGGTTGCGGCCCGCGGCGTAGGCGTGCCGCACGGCGTGGATATAGTTTGCGGTGAGCATGGGGTCCAGGTCGCGGCAGAGGGCATAGCTCTCCCCGGTGCAGGTCATATCCGTCCAGGGGGAGAAGAGAGCCAGCCGCCGCGGCAGCCGCCGCCCGGCCTCTCGCAGGCGCAGCGTGAGCACCAGGGCGAGATTTCCCCCCGCCGAGTCCCCCAGCACCGCCGTGTCGCGCGCCCCGTAGCCGAGGCGCATCAGATAGTCCCAGGCGTGCAGCGCGTCCTCCACCGCGGCGGGATAGGGGTGTTCCGGCGCGAGACGGTAGGCGAAGCAGAGCACCGCGTGCCCCGTCACCTGCGCCGTCTTGGAGGCCAGAATCCGCGAGTACTGCAGCGTTCCCGCCGTATAACCGCCCCCGTGGCAGTAGAGGACCACGCGGTTTGGGTCATGCCCGCGCTCCGGGCGGACCCAGGCCATCGGCAGCCCCTCGTGCTCAAACGGCTCCCAGCTCAGCCCGAGCGTCGGGGAGACGAGCCGGCCGAGCAGCTCGTGCCCCCGGCGCTGCCGCTCCAGGTCCTTTGCGTCCATGGAGTCGGGCGAGGCGGCGGAGTGGACCGCCCGCAGGGCGTCCATCATCGCAGATGTCCGCTTTTCCTCCGACATGGCCTCTGACATCGCGCCCGATACGGCGGAGAGCAGCTTTTTCGGCTTGGAGAGCGTTCTGTTTTCCTTCATGGGGAACCTGCCTTTCCGGCCGGCCGGGCAGGAGCCGCGGCGGCCGCCTTTCCAATTTTTGTAACTTTTTTTCCGGTTTGCTTGCAGTGGGCCGCCGCTGGTGGTAAAGTAAAGAGAACAGGACGACTGGGACAGGCGGGAGGTGCGCAGATGGCCGAGCGGGCAAAACGGGATTGGTACAATCTGGATAACGCGGCCGTGCTCTACTCCGCCATCCAGCGGCACGATTACTCCGCCGTCTACCGCTTCTCCGCCGTCATGGCGCAGGAGGTGGACCCGGAGGCCCTCCAACGGGCGATTGACCGGACGATGCCGCGCTTTCCCAGCTTCTGCGTGACCATCCGTCGCGGGCTGTTCTGGTACTATTTTGAGCCGCTGCGCGCGCCCGGTCCCTACCTGGCGGAGGATATCCAGAATCCCTGCCAGCCCATCCGGTTTGACGAGCAGGAGGGCTGGCTGGTGCGCTTTTTCTATTACCGGCGCCGCATCTCCATGGAGGTGTTCCACGCGCTGGCGGACGGCTATGGGGCGCTCACCCTCCTGCGCACGCTGCTGGCGGTCTATCTGCGTGAGCTGGGGCACGAGATTCCCAATACCGGCGGCGTCCTCGACGTGGACGCGCCGCCGGACCCGGAGGAGCAGGAGGACGCCTACGCCCGCTATGCCACCTCCCGTGTCAAGCGGGGGATGTCGGAGCCGGTGGCCTATCAGAACCTCGGGACCCCGGAACCATATTATACCCTGAATGTCACCATGGGGCTCCTACCGCTTGACCGCCTGCGCGAGACGGCGAAGCGCTACGGCGCGTCGCTGACGGAGTATCTGGCGGCCGTGCTGATTCAGTCCATCATGGCCCGGCAGCGGCGCCAGAACTACCGGCGGGAGCGGCAGGTGGCGCTGGCGGTGCCCATCAATCTCCGGCCGTATTTTCCCTCCCGGACGCTGCGCAATTTTATTCTGACGGTCCGTCCCTTCATCGACCCGGAGCTGGGGGAGTATACCTTTCCGGAGATCGTCCGGCAGGTGCACCATATCATGCGCCTGCACCTCACCCGACAGGAGATGCAGGCGGTCATCACCCGAAACGTCGCCCTGCAGCATCTGCTGCCGCTGCAGCTGCTGCCCATCGGGGTGAAGAACATGGCCATGTCGCTCAGCTACGCGCTGGTAGGGGACCGGCCCTATTCCGCCACCCTCACCAACCCGGGCGCTTTTTCCGTGCCGGAGGAGATGGAGCACCACATCGAGCGGATGGAGGTCATCCTCGGCCAGGCGTACACGCCGCGGGTGAGCTGCGCCGCCATCAGCTACCGCAACACGATGGAGATCACCTTTGCCGGCACCGTCAGGGAGAGCGAGGTGGAGCGGGATTTCTTCCGCCACTTCGTGCGAGAGGGAATCCCGGTCAAGGTGATCTCCAACCGGGAGAACTGACTGCCGGGCTGTCCGTGCCCGGCGCCGATGGGAGGTGTCTGTCATATCCTACTGTGTCAACTGCGGAGTGGAGCTGGACCCCACTGCCCGCTCCTGTCCCCTGTGCCACACGCCGGTGGTGAATCCAGCCCAGCCGGTGCGGGAGGACCTGCCCACGCCTTTTCCCACCGAGCGGCAGGAGGTGCCGCCCATCAGCCCGCGGGAAAGTATCCTGCTCTGCTCGAGCGTGCTCGGCGTTGTGTCTGTCTGCTGCGGGCTGCTCAACTTGCTTTTCCTACGCACCGCGCCGTGGTCGCTCTATGTGATCGGGGCCTGCGCGATGCTGTGGGTGTGGATTGTGCTGCCGCAGGTGGCCTCCGGTCTGCCGGTCTGGGGCGGTATCCTCGCCGACGCCGGCGCGGTGGCGGGCTATGTGGCCGTCATCGCCGCGCTCTCGGACGGCTGGAGCTGGTATTTTGCCTTGGCACTGCCGGTTGTGGCCATCCTGGCCGCGCTGGCCTGTCTGTATTGGCTGGCCGTACGGCGCGGGAGGTCCTATCTCTCCCGGATCAATCTGGCGCTGGGCAGCATGGGCGTGTTCCTGCTGCTGCTCGAGCTGCTGATTGACCTCTTTCTGACCGGGACCTACCAGCCAACCTGGTCGGTGGTGGCGGCGGCCATTCTGACCGTGCTGCTGCTCCTGCTGCTGGTGGTGCGCTTTGACCCCGAGCTGCGCGAGCGGGTGCGCAAGCGATTCCACTTCTAGGATCCGTCTGAAAACAGGAATGGTCTGCCAAGAGGGATTTTTGGCGGACAGGGGGCAAGGTCTCGCAGAGCGCCGGGGCGGTCGTGCATCATGCGGCCGCCCCGGCGCTCTGTGTTCTCAGCTGTCCTGATGGATCTGCCGCGCGATCGCCTGTCCGGCGCGGGTCCCGGCGATGCCGCCGAGGGCGGTCTCCCGCAGCGTGGTGGGCAGGCTCTTGCCCACGCGGTACATCGCCTCGAGCACCTCGTCCGGGGGAATGGGGCAGTCCATCCCCGCTAGGGCCAGGTCTGCCGAGAGCATGGCGTTGACCGCCTGGGAGGCATTGCGCTGCGCGCAGGGGATCTGTACCAGCCCGGCGATCGGATCGCAGACCAGCCCCATCATATTGATCAGCGCGTGGCTCATCGCCGTGAGGCTCTGCTCCGGTGTGCCGCCCATCAGGTAGACGGCCGCTGCGGCCGCCATCGCTGCGGCCGCCCCGCACTCAGCCTGGCAGCCGCCCTCCGCGCCGGAGACGGTGGCATTCTGCGTGATCACCGCCCCGACGCCGCTGGCGATGACGAGCGCCTCCAGGACGGTCCGGCGCGGCAGGCCGCGCTCCTCCTCCAGCGTGAGCAGGACAGCGGGCACAATGCCGCAGGCGCCCGCCGTCGGCATGGCGCACACCCGCCCCATCGAGGCGTTGGCCTCGCTGCAGGAGAGGGCGCGGGCCATCATCCGGTTGAGCATGGGGCCGCAGAGCGTCTCGCCGCGCGCGGCGTAATCCCGCTGCGCCTTGGCCGCGCCGGAGATCAGGGTGGGACGGCCGGTGTGGCCCATCAGCGGAGCCTCCAGGGCCTTGGCGGCTGCGGCGGCCATGATCTCATACCGCCGGCCCATCCGCTGGAAGATGGCCTCCTCGTCCTGGCCGGTGAGCTCCGTCTCCTCGGCGCAGACGGCCTTCCAGAGCGGCCAGTTCCGCTCCCGGCAGAGGGAGAGCATGCTGTCAAAATGAGAGTACATCGTCGTTTCCTCCAACCTTGCGTATACCGGCGCGCTCAGGCCTCGGCGGGGTTGATGACCAGCGCGGTCTGCACGCCGAAGAGCCGTGTGAGATTTTGCTGAATAAAGTCGGGGATGGGGGAATCCGTCTCGATCACTGCGCAGGCCAGGCCGCCCTTGGCATTGCGGCTGCATTTCATCACGGCAATATTGATATTGCAATAGGCCAGCTCGCTGGAGATGCGGCTGAGCATGCTCGGCCGGTCCTCATAGATCACCAGCAGGGTGGGAAGGTCTAGCGTCAGCTCGGTACGGATGCCGTCGATGCTGGTGATGAGCACCCGCCCGCCGCCGATGGAGCTGCCGATCACCTCCGTGGTCGAGCCGTCCTCCAGCGTGAAGCGGATGGAGACGGAGTTCTCGTGTGAGTCTCCCAGATCAGTGGGGTAGAAGTCGTAGGTAATGCCCCGCTCCTCGGCGAGCCGGAAGGACTGGCGCATCTCCTCGTCGTCCTGGTGCAGGCCAAGCACACCGCCCACCAACGCCAGGTCGGTCCCGTGGCCTCGATAGGTGCGCGCGAACGAGCCGTGCAGGCCGAAGGAGACGTGCGTGAACGGCTGGCGCAGCAGCAGCGTGGCCAGACGCCCCAGCCGGGCCGCCCCGGCGGTGTGGGAGCTGGACGGGCCGACCATGACGGGGCCGGCCACCTCAAAGATACTCACAACCATATCCGTTCCTCCTGCCGTGTCCGATTTGAACCGATGATATCATGCGCAATGAACAGAGCCGCGAACCATTGCGCCTGCCTGTTTCTCCGTCAGGGCACAGCGAAGGAGTGGGCGGTCAAGCCGTGCGGTTGTTCGACAGACATTATTATAGCCCAATGGTGGCAGAGAGCACAAGAGGCGGGCGAAAAATGTCCGGCCGCCTGCGCAAAGAGGAGAGATCGTTCAGAAGTCGGGAAAAAGGATTGTCTTTTTGTCACGGGTGTGGTATCCTGAACCCGCAACCAAGTATCAGGAGGAAAGAAGACATGCATTCTACTGACGCGGCGGGGATTTCTACGGCTCTGGTCATTATGGCCGCCGGGCTCGGCTCCCGCTTCGGGGGCGGGATCAAGCAGCTGGAGCCGGTGGGCCCCAACGGCGAGATTATTATGGATTATTCTATCCACGACGCCATGGAGGCCGGTTTTGACCGGATTGTGTTTATTATTCGAAAGGACATGGAGCAGGCCTTTGAACGGGCCATCGGCGGACGGATCAAAGCCGTCTGTGCGCGCCGCGCCGTCCGCGTGGATTACGCATTTCAGGAGCTGGAGGACCTGCCGGAGGGCTTCTCCCTGCCGGAGGGGCGCTCAAAGCCCTGGGGAACCGGACAGGCGGTGCTCGCCTGCCGCGGGAAGCTGGACTGTCCCTTTGTGGTCATCAACGCGGACGACTATTACGGGAAAGAGGCGTTCCGTCTCCTGAGAGCCTATCTGCTCGCGCCGCACGCGGACGGCGCGCTGTCGCTGTGTATGGCGGGCTTTATCCTGCGCAACACGCTCAGCGAGCACGGCAGCGTCACCCGCGGCATCTGCCAGGTGGATGACAACCTGCGCCTTCAGACCGTGAAGGAGACCAAGTTTATCGTCAAGACAGCGGACGGCGCCGGCGTCCAGGACGGAGACCGCGTGATTCCGCTGGACGCGGACAGCCGCGTGTCGATGAATATGTGGGGCCTCACGCCGGAGATTCTGCCGGTGCTGGAGAGGGAATTCGGCGCTTTCCTCGCCGGGATGACCGACCCGCTCAAGGACGAGTTCCTGCTGCCCACCGTGATGGACAAGCTCCTGCGCGAGGGGCAGGCCACCGTCCAGGTGCTGGAGACGGGCGACAAGTGGTTTGGCGTCACCTATCGGGAGGACAAGGCCGCCGTGGTGGAGTCCTTTGCCCGGCTCGTGCGCGACGGGGTCTACGCCACCGACCTGTACAGCAGATAATCTCAAAACAACAGCAGCACGCCCTGCAGGGTTTCTCTCCCTGCGGGGCGCTTCAGACTGTCGAAAAAGGTCTCACCGAGTTTGGCTCGAAGAGCCAAATAGAGTTTAGTTTATTTTTGGCACGGGCATGTACCCCCCAGGGGGCCTTCTCTCGCCCCTGTGGGGCGATTCACCTTGACCGGGCCAAAAATACTGATAGTCCGACGAGTGTGCGGATTTTTAGAACAAAAATCCGTGCGCGTGGGAGGACTGCAAGCTCGCGCAAATGCTTGCATTTGCGCGAAAGGCTGTCAAAAACACTTTTTTGACAGCCTCACGCACCCCGCAGGGTTTCTCTCCCTGCGGGGCGCTTGTGTGATTTGAGGGTGTTACAGCACCTCGACACCGTGCTCACGGCACGCGTCGAGCAGATCGGGCGGCAGCTCGCCGTCAGAGATGAGGAGATCGATCTCGTCCAGGCCACAGATGGAAAATGTGCGCCGGAAGCCCACCTTGCTGCTATCCATCAGCACGATGACCCGCTCGGCCCGGGCCATGGCGGCCCGCTTAAGCCGTGCCTCCTCCTCCATACCGCAGGAGAAGCCGGCGTCCGGGTGATAATTGGTCACGCCGAGGAAGCAGAGGTCAAAGCTCAGCTGCCGCAACACGTCAATGCTCCGGCTGCCGCACAGGCTCATGCTGTAGCGATTGAGCACGCCGCCGGGGAGGGAGACCTGCGCGCGCTCCAGCCGGGCCAGCTCGGAGGCGCAGCTCAGGCTGTTGGTGAAGATGAGGTAGCGCTCATCCGGCAGGAGGTGGGCAAGCGCCGTGGTCGTACTGCCGGAGTCCAGAAAAAAGGAGGAGTCGGGGCGGACGAGACGGGCGGCCTTCTGCGCGATCAGCTCCTTTGCGGCCGGATTGCGCACAACCCGCCGCCCGAGCAGGTCGTCCGTGCCGACCACCAGCTCTACCGATCGTGCGCCCCCGTGGACGCGCACAATCCGGTGGCTCTGGTCCAGCGCCTTCAGGTCGGTGCGCAGCGTCATGTCGGACACGTTGGGAAAGGCGGCCTTGAGCTGGGCAAAGGTGACGCTGCCCTTGCGGTTGATCAGCTCGACAATGGCCTCCCGTCTCTCTTCCATCCGGATTCCTCCTTGGATTCTCGCGGGGGGAGAAGATTACTCCTCCACCCAGTGCGCGAGCAGATACTCCTCCGCCTCCGGGCACCAGAGACCGTTGTGCGCGTCCACGATGTCGGCCAGGGCGAGGAAGCGGGGGTCCTCGGCGCCCTTGGCGCGCAGGTCAGTCAGTGCGGTCAGCGGCATGGAGATGTGAGTGTAGATCAGCTTCTTCCCGCCGGGAATCTTCGGCAGGTTCAGGGTGGTCTCGGCGGCACAGTCCAGGCCGCCGATGTGCGTGACCATCACGGCGGGGTTGATGCGGTGCGCGGCGGTCAGCTCGAGCGATTCGATCATGTCCGCCGTGTTGCCGCCGGTGGTCCCCATGACGTGGGTAGAGTTGTAATGCACGTCGTAGAAGTTCATCTTGGCGGAGAACTTGGTATCCGTCGGCCCGGCGAAGAAGTTCAGGCAGCCGTCCCGGCCGAGCACGTCGGAGGCAAGCTCCACCACCGCCGCCACCGGCGCGTAGCAGAACACGTCGTCAAAGCCGGTCCCGCCGGTCAGCTCCCGCAGCTCCGCCGCGGCGTCCGCCATGCCTGCGGTGTTGACAAAGTGCAGCTCAATGCCGTCCTTTGCGGCCTCCTCCGGGGGAAAGAGGGCGGCGGCACGGTCCAGCCGGTCCTGGTTCAGGTCGGTGACCACCACCATGGAGGGGCGCACATCGCGGTGCAGGGCGTAGGTGAGCGCGCCCAGGCCCATCGGCCCCGCCCCGGCCAGGATGGCGAGCTTGCCGCCGGCCTTGATGCCCATCTCGTGGTGATAGACGCCCATCTTGGTGTGGTAGTTGGCGTTGAACGCGCCGATGCTGCAGGACATCGGCTCAGCCAGCGACGCCTCGTAGTACGCGCGACCCTTGTATTCCAGCAGGCAGCCGAGCTCCATCACCTCCGGCGGGATGATGCAGTAGGTCGCGTCGCCGCCGAAGAACTCATAGGAATAGCCCGGAGACCACATCGTGCCCTTGTAGTTGAGCGCGGGCTGGAGGGTAAACTTCATTCCGGGGCGGAACTTGCCCTCGTGGAGTTTGCCCACCTTGACGATATCGCCGGCAAACTCGTGGCCCATAATGGCAGGGTGCTCCGCCACGTCGTCGTGTACGCGCTTGTGTGCCTCGCCGAGAATGGCGCACTTGTAGGTGGACATACAGATACTATCCGAGATTACCTTGACCAGAATTTCGTCGTCCCGAATCTCGGGCAGCTCAAACTCGTCCAGCCGGAGGTCGCGCGCGCCGTGCAGGCGAACCGCTTTCACTTTCATGATAAAACTTCCTTTCTATTATAACGACAATGGATAGCCCTGGCAAGAGGGCGCGTCACAGGGGACGGAAGCGTACCCGTTCCATCAGGGGCAGGATGTCCGCCCGTTCGGCGGCCTGGCTGCCGCTGCACATCACATTGGCCGCGCCGGTGGCCATGCTCAGCCGGACGGTTTCCTCCATCGGGAGGCCACGGTCGAGCGCGTAGGCCAGGGCGGCGACGACGCTGTCCCCCGCGCCGACCGTGCTGCCCACGGGGACCTTCAGCCCCTCGGCGTAGAGCACCCGGCCGCGCGAGACAAAGAGCGCACCCTTGGACCCGAGCGAGACGACGACCTGTTCCAGCCCATCCTCCAGCAGCGCGGCGGCCGCGGCGGCCAGTTCCTCCAGTGTCTCGAGCGGGCGGCCGGCGAGCCGGGAGAGCTCGTCATTGTTCGGCTTGGCGAGGTAGGGGGCGGCCTTCAGCCCGGCGCGCAGCGGTTCTCCGTCCGCGTCCAGGAAGACCCGCGCGCCCGCCGCGCGGCAGGCGGCAATCCAACCGGCGTAGGTGTCCGGCGGCGCGCCCTTGGGAAGGCTCCCGGAGAGGACGACGAGGTCGCCCGCCTGGAGCTTGGCGGTCAGGCGGGCGAGCAGCGCGTCAAGCTGCTCGGCGGAGACCTCCAAGCCGGGTTCATTGATGTCAGTGTTGGTGTGGCCGACCGGGTCCACCACCTTCAGGTTGGTACGCGTCTCGCCGGGGACAAAGGTGAGGTCGGCGCGAAGACCGAGTGCCTCGACCGCCTTGGCGATTGCCTGGCCGGTGCCGCCGCCCAAGATGGCGAGAATTTCGCTCTCGCCGCCCAGCTTGGCGATTACCTTGGAGACGTTGATGCCCTTTCCGCCCGGGTCCACCCGCAGGGCGGTGATCCGGTTGACCGTCCCGACGGCAAAGGACGGAATCTCGACGGTCTTATCCAGGGCAGGGTTGAGTGTGACGGTGTAGATCATGGCGAACCTCCGCAAGTGCGCGATATCGATTGACGGGTCCATGAAGCAAAGCTGTTGTTCCGAAAGCTGATCCTATAATAGCAACAGAAATTAAATCTGTCAATTGTTAAAACAACAAAAATGAGGCGGAATCATTTGACGAAATTGCACAAACAACAGCTATCAACTGTTGAATCAAAAGTAAGACAGGAGACCCAAGCGGCCTCCTGTCTCATTTTTATAATGTATGGCAGGCATCACAGCCGTGACTGCCGCCACTGCTGCCGCAGCGCGCGGCGGAAGCGGATGCTCAGCCCGTGCTCCAGAATGGCGGAGGCCTGGCGCACATTCCCAGCGCGCAGGGCGCACATCAGCTCCGGCTGTTCGATCAAAATCTCGCTCACCCCGCGCATGATATGGTCGGCCATCTCGTCTGCCTCCGGGGCAAGGAGGACGAGCGCACCGGAGCACGGCCCGCTGCCGAGCGTCAGCGGCGGCTCGGCGTGCAGATAGCCGAACCGGCAGCCGCGCACTGCCGATGTCTTGCAGTGCAGCAGCAGTGCCTCGAGCGGACGGATATAGGTGCTGCTCAGCCGTTCCCGGCGCAGGAGGGCCTCTTCCACGGCCCGCTGGTCCTCCGGCGTGCCGCAGAAGAGCGCGGCCGCGCGTCGGATGAGCTGCTCACGTGTGCGCAGGAAGGGGGCGGTCTGGATGCGAAGCGTCTCCAACAGCTCGAGCAGCGCCCCGCTGGACTCGAGGGTATAGCGCAGCGCGTCCGGCTGGAAGACCGGTTCCGGCTCCGCCGCCGCGCGGTGCGCCGCGCGCAGCCGGTCCAATCGCTCCCGCAGGCGGGCGATGTCCTGTTCGCGCAGAATGGGACTCACGCACACATAGGGAAACGCGGTCTGCAGCGGTACGGTGGAGACGATCAGGTCTACGCCCATGCCGGCCAGGTCGCGCCGCGGCAAGTCGCGCACGGAGCAGCAGTCGAGCACCTGCAGCTGCGGAAATTCCTTCTGGAGCTGGGAGAAGAGGAAGCGGCTGGTAGAAATGCCGTAGGGACAGACCACCAGCGCCCGCAGCACCATCTGTGCCGCGCTGTCCTGCTCGAGCACCGCGCCGAAGTGCATGGTGAGAAAGCCGGCCTCTCCGTCCGGAATATTGGGCAGGCCGAAGCGCGTCTGCACCCGGTCGCAGGCCTGGCGCACAGCCAGCCACCACGGGCGGTATTCCGTCTGAATCAGCTCCAGATGGGGATTTTCCAGCCGGTTTCCCTGCCGCAGCCGGTCCAGCATCGGCTCCAGGTGGGCGCACAGGTCGTCCGTCAGGGAAGGGTAGCGGGTGAGATCGACACCGAGCGCTTCCGAGACCTCCTCCACCAGACAGACGGCCAGATGGCGCAGGTCGAGCAGACGCGCGTCCGACCAGTCCTCCTCCGGGCCGCCGAAGCGCAGCGGCCGCAGGTGCAGGGCCAGCCGGGAGCGCTCCCCGTCCGGCAGGGCGAGCTGAAACTGGCCCTCAATCATCCGTGCGAGGATCTCCTCCGGTGCGTCCGGAGAGAGTCCCGGCGCGCCGCCGGGGGAGAGCGTGCCGTGCTGGACCTGCCAGATGACCAGAGAGATGTGGATGGCCAGCGCAAGAAAGCCGGTATCGGAAAAGGGTTGCGGACAGCCGTCCTCAAACCGCTCCAGTAGCTGCCAGACCGGCCGGGTGAGCTGCTGGTCCAATACGGCGGGCAGGACACCGTCTTCCAGCGCCATCTGCAGCTCCTGCTGCGGGAGCTGGCCGCGAATCAGAGCGGCGGCCGCCCGCCGCTGCCGGCTGGGTGTGCCTGAGAGCCAGACGCCGACGCCGGGCCTTCTGTTGAGCGCAATCCCGTAGGGGGACAAAAAATCGCGCAGCCAGTCCAGGTCACCGGAGAGCGTCTGCTCCGAGACGGAGAGGGTACGGGAGAGGGCGTAGGACTTCACCGGCTCCCGACAGGCGAGCAGCTCGAGCAGCAGCCGCTGCCGCCGCACCTGGGGAGCGGGGGCGGCGGGGCCTGCGCCCTCCCGCAGCAGTGCCAGCAGCTGCGCGCGCCGCTGGGGCGGTTCGTCGAGCAGCAGGCCCTGCCCGGGGCTGCGGAGAAAGCGGTATCCCGCCTCGGAGCACCAGCGCTCCAGACCGGGCAGCTCGCGCAGCACGGTGCGCCGGCTGATGCCCACACTCTGGGCCAGCGCGGCGGCGGAGAGCCACCCGCGCGGCAGCTCGGCAAGCTGTTCTGCCAGACGGCGGCCATTGGCGGAGAGGGAATCGAGCGCGTGCTCCACCGGCTGCACCTCCTTTCTCCGGCGGCATTTCGAACGGTTCTGTAATCTGCGGTATCATGTTACTCCATTATATCATCTCGGCGCCTCCTTCACCAGACAGGAGAACAAAACAAATATTTTTTCGACGCGTAACACACGATTTTTGTGCGAGATAGACAAATGAGAGCGGCCGGATTTGCATAAAACCACGAATAACAGCCAGTCTGGCACCAGCATCCGGTGCCAGGGGTGTGGTATCTTTTGCTTGTCAGGTTTGCAAAAGGATGTTTTAATAAAAGCACGAAAGCAAAGCTGGTTCCGACATCCACCATTGACCGACCAAGAGAGGAGTAATTGTGTGAAAAACAAAGTGGCACGTTTCGGCAAATTTTTAAGCGGCATGGTGATGCCCAATATCGGCGCGTTCATCACCTGGGGTTTCCTGGCCGCCCTGTTCATCGACACCGGCTGGCTGCCCAATGAACAGCTCAACTCCATCGTAACGCCCATGCTGACCTATCTGCTGCCCATCCTGATCGCGAGCCAGGGGGGCAAGATGGTGGGCGGCGAGCGCGGCCGCGTCATTGCCGCCATCGCCGTCATGGGCTGCATCTGCGGCTCGGAGTACACCATGCTCATGGGCGCGATGCTGATGGGCCCCATCGCCGGCTGGGTGATCAAGAAGTTTGACCAGTTCGCCGAGGGGCGCATCCCCGCCGGGTTTGAGATGCTGGTGAATAACTTCTCCGTCGGACTGCTCGGCCTGGCCCTGGCCATCATCGGCTACTATCTGATCGGCCCACTGATGAGCACGATCCTGGCCATTCTGACGGTGGGCGTGAATTTCCTGGTGGAGCACAGCCTGCTGCCGCTGGTGTCCATCTTTATTGAGCCGGCGAAGGTGCTCTTCCTGAATAACGCGCTCAACCACGGCATCTTCAGCCCCATCGGCGCGAGCCAGGCGGAGGCCGCCGGCCGCTCCATCATGTTCATGCTCGAGAGCAATCCCGGCCCCGGCCTCGGCGTTCTGCTGGCCTACTGGGTCTTCAGTAAGGATCAGACCACCCGTCAGTCCGCCCCCGGCGCCGTCATCATCCACTTCTTCGGCGGCATCCATGAGATCTATTTCCCCTACGTCCTGATGAATCCGGTGGTCATCATCGGCCCCATCGTGGGCAACTTCTGCGCCATCCTCTTCTACTCCATCACCGGCGCTGGCCTGAGCGGCACCGCCTCCCCGGGCTCCATCATCGCCTTTATGGCCATGACCCCGCGCGACTCCATGCTGATCTCTCTGGCCGGCGTGGCCATCGCCGCCGCCGTCTCCTTCGTGATCTCGAGCATCTTTGTCCGCATGAGCGCAGGCAAGAGCCTGGAGCAGGCGGAACAGGAGATGCGCGAGATGAAGGCCTCCACCACCGGTGCTCAGCCGGCCCAGTCGGCTGTGGGCGACGTCTCCGGCGTGAAGAAGGTTGTCTTCTCCTGTGATGCGGGCATGGGCTCGAGCGCGATGGGCGCGACCAAGTTCCGCAACCGCATCCACGCCGTCCGCCCCGATCTGACGGTGACCAACAGCAGCGTGGACACCATCCCGGCCGATGCAGACATTGTGGTCTGCCAGCGCGTCCTGGCCGACCGTGCCCGGAAGGGCGCGCCCCAGGCGCAGCTCGTGGAGATCGACAACTTCCTGGCCGACCCCGCCCTCGACCGCCTCTACGAGGCCCTGAGCGCTCAGACGGCCATGGAACCCGCCGTCCCCGCCTCCGCACCCGTGACGGTCCCCGCGCCGCAGGCGGAGGAGGGCCATGCGATGAACGGCGTCATCACGCGTGCGGGCATCCGCACCGGCCTGCCCTCCGTGAGCAAGGAGGAGGCCATCCGCGCCGCCGGCGAGTTGCTGGCCGAGCTGGGTTATGTGGATGAGACCTATGCCGACGCGATGCTCGAGCGCGAGCGGCTGACCACTACTTACATGGGTATGGGCGTGGCCATCCCCCACGGAACCAGCCAGAAGAAGGAGACGGTGAAGAAATCCGGTGTTGTCCTGCTCCAATATCCCGACGGCGTGGACTTCGGCTCGGAGAAGGCATACCTCGTCTTTGGCATCGCCGGCGTGGGCAACGAGCACCTGGAGCTGCTCGGCAACGTCTGCGCCGTGCTGGACGACGAGGAGGCGCTGGAGCGGATGAAGAGCACCACGGATGTCAACGAACTGCTCGGCATGCTGCAATAAATTCCCGGACCTGAGAAAGGAGCATTCCCATGAAAGTGATGACCATGACCGTTCACGACAAGGAGGGCCTGCATGCCCGTCCCGCCGGCCTGCTCAACAAGGCGGCCAAGGCCTGCGCCAGTGCCATCAGCATCCAGAGCAAGGGAAAGACGGCGGATATGAAGCGCATTTTCGCCGTGATGGGC
Organism: Candidatus Onthomonas avicola; assembly: GCA_018710845.1. Classification (GTDB taxonomy): domain Bacteria; phylum Bacillota; class Clostridia; order Oscillospirales; family Oscillospiraceae; genus Onthomonas; species Onthomonas avicola. Next base: position 97,911 of record DVJB01000041.1, read on the forward strand.
CTCGGCGTCAAGTGCGGCGACGAGATCACCGTCACCTGCGACGGTCCGGACGAGGACGCCGCGATGGAGAAGATTCAGGCAATTCTCAGTTCGCTTTAATCCAAGGGTTCCCAATCAGCGGCTGGACCAGTGTCCGGCCGCTGGAGGCTGTCAAAAAGTGTTTTTGACAGCCTTTCGCGCAAATGCAAGCATTTGCGCGAGTTTGCAGTCCGACTGCGCGCACGGATTTTTGTTCCAAAAATCCGCACACTTGCCGGACTATCAGTATTTTTGGCCCGGTACA
>DVJB01000042.1 GCA_018710845.1 Candidatus Onthomonas avicola
CGCCACTCCTACTAAAACCTCTGCTTTCCCACATCCCCAGGCATCTCTATCATCTCAGCACAAATTTGGGGCAATCCGCTTCCCGGAAAGGGCGCTTCCGTCGTATTTTGAAAGCAGTTCATTAGCCGACAAAGCTGGTGATCAGATTGACCAGCTTCTCAGAGCGTGTAGTGGAGATGGTGTTGAGGAAGAGGACGTCCTGTACGTTGAGGTCCTCGCACATCTCAGCCAGATTCCGGTCGTCCACCTCAGAGATATAGCGGTAATCCACCACGTAGACATACTGATAGTTCTCAATCAGGAAGGGGACAAAAGCGTTGCCGTAAGACTCCTTGACTACCATCACCGCCGAACCGTCGGAGAGGTTTGGATTTTCAATATAGCTGTACGGGTTATCGCCGCCGATGAAGGTGCCGTACTTGTTGCCGGCTGAGCTGTTGTCCACATTCGCGATCACCAGGTAGAGCCAGTCGCTCATTTCGGCATTGGTGATATGGATGTTGTTCGTAGAGGGGGCCTCATAGGCATAGACGGTATCCGGCGTGCGGGCCATCGCGTCACTCTGCGTAGAGTTATAGAATGTGCCGAGGAAGCCGGTATATTCGTGCTCGATATACTGATCCAGCGGCGTGGGGGTAAACCCGGCAGCTGCGGCGAACTGCTCATAGGCACGGTATGCCCCCATGGCGGTCCAGTGATGGTCTGAGCGGAAGTAGAGGTACTCTCCGTCCAGATAGTGGCTCAGGAGGGTATCATAGACCGGCACCTGCACCACGTCGTCCGCCAAGCAGGAATTCATGTAGTCGATGGCGGCCTCCTGATCGGAAGAGCCAGCCGCCTCGCGCACCGATTCCGGTACACAGATGCCCATGCTATTGGGGACAATCATGGAGTAGACGGTACTCGTACCCTGCAGCAGGTCAGCCGCGCGGTTGATGGTTGCGGTGTAGTTATCCGCGTAGGCCTGCACGAAGTTGTAGTACTCATAAGCGGCGTTATCAATCACCAGCACCGTACTCAGCTGTTCCACCACTGCATCGTCGTCCAGCTCGGGAACCTCGCGGTCCTCTTCCGCCGTCTCCTGACCGCCGGAGCCGTCCTGGCCGGCACCGTCCTGGCCATTGTCCGGCTGCTGTGTCTGGGTGCCCTCTCCGGCGGAATCAGCGTTGCCAGTCTCCTGGCCGTCGCCCGTCTCTCCCGCCTCGTCCGATGTCCCGGCGCCGTCCTGCGCCGTCCCTTCCCCGGAGACGTCATCCTCCGGAAGCGTGGGAGTCTGATTCTGATGCCCGGCGTCAGGGTCCAGCGTCGTCTCCTGGCCGGAGGTGGGGATCTCATCTCCCTGGCTGACCGAGCCGACGATGGTGACCGATTTCGGCCCGTAGAGACTCTCCACCCGGTTTTGCAGGGACAGGAAGAGATCACGCAGCGGGAAAGTGTCGGCAAACCAGACGGTCAAGTCCTCAAAATAGCTGCCATCCATCAGGGCCGAAACGCTGAAGGAGGGAAACTCTGCCAAGTCGCGCATCTCACTGTCTGAGTGACTCGGTCGCAGCGGGATCACCATGGCCAGGCAGGTGAGCAGCGCCAGAGCCGCGAGAAAGGAGACGATGCGCGCCTGCAGTCCGCGCGGCCGCCGCCGGGGTGCCTGGTCGGCATAGAGGGGATACGGTTCCCGGCGGGATTTGTGACAAAAGACGTACAGCCGCAGCTGGATGCCGCGCAGCAGACGCTTCAAGCCCCGAAACGGAGGACGTCTCACCTTTTTCCTTGAAGAAGCAACAGTTTGAGTTTTCATGCGAAGATCACCTCATGAACTAGGCCTGAGACAGCAGACAGCCTCAGAACCGATAGTAGAGGAAGGGGTTATACTGGTCGCCTACCAGCGCCGCGGTGGAGAGAATCAGCAGCAGGACGGGAACCGCGCACTGGAGCACAGTCCACGGCTTTTGCAGGATGGGCATCCCGTCTATCGCCCGGTTCAGCCGACGGTAGAGGTTGCGCACCAGCGGCGTGCAGGCCAGAATGGCCACAGCTAAGAAGACAATGTAGCTCCGCAGAGTGACAGTCGTCTCATAGTCTGTCCAGGGATTTCCGTTGCCGCCAAACAGGCCGAGGAAGGCCGCTCCCAGGCAGGTCATGCTGGTCACGCGGAAGATGAGCCAGCCCAGCGCCACCACCAGCAGCACATAGCACCGACGCACCAGGCTGGGCAGCCGCTCCAGCCGTCCGCGCAGGAGGAATTTTTCGATCAGCAAAAAAATCAGGTAATAGGCGCCCCAGAGCAGGAAGTTCCAGCTTGCCCCATGCCACAGGCCGGTCAGCAGCCAGGTCACGGCGAGGTTGCGAATCTGCCGCAGCACGCCGCAGCGGTTTCCGCCGAGCGGTATGTAGACATAATCCCGAAAGAACTGGCTCAGAGAGATGTGCCAGCGCCGCCAGAATTCCGTCACCGAGCGGGCGATATAGGGATAGTCAAAGTTCTCCCGATAGTGGAAGCCGATCATCCGTCCCATACCGATCGCCATATCCGAATAAGCAGAAAAATCAAGGTATATCTGCAGCGTATAACACAGCACGCCTAGCCAGAGCGACAGAGCGGACCGGCTGGAGAGCTGGGCGAGCATATCGCTGAAAGAGAGTGACGAGGAGCAGAGAAAGATATCTGCCAGAGAGCCGCAGGGATTGGCCAGGATGGCCTTCTTCGCCAGACCCACGGTAAAGCGGCCGATGCCGTCGGCGATCTCCTGCCGGCTGGCGTGGCGGTAGTCGATCTCGTCAGCGATGTCCTGGTAGCGCACGATCGGCCCGGCCACACACTGGTGGAACAGGCTGACATAGAGCAGCAGCTTTGGAAAGCTGCGCTGAGCGGGGATATCCCGCCGGTAGACGTCTACTACGTAGCTGAGCAGCTGAAATGTGTAGAAGCTGATGCCGATCGGCAGCAGAATCTGCGGCACGTCCTCCGGCCAGCCAAACCAGCGGTTCGTATTCTCCAGCAAAAAGGTGAGGTATTTAAAGACGCACAGCAGTCCGAGGTCTACCACACAGGCCAGAATCAGGTTGAGCTTGCGTTGCCAGTACGTGGCGCCGACACGGTCCATCCGCAGGCAGAAGAACCAGTCCGCCAGCGCCATCCCCACGAGCAAGAGCACATATTTCGGCCCCGCCCAGGCGTAGAAGACCAGAGAGAAGCAGAGCATCACCAGATTCTTCCGCTGCAGGCCGGGTGCGAAATGATAGCACAGCAGGTTCAGCGGAAGAAAGGCGAACAGAAAGAGCAGACTTGAAAAAACCAAATGTGATCACCATACTTTATGCAAGCGGCTTCCCAGCGGACGCAGCTGTCCGGGCAAAACCGCAGCGCGTATCCGACTGGAATCGACAGGAAATCGGCCTCTCCAGTTTACCATAACAAAAGAGGCGGTGCAATAGAAAAATGATGACAGTCTCAGAATTAAGATCAATAAACGCGCGGGGCAGGAGCACCTGTAAAGCCATATTCATTAACAGCAATACACTTCCCTGTCCCGACAGCAAAAATCCCCCGGATTTTCACCGGAGGACTTTTCTGTCAGTATAGCGAGGCATCCGGCCGCGCTCTGGCCGTACGGAGACGGCTGCCTCACAGCGCAGCGACCAACTCCATCTCCATCCTAGCCCCGGCAGGCAGGGCGGCCACCTGCACGCAGGAGCGCGCGGGGGGATTCTCCGGAAAGCGGGTGGCATAAATGGCGTTGACCGCGGCAAAATCGGCCAGATCGGTCAGGAAGATGGTGGTCTTCACCACGTCTGCAAAGGTCAGGCCGGCGCTGCGCAGCACCTGCTCGAGGTTGTCGAGCACCTGGTTGGCCTGCGACTCAATATCCGGCCCCACCAGCTTGCCGGTAGTGGGGACCAGGGGCACCTGGCCGGAGGTAAAGAGAAAACCGCCCGCCTGCACAGCGTGGGAATAGGGCCCAAGCGCGGCCGGGGCGCCGGCGGCGTGAATAATCTGCGGCATAGACAAGACTTCCTTTCTCCTCTGAAAACACGGCGTGTCCGGGCGGCGGCTCAGCACGGCGCGTCTACTTCACTGGTTGGCAAGACAATTATATGCCTCCCGGCTGTCTCCGTCAATCGGAAATGCGCGCAAAACGGATGGGGCCGCCCGGGGGAATTCTCTGGCAGATTGACCGCCCCCTCTCCATCGAAAAAATTTTTCTGATCTATGGTTGACATTTTCAAAAGAACGTGCTACACTGCACATAATTTCATATAGCAAACCGTTGAAGCGGAGATAACGGCAATGATGCCTCTACAGAGAGCCTGTGGTGCTGCGAGTCAGGCGAGAAACAAGTTGTCAAATGGACCGCTGAGGGTGCAGTCAAATGTGGGAGCTTCTCACAGAGTATTCTGCAACGTGTTGGCATACGTCAGTTGCCGGGGATATGTTGGTATCCCGCTAAGAGCACGGGTCATACCGTGAACGCAAGGTGGCACCGCGGATCGTGTCTACACGTTTCGTCCTTGACAGAGCATTGGTTCTGTCAGGGATTTTTTCGTCCTCAAAAACTCCTCTGGCAGGCAAGCGTCAGAGGAGTTTTTCTTTTTCCACAGGAGGTAGAGACCATGGACATTTCCCCCACCCTGCGCGAGGTCCAAGCCATCGCGGCGAGTGGAGAGTACCACGTGCTGCCGGTCAGCTGCGAGATGCTCTCCGACTTCACCACCCCCATCGAGACGCTGCGGGTGCTCCAGCGCGTCTCTACGCACTGCTACCTGCTTGAGTCCGCGCTGGCGGACGAGCGATGGGGCCGCTACACCTTCCTCGGCTTTGACCCCAAGCTGGAGATCACCTGTGTGGACAGCGAGATGCGTGTGGGTACGCTCCGCTTTCACACGGACGACCCCTCAGCCTGCCTGCGGCAGATTTTGGCCGCGCACAAGAGCCCACGCTTTGCACATCTCCCCTCTTTCACCGGCGGACTGGTCGGCTACTTCTCTTACGACTATATCGGCTACCGCGAGCCGTCGGCCCGCTGCCGCGTGCAGGACACTGAGGCATTCAAAGACGTCGACCTGATGCTCTTTGACAAGGTAATCGCCTTTGACCACGTCCGGCAGAAGATCATCCTGATGGTCACCATGTCACTGGAGGACCCGGAGACGGGGTATCACAAGGCATCGCTCAAGCTCCGTCAGCTCGTCCAACTGCTGCGCAGCGGGGAAAAGAAGCAGGAGCCGCCAGGAAGGCTGCTGGGTGAGGTCACGGCGCTGTTTGACCGGGCGCAGTTCTGCTCCATGGTGGAGCGGGCGAAGGAGCACATCCGGGAGGGGGACATCTTTCAGATCGTCCTCTCCAATCGGCTCAGCGCCCCATTTGAGGGAAGCCTGCTGGATACTTACCGGGTGCTGCGCACCCTCAACCCCTCGCCGTATATGTTCTACTTCTCCGGCACCGACGTGGAGGTGGCCGGCGCGTCGCCGGAGACGCTGGTCAAGCTGGAGGACGGCGTGCTGCACACCTTCCCGCTCGCGGGCACCCGGCCGCGGGGAAAGACCGCCGAGGAGGACCGGGCCCTGGAGGCGGAGCTGCTCGCCGACCGCAAGGAGCTGGCCGAGCACGATATGCTGGTGGACCTCGGACGCAACGACCTCGGCAAGGTCAGCCGCTTCGGGACGGTCCGGGTGGAACAGCTGCACACCGTCGAGCGCTTCTCCCACGTGATGCACATCGGCTCGACAGTGCGCGGGGAGCTGCGTCCGGACTGCGACGCGCTGGACGCGATCGAGGCGGTCCTGCCGGCGGGGACCCTCTCCGGCGCACCCAAGATCCGCGCCTGCCAGCTCATCGGCGCGCTGGAGAACAACAAGCGCGGCATCTACGGCGGGGCAGTCGGCCACATCGACTTCACGGGAAATATGGACGTCTGCATCGCCATCCGCCTGGCATACAAGAAGAACGGGACGGTGTTCGTGCGCAGCGGAGCCGGGATCGTGGCTGACTCCGTTCCGGAGGCGGAATATGAGGAGTGCCTGAACAAGGCCAGAGCCTCGCTGCGGGCGCTGGAGCTGGCACAGGAGGTGGAGGAATGATTCTGCTCATCGACAACTACGACAGCTTCTCCTACAATCTCTACCAGCTCGTCGGCGAGATCGAGCCAGAGATCCGGGTGATCCGCAACGACGAGATGACGGTCTCGGAGATCCGCGCCCTGCGGCCCGGCCGCGTCATCCTCTCCCCCGGCCCCGGTCGACCGGAGGACGCCGGAGTGATGGTGGAGGCCGCGCGGGAGCTGGGGCGGGAGATTCCCGTCCTCGGGGTCTGCCTGGGACACCAGGCGATCTGCGCGGCGTTCGGCGCGCGCATCACCTACGCCGCAGAGCTGATGCACGGAAAGCAGTCCGACGTCCGGCTCGACCGGGATTGCCCGCTCTTCGCCGGCTGCCCCGAGACGGCGCCCGTCGCCCGGTACCACTCCCTGGCCGCGGAGGCCGATACCATACCGGAGTGCCTGCGCGTCACCGCGCGCACCGCCGGGGGCGAGGTGATGGCAGTGCAGCACAGGACCTATCCCATCTACGGCGTACAGTTTCACCCGGAGTCCATCCTCACCCCGGACGGCAGGACCATGCTGCGAAATTTTATAAAGGAGATCTGAGCCATGATTCAGGAAGCGATTGTCAAAATTGTCAGCAAGGTGGACCTCACCTATGACGAGGCCTATACCGTCATGAACGAGATCATGAGCGGCCAGACCTCCCCCACCCAAAACGCCGCCTTTCTCGCGGCGCCGTCTACCAAGAGCGCCCGCGCCGAGACCACGGACGAGATCGCGGGCTGCGCGGCGGCGATGCGGGCGCACGCCACGCGGGTGGACACCGGGATGGAGGTCTTCGAGATCGTCGGCACCGGCGGCGACAGCGCGCACAGCTTCAACATCTCCACCACCTCTGCCCTAGTGGCGGCGGCCGGCGGGGTGAAGGTGGCCAAACATGGCAACCGCGCCGCCTCCTCCCAGTGCGGGACAGCGGACTGTCTGGAGGCCCTCGGCGTCAATATCCAGCAGAGCCCCGCCCGGTGCGTCGAGCTGCTGCGCGAGGTGGGGATGTGCTTCTTCTTCGCACAGAAGTACCACGCGTCCATGCGGTACGTCGGCTCCATCCGCAAGGAGCTGGGTTTTCGCACCGTGTTTAACATTCTCGGCCCGCTCACCAATCCCGGCAGCCCCTCCCTGCAGCTGCTCGGGGTGTATGACGACTATCTGGTGGAGCCGCTGGCGCAGGTATTGGTCAACCTCGGCGTGCGGCGCGGGATGGTGGTGTACGGCCAGGATAAGCTCGACGAGATCTCCCTGAGTGCCCCCACCAAGATCTGTGAGATCCGGGACGGCTGGTTTAAATCCTACGTGATTGCGCCGGAGGACTTCGGCCTGGAGCGCTGCACCCGGGAGGACCTGCGAGGCGGCAGTCCGGCGGAAAACGCGGCGATCACGCGCGCCATCTTGGGCGGCGAGCGGGGACACAAGCGGGACGCGGTCCTGCTCAACGCCGGCGCCTCCCTCTATCTCGGCGGCAAAGCGGACGGCCTTCGCAGCGGCATCGCCCTGGCGGCGGAGCTGATCGACTCCGGCCGGGCGCTGGCGACGCTGGAGCGCTTCATCGAGGTGAGCAACCGCCCGGAGGCAGCGGGATGACCATTCTGGACCAACTCGCCGCCCACGCCCGGGAACGGGTCGCGCGCGCCAAGGAGCGCGCACCGCTCGGGGCGGTGCGCCGGGCGGCGGAGGCACTGGAGCGGGGGGACTTCCCCTTTGAGCGCGCGCTGTCCGGTCCGGGCATCTCATTCATCTGCGAGTGCAAGCGGGCGTCCCCCTCCAAGGAGCTGATCGCCCCGGACTTCCCCTACCTGGAGATCGCCCGGGACTACGCCGCGGCGGGGGCGGACGCCCTCTCCGTACTCACCGAGCCGAAGTGGTTTCTCGGCAGCGACCGCTATCTGGCAGAGATCGCGCGGGCCGTCCCTCTCCCCTGCCTGCGCAAGGATTTTACGGTGGATCCCTATATGATCTATGAGGCAAAGGTCCTCGGCGCGTCGGCGGTCCTGCTGATCTGCTCCCTTCTGGAGGAGGGGGAGCTGCGGGAGATGCTCGCGCTCGCCGATGCGCTCGGCCTGTCCGCCCTGGTGGAGGCGCACGACGAGGCGGAGGTGGAGACCGCCCTGCGCGCCGGGTCGCGGGTGGTCGGGGTGAACAACCGTAATCTCCGGGATTTCTCGGTGGACACCGATCTCAGCCGCCGTCTGCGCTGCCTGATTCCCCGCGAGGTGCTCTTCGTCTCCGAGAGCGGGGTGCGCAGCGCCGGGGACGTGGCGCTGCTGCGGGAGATCGGCGCAGATGCGGTGCTGATCGGCGAGGCGCTCATGCGCGCGCCGGACCGGCGGGCCATGCTGGCCGGACTGCGGGGCGGCGTATGACGAAAATCAAGCTCTGCGGCCTGACGCGGCCGGGAGAGATTGAGATGGCCAACATCCTGCGGCCGGACTACGTCGGCTTTGTCTTCGCCCCGCAGAGCCGCCGCGCGCTCTCGGCGGAGCGGGCCACGGAGCTGCGCACCCTCCTCTCGCCCGGTATCCGGGCGGTGGGAGTCTTTGTGGACGAGCGGCCGGAGATCGTTGCCCGGCTGTTGGAGGGCGGCGTGATCGACATCGCCCAGCTCCACGGCGGGGAAGACGCGGCCTATCTGCGCCGCCTGCGCGCGTACACCGGCGCCCCGGTCTGGAAAGCGGTCCGCGTACGCGCCCGGGAGGACGTCCGCCGGGCAGAGGCGAGCGGTGCGGACCTCGTCCTGCTCGATGCGGGGATGGGCTGCGGGAAGGCCTTTGACTGGGACCTGGCCGGCGCCATTCATCGCCCTTATCTCCTTGCCGGGGGGCTGTCGCCGGAAAACGCGAGCGAGGCAGTGCGGCGGCTGCGGCCTTACGGGGTGGACGTCAGCAGCGGCATCGAGACAGACGGAAGAAAAGACAATCACAAGATGGCGGCGTTTGTGGCCGCCGTCCGGGAGGCATCGAGACTATGACCAATCCAAAGGGACGCTTTGGCGTGCACGGGGGACAGTATATCCCCGAGACGCTGATGAACGCCGTCATCGAGCTGGAGGCGGCATACAACTATTACAAGGAGGACCCCGACTTCCGGCGGGAGATGACTGAACTGCTCAACGAGTACGCCGGGCGGCCGTCGCGGCTGTACTACGCCGGGAAGATGACGCGCGACCTGGGCGGGGCGAAGATCTATCTCAAGCGGGAGGACCTGAACCACACCGGCGCGCACAAGATCAACAACGTGCTCGGCCAGGCCCTGCTGGCGAAAAAGATGGGAAAGACCCGCCTGATCGCCGAGACGGGCGCGGGCCAGCACGGCGTGGCGACCGCCACCGCCGCCGCGCTCATGGGCATGGAATGCGTCGTCTTTATGGGCGAGGAGGACACCGTCCGTCAGGCACTGAACGTCTACCGCATGCGCCTGCTGGGCGCGCAGGTCATCCCCGTCAAGACGGGCACCGCCACTCTGAAAGACGCCGTCTCAGAGGCGATGCGGGAGTGGACCTCCCGCATGGACGATACGCACTACTGTCTGGGCTCGGTCATGGGGCCGCACCCCTTCCCCACCATCGTGCGCGATTTCCAGGCGGTGATCTCGCAGGAGATCCGCAGCCAGCTGCTGGAGCGGGAGGGCCGCCTGCCGGACGCGGTGATCGCCTGCGTGGGCGGCGGGTCCAACGCGATCGGGAGCTTCTACCACTTTATTCCGGACACGTCCGTCCGTCTGATCGGCTGTGAAGCCGCCGGGCGCGGGGTGGACACCTTTGAGACCGCCGCCACCATCTCCACCGGCCGCCTGGGCATCTTTCATGGCATGAAGTCCTACTTCTGTCAGGACAAGTACGGCCAAATCGCTCCGGTATACTCCATCTCCGCCGGACTGGACTATCCCGGCATTGGGCCGGAGCACGCTCACCTGCACGACATCGGGCGGGCGGAGTATGTGCCCGTCACCGACGAGGAGGCGGTGTGCGCCTTTGAATATCTGGCGCGGACGGAGGGCATCATCCCGGCCATCGAATCGGCACACGCGGTGGCGTACGCGCGGAAGCTGGCCCCCACGATGGAGCCGGATCAGATCATCGTCGTCACCATCTCCGGCCGGGGGGATAAGGACTGCGCCGCCATCGCCCGCTACAGAGGGGAGGATCTCCATGAGTAAGATCGCAAGCGCTTTTAAAAACGGGAAGGCGTTTCTCGCCTTTCTCACCTGCGGGGACCCCGACCTGGAGACGACGGCCGCCGCGGTCCGCGCGGCCGTGGAAAACGGCGCGGACCTCATTGAGCTGGGCATCCCCTTCTCCGACCCCACGGCGGAGGGCCCGGTGATTCAGGGGGCAAATCTGCGCGCCCTGCGCGCCGGGACGACGACCGACCGGGTCTTTGACCTGGTGCGCGGCCTGCGGCGCGACGTGAGCGTGCCGCTGGTGTTCATGACCTACGCCAACGTCGTCTTCTCCTATGGCCCGGAGCGGTTTCTCTCCACCTGTGCTGAAGTGGGCGTCGACGGGCTCATTCTACCCGACCTGCCGTTTGAGGAGAAGGAGGAGTTCCATCCGCTGTGCAGGCAGTACGGCGTCGACCTCATCTCCCTGGTGGCGCCGACCTCCGAGGACCGCATCGCGATGATCGCCCGGGAGGCAGAGGGCTTCCTCTATATCGTCTCCTCCCTCGGCGTGACGGGGGTGCGCAGCGAGATCACCACCGACCTCGGCGCGATTGTCTCCGTCGCGCGGCAGAACACCTCCATCCCCTGCGCGATCGGCTTTGGCATCTCCACACCGGAGCAGGCCGGACAGATGGCCGGCCTCGCCGACGGCGTGATTGTCGGCTCCGCTATTGTCAAGTTGCTCGCACAGTACGGTACAGGGGCGCCGGAACATATCGGGGCCTACGTGCGCGCCATGAAAGAGGCGCTGGGATAACCTTCCTCCGCCGTCCAGAGCAGCACAAAACAGCACCGCCCGGTCTTTTCGACGGACGGTGCTGTCTGCTGTAATATGCAGTTGCGGGGAGAGATTACTCCTCCTCGATGGCGCCCATGGGGCAGGTGCCGGCGCAGGAACCGCAGGAGATGCAGGTATCCGCGTCAATGACATAGCTGGTATCGCCCTGGGAAATGGCGCCCACGGGGCAGCCCTCAGCGCAGGAACCGCAGGAAATGCAGGCATCGGTAATCTTGTAGGCCATAGGAAAAACCTCCTTGTTTGGTGTTGCCTCTATTGTAGCACGCGCGCGAAAAAAATCAAGAGGGATTTTAGGGAAAATGTTGAATAATTTGCAGTTAGCCGGTGCAAACTAGTACAAATTGACTGGAAAAGTGGTGAAATGCATTGAAGAAGACAGCTCGTCCCCGTCCGGGCGGACGGAAAAATGACACGGAGTTTTCCTCCCCCGTCGCACCCGATCTGAGCGGCGGCCGGCGCAGCACGCCGCACCCAAAGCGCGGCGGTCAGGAGCCCCCCTCCGGCGCGCACCATTAGGCAGGGCTGCCGGCCCTCCCGGCCGGCGGCAATGTGTCTTGCGCATCCGGTGGGAATGCGGTATAATGGCAGCGGATACCATCCGGAGGATATATGTCCGATACATTTCTTCCGGCTGAAAGGATGGAAGATAGATGAAGAGAAGAATTCTGATCGGCGGCGCCTGGCCGTATGCCAACTACTCCCTGCATGTGGGACATCTGGCTGCGTTGCTGCCTGGCGATGTGCTGGCCCGCTATTTCCGCCAGCACGGGGACGAGGTACTCTATGTCTCCGGCACCGATTCGCACGGCACGCCCATCACCGAGCGCGCCAAAAAGGAGGGCATCTCCCCCGCCGAGATCGCGCATAAATATCACGAAGAGTTTGTGGAGGCGTTCGGGGCGGTCAACTTCTCCTATGACTGCTACACCGCCACCTTTACCGACTACCATAAGCAGCATGTACAGGCGATGCTGCGCCGCATCTATGAAAACGGCTACATGTATGAAAAGCAGAGCGAGCAGGATTACTGCGAGACCTGCGGGAAGTTCCTGGCAGACCGCGAGATCACCGGCCTGTGCCCCGTCTGCGGCAAGCCGGCCAAGGGCGACCAGTGCGACAGCTGCCTGACCTCCTTTGACCCCTCCGAGCTCAAGGACAAGCACTGCCTCACCTGCGGCCATGCCACCGTGCAGCGCCCGAACCATGAGATCGTCTTTGCCCTGTCCAAGTTCCAAGACCGGCTGGAGGAGTACTACCGCGCCAACAGCCCCGCCTGGCGGACCAACGCGGTCAACGAGACGCGCAAGTATCTCGAGCAGGGCCTGCCCGACCGCGACGCGACGCGCAGCCTGGACTGGGGCATTGAGGTCCCCTTCCCCGGCTATGAGGACAAGCGCATCTATGTCTGGTTTGAGGCGGTGATGGGCTACCTGACCGCCGGCCGCCGCGCCGCCGAGGCACGCGGGATCGACTTTGACGCATTCATGCACGACGACGAGAACCTCATCACCTACTATGTCCACGGCAAGGACAACATCCCCTTCCACACCGTCATCTTCCCGGCCCTCATCATGGCGCTGGAGAACGGCTGGCAGCCGCCCAAACGGATCGTCTCGAGCGAATACGTCAAGATGGGCGAGGACAAGATGTCCAAGAGCAAGGGCAATCTGGTCGCCATCCGCGACCTCGCCGCCCGGTTTGAGGCAGACACCATCCGCTTCTACTTCGTCACCAACAACCCCGAGCGCCGGGACATCAGCTACAGCGAGGAGGACATGATCGCCGCGCACAACAAGTTCCTCTGCGGCGCGTTCGGCAACTTTGTCAACCGCAACGTCTCCTTCCTAAAGAAGAAGTTCGGCGGCGTGGTGCCCTCCGGCACGGTGGACAGCGCTATGATCGCCGAGACGGAGCGGATGTACCGCGAGATCGGGGAGAAACTGGAGGCCGGCGAGCTGCGCGCCGCGGCCGAGCTGATGCTGCAGTATATCCAGGAGGCCAATAAATACTACGACACGCAGGCGCCCTGGACGCAGGTCAAGCAGGAGGACAAGACTGCCTTCAACAACACCACTGCCACCTGTCTGTATATCATCGCCAACATGTCCAACCTCCTCGCCCCCGTGCTCACCCAGGGCTGCGAAAAGATTCGGACCATGCTCGAACTGCCGGAGACGCCCACCTGGTCCCCCATCGGGGTAAAGGACGGCCTAGTGCTCGGCGAGTGCCCCATCCTCTACACCAAAATTCAATAAAGAGCGCTAAACCGCCCCGGTCTTCCGAACAAGAAGATCGGGGCGGTTTTGTCTCACTCTTTCCGGTCAAAGAGGCGGTGGAAGAACTGGCGCCAGACCGGCTCAGGCTGGGCGGGGTGCTCCGCCTGCGCCCGGGCAGAGCGGATGGCCTCCTGCATGAGCTGGACCTGCGCGCAGGTCGGCTCCGGGACGGGCAGCTTCTTGGAATAGGTCCCGTCCGGCTGGAGGACGCGAGCCTTCACGGTGTCGCGGAGCATGGCGTCCAGAATCCCGTGCAGCCGCTCGCGCACCTCGGGGCTATCGATCGGGCAGGCGACCTCCACGCGGTGCTCCGTGTTGCGCGTCATCAGGTCGGCCGAGGCGATATACATCTTCTCCCCCGCGCCGCGGCCAAAGACGAAGATGCGCGAGTGCTCCAGGAAACGGCCGACGATGCTGGTGACGGTGATGTGCTCCGTGCGGCCGGGCACGCCGGGCAGCAGGCAGCAGATGCCGCGCACGATCATGTCAATGCGCACGCCCGCGCAGGAGGCGCGGCAGAGCCGGGCAATGATGTCGATATCGGTCAGGGAGTTGAATTTCAGGAGCATATAGCCGTCGCTGCCGAGGGCGATCTGCTCATCCATCAGCTGGAGAATCCGGTTTTTCAGGCTGTGCGGGGCGACGAGCAGGCGGTCATATTTCCCTTCCAGATTGCCCAGGGCCATATTGTTGAAGAAGGCAACCGCGTCGTTGCCGATGGCGTCGTCCGAGGTCACGAGGGAGACGTCGGTGTACTGCGTCGCCGTCTTCTCGTTGTAATTCCCGGTACCGACCTGGGTGATGTGGCGCAGCGCGCCGCGCTCGCGGCGGGTGATCAGGCAGATCTTGGAGTGGACCTTGTAGTATTCAAAGCCGTAGATGATCTTGCACCCGGCGTCCTCCAGGCGTTCGGACCAGTCGATGTTGTTCTGCTCGTCAAAGCGGGCGCGCAGCTCGATGAGGACGGTGACGTCCTTGCCGTTCTCCGCCGCGGCGCAGAGGTATTCCACCAGCTTGGCCTTGCGCGCCAGGCGGTAGATCGTGATGCGGATAGAGATGACAGACGGATCGTTGGCCGCCTCGCGGATCATCTGCAGGAAGGGTTCCATGCTCTCGTAGGGGTAGGAGAGCAGGATGTCCCGCCGCAGGGCGGTCTTGAGCAGGCTCTGTCCCGCCGGGAGCATCGCCGGCTGCTGCGGCGCGAAGGGCGGGTCGGAGAGGGCGGCGCGGCGGTCGTCGCGCAGATGCTCCCCCAGGCCGTAGGCATAGCCCATCTTCAGCGGAGCGCAGCGGGAGAGGAAAATCTGCGCGTCGGTCACCTCAAAGCGGGTGCGGAAATACTCCGTGAAGTGGCTGCTGATGGGATTGCCCAGCTCGACGCGCACGACGGCCATCCGGCGGCGCTGGCGCAGGAGCTTCTCCATCGTCTTGCGGAAGTCCCCTTCCTCGGCAAAATTCTCGTCATAGGGGTTGATGTCGGCGTTGCGGGTGACGCAGAAGACGGTCTTCTCCAGCACGTCGTACATCTCAAAGACGCGGTCGGTATATTTCAGCAAGATGTCCTCAATGGGCACATAGCGCCCCTCGCGTTCCGGGAGGAAGACCAGCGCGGGCAGTGAGGCGGGCACCGGCAGCAGGCCGAGCACCTCGCGCTTCTTGCGGCCGAGCAGGGCGGCGATGTGGAGCACCTTGCCCTCCAGGTGCGGGAAAGGATGGTGCGCGTCCACGATCTGCGGAGAGAGCACAGGGGCGACCACATCGCGGAAATACTGCTTGATGTACTTCTGCTCCTCCGGCTCCAGATCGTCGATCGCCATGCGCTCCAATCCCTCGGCGCGCAGGCCGCGGTCCACGTTGGCAAACGCGGCATCCCGGCGGGCATAGAGCGGCTCGACCGCGGCATAGATCGCGCGCAGCTGCTCCACGGCGGTCATGCCCGACTTGTTGTCAATGCGCTTACGGTCTACCGCAGCGATGTCGGCCAGGCTGCCCACCCGGATCATAAAGAATTCGTCCAGATTGCTGGTAAAGATGGCCAGGAACTTGAGCCGCTCGAGCAGCGGCACGGTCTCATCCTCCGCCTCGGCGAGCACGCGGGCGTTAAACTGCAGCCAGGACAGCTCCCGGTTTTGGGTATAGCCCTGTTCCCAGATTGCCTTTGACATGTTTCAATATCCCCCTGTCCGGCCGCCCGCGGCGGCCTGATGGTCCATGAGACACCCCTGCTATTATACTGCATTTTCCCGGCGGCACAATGCATGTTTCTGTAAAAATCCTGTAAGATCTTCCTCTGATCTCCCGGCAGATTGATCTCTCACGGACCAGGCAGGACAAACTCCACCGTCCGGGCCTTGCCGCTCAGGCATACCGCCGGGCAATCTCCGCGACGCCGGCCAGATAGCCCGCCCCAAACAGATTCAGGTGGTTGAGCAGATGGTAGAGCTGATACAGCGGCCTTCTGCGCGCGTAGCCCTCCTCGATCGGGTTGACCTCCCGATAGGCCCCGTAGAAGGCGGCCGGGAAGCGGCCGAAGAGCTCCGTCATCGCCAGGTCCGTCTCAAAATCGCCGAGATAGACCGCTGGGTCCAGGATCCACGCCTCTCCGTCCGGCCCGCACAGCACATTGCCGCTCCACAGGTCCCCGTGCAGCAGCGACGGAAAGGGCGGCTCGCGCAGCTCCTCGTCCAGGTGGGCCAGCAGCCGGGTGAGCGCCTGCCGAAGCGCGGGGCCGAGCGCGTCCGCCGCGCGCTCCACCTGCGGGAGCAGACGGCAATCGCGGTAAAACTCCACCCAGCTCGTGTGCCATGTGTTCTTCTGCCGGCTGGCGCCGATGAAATTGTCCTCCGGAAAGCCGTACGCCGCGCGACCGTCCGCGCCTGGGAGCAGCTGCGCGCAGGAGGCGCGGTGCAGCCGGGCCAGCCGGCGGCCAAAGGTCTCCCAGTAGTTCGCCGTCCGCGGACCGGACTCCAGGTACTCCAGCAGCAGGAAGGAATATCCCCCTGCAGTGTCCACTCCCGCCCCCAAACTGGACGGCACGCCGATCGCCCCGGCAGAGCGCAGGGCCCGCAGGCCATGCTCCTCGGCGGTGAAAAAGGGCGCGTTCCCCATCGTGTTGGTCTTCAAAAAGGCCGTCCTCCCCCCGGACAGGGAGAGCTGATAAGCCCGGTTGATATCCCCACCCGATACGCTGCGGCGTCCGAGCACCCGTGTCTCCGGCCCAAAGGCCGCACGGACAGCGTCTTGCAGCGAGCGATAGCGGCCGGCGCTGTGATCGTCCATGCTCCTCTCCTCCTCCCGGCGGGGAATCTCCCCCGCTCCTTGCTATGATTATCGCACGAAATGGGCAAAATAGCCAGCAGTACAGAAATCTTTCCCGCGCCGCCGGCACAGGCGCACGTCCCTTTCGGCAGATTTTTTGCTTCGCCTCTTCACAAGAGGGGAAAATGGAGGTATCATGGACAACAGAAAATGGGAGCAGCGCGGGAGCATCCGCCCGGCCTCCATGGAACGAGGAGGAAAAGAGAGTATGAAAATCGGCATGCTGACGAGCGGCGGCGACTGCCAGGGACTCAATTCCGCGCTGCGCGGTGTGGCCAAGACGCTCTACAACGAGCTGGGCAGCACGGTGACAATCTATGGCATCCGCGACGGCTATCGCGGCCTGATCGAGGCGGACTACCGCCAGATGAATCCGCAGGATTTCTCCGATATTCTGACGCTGGGGGGGACCATCCTGGGGACTTCCCGCCAACCCTTTAAGGAGATGCGCAAAATCACGGAGGACAGCGAGGAGACCAAGCTGGAAAAAATGCTTCGGACGGTGGACCACGAGGGCTTCGACTGCCTGGTCATCCTCGGCGGCAACGGCACGCATAAGACGGCTCACCTGCTCAGCCAGCACGGGGTGAATGTCGTCACCCTGCCCAAGACGATTGACAATGACCTGTGGGGGACGGAGACCACGTTCGGCTTCCAGTCGGCCATCAACATCGCCTCCACGGTGATCGACTCCATCCATTCCACCGCCTTTTCGCACTCGCGCGTCTTCATTGTCGAGGTGATGGGCCACAAGGCCGGCTGGCTTACGCTGTACGCCGGGATCGCCTCGGGCGCGGATATCATCGTCATCCCTGAGATCCCGTACTCCGCCGAGAAGATCGCCCAGGCGATTGAAAAGCGTGAGCGCAACGGGAAGCGTTTCTCCATTCTGGCCGTGGCCGAGGGCGCAATCAGTCAGGAGGAGGCCGCGATGAGCAAAAAGGCCTTCAAGGCCGCGCGGGAGCAGATGCCCTACCCCTCCATCTCCTACCGCATCGCCGACGAGCTCAAGGCGCTGACCGGCCAGGAGATCCGCGTGACCATCCCGGGGCACTATCAGCGCGGCGGCGCGCCCTGTCCGGCGGACCGGCTGCTGACCACCCGGTTCGGCGTGGCGGCCGCGCAGTTGATCCGGCAAAAGAAGTTCGGCTATATGGTCGCCCTGCAGAGCAATCATATCGTGCCCGTCCCCCTCTCTGAGGTGGCCGGCAAGCTCAAGACGGTCCCCCCCGACGGGGAAATCGTCCGCGCCGCGCGGGCGCTCGGCCTGTCCATGGGCGATTGACTGCCATCCGGCCCCGCTCTTTCGCAAGCGCCGCGGCGGGGCTGCCCTCCAAAAACAGATGAAAAAGAAGCTGCGGAGAGCCGATTTTGCAGAAGCTCTCCGCAGCTTTTTGATCCTCTCAGGCCGCGCGGGTCTCTTTCGATCTGAGCGCGCTCTGCCGTCTCACAGGGCCTGTGCCTGTTCGGCGCGGTCGGCAAACGGGCCGGGCAGCGGCTGTACACCGCGTTTTTGGCCGAAATAGTCGCGGTCAAAGATGATCTCCGAGCCGTCCGGCTGCTCAAACCGCTGCTCGGGCTCAAACGCCTCGCCGAGCAGCTCGGTGCTGACGACCGACGTCTCCAGCGCGGGCAGGGAGTCATAGAGATCGGTCTCCAGCCGCCATGCGCCATTCTCCTCCCGCAGCGCGAGGGTGACGGTGTGCTCGGTGTCCACCGCGCCGTCCTGCTCCCCATCGCAGGGCTGCGCGCCGTTGAAATAGACGTTGCCGCCGGTGTAGACCGGCAGATGGTCGTAGTAGATATCGCGGCACTCGCCGTCCGCCGCGTGGGTGAACTGGGCAAAGTACTTCTCCGCCGAGGGGTAGCCGTCATAGGGCTTGGTGCCGCAGACAAAGTTGTACTCCTCCTCACAGCCCTTGCTTCGGGTGTAGGCGACGAGATCCTCCCGGACCGGCTGCTGGACAAAGATATTGTTGTAAAACCGCGCGTCTCCGTGCAGGATGGTCATAAAGCCGGCGATCTCCGTGCGGTGCGGCACGTGATAGGGGGTATAGCGCGGCGTGGGGAAGCGTTTGCCGCTGTTGTCCGTGCCCGCGCCCACCCAGGTGAAGGAGCCGGCGATCAGGTTGTGGACCAGCGCGACGCCCTGCGTGCTGATACGGCAGGCACAGTTGGACAGCAGCAGATTGTTGTCGATCAGCGTCGGCCCGTGGGAGACCTCGATAAAGATGTCCTCCGCCAGGGCGAGGGTATTGGTGATCTGGGTGCCGCGGGGCGGGACGTTGTCGTGGAAGAGGTTTTGCGTCACTCGGGTACCCTGCGCTTGCCAGTCCAGCCAGAGACCGCGGGTGCAGTGGTGGAAGTGGTTGCGACGGATGATGACGTCGATCGCGGCATGCATCTTGATCCCGCCGATCTCCGCGCCGGCGAGGTCCTGCTTGTTATTGATATGGTGGATGTGGTTGTCCTCAATGACGGAGAACACGCCGCCCAGATGGCCCACGATGCCGGTCTGCCCGCAGTGGTGGATATTGCAGCGGCGGACGATGTGCGAGCCGATCTTCTCCTTCGTCCAGCCCTCCCGCTGGGCCTGGCAGATGGCGTCGCGCTCGGTCTGGGTGCCGTCCTTGACGAACTTGGTGCTCCACTTGTTCTCGTTGTTGGGCTGGAGATACTTACCCAGCGAGATGCCGGAGCACTTGGAGTCGGAGACCTCGCAGTCCTCAATAATCCAGCCCTTGGACCAGTGGGGACCGATCATCCCCTCCTGATAGGCGGTGGGCGGGGCCCAGGTGGTGGCCGCCTGCTTGACCACAAAGCCGGAGAGGGTGATGTAATTCACGCCCGTCCTGTCGGGATAGAAGCAGTTGCGGCGGACATTGATCTCCACGTTCTCCCGGTTGGGGTCGGCACCCTGGAAGTTGGCGTAGATCACCGTGACACCGTCGTCCTGCTCGGTATACCACTGATAGAGCGTGGCCTCCGGTTCCCAGGAGCCGCGGTAGATCTGCGGGTGAGTCACCTCCTCCAGAGAGAAGACCTCGTACATCGACTTGCCGTTGAGGTACACCTCACCGGTGTGGACGGGGTTGGGCGAGGAGTACCAGTCGCCGCGGATGACAGTGGTATAGGGGTTATAGGAGCCGAAGATGCCGTTGGGAACGCGGGCCACCCAGACCTCTCCCTCCCAGTGCCTCCAGTCTTTGACCGGCTCAGCGCCGGTGATGACCGCCCCCAGCGGGACAGCCGAGCGATAGGTGATCCGGTGCTCAGAATCGGTGCCGCCGTTGGCAGGATTGACATACTCCCGGTAGACACCGGGGGCGACGAGCACCTCATCTCCTGCGCGGGCGATGAGGGCCGCCTCGGAGATGGTCTGGAAGGGTCTGCGCTCAGAGCCGTCGCCGCCGCGCGCCGCTGCGGCGGACACATGATAAATCATAGGACAAATCCTCCTTGCTGTTGGTTTTTCCTTGACGAATCCATATCTATTACAGTATCATTATAGTGCATAAAATGCGGCAGGAAAATAAAGATACTGCCCGAAACTATTAAAATCCTGCCCATCACCGCGCCCACACGGGCAATATAGCTCCGCGCGGGGAGCAGCAGGGCGCAAGAGGAGGGAACGCGCGTGTATATTGAGGAGATTGACCGGGAGGGCAGAGTCAAGGAGAGGATTGTCTACCGCAACCGGGCGTTCCACTATGGACTGTATACCACACCGGAGCATGCCCCGGATTTCAATGAATTTCCGTGGCACTGGCACAAAGATTTTGAGTTTGGCCTAGTCCTCAGCGGAAAGATCCTCTATAAGACAAACTATCAGGAGTTTCTGCTGGAGGCCGGCGACGGGGTGTTTATCAACGCGGGCGTGCTGCACACGCTCGTCCCGGCCGATAACCCGTCGGAAATCCGCCTGCAGAGCCAGTTTTTCGATCGCGCTTTTCTCGCCGGTGAGGCGGGCAGCGCGTTTGATATCCGCTATGTCCTCCCGGTACTGGAGCAGAAGCGACTGGATGCCGTCCCGGTCTACGGGGCCAGGCCGGAGAACCGCAGCTTTCTCGGGCTGCTGCGGCAGGCGCTGGTGGTCGGCGCGGAGGAGGACGCCTTCTATGAGCTGCGCCTGCGCAGCCTCTTCTCCTCCCTCTGGGAACAGGTCTATTGCTGGGCCACGGACGAACAGATGACGCTGGGAGACTACAACGCACAGGAGGATCACCGCATCAAGCAAATTTTGGCCTATATCCAGGAGCACTACGGGGAGAAGCTCACCGTCCGAGATATGGCGGCCACCGGGCATATCAGCCAGCGGGAGTGCTACCGGCTGTTTCAGCGGCGGCTGGATATGACCCCGATCGAGTACCTCGTCTCCTTCCGGCTCCAGTGTGCCAGACAGCTGCTGCTGGAATCGGAGAAAAGCGTGCTGGAGATTGCGCTGGAGACCGGCTTTGGCACCAGCAGCTATCTGGGTAAGGTTCTGAAACAGCACTGCGGGCTCTCGCCCCGGGAATACCGGGCGCGATACTGCGGCGCACCGGACAAGAGAGCGATCCCTTGAGCTCTCCGGAGTCCGTGCGCCCCTTCCGCCAGGGTGCGCCGGCCGCCGGCGGAAGAGGGTGGTCGGCATTTTTTCCAGGAAAGGCGCCGCCTCGTGCGCCTCATCGGGCAAATATGAGAAATTCGCGCCGCCCCCTTGACACAATTTGGAAAATGAAGTAGGATGCTGTTCGCACCCGAACAAAGAGATAAGAAGTTTTCTGCGGAAAGGGGGCCTTTATGTGGAGAAAGACTGCGGCGCATGGATCAACCTGCTGTCGCACAAGGTCAAAACACGGCTGAACGCCACACTGCAGAACCTGGGCATCACCGGCGTGCAGAGCCGTGTGATCTGCTATATTCTGGTCCACTGTCAGGACGGGCTGGTCTTTCAGCGCGATATCGAGCGTGCGTTCGGTCTGAGCCGTTCCACAGCGACGGGAATTTTGCAGTTGTTGGAAAAAAACGGCATGATTCGCCGGGAAAGCGTTGCCAGCGACGCGCGGCTGAAGAGCCTGGTGCCAACCCGGCGAGCCGAGGAATTCAACGCCCAGGTGGCCGCCTGCCTGCGTGAGACCGACCGGATGCTCACGCGCGGACTCTCCAGCGGCCAAGTGCAGCTGTTTAAGGAGATGGCAGCGCAGATGCTGCGCAATCTCGACGACTGGGACGGCGAATCCCCTGGCGGCCCGCCGGAGGATCTGCCTCCATGTTGAGTACAGACCGTTCGCGGCAAAACAAAAATGGGCGCATGGGTGCCGCGCTCATCCCTGCCACAGGCATACAGAGAAAAAAGGAGGACTGCCCCATATGATAAAAGTCTTGTCCCGCAGCATCCGGGAGTATAAGACGGTCTCCATTCTGACACCTCTGCTGGTCATCGTAGAGGTGATCCTGGAATGCGCTATCCCGTTTGTGACCGCCAATCTGGTCAACGAGATGCAGGCCGGCTGCACGATGGATGTCATCTGGCGCTATGGCGTGATCTTGCTGGTCATGTCGCTCGCCTCGCTGATCTTCGGCGCGGCGGCCGGTTCCACCTGTGCCACGGCGTCCGCCGGCTTTGCGCGCAACCTGCGCAAGGATATGTTCTATAAAATCCAGGATTACTCCTTTGAGAACATCGACAAGTTCCTGGTCTCCAGCTTGGTCACCCGCCTGACCACCGATATCACCAACGTACAGATGGCGTTTATGATGATCATCCGCGTGGCCATCCGCTGCCCGCTGATGCTGATCTTCTCCTTTGTGATGGGCTTTATCATGGGCGGCCGTCTGGCGATGATCTTCCTATTCACCATCCCGCTGCTGACCATCGGCCTGTTTCTGGTCATCCGCGCCGCCACGCCGCTCTTCCGCCGCGTCTTCCGCAAGTACGACGCGCTCAACGACTCGGTGCAAGAGAACGTGCAGGCGATGCGCGTGGTCAAATCCTTCGTGCGCGAGGACTATGAGAAGAAGAAGTTCGGCGCCGCGGCACGGGATGTCCAGCGCGACTTCACCCGCGCGGAACGCATTATGGCGATCAACAACCCGATGATGCAGTTCTGCGTCTATGCCGCCATGGTGTTCGTGATGTCCTACGGCTCTTACACCGTCATCACCAGCCAGGGCCTGGACCTGAACGTGGGCCAGATGTCGTCCATGCTCACCTACAGTTTTCAGATTCTGATGAGCCTGATGATGATCTCCATGGTGTTCGTGATGATCACCATGTCACTGGAATCGGCCGAGCGCATCGTCGAGGTCCTCCAGGAAGAGAGCACCCTGCGCAGCCCTGCCAACGCCGTGACAGAGGTGAAGGATGGCTCCGTCGACTTTGACAACGTCAGTTTCAAGTACTCCAAAAAGGCGGACCGCATGGCACTGGCCGATATCGACCTGCACATCAAGTCTGGCGAGGTGATCGGCATTCTGGGCGGCACCGGATCGTCCAAGTCGTCGCTGATTCAGCTCATCCCCCGCTTGTATGACGTGACGGAGGGCAGTGTGAAGGTCGGCGGCGTGGACGTACGCGAATATGATCTCGAGACGCTGCGCAATCAGGTCGCCGTGGTGCTGCAAAAGAACGTCCTCTTCTCCGGTACCATCAAGGATAACCTGCGCTGGGGCAACCCCAACGCGACGGACGCGGAGATGGAGGAGGCCTGCCGTCTGGCGCAGGCGGACGAGTTCATTCAGCAGTTCCCCGCCAAGTATGACACCTGGATTGAGCAGGGTGGTTCCAACGTCTCCGGCGGCCAGAAGCAGCGCCTGTGCATTGCCCGCGCGCTGCTGAAAAAGCCCAAGATTCTGATTCTGGACGACTCCACCAGCGCGGTGGACACCCGCACCGATGCCCTGATCCGCAAGGGCTTCCGGGAATTTATCCCGGAGACTACCAAGATCATCATTGCCCAACGTGTGGCGAGCGTGCAGGATGCCGACCGCATCATCCTGATGAACGGCGGCCGCATCAACGCCATCGGCACCCATGACGAGCTGATGCGCTCGAACGAGGTCTATCGTGAGATCTATACCTCTCAGAACCGGGCAGGAGGTGACAACAATGCCCAATAACAATGCCAGCACCGAGCGCGGCACCCGCGCGCCACACGGCGTGCTCCCCCGCCTGATTCGCACGGTTTTCCAGTTCTATCCGGTCTTGCTGCCAGTCACGCTGGGCTGCATCCTGGTCAACGCGATTGTCAGTTCGATGCCATCCGTTTTTATGCAAAACGCCATTGCCGTCGTGGAGGAGACTTTCCAGGCCGGGGACTGGGCCGCAGCCTCCGGACGCATCTTTCAACTGCTGGCAATCCTGGTGACGCTGTATGTCATCAGCCTGATCGCCGGCATCTGCTACACCCAGTTGATGGCAATCATCACGCAGGGAACTTTGGCCAAGCTGCGCGAGAAGATGTTTGACCACATGCAGGACCTGCCGATTCGCTACTTTGACACCCACAACCATGGCGATATCATGAGTTTTTACACGAACGATATCGACACACTGCGCCAGATGATCAGCCAGAGCCTGCCGCAGCTGCTCATCTCGGCGGTGACGCTGCTGTCCGTGTTCTGCATCATGCTCTACTACAGCATCTGGCTGGCCCTGGTCGTCATCTGCGGCGTCATCGTCATGACCATCGTCGTCCGCTATGTCAGCGGCCACTCCTCACGCTACTTCCTCCAGCAGCAGGTGACCATTGCCCGCGCGGAGGGCTTTATGGAGGAGATGATGAATGGCCAGAAGGTCATCAAGGTCTTCTGCCATGAGGAGGGCGCAAAGGCAGACTTTGACAAGATCAACGACGAGCTGTTTGAAAACTCGGAAAAGGCCAACCGCTACGCCAACATCCTCATGCCGCTGCTGGGCAACATCGGCAACGTGATGTACGTGATCGTCGCGCTCGTGGGCGGCAGCCTGCTGTTGGTCGGCGCACCCAACCTGAGCCTGTCCGGTATGGCGCTGAGCATCAGTATTGTTGTGCCTTTCCTGAACATGACCAGGCAATTTGCCGGCGCGATCGGCCAGGTGTCAAACCAGGTGAATATGATCGTCATGGGCCTGGCGGGCGCGCACCGCATCTTCGCTCTGCTGGATGAGGAGCCGGAGACGGACGACGGCTATGTCACGCTGGTCAATGCGCGCGAGACGGCGGACGGCTCGATGGAGGAATATCCGGAGCGGACAAACGTCTGGGCGTGGAAGCACCCGCACCACGACGGTACAGTCACCTACACCCGCCTGCGCGGCGACGTGCGGTTCTTCGACGTGGATTTCGGCTATGTGCCGGAGAAGACGGTGCTGCACAACGTCTCGCTCTACGCCAAGCCTGGCCAGAAGGTCGCCTTCGTCGGCTCCACCGGCGCCGGCAAGACGACCATCACCAACCTGATCAACCGCTTCTATGACATCGCCGACGGAAAAATCCGCTATGATGGGATCAACATCAACAAGATTAAAAAATCCGATCTCCGCCACAGCCTTGGCATTGTCTTGCAGGATACCAACCTCTTCACTGGTACGGTGATGGAGAACATCCGTTACGGCAACCTGGAAGCACACGACACCGAGTGCATCGCCGCCGCGCAGCTCGCCGGGGCGGACGACTTTATTCGCCGTCTGCCGGACGGCTACAACACCATGCTCACCGGCAACGGCGCGAACCTCTCCCAGGGCCAGCGCCAGCTGATTGCCATTGCCCGGGCGGCCGTCGCCGATCCCCCGGTCATGATTTTGGACGAGGCGACCAGCTCGATCGACACCCACACAGAGGCCATTGTCCAGCGCGGCATGGATGCGCTGATGACCGGCCGGACGACCTTTGTCATCGCGCACCGCCTGTCCACCGTGCAGAACGCCGATGCGATCATGGTACTCGACCATGGCCGCATCATTGAGCGCGGCACGCACGAGGACCTGATCAAGTTGAAAGGAACCTACTACCAGCTCTACACCGGCGCGCTGGAGCTCGACTGACCGTCCTGCGCCACTCAAAAGATATGCCCCCGGAGACTTGTCTCCGGGGGCTTTCTCCGTGAATGCAGACACTCAGAGCCGGTCGCCCGGCGTTTGCATCATTTCCCAGAATCTGGTAAACTATAGATATTGACCCTGACACCGCGAAAGGAGGATATAACATGCCGAGACCTGGACCGGGAGGACCGCATGGATTCCCCAGAGGACGGGAAGGGCCACGGCTATCCCCCACCGAGAAGACCCAGAGGGCCGGGATTTCACCGGCCGCCTCCCCCGCCGCCGGGCGGGCCGTACCGGCGCGGGTGTCTGCCCGGGTGCCTGCTCTATGTGATCGCCCTCGCCGGGGGGATCAGTGCGGTTGCCGCGCTGGTGCTCTCCCTCTTTTAAGGCACCCACACCATACCACAGCGCACCGCCCTGCCGCCCGGGACTTTCGGGCGGCAGGGCGGTTCCTTTGGGGCCGGTCAGGCGCCGTCTCCCAGTTCGGCCAGATAGTCGGAGACGATGTCCATCGCCGTCACCGGCGTGACCGTCCCCTTGGCCATCCGCTCGAGCAGGCGGCGGGCCGTGTCTCGCCGCGTCGTGATGTGGCGGATGATCTCCTCACCGCCGGCACTGTCGGTCACAGCGATGCCAAAGCTCTCCCCCCAGCAGGTCTGGTCGGTCAACAGCCAGTAATCCAGGCCCAGGCTCCGGCCGTCCTCCAGCTCCACCGACTGCTCCATTTCCCATTCCCGTTTCATCCCTCATTCCCCCAGAACAGATGGAATATACTTCATTATAGCGTTTTTTTGCCATTTTCAAAGAAAAAAATATCGCAGAGTTCGACATCTGTCCTGTCGGGCGGCGTCTGGGGCGCTCCGTTTTTGTCTTTCCGTGTCAAAAGAGACGCGATTGCGTCAAAGAATTTCTCTGCAAAGGAAACGCCGGCGGAGCATTGAACTGCCGCCGGCGTTTTCGTATTGCATGTTATCCTTTGCCCTCCGCTGCGTCGGAGCTGCCCAGTTCCCGGCCCAGCTCCTCCACCGCCGCCTGATAGCTGGGATAATCGTAGAGAGCGTTGAGCACTTCCAGCAGGGCGTTTGCCGTCAGCCGCTCCGGCAGACGCAGCCGCGCCTGCAGGGCCGCGCGGCGTTTCGCGCTCTCCGGGCGGCCGGTCAGGCCATCGCGGAAGAAGTCCGCCTTGGTGATCGGGCGCGTGCGCGCTCTCTGCTCCGCCGCTCCGTCCAGGACGGTCGCCCCCGCCCGGAGCAGGGCCTCCAGCAGGACGGCGGGCGGCATGCCCTCCACCCCCAGCTTGCCCTCCCGGCCGGGATGGCGCTTGCGGCGCTCCTTGCCGTAGACGTCGGGGATATAGGCCTGCTTGACCCCCTCCTTGGGCAAGACGCCCTTGAGGTGATTCCGGATGACAAATCCCGCCCCGTCGCTGTCGGTGAGCAGGATCAGCCCGCGTGTCCTCGCCAGCTCTCCCAATAGGGCGCGCTTCTCCCGGTCCCGAAAGATGCCAAAGCCATCCGTCGGGATAATCAGGGCGTCCACCACCTGGCGCAGCGCGTTCTTGTCATAGCGGCCCTCGACGACGATGGCCTCCCGAACGCAGATCACCGTCGCACCCCGCCGCGCTGCCGGGCGGACTGGGCCAGCGTGAGCAGCAGCTCGGTGAGCACCTCTTCCCCGTCGCGGCCGCCCAGCTTCATCGCCAGGTCCGCCTCCTGGACGAGCCGGACCGCCTGGCGGCACCAGGGCAGCTCATAGCGCCGGGCGGTCTGCAACAGCTTGCGGGCCTGCCAGCCGTTGCGCATCCCCCAGAGGTCGGCGAGGTAGCTCTCCCCCCGGCGCGCCTCCAGCGCGAGACGGGCGCTCCAGATCTGGCGGAGCTGGCGGCCGACGGCGGCGAGGATATAGATCGGGCTCTCCCCCATCCGCCCTAGCTCGGAGAGCAGGGTCATCGCCCGGTCGTAGTCCCCCAGCCCGATGGCGTCCGTCATCTGAAAGGCGCGCGCGTCCAGCACCGGGTCGGCCACCGCGTCGATATCCGCCCGGGTGACCTCGCTGCCCCTGGCATAGGCCCCGAGCTTGTCCAGCTCGCCCGCCAGGTTGGTCATCAGCCCGCCGCACAGGAAGGTGAGGTACTCCGCCGTGGCGTTGTCAATCTCCTTGTCCCAGTCGCGGCGCAGGCGGCGGCGGATCCAGCTGTTGAGATCGCTCTGGCTCTGCTGGGCAAACTCCACCACCTGGGCCTTCTCCTTGAGCAGCTTGCCCAGCTTGGTCGTCCCGTTGGCCGACCAGCTGATCAGGTCGTAGACAAAGACCAGACAGACATAGTCCGGCAGGTCTCCGAGCAGCTCGAGCATCTGGCTCTGCCGGTCCTTGTTCTGAAACAGGTCAAAGTCGTAGACCAGCACCAGCGAGCGCTCGCTCATCACCGGCACCGCCTCGACGGCCTGCTCCAGCCCCCGGATGTCCAGCTCCTTGCCCTGAAAAGTGTGTAGATTGAAGGCCTCCATCGGCCCGGCGGCTGTCTCCTGCTGCAGGCGCTCCAGATAGTGCTCGCGCAGGTAGTCCTCCGGGCCGTAGAAGATATAGAGCTGGCCGACGGTGTGCTCCTTGAGGTCCCGCTTCAGGCGGGCCAGAGCCTCACCGGTCCCCTTCTTTTTCGGTGGCATACGATCTGCCGCGGCCGATCAGCCCGGAGGCCAGGTCATATCGCGGCCCGCCAGCACATGGAAGTGCAAGTGCGGGACCGACTGGCCGGCCTGCTCACCGCAGTTGGAGACCACGCGAAAATCAGTGATGCCCAGCTTCTTGGTCACCTGGGCGATCACCTCAAAACAGTGAGCCACCACGGCGGCGTTGTCCGCCGTGACGGCGGCACAGGAGGGGATGTGCTCCTTCGGGATGACCAGAAAATGGGTCGGGGCCTGCGGGTCGATGTCGTAGAAGGCGTAGACCTGCTCGTCCTCGTACACCTTTTGGGAGGGGATATCCCCCGAGACGATGCTGCAAAACAGACAGCTCATTGAACATTCGCTCCTTTCCATCGGTCGGAGTGTGGAAATTACAGTCCCAGCTTCTGGGCCACAAAGTTGTCCACGGAGGCGAGGGCGTCGTCCAGCTTGAGGGCGTTCTTGCCGCCGCCCATGGCGGAATCCGGCTTGCCGCCGCCCGAGCCGCCGCAGATCTGGGTCACGGAACGGATCACCTCACCGGCCTTCACCCCGGCGGCGATGGCACCCTTGCCGCAGACGGCCAGGAAGGTCAGCTTTTCGCCGGTGACAGTGGCGAGAACGGCGACGACGTTGGGCTCCTTATCGCGCAGGAAGTCGCCCAGCTTGCGCAGGTCGTTCGGGCTGCGGTCGTTCATGCTGGCGGTGATCACCTTCAGACCGCCCACCTGCTTGGCCGCGAGCAGGTACTGATTGGCCATACCCTGCTCCTCGCGGCTCTTGAAGTTCTCCACCGCGCGGCGCAGCTGCTTGATCTCCTCCACCTGGGCGACCGCCTTGGCGGCGAGGTCCGCCGGGCGCACCTTGAGGGCGGCGGCCAGCTCGAAGAACTGATGCTCAGTGTGCAGCAGATTCTCCAGCGTCAGCTTGCCGGTGGTCGCCTCGATGCGGCGCACGCCGGAGGCGATGGAGCCCTCGCTCACGATGTGGAAAGAGCCGGCCTTGGCGGTGTTGTCCAGATGGGTGCCGCCGCACAGCTCGATGGAGTAGCCGGACATGTCCACCACGCGGACGCGGTCGCCGTACTTTTCAGTGAACAGGGCCATCGCGCCCTTCGCCTTGGCCTCGTCCATGCTCATCTCCTGGGCGGTGACGGGATAGCCGGCGAGGATGGCCTCGTTGACAATCCGCTCGATCTCCACCAGCTCCTTCGAAGAGATGGCGGCAAAGTGCGTGAAGTCAAAGCGCAGCCGGTCCGGCTCCACCAGCGAGCCGGCCTGGTGGACGTGGTCGCCGAGCACCTGCTGCAGCGCCGTCTGGAGCAGATGGGTGGCGGAGTGGGCGCGCGCGATGGCCTGGCGCCGCTCCAGGTCCAGCTCGGCGGTCACCTCGTCGTCCAGGGAGATGCTGCCGGAGCGCATCTGGCCGTAATGAAGGTATTTGCCGCCCTTGGTCTTCTGGGTGTCGGTGACCTCAAAGACCGCCTCGCCGCGCGTGATGCGCCCGTGGTCGCCCACCTGGCCGCCCATCTCGGCGTAGAACGGGGTCTGGTCCAGGACGAGGATGCCGCGCTTGCCGGCGTGGATGGTGCCGGAGAGCTCGCCGTCCTCCAGAATCGCCTCAATCTTGCCCGTCGCGCAGGTCTGGTCGTAGCCGAGGAAGCGGGTGGGCGTCCTGTCGATGTCGCCCAAGTCAATGTGCTCCCAGCCGAGGTCGCCCAGGGCCTTGCGCGCCTCTCTGGCGCGCTCCTTCTGCGCCTGCATCTCGGCGGCGAAGGCGTCTTTGTCCACCGTCATCCCCTCGTCGGCGCACATCTCCACCGTCAGGTCAATCGGGAAGCCGTAGGTGTCATAGAGGCGGAAGGCATCCGAACCTGAGAAAACGGTCTCCCCCTTGGCCTTGTGGCTGGCCAGGAGCTCAGCGAAGATGCGCAGGCCGCCCTCAATCGTGCGGGCGAAGTTCTCCTCCTCGGTGCGGATAACGCGGGTGATATAGTCCTGCCGCTCCACCAGCTCGGGGTAGGCGGTGCGGTTCTCGTGGATGACGGTGTCACAGACCTCATAGAGGAAGGGGTCGGTCACGCCGAGCAGACGGCCGTGGCGCGCGGCGCGGCGCAGCAGGCGGCGCAGGACGTAGCCCCGGCCCTCATTGGAGGGGCGCACGCCGTCGGCGATCATCATGGTGGCCGAGCGGATATGGTCGGTGATGATGCGCAGGGAGACGTCCTTCTCATGGCTCTGGCCGTAGTGGGCGCCGGTGATCTCGCTGACCTTGTTGGTGATATTCATCACGGTGTCCACGTCAAAGAGGGAGTCCACCTCCTGGCAGACGCAGGCCAGGCGCTCCAGGCCCATGCCGGTGTCAATGTTCTTCTGCGCCAGCTCGGTATAGTGGCCCTGTCCGTCGTTGTCGAATTGGGAGAAGACGATGTTCCAGACCTCGATATAGCGGTCGCAGTCGCAGCCAACGGTGCAGCCCGGCTTGCCGCAGCCCTTCTCCGGGCCGCGGTCGTAGTAGATCTCGGAGCAGGGGCCGCAGGGGCCGGAGCCGTGCTCCCAGAAGTTGTCCTCCTTGCCGAACTTGAAGATCCGGTCTTCGGGGATGCCGATCTCGTCCCGCCAGATGGCGAAGGCCTCGTCATCGGCGGGGGTGGTCTCGTTGCCGGCGAACACGGAGGGGTAGAGCCGGTCGGCCTCCAGGCCCACCCACTCGGGGGAGGTGAGGAACTCCCAGGCCCAGTGGATGGCGTCCCTCTTGAAGTAGTCGCCGAAGGAGAAGTTGCCCAGCATCTCAAAGTAGGTGCCGTGGCGGGCGGTGTGGCCGATGTTTTCAATGTCGCCGGTGCGGATGCACTTCTGACAGGTGGTCACCCGGTGGCGGGGGGGCTCCTGCTCGCCGGTGAACCAGGGCTTCATGGGCGCCATACCGCTGTTGATGAGCAGCAGGGAGGCATCGTTCTGGGGGATGAGGGAGAAGCTGGGCAGGCGCAGATGGCCCTTTGTCTCGAAGAATTTCAGGAACATCTCGCGCAGCTCGTTGAGACCGTAGTTCTTGTGCATGGACAGACCAAACTCCTATCTTCCAAAATTTTGGGCTTTGCCGGGCAAAAAAGAAGCCCCGCCCCCATGTCAGGGGCGGAGCGTATTCACTCCACGGTACCACCCTGATCTGCCCCGAAGGGCATCTCATGCCATCCGGTAACGGGGATGAGGCGTCCCGGTCGTCCCGGGCAGCTGGTGAAGTGGCTTGCGGAGCCGTACCGCAGAGGGCTTCCACCGTCCCCTCCTCGCTCGGCGCACGGG
>DVJB01000043.1 GCA_018710845.1 Candidatus Onthomonas avicola
TTCAGCTTAAAGAATCTTTCCATGGGAACACTCCTCCTTTTGTTGTTTCCTCCCGGGGCCGGCAGCTTCCTTCCATCCCAGGGGAAAAGGGGGCAGATCCCCCGCCCGGCCGCCGCAGGACGCCGCAGCCGGGGGGTGGGTCTCCCGCCCTTCTCCTCCCGGACGAATTTTCCGCCCTTTCCCGCCCGCCGGGGGGCCGGGGAGGGACAGAAAAGAAAATCCCCGGAACCGCCGGATTCCGAGGATTTGTCGGTGAGAAAATTAGCGCTTGCTGAACTGCGGAGCGCGACGGGCAGCCTTGAGGCCGTACTTCTTGCGCTCCTTCATACGAGGATCGCGGGTCAGATAACCGGCCTTCTTCAGCGTGGGCCGGAACTCCGGGTCGAGCTGAAGCAGGGCGCGGGCGATGCCGTGACGCAGGGCGCCGGCCTGACCGGTGACGCCGCCGCCGGTCACGGTGGCAACCACATCCACCTTGCCAATAGTGCCGGTCGCGGCGAGAGGCTGGCGGGTGATCAGCTTGAGAGTGTCCAGGCCAAAGTAATCGTCGATGTCGCGGCCGTTGATGGTGATGCTGCCGGTGCCGCCCTCATAGACGCGCACGCGGGCGATCGAGGACTTGCGGCGGCCGGTGCCGTAGACATAAGGCTTTTTGCTCTTGTACATGGTCGTTTTCCTCCTCTTATTCCACGACGATCGGCTTCTGGGCCTCGTGGCCGTGCTCGGAGCCCTTATAGACGCGCAGACGGCGCAGGCAGGCGGCGCCGATGCTGTTCTTGGGCAGCATGCCTTTGACCGCCAGCTCCATCGCAAACTCCGGACGCTTGGCCATCAGATTCTTGTACTGAATCTCCTTCAGGCCGCCGGTCCAGCCGGAGTGATGGCGATAATACTTCTGCTCCAGCTTCTTGCCGGTCAGGACCGCCTTGTCGGCGTTGATGATGATGACAAAGTCGCCGGTGTCAACATGGGGGGTAAAATCGGTCTTGCCTTTGCCGCGCAGCAGATCAGCGGCAGCCACCGCAGTCTTGCCCATCGGCTTGCCGGCGGCGTCCAGGACGTACCACTTGCGGACGACGTCCTCTTTCTTTGCCATAAAGGTGGACATATCAGAACCTCCAGACGTTCTTCTCAGTCGTAATCACGGATACCTGTCTCCTCGCCGTTTGTGAGTGGGAAAGGGGCACAAAACAGCGTAACTATATTTATAGCACAGTCCAAATTTGCTGTCAACGATTATTTTAACTGGGCACTGTAATATCTCTTGTGTTCTTCTGCTTTCTCCTGTTATCTCTCGAATACTCACTTTCATTTTTCAAAATTGACATGATGGGAGAGTCTGTCCTCACCGTACCGCCCATTGCAGCAGCAACAGCAGGCCAAACCCCGGCACGCCCAGCACGCCCAGCACCAGCGCGTTGAAGAGATTGACCCCCAACGATAGGCCCGTCCAGCCGCTCAGCGGGGCGAGCAGCGCGAGCACCAGCGCACCCACAGCCGTGCGCAGTCCCAGCCGGAACAGCCGGCCCAGCGCCCGGCGGAAGACCAGCAGCCCCAGCAGGGCAATCAGCACCAGGCAGCCGATCACCTGATCCGTCACAGCGAAACCGCCCCCTTTCTCTTTTTCATTTTTATGGCACAGGGGGCAGAATATTCCAGACCAGCGGAAGAATACCCGGAGCATGTCCGGGCATACTGTTCTCAACAGCCGGCGAGGCGGACACGCAGCGGCCCATGCCGCAGCCAAAACCGGCCCGATATTCGGATGGGGCGCAGCGCCCGGTCCATACCGGGCCCAACTGCCCCCGACTGTGAAATAGACCTTCCTGCAAATCAAAGGGATGTTCCTTGATCTGTCAGGCAGGGAAGGTCCGGGGCGGCGCCAAATGCGGCGCCGCCCCACAGGCCGCTTTGGCACTCCGTTTCAAAATCTTCCCTTGCATTTTGGGGCGCGGTATGGTATATATAATGTGTTTCAAAAGCGCAGAAGGGGAAAATAGCGGATCAGACCGCCTTCAGAGAGCCTCTGTCACCGGCTGAGAGCAGAGGCAGGCAGGGCCCCGCTTGGTTCGCCCCGGAGCTGCCCGGAGGAAAGGCCGGGCCGTCTTGCCGTCGTTATCCGGCCAGGAGTGCACCGGCGCGCTCAGCGGTGTCCGGTGAATTCGGGTGGTACCACGGAAGTCGTCTTTCGTCCCGTCTGGGAGGAAGGGCGATTCTTTTTTGCCCTTTCCCCGGGGAACCGCGCGTTCCCAATTCCAATACTGTTGTAAGGAGTTGTCACACATGAGAGAACAGCTGGCGAACATCCGGCAGGAGGCGCTGAAGGCGATCCGTTCCGCCAACGCCGCCGCCGCGCTGGACCAGGTCCGCGTGCAGTACCTGGGCAAAAAGGGCGAGCTGACCGCCGTCCTCAAGCAGATGGGCAAGCTCCCCGCCGAGGAGCGCCCGGTGATCGGTCAGATGGCCAATGAGGTGCGCGAGGCCCTCACCAACGCCATCGCGGAGCAGAGCAAGGCGCTCGCGGAGACCGCCCTGAACCTGAAGCTGGCCGCCGAGACGGTAGACGTGACCATCCCCGGTCAGCGCACGGCGCTGGGCCACAAGCATCCGCTGTCCATCGTAATCGATGAGATCACCGACATCTTCACCGGCATGGGCTTCCAGGTCGCGGAGGGCCCCGAGATCGAGCTGGCGGAGTACAACTTTACCAAGCTGAACACGGAGGAGGGCCACCCCGGCCGTGAGTGGACGGACACGTTCTATATCTCCGCCGGCGGCGACGACCCGAAAAACGACGCCGTCCTGCTGCGCTCGCAGACCTCCCCCATGCAGGTGCGGGTGATGGAGCAGCAAAAGCCCCCCATCCGCATCATCGCCCCCGGCCGCGTCTTCCGTAAGGACGAGGCGGACGCCACCCACTCCCCCATGTTCCACCAGATCGAGGGGCTCGTGGTGGACAAGGGCATCACGATGGCCGACCTGAAGGGGACGCTCAACGAGGTCATCCGCGCCCTGTACGGCCCGGACTCCAAGACCCGCTTCCGCCCGCACCACTTCCCCTTCACCGAGCCCTCCTGCGAGGTGGACGTGCAGTGCGTCGAGTGCGGCGGCAAGGGCTGCAGCGTCTGCAAGGGCGAGGGCTGGATTGAGATTCTGGGCGCCGGCATGGTCCACCCCAAGGTGCTTGAGGGCTGCGGCATCGACACCGAGGTGTATTCCGGCTGGGCCTTCGGCATGGGCGTGGAGCGCCTGGCGATGCGCCGCTTTGGCATCAAGGACCTGCGGCTCATCTTTGAAAATGACGTCCGCTTCCTCGAGCAGTTCTGATCTCCCCCGACATCTTGACAGATAGGAGCAATGCGATATGAAACTTTCCCGGAAATGGCTGAACGAGTTTGTGGACTGCAGTTCGGTCAGCGATAAGACTTTCGCCGAGGCGATGACCATCTCCGGCTCCAAGGTGGAGGTCTTCACCGATCTCGGCGCCGA
Source organism: Candidatus Onthomonas avicola (assembly GCA_018710845.1). Classification (GTDB taxonomy): domain Bacteria; phylum Bacillota; class Clostridia; order Oscillospirales; family Oscillospiraceae; genus Onthomonas; species Onthomonas avicola. The sequence goes on from DVJB01000043.1 coordinate 3,490, forward strand.
GTTCCATAACGTCGTAGTCGGCCGTGTGCTCTCCGAGGAGCGCCACCCCAACTCCGACCACATGTGGGTCCTCCAGGTGGACGTGGGCGAGGCAGAGCCGGTCCAGATCTGCACCGGCGCCTGGAACGTCCATGTGGGCGACCTGGTCCCGGTGGCCAAGCACAAGAGCACCCTGCCCGGCGGGGTGAAGATCACCCGCGGCAAGCTACGCGGCGTGGTCTCCAACGGCATGCTCTGCGGGCTGAGCGAGCTGGGGCTGGAGGTGCGCGACTTCCCTTATGCCGTCATCCGTCCGGCCGCCATCCTGGGGGATTACCACGTCCTGCCCGGCGAAAAGCCCTCCATCCCCGCGGACATCGCCCCCGGCCACAAGATCTTCGGCAAGGTGGTCGCCGCGCTCGTCCTCTCGTGCGAGGTGACGGGCTATTCCACCTATGCCCTGCAGCTGGACCTCGGCGACCGGCTGGTGGACACGACGACCCACTGTCCCAACATCCACACCGGCGATCTGGTCTGCTATCACACGGCAGACGACGCCGTGCTCGGACTGGACGGCCTGCACGCCCAGCAGGCGGAGTTCCCCAACTGCATTCCGGACGGCATCTTTATCCTGAATGAGGACTGCCGGCCGGGCGACGATCTGCCCGCCGTGCTCGGCCTGGACGACCATGTGGTGGAGTTTGAGATCACCCCCAACCGCCCCGACTGCCTGTCCGTGATCGGCCTGGCGCGCGAGGCGTCCGCCACCTTCCACCAGCCGCTGCGCCTGCATACCCCCGAGGTGAAGGGGGCAGGCGGCTCTATCCTGGACTACGCCGACGTGGACATTGAAGACGGAGACCTCTGCCCGCGCTACACCGGCCGGCTGGTGCGCAACGTGAAGATCGGCCCCTCCCCCAAGTGGATGCGCGAGCGGCTGCGTGCCTCCGGCGTGCGCCCGATCAACAACATCGTGGACATCACGAACTACGTCATGCTGGAGTACGGCCAGCCGATGCACTCCTTTGATTTCTCCTGCGTGGACGGCCACCGTATCGTCGTCCGCCGTGCCCGGCCCGGCGAGGAGATCCAGACCCTGGACGGCACCGCCCGCGCGCTCACTGAGTCCATGCTGGTCATCGCCGACGAGCACAAGCCGGTCGGCGTGGCCGGCGTGATGGGCGGTATGAACAGTGAGATCACCGAGGCCACCCGGGACGTCTTCTTCGAGTCGGCCAACTTCAACGGCGTCTCCATCCGCAAGACCGCCCTCGCCCTCGGCATGCGCACCGAGGCCTCCGGCCGCTATGAGAAGGGGCTGGACCCGATGAACACCCTGCCCGCCGTCCAGCGCGCCTGCGAGCTGGTCGAGCTGCTCGGCTGCGGTGAGGTGGCCGACGGCGTGATCGACGTGGTCGCCCGGGAGTTCACCCCCACCTCTCTGCAGCTGGAGCCGGAGAAGATCAACCGCCTGCTCGGCACTGACATCGCCGAGGAGACAATGCGGGAGATCCTGCTCTCCCTCGGCTTCACTCTGGACGGCGACACCGTCTACGTCCCCTCCTGGCGCTCTGACGTGGAGCACTACTCCGACCTCGCGGAGGAGGTCGCCCGCTTCTACGGCTACGACAACCTCCCCATCACCCTCATGCGCGGCGAGACGACGCGCGGCGGCCTGTCTGACAAGCAGAAGGCGGAGAAGGAGCTGGGCCAGGTCTGCCGCGGCCTGGGCTACAGTGAGATTCTGACCTACTCCTTCATCTCCCCGAACGACTACAACAAGATTCGGATGGCCGAGGACGACCCGCGCCGTCAGTCGGTCACCATTCTCAACCCGCTGGGCGAGGACACCTCCATCATGCGCACCACCTCCCTCCCCTCGCTCCTGGAGACGCTCGCGCGCAACCACAGCCACCGCAACCCCACCGCGCGGCTGTACGAGCTGTGCCGGATCTATCTGCCGGACGAAGACGGCCCGCTGGCCGACGAGCGGCAAGTGCTCAGCATGGGCGGCTACGGAGACCTGGATTTCTTCACCTTTAAGGGAGCGGTGGAGACGATTCTGGATGCGCTCGGCATCCGGAATGCCCGCTATGAGGCCTGCCGCGACAATCCCTCCTACCATCCCGGCCGCTGCGCCCGCGTCCTGATTGACGGCAAGGAGATCGGCGTCTTCGGACAGATTCACCCCCTTGTCGGCAAAAACTATGACGTCGAGCAGCCGATGTTCGCCGCCGAGCTGGCCCTTGAGCCGCTGCTGGCCGCGCGCCGCACGGAGATCATCTACCGTCCGCTGCCCAAATTCCCCGCCGTAGAGCGCGATATCGCCGTTGTCTGCGACGCGGATGTGCCGGTCGCCCAGCTGGAGGACTGCATCTCCCGCGGCGGCAAGGGCCTGGTCCAGGAGGTCCGTCTCTTTGACATCTACACCGGCAAGCCCATCCCGGAGGGCAAGAAGTCGGTCGCCTTCTCCCTGCGCCTGCGCGCGGAGGACCACACCCTCACCGACGCGGAGGCAGACGCGGATATCCGCTCCATTCTCGACCTGCTCGAGCGCGAGTGGAAGGCCGTCCTCCGCTGAGCTTCCACACAATTTTCCCTTCCGGCCGGGATGGCTTTTGCCTCCCGGCCGGAAGATTTTTCCGCTTTTGGCCGTTTTTAGTTCACATAATTACCCAAACCGGCAAATTTTCTTCCCAACCCCCTTTACAGAATGCCACTTCTGGGGTAAAATATAAAACAACTTCTCAAATGTATACAACAGACTGACGGAGGTGTGATAGCCATGTCTGATTTCACACGACGTTTTGATGTTACCAAAGATGAGGAATGGGATACCCGGGCCATTCTCACCGAGGTCTACCGCTCTTTGCAGGAAAAGGGCTATAATTCCATCAATCAGATCGTCGGTTACATCCTCTCGGAGGACCCCACCTATATCACCAACTACAATAACGCCCGCACCCTGATCCGCAAGCTGGACCGGGACGAGCTGCTGCAGGAACTGCTGCGGTATTATCTGGGCGTGTGAGCCGACGCAAATGAGTAAAAAAAGCGGGAGCGTTCTGCCGTCTTGGCGGAATGCTCCCGCTTTCCTTTATCCTTTAGGGCTTGTCCGGATCCAGCCTGGCCCGGAAAGAGATACGGCGCGGCGTCTTCATCCGGTCAAACTGGACAATATGCGCCCCCCGTTCCGTGTCCACCTCCAGCACGGTGCCCGGGCCGAAAATCTCATGGCGCACGCGCTGGCCGGGAGACAGCGTCTGTCCCCCCGCCGCCGCCATGCGCCGCTCACTGGCGGCGATGGCGTCCTGCGCGGCGCGGATCAGCCCCTCTCGCGGCGCGCGGGTCATGGTGAGCAACGACGGGTCAATCTCCAGCAGGAAACGGGAGGGGTAGCGGGGCGAGCCGTCAAAGGTCTCCCCGTCCGCCTCAGAGAGGTAGAGCCGGCGCTCTGCCCGTGTGAGGGCCACAAAGGCCAGCCGGCGCTCCTCCTCCATGCCAGGCAGAGTGCGCACCTTCCGGGAGGGGAAGATGCCCTCGTTCATCCCGCACAGAAAGACATAGGGAAACTCCAGTCCCTTGGCGGCGTGGACCGTCATCAGCTTGACCTTGTCGCCCGGCTCCGCCGCATCCTGGTTGGAGAAGAGGGCCACATGGGAGAGGTAGTGCTCCAGCGTGCTCTCCTCGCCGCAGGTGGTCTCGTACTCGTAGACCGACTGCTTCAGCTCGGCCAGGTTATCCAGCCGGTCCTGGGCCCCCTCCGTGCGCAGCATGGTCTCGTAGCCGCTCTCGTCGAGCAGGGCGGAGAGCACCTCGGAGACCGGCCGTCCGGCCGACTCGGCGGCAAAGCGCTCGATCAGCGTGCAGAATGAGCGCGCACCTGTCCCCCGGAAAATCGGGTCGTCCAGCGATTCCACCAGCGTCTGGTAGAGGGTGCGCCCTGTCTCCGCAGCCCGGCCGCGCAGGAAGGCCATCCGCCGCTTGCCCAGGTTCCGCCGCGGCACGTTGGCCACGCGCAGGAAGGACAGGTCATCCCGGTAGACGATCATCCGCAGATAGCTCAGCGCGTCCTTCACCTCCATCCGTGCGAAGAACTGCACGCCGCTGTAGATGGCATAGGGGATCTGCGCGGCCAGAAAGACCTCCTCCACCGTCCGGGTGACATAGTGCGCGCGGTAGAGGACGGTGATCTCCCGCAACGGCACCCTCTGAGCCTGCAGGGCACGGATCTCGCCCACCATCCACTCCGCCTCCGCCTTGGGGGAGGGCGCCCAGTGGCAGACCACCGGCGCGCCGGACGGCCGGGTGGGCAGCAGGTCCTTTTTCACCCGAGCGGTGTTGTGCGCGATCAGGGAGTTCGCCACCGCCAGAATCTCCGGCGTGGAGCGATAATTTTGCATCATCAGGATTGTCTGCGTGCCGGGAAATACCTTATCAAATTCCAGCAGGTAGCGCACGTCCGCCCCGCGCCAGGTGTAGATCGTCTGGTCGGGGTCCCCGACGATGAAGAGGTTTCCGTGGTAACCGCACAGCACCTGCATCAGGCGGTACTGCGGCCGGTCGATGTCCTGGAACTCGTCAATCATGATGTACTCCAGACGCTCCTGCCACTTGAGTCGAATCTGCTCGTCTATCTGGAAGAGGTAGAGGGAGAAGACAATCAGGTCATTGTAGTCCACGCCGAAGCACTTTTTCTCCTGATAGAGATAGCCGTAGAAGATGATGTCCTCCGTCCGATCCGCCTCCAGGTAGCGCTGTCGGAGCTGCTCGAGGGAAAACCGGAGGAGGTTTTCATAGTAGTCCGGCTCGCGCACCATTTTGCGCATCTCAATCATGTCGCGCGCTCTGGAGAACGTCATGTCGCGCAGCGTCAATCCCCGCTCCTCATAGATGATCTGGAGCATGGCGTCAATGTCGGCGTTATCCAGCACCAGAAAGTTCTTCGGGTAGTGCAGCGCGTGGCCGTCCTCCTGCAGAATGGAGACACAGAAGCCGTGGAAGGTGTTGATATAGCCGGTATCATTGTCCCCGGTCAGATTGTGGATGCGCTGGCGCATCTCGGCGGCGGATTTGTTGGTAAAGGTGACGCAGAGGATGTTTCCCGGCAGGATGCCCAGCTCGTTGACCAGATAGGCATACCGCCGCGCGAGCGCGCGCGTCTTGCCTGACCCGGCCCCGGCGATCACGCGCACATAGCCCTCCGTCGTGGTGACCGCCGCGCGCTGGGCGTCGTTGAGTCCCTGCAGCAGGTCCGACATGGCGGCTCCCCCTTTCCTAGAACATCTGTTCCTATGATTATAGCAGTTCTTCCCCTGCTATACAAGAGAAACCGGGACAATGGCAGAGGACTATTAAAGAAGTATTGGACTGCTATCATATGTACAACCACTAGTATAAGACAGTATGAATTAACAATTGGAGTGAGTCAGAGCACTTTTGCTGCCGAAAGAAACGGGAAAACGATGCTGTCCCAAGGAGGACAACCGGACGATGCTCAACGGAATGCCTTGGATTGTCAGAAGCGATGCACAGTGGCCGGAACTGCCGGAGACTTATGGCCCCTGATTGAGTGTTTCTTTCAGAAAATTAAATGGTTTCGCAGAATTGCTGCCAGATATGACAAACTGGATGAATCGTTCCTGGCCTTTGTCTACCTTGCTGCTATCGCAATCTTGTTAATGTAGCACAATTCTCTCGTTTTTTCAAACAAGGCCTAGCCAGTAGTTTTCGAGATACAAAACAGGGGAGCGCCCCAAAATTCGGGCGCGCTCCCCTGTTCTGTCCGTCACTGTCAAAGGGTGTCATCAATCAGCTCATGGAAGAAGTGGTAGTAGTCACTCCGCCCGTCGCGAATAAAGCGGATGGCGCTGGAGGGATGGGCGTTGAGCTGGCCGGTGAGCAGGTATGGGACATCGTAGCCCCAGACGACGCCCTCCTCGCGCAGCTTGAGGATGTACTGCTCCACAAAGCGCAGGATGGGGATCATCTTGTACTTCGGGTTTCGCAGGAACCCGAGCAGCATCTCCAGGTGACAGTTGCCCGCCCCGCGGCCCAGCCCATTCACCGTCGCGTCCAGGTAGGTCGCACCCGCACCCTTGTTCATCGCTTCAAGCGTGTTGGCAAAGGCGAGCTGCTGGTTGTTGTGGGCATGAATCCCCACCTTTTTGCCGTATTTCGCCGCCACCTCCATGTACTGGTCGGTCAGGCGGCGGATCTGTTCGGGGTAGAAGGAGCCGAAACTGTCCACCAGATAGATCACGTCCGCGCTGGACTGGGCGAGCAGCTCGAGACTGTTCTTCAGGTCCTCACTGTCCACCTTGGAGACCGCCATGATATTCACCGTCGCCTCGTAGCCCTTTTGCTTGGCATCCTCCACCATGTCGATCGCGGTGGGGATGGCGTTGACATAGGTCGCCACGCGCACCATGTCGATCACGCTGTCCTTGCGGTCAATGATATCATGCTCGTAGTCGCAGCGTCCCACGTCCGCCATGACGGAGATTTTCAGGTCCGTTGGGTTGTCCCCCACGATCGCGCGGATATCCTCCTCGTCACAGAACTTCCACTTGCCGAAGCGGTCCGGGCTGAAGATGTTCTTGGAACACTTATATCCAAACTCCATATAGTCCACACCCGCCTTCAGATTGGCCTGGTAGAGCGCGCGCACAAACTCGTCGGTGAAATAGAAGTCATTCACCAGTCCCCCGTCGCGCAGCGTGCAGTCCACCACCCGCAGATTGGGCAGATAAGAGATCAGGTTTGGATTCATGGCAGCCATCGGAATACACCTCGTTTCAGATTCTTTCGCGCTTTTTACTGCTAAAGCATCCTTAACAGGATACGCTCAATCCCGGCAGATGTCAAGCCCCAAAATCGGCTGCCGGACCGTCCGGGCCACGGGCATCGTCCGGCAGAGCACGTTGCGCCAGCGCAGCTGCTCCATCTCGCTCATATGCTCCAGCTGGGAGATGAGCTGGCCGTTGGCGGCGGCATATTCCGGGCCCTCCCGCCCGTCGATCAGGGCGGACACCTCGCAGAAGCGGCTGTTGACCTCGTCCGTCTCGTTGTGGCGCAGCACCAGGCTGAGATAGCCGGAGGACGTCTCCCAGCGTGCGCGGGCCTGGCGTGTCAAGTTCTCCGCTCCCTCCCAGTCCTCGGCCGCCCCCCGCTCGCCCGCGCGCTCCAGCAGAACGATGATCTCGCCGGACAGGCCGGTGAGATAGCGGCTGTTTGCCCATCCAGCCGCCGCCAGCAGCGCCAGCACCAGCAGAGAAACCGTCAGACGTCTCATGCATGTCCCTCCTTTGCGGCAAAATAGACACCGCCGCGCTCATCCACCGTCATCAGAAAGACCTCTCGTACAGAGTGCAGGCCACGCGCGGCGAGCTGACGCTCCAGCCAGCGCCGGTCCAGACCGCGGCGGCGGAGATTGTCCGGGTAGAGCTGTCCGTTGTCAATGATGGTCAGCGGCAGGCCGCGCTCCTCCGCCGTCAGGTTGAGCTGCTGCGCGGTGGCCGGCTGCTGACCGGCATAGAGGATGGCGGAGAGCCGGCCGCTCGTCTCCAGGATGGCGTACTTCACAGTGGCAAGGTCGGTGATGCCCTGCAAGCGCAGCTCCTCCATCAGCTCATCTGGCGTCATACGGGTCTTGTAGAGCTCCTTTTGCAGGATAGCGCCCTTCTCCACCACGATACTCGGCCGCCCGCACAGCAGCAATCGCAGCCGCACACTGCGCAGCGTGAGCACCGACAGCACCATGGACAGACACAGCAGCGTCACAATAGGCGCCACGCCGAAGACGAGCGGAATCCCAAAATCCTGCATCGGCACCGCCGCCAGGTCAGACAGCAGCATCGCCATCACCAACTCGGTCGGCTCCAGTTCCCCCACCTGCTTTTTGCCCATCAGACGGATGCCGACGATGAGCAGCAGGTAGAGGACGATCGTGCGCACAAAGGCAATCAGCATGGCGGATCATCCTCCTCCCTGTCCGGCCGTCTTTCCAGAAAAATCCAAAAAATGTCAGTCTATCTGACAAATTTACAGTTGTTATTGTGGCTAACGGCCAAAAAATTATGTCGGAATGTTTTGGATATTTTGCAGAAAGGCGGACGTGCGCTTGCCAGAAAAGTCGATTTGTGATATGCTATTTTCGATACGATTGAGAGTGAGCCAAACGTCAAGGAACCCCCCTTGCGTGGGGGAGGCTCTCTTTTTTTGTACAGGGGCCCCGGCCCCAGTCCGTGCCCAGAGGGCTGAAAGGTGGATGTGACCGATGAATGCAACGCTGATCCTGGAAAACGGCGCCATCTTCGAGGGAGAGAGCATCGGCAGCACGGAAGACGTGGTCTGTGAGATGGTCTTCAACACCTCTATGGTGGGCTACCAGGAAATTTTGACCGATCCCTCCTATGCCGGGCAGGGGGTGGTGATGACCTACCCGCTGATTGGCAACTACGGAACCAATGACGAGGACGACGAGTCCGTCCACCCCTGGGCCGACGCGCTCATCATCCGGCACCTGGCCCCGCGCGGCAGCAACTTCCGCTGTACCAGCACGCTCAACGACTACCTCATCCGCCACGGCATCACCGGCATTCAGGACATCGACACCCGCGCGCTCACGCGGATTCTGCGCATTCAGGGGGTGATGAACGGCGTCATTACCTGCCGGGAGGACTATGACCGGGAGGAGCTGATCGAGCGGATGCACGCCTACCGCGTCTCCGGCACGGTGGAGCGGGTCACCTGCCCCAAGGTGCAGCACATGGCCGGCAGCGGCCCGCGCATCGCGATGTATGACTTCGGCGCCAAGCGGAATATGGCAAAGCGCCTGGTAGAGTGCGGCTGTGACCTGACGATCTATCCGGCGCACACCCCGGCCGACGAGGTGCTCGCCGCCGGCTACGACGGGATCATGCTCTCCAACGGCCCGGGCGACCCCGCTGACTGCGTGGAGATCATCGCCGAGGTGCGCAAACTCTATGAATCCGGCCTGCCCATCTTCGCCGTCTGTCTGGGCCACCAGCTCATGGCGCTCGCCACGGGGGCGAAGAGCCACAAGATGGCCTTCGGCCACCGCGGGGCAAACCATCCGGTCAAGGACCTGCGGCGCGGCCGCTGCTATATCACCAGCCAGAACCACGGCTACGTGATCGAGAAGGAGTCCATCGACCCCGCCGTCGCCGAGATCAGCCACATCAACGTCAACGACGGCAGCCTGGAGGGCCTGCGCTACCTCCAGCGCCCCGTCTTTACCGTCCAGTTCCACCCCGAGGCCTCCCCCGGCCCGGTGGACACCGACTATCTCTTCGGCGAGTTCCTCGACGTGGTGCGCGCCGCGAAGGAAGGAGGCACCCGTCATGCCTAAGGACCCAAATATCCGCAAGGTACTGGTGATCGGCTCCGGCCCCATCGTGATCGGCCAGGCCGCCGAGTTTGACTACGCCGGCACCCAGGCCTGCCGCTCCCTGAAGGAAGAGGGAATGGAGGTCGTGCTGGTCAACTCCAACCCCGCCACCATCATGACGGACAAGGACGTGGCCGACCACGTCTATATCGAGCCGCTGAACACCTACAGCCTGAAAGCCATCCTCGAGCGGGAGCGCCCGGACGCCCTGCTGCCCACGCTGGGCGGCCAGATCGGGCTGAACCTGGCGATGGCCCTCTATGAGGACGGCACGCTGGACCGCCTGGGCGTGCGGCTGCTGGGGACCAGCGCTGAGTCCATCCGCAAGGCGGAGGACCGGCAGGGCTTCAAGGACACGATGGAGTCCATCGGCCAGCCCTGCATCGTCTCCAAGGTGGTCACCACCGTGCAGGACGCGGTGGACTTCACCAACGAGATCGGCTATCCCGTCATCGTCCGCCCCGCCTACACCCTTGGCGGCACCGGCGGCGGCATCGCCTACGACGAGGCGATGCTGCGCGAGATCTCCGAGCGCGGCATCTCCCTCTCTCGCGTAGGGGAAGTGCTCATTGAGCGGTGTATCTCCGGCTGGAAGGAGATCGAGTTCGAGGTGATGCGTGACTCGGCGGGCAACGTGATCACCATCTGCTCAATGGAAAACCTCGACCCGGTAGGCGTGCATACCGGTGACTCCATCGTCATCGCCCCCACCCAGACGCTGGCAAATAAGGAATACCAGATGCTGCGCACCGCGGCGCTGGACATCATCTCCGCCCTGGAGATCGAGGGCGGCTGCAACTGCCAGTTCGCCCTGCACCCGGAGTCCTATGAGTACGCGGTGATCGAGGTCAACCCCCGCGTCTCCCGCTCCTCGGCACTGGCCTCCAAGGCCACCGGCTACCCCATCGCGAAGGTGGCCGCCAAGATCGCCCTAGGCTACACCCTCGACGAGATCCCGAACGCCGTCACCGGCAAGACCACCGCCTGCTTTGAGCCGGCGCTGGACTACTGCGTGATGAAGCTGCCGCGTCTGCCGTTTGACAAGTTCACCACCGCCAAGCGCACCCTCGGCACCCAGATGAAGGCCACCGGCGAGGTGATGGCGATCGGCAACAGCTTCGCCAACGCCCTGCTCAAGGCGATCCGCTCTCTCGAGCTCAACGTCCACTCCCTCCGCCTGCCAAAGCTCCAGGCGATGAGCACGAAGAAGATCTGGGACAAACTCTTTGACATCGATGACGAGCGCATTTTCGTCGTGGCCGAGGCGCTGCGGCGCGGCATCACCCCGGAGGAGATCAACCGGATCACCAAGATCGACATCTGGTTCATCGACCGGCTGGGCACCATCGTCAAGCTGGAGAACAAGCTCTCCCAAGGCCTGCCTGACGCGAAGACCCTCCGCTTTGCCAAGGAGGTGGGCTTCGCCGACTCCTTTATCGCGGAGCTGTGCGGCGTCACGCGCGTGGACATCCGCGAGCTGCGGCGCAAATACGGCATCCAGCCGACCTATAAGATGGTGGACACCTGCGCGGCCGAGTTTGACGCGCAGACCCCCTACTATTACTCCACCTATGACATTGAAAACGAGTCCCAGCCGGTGGACACCGGCAAGAAAAAGGTGCTCGTCCTTGGCTCCGGCCCGATCCGCATCGGCCAGGGCATCGAGTTTGACTACTGCTCGGTCCACTCTGTCTGGTCGCTCAAGAAGCTGGGCTGCGAGACCATCATCGTCAACAACAACCCGGAGACCGTCTCCACCGACTTTGACATCGCCGACCGCCTCTACTTCGAGCCGCTCACCCCGGAGGATGTGGAGCAGATCGTGGAGCTGGAGAAGCCGTGGGGCGCGGTGGTCCAGTTCGGCGGGCAGACCGCCATCAAGCTGGCCAAGACGCTGGCAGACATGGGCCTGCCCATCCTGGGCACCAGCGCCGACGGCGTGGACGCGGCGGAGGACCGCGAGCGGTTTGACGAGATTTTGAATCTCTGCGGCATTCCCCGCGCGGCCGGGCGGACCATCTTCACCACTGAGGAGGCCATCGCCGCGGCCAATGAGGTGGGCTATCCCGTGCTGGTGCGCCCGTCCTACGTGCTCGGCGGCCAGGGGATGGAGATCGCCTACAACGACGACAACATCCGCGACTTCATGAAGATCATCAACATGACGGTGCAGGAGCACCCCGTGCTGGTGGACAAGTACCTCATGGGCCGCGAGGTGGAGGTGGACGGCGTCTTTGACGGGGAGGATATCCTGATCCCCGGCGTGATGGAGCATGTCGAGCGGGCGGGTATCCACTCCGGCGACTCCATCTCGGTCTATCCCCCGCTCAATGTGGCGGAAAAGCACAAGCAGACCATTCTGCGCTACACCAGGGATCTGGCAAAGCATCTGGGCGTGATCGGTCTGATCAACGTGCAGTTCATCATCTACCAGGACGAGGTGTATATTATCGAGGCCAACCCCCGCTCCTCGCGCACCATCCCCTATATCTCCAAGGTGACCGGCGTGCCCATCATCGACCTGGCCACGAAGGTGATGCTGGGAGCCAAGCTGCGCGATCTCGGCTACGGGGTGGATATCTATCCGGAGGCAAAGTACTACGCGGTGAAGATGCCGGTCTTCTCCTTTGAGAAGCTCACCGATGTGGACACCAACCTCGGCCCGGAGATGAAATCCACCGGTGAGTGTCTCGGCCTGGCGGACACCTTCCCGCAGGCGCTGCTCAAGGCGTTCAAGGGCGCGAATATGAAGGTGCCCAAGCGCGGCAGCCGCGTCATCCTCACCGTCAAGGACCAGGACAAGGAGGAGGTCCTCGGCCTGGCGCGCGAGATGGTGGAGCTCGGCATGGAGCTCTATGCCACCCGCGGCACCTACGCCTATCTAACCGCCCACGACGTGCCTGTCCGTTTTGTCCACCGGCTGGGCCACGGGCACCCCAATATCATGGATATGATCCAGTCCGGCGTGGTGGATATGATCCTCAACACCCCGCGCCGCACCCAGCGCGAGGACGGCGACGGCTGGCGCATCCGCCGCAGCGCGGTGGAGCACTCCGTCCTCTGCCTGACCAGCGTGGACACCTGCCGCGCGATCCTCACCGCCCGGAAGGAGGGGCACAGCGAACAGATCGTGCCCATCGACATCACAAAGATTTGACGGAAGACACCGATATCCCCGGAGCATCTGCTCCGGGGATTTCCGCGCGCGGCGGTGATTCTGTAGCTTCTTCCACAGTTTGCTATTGACTTTTTCGATCCATTTTGATAAAGTATTAATGATATTCGTTTTCTCCATGAGGCCACGAGGACACGTGGGTCAGTCCGCGTCCTCCGCCCGGGACAAACAGAAAGAGAGGATGCCATATGGCCGGAACATCTCGTGAGTATTCATTCCAAATCGCTGCGCTGGTGCATAAGTTCCTGAAAAAGGACGACTGGAAGTTCTCTTTTGACGAGGACAGAGGAATTTTCACTTTTAATCTGAGCCTTAAAGGCAAGCTCAACAAGGTAAATTACCGCATTTTGATCCGGAAATACGACTATTCCGTCTATGCGATCTGCCCCATGAGCGCGGACGACTGTCTGCCCGAGATGGCCGAGTTCCTCTCCCGCGCCAACTATGGCCTGATGAATGGCAACTTTGAGCTGGACTTCCGCGACGGAGAGATCCGCTACAAGTGCTTTGTCAACTGTGACGAGACCACACCCGGCTTTGCCACGATCAAGGACAGCATCTATATTCCCGGACGGATGTTCTCCAAGTACGGAGACGGCATTCTGGCCGTCCTCTTTGGGCAGAAGTCCGCGGCAGATGCCGTGGCCGACTGTGAGAGCTGACCGAGTCGCCCCGCACGAGCTGAATCTTCCAGCCCCCCAGGGAATGGGGGCAGAAAAAGAAACATCGCCCTTTGACGCATTGACATCACTCCCGAGACAGCCATCTGCCTCGGGAGTGATCCTTTTTCCCAGCTGTTGCCAAATTTCGCCGAATATGATAAACTATTTTTGAACCTTGTCTCGTGGCCGAGGCTGTACGCAGCCAGAAGTCATTTTTGACAGACAAGGTGCGGTTCCCGTGCAGCATTTTCCCGTCTTCATGCGTATAAAAGGTGGAACGGAAAAGACAGCATCCACTTGTCACCTGAAAGGAGCGTGAAGAGATGAAACATTTTGCTGTACGGATTTTTCTCCTGCTGGCGGTCTTTGCCGCCATGGCCGGCTGCGCATCGCAGGACGTCTCCCCTGCTGCCTGGCTGCCGGAGACCATCGACTCGGTGGACGTGACCTACTCTCATGGCACAGATACGAGAGAGTGGACTTTGACGGAGACGGACCACGACGTTCTGCGCACCTGGCTGGAGGGACTGGAACTGCAGCCGGAATCGTTCGACGCGGGGAGTTCTCCTGCCGATGCAGAGGGCAACGCCGCCTGGACCTTCTCCCTCAACGGCGGCGAGGTATCGTTCTTTTACCTGGAGAGCGGGCATCTGTTCTGCGAGGGGGCATGGTATGCCGTCGGCAATCCTTCCGTCCCCTGGAGCGTCTTGCCCGAGGTCGTGTCCTCCACTCTGCCGCAGCCGTCCACAGAGGGCGTCATCATGACGGTGACCGATCTGCGAGATGGCGTGCTCACGGTGCAACTGGACAACCAGAGCGGCGCGGACTATGACTACGACGGTTACTACTCCCTCCTGCGGGAAGAGGACGGTGTGCTGCGAGAAATTTCGGCCCAGGAACAGATCGCCGTGGAGGACGTTCTCTATACCGTAGCCGACCAGGCTCAGGCCACTGTCACCTGTGACCTGAACTGCTTTGGGCCGCTGGCAAGTGGGCGGTACCGACTGCTGAAGGGAGATCTCTCAGCGGATTTTGTCCTCACATCGGAGGGCACGCTGGACCGTGTGACACTTACCGTGCTGAAAGTCGCAGACGGGACGGCGACCGTGCTGCTCTCCAACCCTGGGCCGGAGGATGCGGAGTACGGTTGGTCCTGCGTGCTCGAGCAGCAGGATGTCTCGGGCCGTTGGTCTGAGCTGCCGCTCACGGGCAACCCGGTGGGCGTCTGCGGCGTGAAGGACCCGTTGAACGCCGGGGAGGAGACAGAGCTGCAGCTTGACGTAAGCCAGTACGGTGACCTCTCCCCCGGACACTACCGCCTGCGGATGGATATGGACGGCCGCGCGGCGGAGTTTACCATCGCATGACCCCCGATTGATACGGATACACGACAGGAAGAGAAAGGATGATCGCTTTGTCCCATCAGATGGTCATTGTGCTCGACTTCGGCGGCCAGTATAATCAGCTGATCGCCCGCCGGGTCCGCGAGTGCAACGTGTACTGCGAGGTCAAGCCGTACACCACCCCGGTTGAGGAGCTGCGGGCGATGAACCCGATCGGTATCATCTTCACCGGCGGCCCCAACAGCGTCTACGACCCCAGTTCCCCCCAGTGTCCGGAGGAGATTTTCGATTTCGGCGTGCCCATCCTGGGCATCTGCTATGGCTGCCAGCTGCTGGCCCACCATCTGGGCGGCAAGGTGACTGCCGCGGAGGACGACTCCGCGCGCGAGTACGGCAAGACGCTGACCTATTTTGACGACACCTGCAAACTCTTCCAGGGCCTGCCCGCCGAGAGCGTCACCTGGATGAGCCACGGCGATTACATGGCTAAGGTCCCCGAGGGCTTTGCGCTGGTGGCGCACTCCGCCGCCTGCCCCAACGTGGCCATCGCGGACGAGGCACGCGGTTTTTACGGCGTGCAGTTCCACCCCGAGGTGAACCACACGGAGCACGGCCTGGAGATGCTGCGCAATTTCCTCTATAAGGTCTGCCACGCGGCGGGTGACTGGACCATGGAGGATTACTGTAAGACGGCAGTTGCCGCTGTCCGCGAGAAGGTGGGCGACGGCAAGGTGCTGCTCGCCCTCTCCGGCGGCGTGGACTCCTCCGTGGCGGCGGCGCTGCTGGCCGAGGCGGTGGGCGATCAGCTCACCTGCGTCTTTGTCGATCACGGCCTGATGCGCCTGAACGAGGGCGACGAGGTGGAGGCCGCCTTCTCCAAGTGGAATCTCAACCTGATCCGGATGAACGAGGAGGAGCGCTTCCTCGGGGCGCTCGCTGGCGTGACCGAGCCGGAGCACAAGCGCAAGATCATCGGCGAGCAGTTCATCCGCGTCTTTGAACAGGCGGGCAAAAAGATCGGCAAGGTGGACTACCTGGCCCAGGGCACCATCTATCCCGACGTGATCGAGTCGGGCGCGGGGGACGCGGCGGTCATCAAGAGCCACCACAACGTCGGCGGTCTGCCAGACTATGTGGACTTCCGCGAGATCATTGAGCCGCTGCGGATGCTCTTCAAGGACGAGGTGCGCCAGCTCGGCCGCGAGCTCGGTCTGCCGGACTACCTTGTCATGCGCCAGCCCTTCCCCGGCCCTGGCCTCGGCATCCGCATTATCGGCGAGGTCACCAAGGCCAAGGCGGACACCCTGCGCCTGGCGGACGCCATCTACCGCGAGGAGATCGCGAGCGCCGGCTGGGACAGCAAGATCAGCCAGTACTTTGCCGTGCTGACCGACACCCATTCCGTCGGCGTGATGGGGGACGGCCGGACTTATGACTATACGCTCGCGCTGCGCGGCGTGACCACCAGCGACTTCATGACCGCCGACTGGGCACGGATCCCGTACGAGGTGCTTGACAAGATCTCAGTGCGAATCGTCAACGAGGTCAAGGGGATCAACCGCGTGGTGTATGATATCACGTCCAAGCCGCCGGCTACGATTGAGTGGGAGTAATTTCAGAAGCCCGGAAAAGCCTGATTTTACTGGGTTTTTGAGAGGTTAAGGCCCTTTGTGGCAACGATTTGGCAACACTTTTTCATTATTCATAAAAAGAGAGCTAACTGATTTTGATTAGTCAGTTAGCTCTCTTTTTATTTAATACCCTCTTAAATTATGCAGTAGGTCAGAAAGTTCTTGATTAAGAGCTATAAAGCTAAGGAGGTACTCTTCGGTAATCTCAAATTGCCTATTTCCCTCCTTTACTCTTTCTTTTGTCGCCAATGTCTGTTCGCCAGATGCGTTTGTAATGCGATAGCTATGAATAATTCGATTCCGCATTTTA
>DVJB01000044.1 GCA_018710845.1 Candidatus Onthomonas avicola
AAAAGCAGATTGCCGTCTGGAACAGAAAATATAACGCTTTCCCCATGCGCCCCCTCAATTGGAACTCTCCCAAACAGGCCCTCTTCGCTTTCCCTCTTCCTGTAACACATCATTGACAAACCTACAGCGGAGAAAATCCGTCCCGACCTGAGATAGAATGGGCGTTGGAAATTGCCATTTTGGACAATCTATGCTATACTGATGCCCACAGAAGTGAGCGGACTGCCTGTTCAGGGTAGTTTGCCGGAGAGGAGGGAGCGATATGCGCGTGGACCGCGCAATGCTCAAGGAAAACGCAAAATACTGGATGTCGATCAGCCAGCCTCGCGTCTGGCTGGTGACGCTGGTCTTTCTGCTGGCTACTACCGGCGTGGCGGAGCTGGCCGGGTTGGCCTTTCCCAACCCGCTGGACCAGTTTGAGGCGCTGGTCAGAGAGGGGCTGCAGTCGGGCGATGCCTTCGCCGTCAACACGGCGGCAAACACCGTGCTGGATCTCCTGCAGACCCTGCGCGGACGTATCGGGCTGTTCTTCGGCGTGCTGCTGGGGCTCTATGGCATCGTGATGCACTACGGCTATCTGAGCTACTGCCTGGAGACGCTGCGCTCCCGCCAGCCCGGTTACGGGGAGCTGTTCTCCCGCTTTTATATGGTGGGGAAGATCATCCTGGCCGAGCTGCTGTGCAGCCTGTTCATCTTCCTGTGGAGCCTGTTGTTTGTCATCCCCGGCATCATCGCCTCCTACCGCTATCAGATGGTGCCCTATCTGCTGCTCGACGACCCGGATCTGCCGGTGCTCGAGGCGATCCGGCAGAGTAAGCAGATGATGTACGGGCGCAAGTGGGAGCTGTTTGTGCTGCAGGTGTCCTTCCTGCCCTGGATTTTGGGGATCTCTGTCGCGGTAGGGGTGCTCAGCACGGTCGTATTGGCCGTGACGGGCAGCGGCGAGGCGTACTATCTGGTCACCCTTTTGCTCACCAGCGCAGGCAGCCTGTTTTTGACGCCTTATCAGTACCTCACCATCTCCGGCTGGTATCTGCAGCTGCGCGGCGAAGGCATGCAGGGGAACGCGTCTGAGAACGCTTGACTTTTACAGATAAACGCGCTAAAGTAACAGAGAGAATGACCGGGAGGTGGATGGAGCATGGGCCGGGAAAAGGTGATTGCAGTGGTGGGCCTGGGCCTGATCGGCGGCTCAATGGCGGCGGCGCTGCGCGGATTTGAGGCCTATACCGTCACCGGCGTCGTCCGGCGGCAGGAGACGGCGGACTATGCGATCAGCCACGGCGTCTGCGACCGGGTGACGATGGACCCGATGGAGATCCTGCCGGAGGCGGACCTGGTCTATCTGTGCATGGACCCGCGCGGGATTGTGGACTATATGGCGCGCTACCGCGATGTCTTCAAGCCCGGCAGTCTGGTCACCGATGTGGGCGGCATCAAGACCGCCATTATGGAGGGGGCAAAGGTGCTGCCGGAGACGGTAGACTTCATCGGCTGTCACCCGATGGCGGGCACGGAATTCTCCGGGATTGAGCACTCGTTTCCCACCATGTTTCAGCGCGCGCACTTTATCCTCACGCCGGGCGAGCGCAGCACGCCGGAGCATCTGGACCTGATGAAGCGCATCTCTGCCTATATCGGCTGTTCCGACGTGGTGGTGACGACGCCGGAGCGCCACGACGCCATTATCGCCTATACCAGCCAGGTGATGCACATCATCGCCCTGTCTGTCTGCGACGATGAGGACCTGTTCCGCTGCCGCGGCTTTGAGGGCGGCTCTTTCCGCGACTGTACGCGGGTAGCCGCGCTGGACGTGGGGCTGTGGACGCAGCTGTTTTCCATGAACGCCCCGGCACTGACCAAGGTGATTCGCCGCCTGGAGGAGAACCTGCGCGCCTATCGGGAGACGATCGAGTCGGGCGACCTGGAGGCCCTGTCGAAAAAACTGACTTGGTCGGCAGACCGCAAGCGGCAGATGAATCTCCCGGGGCCGGGGCAGGTCATGCTCTGAGCGGCATGCCGTTCTGCAAAAGAAGAGAGGCTGAATGCCGGGCGTTTTCTCCGGCGTTCAGCCTCTTTTTGATGGACTGGGGTCAGGTGTCCAGAGCACCGTAATAGAGTGTCTCCGTGTCCGCGTCATAGAGGGCGATGGTGCAGTTGAAGGAGGGGCGTTCCAGCGCCGCGCCCGCGTCTTCCGGGTCGACGGCCTCCGCATGCCGGTCCTCAAAGAAATACCAGCCGTTTTCGACGGCGGGGAAGCGCGCGCCCCCCTGCTCGTCGGTGAAGAATGGGCCGATCTGCGCCGCCGCGTCCGTGACGCCGTAGATCAGTATCTGGACGGGCTCGCTGGCGGGAAGCGGCTTCCAGCGGCCATCTGCCCGGAAGGCGGCCTCCGCCTCGGCGCCGTCCAGCCGAAATACTTTGTAAGTCAGCCCATCGCCGTGAAAGCCGCCGTGCGTATCGTCTGCGAGGACCTGCTCGGCGGTCACGCCGTCCAACCCAAGGGAGGGGAGCGGTGTGTCCGCGCCGCGTCGGGCGCAGCCGGAGAGGGAGAGGCCCAGCAACAGCAGACAGAGGCAGAGAAGCGCTGGAGACCGCGTCTTCATCTTTAACGCTCCTTCTTGTGTATGTCGCTCAGACGATAGGGCGTCGTCTGATAGACGTAATAGTTCAGCCAGTTGGTGTAGAGCAGCTGCCCCGCGCTGCGCCAGTTGACGATGGGGGCCTGCGTCGGATCGTCGTTCGGGAAGTAGTGACGCGGTACCTGGATGTTCAGCCCGCGGTCGATATCTCGCTGGTACTCCAGCGCGAGCGTGTTGGCGTCGTATTCCGGGTGGCCGAGGATGAAGAGACGGCTGTTGTCCTCCGACTTTATGGCGAAGATGCCCGCCTCCGGTGAGTCGGCGTAGACGGTGAGGTCTGGGATCTGCGCCACCTCCTCGGGATAGATCGTGGTGTGGCGCGAGTGCGGCGCGTAGAAGCAGTCATCAAACCCGCGAAACCAGGGAGAGTTCTTTTTCAGGACCCGGTGCGGGAATACTCCGAACAGCTTCTCCGGCAGTGTATGCTTCTGCAGGCCGTAGTGATAGTAGAGCGCCGCCTGCGCGCCCCAGCAGATGTGGAGGGTGGAGTGGACGTTCGTTCGGGTCCACTCCATGATCTGGCACAGCTCATCCCAGTAGCTGACCTGGGAGAAATCTAAATTCTCCACCGGCGCGCCGGTAATGATCATGCCGTCGTAGGTGCGCTCGCGCACCTGGTCAAAGGTGCGGTAAAAGGATTCAAGGTGATTCGTGTCCACATGCTGGGGGATATAGCTCGCCGTCTGAAGCAGCTCTACCTCGATCTGGAGCGGGGTGTTGGCCAGCTTGCGCATGATCTGGATCTCTGTGACAATTTTGGTGGGCATCAAATTCAGAATCAGGACGTTGAGCGGGCGGATATCCTGATGGATTGCCCGGTGCTCCGTCATGACAAAGATGTTCTCCCGGTTCAGCGCCTCCACCGCGGGCAGGGCGTCTGGAATTTTGATCGGCATGAAACTCCCTCCAGTCAAACGGGCGGAACGCCGCAGTGTCCGCCCGGGAAAGACATTATTCATATGATACGCTAATCCGCGTGGAAAAGCAAGGGAGATTCCCGGGAAAGGCGTTTTGGGGCCACTTGTGAACCTGTCGCGAAAAAGTGAAAAAAATGGAAAAAACCGCTTGACATGGTGGAGGGGATCTGTTATACTAATCGAGCTGTCGCCGAGGGGCGGCGGCGGGTGTACCTTGTAAATTAAACAACGTGAAGCAAACGAAGCACCAGAGTAAGGATTTGAGCGGAGATTCCGGGGCGGAAAGTTCCGGGATTGAGGCAGAAAAAATGCGAGCCGTCGGAAGGCGGCGAGCGGAACTCTGATTTAAGCAGCCGCGGGAGACCGAGGTTGTTTAGATACCAAAATTTTGAGA
>DVJB01000045.1 GCA_018710845.1 Candidatus Onthomonas avicola
CGCCTATATTAATTGTGATTCGAAAATTCGCTGTTTCCAGGAGATAACTATCGGTTCCGGCACCATCATTTCTGAAAATGTTATTATCCGTGATGATGACAATCACCAGATTTTGACTAGTAACCATACACCAACCAAACCTATACATATAGGCAATCACGTATGGATAGGTATGGGAGCAATTATACTTAAAGGAGTAACTGTTGGCGATGGTTCCATTATCGCCGCTGGTTCAGTTGTTATAAATGATGTGCCCCCTCACACTATGGTGGCTGGGTTCCCGCAACTGTGAAAAAATCAAATGTCATTTGGAAATAAGACACATCTGAAATATGCCGTCTAAAATGGTACCATTAGGCCGTGCCGCCGCTAACACCCGCCGTCTACTGGCGTTTTGATATGTTTATTTTAAATTGCTTTCCGCGCTTTTTATGATGCCGGCCTTCACCTGCTCCGCCGCAGCCCGGTTTTCCGCGTTGACAGAGACATAGATCTTCAGCTTTGGCTCCGTGCCGGAAGGGCGAACCACGAGAGAGCAGTTGTCCTCCAGCAGGAATTTCAGGACATCCGACTTGGGCAGGCCGTCCAGGCCCTCCGCGTAATCGAGCAGCTGGACCACGCGCTTCCCATCAAATTCTTTGACTGCACCCCGGAATGCCTGCATGATAGCCTGCATCTTCGCAAAGCCGGCGCTGCCCTCAAATTCATAGCTGTGCAGCGTGTTCATGCAGTAGCCGTAGGTCTGGTACAGCTCCTCCAGCTTCTCCAGCAGGCTAATGCCCCGGGTCGCGTAATAGCTGAACATCTCGCAGATCATATACGCGCCATCCACCCCGTCCTTGTCCCGGACGTAGGAGCCGGTCAGATAGCCGTAGCTCTCCTCAAAGCCGAAGATAAAACTGTCCGATTTTCCTGCCGCTTCCAGCCTGCCGATCTGCTCGCCGATGAACTTAAAGCCGGTGAGCACATTGACGGTGCGCACACCGTAGTGGACCGCGATCCGCTCCCCCAGGTCCATCGTCACGATCGTCTTGACCATCACGGGATCCTGCGGCATCTTCCCGTGCTTCTGGCGCTGGGCACAGATGTAGTCCAGCAGGAGGAGGCCCACCTGATTGCCGGTGAGCAGCTCGTACTCCCCTTCCCTGTTCTTGACCGCAATGCCCACCCGGTCGCAGTCCGGGTCGGTGGCGAGCAGCAGGTCAGCGTTGCACCGTTTGGCGTATTCCATGCCGAGGGACATGGCCTCTTTGATCTCCGGGTTCGGGTAGGGGCAGGTGGGGAAATGGCCGTCCGGCTGCTCCTGCTCCTTCACCACCGTGATATTGGTATACCCCATCTCCCGGAGGGTGCGGGTCACGGGCTTCAGGCCGGTGCCGTTCAAGGGGCTGTAGACGATGGCGACGTTCTTGTCCACCTCCTCGCCGTAGAGGACGGACTGGGCCTTGACGGCCTCCACAAAGGCGGTATAGACCTGGTCTGGGATATACCGAATGATACCCTGTTCCACGCCCGCCGCGAAATCGACTTGACTGACATCTGCAAAGAGGTCCAACTTTTCAATCTCCGCCAGCACCTCCGCCGCGGCCTCCGTCGTGATCTGGCAGCCGTCCGCGCCGTAGACCTTGTAGCCGTTGTACTTGCTGGGGTTGTGGGAGGCGGTGATCATCACGCCCGCCGAAGCCCCCAGATACCGGGTGGCAAAGGAAACCGTAGGAACCGGCAGCAGCGTGGGCCAGATATGGACCTGCACGCCGTTGGCCGCGAACACCTCCGCCGCCACCTGGGCAAACACGTCGCTCTTGATGCGGCTGTCATACCCGATAACGACGGAGGGTTCACTGTTATTCTTGTTCAGGTAGTCCGCCAGCCCCTGGGAGGCCTTCGCTACCGTGTAGATGTTCATGCGGTTGGTCCCGGCGCCGATCACGCCCCGCAGGCCGCCGGTGCCAAACGCCAGGTCGCGGTAAAAAGCGTCCTCGATCTGCGCCTCGTCCATCCGCCGCAGCTCTTCCGCCACGTCCTGGTCCCCCGTGGCGTGTTCCAGCCAGCGGGCATATTCCCTCTTGATCTCCATGTGCATCCCCCTCTTTACACGCCCAACAGCCGCGCCACTTTTAAGATTCCGTGGGCCGAGCTGTTGCAGCAGATCTCGTTGTCCATCACCATGTCCACCGCCTGCCGCAGCGGCACCACCAGGACGTCCAACTCCTCCGTGGCATCCAGATGCTGCTCGCTCACCTTACGGCAGTGGTTGGCGAAATAGATGTGCATATAGTTGGTCAGTTTCGCGGAGCTCTCCACCGTCGCCCCGAGATACTGCCACTCGTCCGAGACGTAGCCCGTC
Organism: Candidatus Onthomonas avicola; assembly: GCA_018710845.1. GTDB lineage: Bacteria > Bacillota > Clostridia > Oscillospirales > Oscillospiraceae > Onthomonas > Onthomonas avicola. The sequence goes on from DVJB01000045.1 coordinate 2,348, forward strand.
TCCTCCAGCAGTTCCCGCTTGGCCACGGCGAGGCCGTCGGCCTCATTCGCCTCAAAGGTGCCGGCGGGCACCTCGATCAGGCTGCGGCCGTAGCAGTAGCGGTACTCGTTTTTCAAAATGAGATTCCCCACCTCGTCCAGGGCCACGATCGCGGCGGCGTCCCGGATGGTGACGGTATAGAAATCGTCGATCTCCTGCCCGTTGGGCAGGTGCACGGCGTCCCTGCGGACCTTGACCCACTCGGTGTCGAGGAGGGTCTCCGACCGGTCTGTCTTCCACTTTTCCAAGCACTCACCCCCTGATGTCCAAGAACTGCGCCTGGCCGTGGAGGGTCAGCTCCACCGAGTCCGCCGGCACAAAGATGCAGTCCCCCTTGTAAAACAGGAGCTCCCCGCCGTCAAAGCGGATGACGCCGCAGCCGTTGACGCACAGCAGCACCCGGAAGGCGAGCTCGTCGGCGCGGTAGTGCACCTTCTGCCGGCGCTCTGTGTTCAACAGCATCCGGTAGACCTCAAAGTATTTGCACCGGGTCAGCAGCTCCGAGGCCATCCCCTGCCGGTACCGGAGCACGCGCAGCGGCTGCTTGGGCTCCGCGCTGCTGTGCAGATTGGCGACCGCCAGGGCCTTTTCGATGTGCAGTTCCCGCCTCTGCCCGTTCTTGTCGATCCGGTCGTAGTCGTACAGGCGATAGGTCAGGTTGGAGCTCTCCTGGATCTCCGCCACCAGCGCGCCCGCGCCGATGGCGTGGATGGTGCCCGCCGGAATAAAGAACAGGTCATCCTTGTGGATGGGCACCTTTTGCAGATACCGCATCAGCGTGCCGCCGGCCAGGGCCTGGCGGAGCTGCTCTTTTGTGCAGTCCTGGTTTAGCCCGTAGACCAGGCTGGCATCTTTTCCCGCGTCCAGCACATACCACATCTCGTCTTTGCCCAGCTGGCCGCCCTCAAACTCCCTGGCGTAGGCGTCCGTCGGGTGGACTTGTACGGAGAGATCCCGCTTCGCGTCGATAAACTTGATGAGAATAGGGAGCGCGGTCTCCCCCGCATGCCGCTCTCCCAGGTATTCCGGGTGGAGGCGCAGGACATCCGCCAGTTTCATGCCGTCCAAGTCGCCGCCAGAGACGTAGCTCGGCCCGTCCGGGTGGGTGGAGCACTCCCAGGTCTCGGCCAGCGGGTTCAGGTCGATCTCCTTTTCAAATTCGTCCCGCAGCCGTCTGCCGCCCCAGAGGTAATCCTTGCCGGAGGGGCGGAGCAACAGCGGCCGGTTGCCTGTTTTCATCGCCGTCTCCCTTTTGCTCAATACTCCAGCGCGAATTTCTGCTTGTCGTAGACCGTGATGTCCGAGCCGAGCTGCACCTCGATCAGCTTCAGCTCCGTCTTGGCCAGGACGGTATGGCGGCATCCGGCGGACATGGTGATCACGTCTCCGGCCTTGACCTTCTGTTCCATACCATCGACGATGGTCTTCCCCTCGCCGGAGATCACGACCCACACCTCGTCGCGGTGGCGGTGACTGTGGTAGTTCATACTGTGGCCCGGGTTCAGCGTCACCTTGATGGTCAGAGACTCCGCCTCCACATCAATGACCTGGAAGCTGCCCCAGCTCTTCTCGGCGAACATGATCTGCTGCTCATACTTATCCACAAAGGGCTTGATGTAGCTGCTCTGCTCCTTATCCGAGACCAGGATGCCCTCCGGGGAGGCGGAGATCACCACGTCGTGCAGGCCCATCGCCAGTACCGGGACGTCCATCTCATTGATGATGTGGACGCCGGAACAGGCGTCGTTCATCTCGCCCTTGCCGACAATGGGTTCCTGCATCGCCTCGGTGAGGGTGTTCCAGGTGCCCAGATCCTTCCACTGGCCGGCAAAACGCATGACCTGAATCTTCGGCTCCTTCTCCACCACCGCGTAGTCAAAGGAGATTTTGGTCAGCGTGTCGTATTTAGAGAACAGGTTGTAGTAGTCGGTGAAATCGATCAGTCGATGGGCGATCTCCATCACATAGCGTAGCTTGTAGGCAAAGACACCGCCGTTCCAGAGGGCTCCCTGGGCGATGTACTCCTGCGCCACCGCTGCGGTGGGCTTCTCCTTGAAGGTCTTGACCGCGGCGGTCTGATCGGCGCTCTCGGGGATGATGTAGCCGTATTTCTCGCTGGGATAGGTGGGCTCGATGCCCATGAGCACCAGGTTGGCCTCGCCCTTTTGCGCCTGCTGGGACAGGGCCTTCAGCGCCTCAAAATAGTCGTCCTCCACATAGGGATCTACCGGGCAGACCACGACCGTCTCCTCAGGGTCGATGTGTTTGACATCGACCAGATAGGCCGTTGACAGGGCGATGGCCGGGAAGGTGTCCCGGCGGCAGGGCTCCACGCTGACGCCCACGTCCTCCCCCAGCTGGTTGTGGATGGCGGAGACCTGGGATTTACTGGTGGCGATGGTCACTGTCGCGTCGGCGTCCACCTTCTTGATCTGCCGGTACACCCGCTGCACCATGGACTCATAGCTGCCATCTTCCCGCTTGAAGATCTTGATGAACTGTTTGGAGCGGATGTCGTTGGAGAGGGGCCACAGGCGCTTCCCGGAGCCGCCGGAGAGTAAAATGATATTCATGTCATCCACCTCGTGTTCGGATTCATTCGGTATCTCGAAAAGGCCGCGGCCTCCCTTGGGGCGCACGGCCTTTTTAGCGTTTAGCGCTCCGCCCGCATGGGATTGTTCAGAAAATCCTCATAGGCGAGCCGGATGCCGTCCTCCAATTCGGTTTTATAGGTCCAGCCGAGGGCAGTCGCCTTGCTAACATCCAGCAGCTTGCGGGGGGTGCCATTGGGCTTGGAGGTATCCCACTCGATCTTGCCGGTATAGCCCACCACCTTGGCCACCAGCTGGGTCAGCTCTTTGATGGTCAGCTCCTTGCCGGTGCCGGCGTTGACCGTCTCGTTGCCGGAGTAGTGGTTCATCAGGAAGACGCAGAGGTTGGCCAGGTCATCCACATACAGGAACTCCCGCAGCGGGCTGCCGTCGCCCCAGCAGGTGACGGTGCTCTTCCCCTCCACCTTTGCCTCGTGGAAGCGGCGGATCAGCGCCGGGAGCACATGGCTGTGGGTGGGGTGGTAGTTGTCATTGGGGCCGTAGAGGTTGGTCGGCATGACCGAGATGTAATCGGTGCCATACTGGCGGTTCAAAAATTCGCAGTATTTCAGGCCGCTGATCTTCGCCAGGGCGTAGGCCTCGTTGGTCTTTTCCAGCTCCCCGGTCAGCAGGCAGCTCTCCTTCATGGGCTGGGGGGCCATGCGGGGATAGATGCAGGAGGAGCCGAGGAATTCCAGCTTCTTGCAGCCGTTCTGCCAGGCTGCGTGGATGACGTTCATCTCCAAAATCATGTTGTCATACAGGAAGTCGGCCAGGGCGGACTCGTTGGCGACGATGCCGCCCACCTTAGCGGCCGCCAGGAACACATACTCCGGCTTTTCTTTGGCAAAGAACTGCTCCACCGCGTCCTGGCGGCAGAGGTCCAGCTCCTTGTGGGTCCTGGTGATGATGTTGGTATAGCCCTGGCGCTCCAGCTCCCGGACAATGGCGGAGCCGACCATGCCCCGGTGGCCTGCCACATAGATTTTCGCGTTTTTCTCCATCATAATGCTCTCTACCTCTATTTCAAAACGACAGACATATCTTTATTTTTCGACACCTTTGCCCAGGTATTCTTCCAGGTTCGCCGCGATGTGTTCCTCCGCCCGCTCGACGGCGACCTTTTTCATGTCGTGGTCTACCATGAGCCGGACCAGCTCCTCAAAGCTGGTCTTGGTGGGGTTCCAACCCAGCTCCTGCTTTGCCTTGGTCGGGTCGCCCCACAGGTTGACCACGTCCGTCGGGCGATAGAAGTCTGGGCTGACCTCGATCAGAACGCGGCCGGTGGCCTTGTCGATGCCCTTTTCCTCCATGCCCTCGCCCTGCCATTCCAGTTCGATCCCGGCATAGTGGAAGGCCAGGGTGGCAAACTCCCGGACGCTGTGCTGCTCCCCTGTCGCGATCACGAAATCTTCCGGCTTGTCGTTCTGGAGGATCAGCCACATGCACTCCACATAGTCCTTGGCGTAGCCCCAATCCCGCAGGCTGGACAGGTTGCCGAGGTAGAGTTTGTCCTGCTTGCCTTGGGCAATCCGTGCGGCGGCCAGGGTAATCTTGCGGGTGACAAAGGTCTCGCCCCGGCGCTCGGACTCGTGGTTAAAGAGGATGCCGGAGCAGCAGAACATATGGTACGCCTCCCGGTACTCCTTGACAATCCAGAAGCCGTACTGCTTGGCCACGGCATAGGGGGAATAGGGGTGGAACGGGGTGGTCTCCCGCTGGGGGACTTCCTCCACCTTGCCAAACAGCTCGGAGGTGGACGCCTGGTAGATGCGGCAGGTCTCGGTCAGGCCGCAGATCCGCACCGCCTCCAGGACGCGCAGCACGCCGGTGGCCACTACGTCGGCGGTATATTCCGGCACGTCAAAGCTGACCTGCACATGACTCTGGGCCGCCAGGTTGTAGATTTCGTCCGGGCGGACCTCGCTGACCAGCTTGACCAGGCTGATGGAATCACCCAGGTCGCCGTATTTCAGGTGGAAATGCGCGCGGCCCTCCAGGTGGGCGATGCGCTCCCGGTAATCGACGGAGGAGCGGCGGATCATGCCGTAAACTTCATACCCCTTTTCGAGCAGGAACTCTGCCAGGTAGGAGCCGTCCTGGCCGGTGACGCCGGTGATGAGTGCTTTTTTCATATGTTGAAACCTCATTTCTGTTGTGTTGTAACCATTTGACGAATGTATAATCGTATATATTTTACACGTATTATCGCGCGATTGCAATTGATGAGATTCACTTTTATTGGTACGATATTGGCTTGTGAGAGACATGGGAAATGGGCATTTTGACGGAAGATATCTAGCACGCTATTTCCCGCCCTGAATGGGCGGTCTGGCGGTTGTTTGGTCTGGGGCTCCGATGCAGCATTGGCGTCCCTCGCCGCGCCTCTGCTGTGTGCCGTTTTCCCATGTGGGAGCCTGCCGGGGTCATCGGGCTTCTCTAGTATCATGGGACTCAGGTTTTATGATGGCGCTGTATATTTCACCCAAAGAAGTCCACCTGCACGGAGAAATAAGTCCACCATCACGGAAAACCAAGTCCACCGTCACGCAGGAGGAGTCCACCCAGCTCCCGGCAATGGAAGCCGGGTGGTGCAAAAAGCAACTGTGCTAATGGCGTGTAGCCTTTTCAGCGTTAAGATAAGGACCAGTCAACGCGGCATATACGGTGTTTACTCCCCTGTGTTGCCGCCTCATATCTCCTGACGCCTGAGGCCATGACGCTCCCGCATGGAAATCTTGCCATCAATCAGGATGTCGTAGGCATTGTGGATAATGCGGTCCATAATGGCCTCAGAGATGGGGCTGGCTTCCTCAGAGTTGGGGTTAATCCGTTCATACCACTCATCCGTATCGTACTGGGTGCAGAAGATGGTAGCTCCATGGGAGCAGCGGGCCTCCACAAGCTCCAGCAGATTGTAAGATTCCTGGGGTGTGAGGCGGCGGATGAGCCACTCATCCAGAATCAGCAAATCTACCTTCCGGTAGCTTTTCATCGCTTTTTTGAGTTCACCAGCAGCTTGTGCCAAACTCAGCTCCTCCAGCAGTTCCGGGAGACGGATGTAGCGAACGGATTTGAATTTTCGACAGGCAGCGTTGCCCAGGGCACAGGCCAGGTAGGTCTTGCCGCTGCCGGAGGCGCCCTTGAGAATAATGTGGTGGCCCTCATCAATATAGCGACAGGTGGCAAAGCGCAAGATTTGAGCCTTGTCCAGCCTGCGGTCCTCGTGGTACTCAATCTCCTCAATCGTGGCGCCGGGCGCGGCAAAGCGGGCGTTGTGGAGACCTCGGAGCAATTTATTTTGCTGCCGCCGGTTCCACTCGGCGTCCACCAGGAGGGACAATCGTTCTTCAAATCCAAGCTGGCTGTAAGAACCTGGATCACAGAGCTGCCGTTCCAGCTCGGCGGCCATGGCGGTAAAGCGCATGGCTTTCAGGGCATCCATAGTGGACTGGGCTATCATCTGGACGCACCCCCTTTGCGGAAGTACGCCGCCCCGCGGGTAATGCCGTGCTGCCGGTCATCCTTTTGAGACTCCCTTGCCGCGGCACCCGGAAGTTTGTCCTGCCCGTTTTTCAGAATCGTATGCAAAGTTCGGATGGAGGGCGACGAGGTTAAGGCCAGCAGCCGCTCACAGGCATGCTCCAGCCGTTTTGCTCCGTAACGCTCTGCCAGTTTTGTCAGGCTGGCACAGCTTTTGTAGCCTTGCTCCGGAGCTTTTCCGCTGGAAAGAAAGTACTGGACCACAGCAGCAGCGTGTTTTCCAACGCTGGAGCCCCATTGCATGAAGTCCTCCGCGTTGTAGCTCATACATCTGCGGTGCTCCGGCGGCATATGTTCCAGCTTCACAATGGGATCGCGCTGTATGGCAGGGGCACGACGGTGCATAGCTACGCGGGTTCCCCGGTAGAATACCTCCACTGTCTGCCGCGTCAGCCGCAATACCACTTTTTCCCCAATCAGGTCAAAAGGAACAGAATACTTGTTCCGTCCGTCTGAAACCAGATAGTCCTGGCCCACACGCACTTCCGGAGACCAAATCGCCAGCTCATAGGGCGTGGAGGGCAACGGCTGCAGGAATGCCCGTTCCTCTCCCAGATAGGCTTCCCGGCGAGTCCCCTCGCGTTTCCGGAACGGTCTGCGGTTCAGTTCCTCCAATTTCTCCGCCGCTGCCGCCTGTGCCTCCTGTATCGAGAAAAACCGGCGGTCCCGCAGGGCTGCCAGGACCCATGTGGAGGCATACCGCACCGTCCCTTCCGCCAGAGCTTTGTCCTTAGGATGGGCCACACGAGCTGGGACGATTGCTGTGTCGTAGTGCTCCACCAGTTCCTGGTAGCTCCGGTTCAGCACTGTCTCATACCGGCTGTTCCTGCTCACTCCGGTCTTCAGGTTATCCGGAATCAGCAGCCTTGTCACGCCGCCAAAATAGCTGTATGCGTGGACGTGGCACCTCAGCCAGCTCTCCAGTCCCATATCTCCACACACCTCGACATAGGCGTAACAGCTGCACGGCAGCACAGCAACGAACAGGTAACCTTTCGAGATCTCGCCTGTCACCGGGTCATGGATCTCCAGTGTGTTCCCGGCCCAATCCACCTGCATGGCATCCCCGGGCTTGTGATGGATCCGCATCGTCGCTTTCGTAATTCGCGCCCACCGCCGGTATTTCTCACAAAACTGCGTGTACATATACGGTGTTGACCTCTCCGCTTCGCACTTCCTGCAATACTCTGTCCAGAGCAGCGTCAGTGTCACGCCTGGACGTGCCAGCTCTTTGTGGATGTACGGATAGTCTGGCGCCGTGTAGGCAGTCCCAGCGGCAAATTTCTGAGGGAACAGAATGCCGCGCAGCACCTCGTTTGCGAGTCCTTCGTCCAGCAGCCAGGAGATCTCTGCCTCCTGTGCTGCCTTTTGCACTTCCCGGATCGTATCTCTGGAACTGTGCACCCTGGCGGCAATGCCCCGCTGGCTGTTGTGAGAATCACTGCTCAACCGCAGAATCTCTCGGTAGTCCACCATATTTATTTCCTCCTGCTGACTTTAGTCACGCTCCTGCGTGCCAACGCCATTATACAGGAGATTTTCCAAGTGGACTTCTCCGCCGTTATGGTGGACTGATTTCTCCGTGACAGTGGACCGGAAGCCCCGTGCAGGTGGACTTTGCGGGGCGAAATATACAGGCGCTCCTGTCATCAGTGCGAAATATTTTTCAAGCGCTATCGTTTTGTCATCTGAGTTTGGAACCGAAATTGAGTTTAAATTATCCACAGATGAAAATGAGCCGTGGCTAGATTAGGCTAGCCATTCGGCTTTACTGTTTTTGGATTTATAATGGCGACATCGACGCGCAAAATGCTCATTTTTAGAGCGATAAATCTCAAAATGAGCTTCATTTTCCGAAAAATTCATCAATTTTCTCATTTTAGACAAAAATAAAAAGACCGTCAGTTTTACAACCAACGGTCAAAAGGGTCTATGGGACTGAAAAGTTCATTATTTCCATCAGAAATGATAATATCATTCTTTTC
>DVJB01000046.1 GCA_018710845.1 Candidatus Onthomonas avicola
GTGTTATCTTATCCATAGCGAATAGGGTACACCTGCCTTTCGGTTTTGTCTTGGCAACTTAACCTTAACACAGGCCACTCCTATTCGCTATCCCTTTTCCCTATTGTCACACATCATCGTAACACCTACACGTGACGCCCCCCTTGTCTGTCGGCAGGAGGCGTGTTACACTGTGGACAACGCCTATCGGAAGGAGCCGAAAACCATGCCGTCTGTCTATCTCGATCACGCCGCCACCAGCTTTCCCAAGGCCCCGGGCGTTGCGGAGGCGATGGGGCGCTATCTGACCGAGGTGGGCGCCTCGGTCAACCGGGGAATGTACGCCGCCGCGCAGGCGGCGGAGGAGACCGTCCTCTCCCTGCGGGAGGAACTGTGCGCCCTCTTTCACTATCCCGACCCCGCCTGCTGTATCCTGACGCCGGGGGCGACGTGGGGCCTGAACTTCGTCCTGCTCGGCCTGCTGCGGCCGGGGGACCACTGTCTGGTCAGCGCGATGGAGCACAACGCCATCATGCGGCCGCTGCACGCCCTGGCCGCGCGCGGCGTGGCCTTTGACCGCATCCCGTGCGACAGAGACGGGCGGCTTTGTCCGGACGCCATCCCCCGTCTGCTGCGGCCGAACACGCGGCTGGTCGCGTTGGCCCACGCCTCCAACGTCAGCGGCACCCTCCAGCCGGCGGCGGAGGTGGGAGCGATCTGCCGGGCGCGCGGCATCCCGTTCCTGCTGGACGCGGCGCAGACGGCGGGGCACCTGCCGGTAGACTTTCAGGCGCTCGGCCTCTCCGCCCTCGCCGCGCCCGGGCACAAGGGCCTGCTCGGCCCGCAGGGCACCGGCGTGCTGCTGCTCACGCGGGAATTGGCACAGTCACTCTCCCCCGTCATCACCGGCGGGACGGGCTCCGTCTCCCATCTGGAGGTCCAGCCGGACTATCTGCCGGACAAGTTTGAGCCGGGCACCCCGAATCTGCCCGGCCTCTACGGGCTGGAGGCGGCGGTGCGCTATCTGCTGGAGACCGGCGTGGAGACCATCGCCGCGCGCGAGGACGCCCTGACCGGACGATTCCTGGACGGCCTGCGGGAGATCGCGGGCATCCGCCTGGCCGGTCCGGCCGGCCGGGACGGCCGGGTGGGGGTGATCTCCCTCGACTTTCCCGGGCGGGACAACGGCGAGATCGCCTTCCGGCTGGAGCAGGAATACGGTATCCTCACCCGCTCCGGCTTGCACTGCGCCCCGAGCGCCCACCGCACGCTGGGCACCGGTACGCGCGGCACCGTCCGCTTCAGCCTCGGTCACAGCACCACAGAGGCAGAGATAGACGCCGCGCTGCAGGCCATCCGCGCGCTGGCAGAGGGATAAGCACATTCTCATCGGGTGCAGAGTCGTCCGCGTGCCTGCCCCCTCTCCCCTGTCCCGCTCCGCAGCATGCGTACCTTACAGTTTTGTAATCTGCCTGTCACCTAAGTCGATAGCGCCCGTTTTTCCGGTGTGATAAGGTAAAACTGTGCAAGGGAGACCCCCTACGGAAAGGAGCGATCGGGATGAACGATACCATCCTGCAAGTCGACGACATTCAAAAATACTACGGCAACCGGGGCAACCTGACCCGCGCGGTGGACCATATCTCCTTCACCGTCCGGCGGGGAGAATTTCTCGGCATCATGGGCGCCTCCGGCTCCGGCAAGACGACGCTGCTGAACTGTATCTCCACCATCGACCGGGTCACCAGCGGCCACATCTATGTAGAGGGCAGGGATATCACCTCCCTGCGCGGACGGCAGCTCTCCGACTTTCGCGGGCAAAAGCTGGGATTTATCTTTCAGGATTTCAACCTGCTCGACACGCTGACCGCCGGGGAGAACATCGCGCTGGCGCTGTCCATCGCCGGGCTGCGTCCGGCCGAGGTGGAACAGCGGGTCCGTGAAGTCGCGCAGGCGCTCAATATCGCCGGGGAGCTCGACCGGTTCCCCTATCAGATGTCCGGCGGCCAACAGCAGCGCGTGGCCGCGGCACGCGCTGTCGTGACCCAGCCGGCGATGGTGCTGGCGGACGAGCCGACCGGCTCGCTGGATTCCCACGCGGCCCGGATGCTGCTGACGCTGCTGACGGAGCTGAACGAGCGCCTCGGGGCCACGATTCTGATGGTGACGCACGACGCATTCTCCGCCAGCTACTGCCGGCGCATTCTCTTTATCCGGGACGGGACCCTCTTTCACGAGCTCAATCGCGGGACAGACAGCCGAAAGGAGTTTTTCACCAAAATTCTGGATGTGGTGTCGGTGCTGGGAGGGGAGACAAATGACCTCCTGTAAACTGATTTTCCGCAACGTGCGGAAGAATATCCGGGACTATCTGGTCTACTTTCTGACGCTGATGCTCTCTGTCAGCCTGTTTTACGCCTTCAATTCCATACACTCCCAGCCGGCGCTGGCCGATCTGGGCGCGACGAAACAGCTGCTGGCCGATCAGCTCGGCATCTTGATCTCCGCGCTCTCCGTCATCGTGGCCGTCGTCCTCTCGTTTTTGATTGTCTACGCCAACCGATTCCTGCTCAAGCGCCGGAAAAAGGAGCTGGGCATTTATATGCTGCTGGGCATGAAAAAGGGGCGGATGGCCCGCATTTTCGCCGGGGAGACGCTGTGCGTGGGCCTGCTCTCGCTCGTGTGCGGCCTGGCGTTCGGGCTGGCGCTGTCCCAGGGACTGTCCCTGCTGTCGCTGCGGCTGTTCGCCGTGGATGTGAGCGAGTTTCAGATGGTGTTTTCCGCCGACGCGCTGCGGCAGACCGCCCTCTGCTTTGCCCTCATCTTTCTGATCGTCATGGTGTGCAACGTGAGGAGCATCGCCGGGGTGAAGCTGATCGACCTGTTGACGGCCGCCCGAAAGAACGAGGGGCTGGCCGTGCGCAATCCGGCCGTACAAGTCCTCCTGCTCCTCCTCTCCGTCCTGTGCATCCTCGCCGCCGGGGCCATCTTCCAGCGCTATGGGATTCTGCCCAGCCGGGAAAATGCCTGGTTTCAGACTGCGGCGGCGCTGCTGGCGGCGGGCACCGTGCTGTTCTTCTTCTCCCTGTCGTCCGTGCTGCTCACTGTCCTGCCCTCCGTCCGCAGCGTCTATCTGCGCGGCCTGAACGCTTTTCTCTGCCGTCAGATCGGCAGTAAGATCCGCACGGACTTTTTGACGCTGTCCGTCGTCTGCGGCCTGCTGACGGTCGCCCTCTGCGGCATCTCGGTCGGGGTCAGCTCCGCCATGACCATGAACGAGGCCTCCAAGGCGGCGCTGCCGTTTGACCTGAACGTATGGGCCGATGTGGACGTCTCGGGAGACACTGATATCGCCGCCTATCTGCGCTCACGCGGCGTCGACCTCAACCGCTATGCCAGCGAGATGACGCAGATCACCCTCTACGAGTCGGAACTGACCTATGCCGACCTGTTCGAAGGCCAGGACGTCCGGCTCTGGCCGATCGACAGCGCGCTTCCGGATATCGCTGTCAACATCGTCTCGCTGTCCGATTTTAACCGCTCCCTGGCCTTGCAGGGCAGGGAACCGGTCTCGCTGGAGGAGGACGCCTTTCTGATCAACTGCAACTATAAGGGCACGCTGGAATACATCACTGCCTTCCTGCGCTCGGATCAGCCGGTCACTTTGGGCGGCGTGACCCTGCGCGCCCAGTCGGCCGAGGTGCTGAACGAGACCTTCTTTATGAGCTCGGTGGGCAACAACGACCGGGGAAGCCTCATCGTCCCGGACGCCGTTGCCCGGACGCTCACGAAAGCGGACAACATGCTGCTCGTCCAGTACCGGGAGGGCGCCGACTCAGACGAGGTGCTGCAGCAGATGATTCCAATCGGCCTGGAGTGGGAGACGGAGGGCTATCGCTATACGGAAAAGAACATGCTCAATGAGATGTACTACGGCTCCTGCGCCCTGCTCGTACTGCTGTGCTGCTACATCGGCCTGATCTTTCTCCTGGTCTGCGCCGTCCTGCTGTCCTTAAAGCAGCTGACAGAGACGGCGGATAACGTCTACCGCTACGGCCTGCTACAGCGGCTGGGCGCGCCAGACCGTTTGGTATACGGCACCCTGTTTCAGCAGGTATCCGTCTTCTTTCTCGCCCCGCTGCCGCTGGCCGGACTTTTCTCCGCCTTCGGCATGGGAAAGGTCACCGCTATCGTGTCGGAATTTATGAATATGCACATCTCGACCCATATCGGTGTGACCGTCCTGCTGCTCTTATTGGTCTACGGCGGGTACTTTCTGGCCACCTACTGTTCCTGCCGGCAGATGGTGCGTGAGCGCCCATATACCGGAGAGGAGGGATAAGCGATGCCGGAGCAGATCAACTGGAGCGCCGTCTTGCAGAGTATTACCGACACATGGCTGCCGCTTCTGAGTACCGCCGCCGTGGTCGCCCTCCTCGTGCTGGTCATCTGGCTCTTTCAACGGCGGAGGAAATAGACGCGAAACGCCCCGGAGCAGTTTGCACTGCTCCGGGGCGCCGAGGCTGTCAAAAAGGTGTTTTTGACAGCCTTT
>DVJB01000047.1 GCA_018710845.1 Candidatus Onthomonas avicola
GGTGGCCTGACGCTGGGCGTCGGTGAAGTAGGCGGGGACGGTGATAACCGCCTCGGTGACCGGCTGGCCCAGATAGGCCTCGGCGTCCGTCTTCAGCTTCTGCAGAATCATGGCGCTGATCTCCTGGGGAGTATAGCGCTTGCCGTCGATGGTGACCTTGTAGTCACTGCCCATCTCGCGCTTGATGGAGGAGACGGTGCGGTCGGGGTTGGTGATGGCCTGGCGCTTGGCGACCTGGCCGACCATGCGCTCGCCGTCCTTGCTGATGGCGACGACGGACGGGGTGGTGCGGTTGCCCTCGGCGTTGGTGATGACGACAGGCTCGCCGCCCTCCATGACGGCGACACAGGAGTTGGTAGTACCCAAATCAATACCGATGATCTTAGACATAATTGTTACCTCCAATAAAATAGGAATGGGAAAATCAGGTGGATGGAATCCGGTGGGGACCGGGGTGGTCAGTTGGCGACCTTGACCATGGCAAACCGGATCACGCGGTCCCCCATCTTAAATCCGGTCTGAAAGACCTGGGCCACCACGTTCTCGCCCAGAGACTCGTCCTCGACGTGCATCACGGCGTTGTGGAGGTTGGGGTCAAAGGGGGCGCCCAGGGCGTCAATCTTATGAATGTCCAGCTTGTCGAGCACCTTGACCAGCTCGGTCATGGTCATCTCCACGCCCTTGAGGAAGGCCTGGTCCTCGCTGCCCTGCTGCAGGGCGCGCTCGAGATTGTCATAGACCGGCAGGAACGCCAGCGCGGCGTCCGCCTTGGCCTTGGCGTAGGTCTCCGTCTTCTCGCGCGCCGAGCGGCGGCGGAAGTTGTCGTACTCCGCGGCCAGCCGGAGGAACTGGTCCTCCTTGGCGGCCAGCGCCTTCTTCAGCTCGTCAGTGGGATCGGCCTTCTGCTCTGCCTCGGGAGCGGGGGCGGCGTCCGCCTCGGCCCCCGGCGTATCGGGGGTCTCCGTCTCCGGCTGCTTCGGCTCGGGCTGAGCCTGTTCCGGCTGCTGTTGCTCGATGTCTTTTTCCATGTTACTCATATATCGGCTCTCCTTTTGGAACAGTTGAACTGCGCTAATGCTTCCCGTCCGGGTCCTTCTCCGGAGCTGGGGGATTGAGCGCCGGCGCCTGCCGCTGTTGGGGCAGAGCGGAGGGTTGCTGACCGTTGAACAGCCGGCTGAGGTTATCGGCCAGGTAGGACAGCTTGGCCGTCACCTTGGCGTAGTCCATGCGGGTGGGCCCCACCACGCCGATGACACCCTTCATCCCCTCGCCGATATCATAGCTGGCGAGCACCACGCTGGTGTCCTTCAGCTCATCGGCCACGTTCTCCGGGCCGATGAGGATCTTGGTGTCCCCGTCGCCCTGCATGACCGGCAGCGGGAGCTTGGAAAATCCGGGATCGTCGGACAGATAGGTCATCAGCTTGTGGGCCTTGTCGATATCCTGATATTCCGGACTCTCCAGCAGGTGGCCGACGCCGCTGGTCCGGACCGCCCCGTGGCTCAGGTCCTCCAGCACATCCATGGCAAAGGACACGACGAGCGAGATCAGTCCGTAGGACGAGCCGGCCGCCTTTTCCGCCACCCGCATCAGCTCGGGGTTCAGCTCGGAGAGGCTCTTGCCGGTAAAGCTGGTGTTGAGCAGGGTGTTGAGCAGCTGGAGCTGCGGCTCGGTGATGTCAGTCGGCAGGCGGATCAGCTTGTTGTGCACCGCGTTTGTGCTCGTCATGACCACGACGATGAAGGAGTTGCTGTCCACCATCAGCAGGTCATAGCGCGAGATGCTCACCTGGCTCCCGCCGGAGGTGAGGGAGAAGGCGGGGTAATTGGTCATCTGGCTGACCAGGCGCCCGGCCTGTTCGATCACCCGGTCCAGCTCCTGCATCTTCAGGTTCAGGGCGCTGTTGATGCGCTCCGTCTCCTGCATGGAGAGCTTGTGCTGTTCCATCAACTCGTTGACGTACAGCCGGTAGCCCTGCGGGGAGGGGATCCGCCCGGCGGAGGTGTGCGGCTGCTCGAGGTAACCCAGCTTTTCCAGCGCGGCCAGCTCGTTGCGGATGGTCGCCGAGGAGCAGGTCAGACCCGCCTTTTCGGCAATGGCCTTCGAGCCGATCGGCTCCGCGGTCTCAATGTAGTTTTCCACTACCACGCGCAGGATCTTCCTGCGCCGCTCACTCAGGGCCAACCACCTCACCTCTCTGTTCCGATGTCTTAGCTTTGTTAGCACTCTATTTCCTTGAGTGCTAACGTTACTATAGCACCCGGCCCAACAAATGTCAATAGGGGGAAGTATAAATAGTTTGTGAACAAGCAGAAAAAGAAAACAGGAAAAAACTGCCTGTCAAAAGTGACAGACAGTTGGGCGGACTGCTAATATTTTCAATGGCTTTCGCCTTTGGCCGGCAGGGCGAGCGCGGCGGCACGGATGGGGTGGGAGAGGTAGAGGCTCCCGAGGGCGCACACGCCGCCGTCCGAGCCGGCCAGACGCAGAGCGAGCGCGACTCCCTCCTGTGCGGTCCCGGCGGGATAGGCGGGCAGGCCGGTGCGCTCGGAGAGCATCCGGGCGAGCGCGTCCGCGGACAGCGCACGGGGGGAGGGGGGCGTGAGGGTGACAAAGGCGCGCGCCTGCGCGGTGAGCGGCGCGAGCATGTGCGCGGCATCTTTATCGGCGAGGATACCAATTAAATAGGTAAACTGCCGTCCCGGCCAGCGCGCGGCGAGGCTCTCGGCGGCGGCGCGGACCCCTTGCGGGTTATGCGCCCCGTCGAGGACAAAGGGCGGCTCCCGCCGCAGCAGCTCAAAGCGCCCCGGCCAGCGCACCGTCTCAATGCCGCGGCGGATGGCAGCGTCCGGGATGGCCCAGCCCTCCCGGCGCAAGGCGAGGGCGGCGGCGATGGCCAGGGCGGCGTTCTCCGGCTGATAGCTGCCGAGCAGGGGCAGGCGCAGGCCGGTATAGGGGCTGAAGTCCATCACGGTGCAGTCCGGTTCCAGGGCGCGCACGGCAAGCCGGCTGCGGTCCAAAGTCTCCAGGCGCACGCCGCGCGCGCGGGCCGCCTCTTCTATCACCGCGTCCGCCTCCGGTGTTCCGCCGAGAGAGAGGGCGCATCCGCCTGGCTTGAGGATGCCCGCCTTGGCGGCGGCGATCTGGCCGAGGGTGTCTCCCAGCTCGCGGGTGTGGTCCAGGCCGATGGCGGTGATAACGGCCAGCGCCGGGCAGTCGATCACATTCGTGGGGTCGAGCGCGCCGCCCAGCCCCACCTCCAGCACGACGATGTCGCAGCGCTGCCGGCGGAAATGACACATCGCCATCGCGGTGATCAGCTCAAATTCGGTCGGCGCCTCCGGGAGGGAGTCCGCCGCAGGACGGACCTCCTCCACCAGCGCGCAGAGCTCGGCGTCGGTGATCTCCGCCCCGTTTACCCGGAAGCGCTCATGAAAGCAGCGGAGAAAGGGGGAGGTATACAGCCCCGTGCGGTACCCCGCCGCCTGTAAGATGGAGGCGATGCAGGCGCAGGTGGAGCCTTTGCCGTTTGTTCCGGCGACGTGGACGAATTGCAGCCCGTGCTGCGGATTGCCCAGCGCGTCCAGCAGGCGGCGCACCCGCTCCAGGCCTGGCTTTCGGCTCTGCCAGCGGACGGAATGGATGTATGCCAGCGCCTCATCCACCGTCAAAGCCCGGCCCTCCTCCCGGAGACGCGCCGCGCGTCGGGAAACTGCAGGCTCACGCGCCGCACCGTCTCCAGCACGGCAAAGAGCAGAAGGCTCTCCATCGGCCAGAGCAGCAGGTTTTTCACCGCCCGCAGCGGCAGCAATGCAAAGAAGGCCTCTCCGCCGGTGAGGGTGAGCCAGAGGGTGTTGAGTCCCAGATTGCACAGCAGATTGACCAGCCCCTTGGCTGCAAAGCAGCGTGCCAGCCGCACGCCCCGCTTCGGCGAGGGACGATAGAGGCACAGGCCGTAGATCAGCCCGCCCAGAATCGCGGTCAGGGTGTAGCCGGGGAAGTAGGCCCCGCCGCCCTGATTCATCAGATAGCCCAGCACGTCGGTGCATACACCCGCCATCATCCCCACCACCGGGCCGAAGAGCATGGACGCGGAGGCGTTGCAGAGAAAGCCGAAGCCGATGCGCAGCTGCGGCGTGACCTGTACGCGGATGTTGAGCAGGTCGAGGGTGATGTTGATACCGACAAACAGCGCTGTCAGCGCCAGGGCGCGCGGGCTGCGCAGCTCTTCCAGCGAGGCGCGGAAGGGGTTTCGGGGTTCCAGTCTCTCCTGTTTCATGGGTCCTCCTTTTGGCAGTCGCCACATAGAGAGACGGAAAAAGGGATGCCTCACCCGCGTGAGCGCATCCCGAGCCAATCCGACTATGCGGCAGCGGGATGCGGACTGCGCACTGCTGGTCCCGTGGACCGATTCGTCCGGCGGACAACTCCCCGTTCCGCCGGCACTGGGACGGCACTGGCCGTCTCAACACGCGCAGACCTACTCTGCCTGATTTGAATTTCAGCCCGAACGGACTGCAGACCTTATTATAAGCTCTGTCTCCGGTCATTACAAGCGGAAATCAAAAAAAGTTTGGCGAGAAAGAAAATGCCCAGACGTTTGCGTCTGGGCAAAAGAGCGGAAGACGAGGCTCGAACTCGCTACCTCCACCTTGGCAAGGTGGCGCTCTACCAGATGAGCTACTCCCGCGGAACGAAGGTTATTATACCCGCCGCCGGACAAGATGTCAAGAGATTTTTCAATTTTTTTCCCGACCGGCAGCGGGAGTGCGGAATGAAAAAATCCGCCGGCCACCGGCCGGCGGAGAAAACTCAGATGGACTTGACATAGCGGCGCTCGTAGCGGTAGATGAGCGAGACGCCGACGGCGGTTAGAAAGACACCGATGACCGTCCAGATCAGGAACCAGAAGAGGTCGGGCGCGATGTTGTAGAGCAGGACATGGCGCAGCTGGAGAATGATGTGGGCTGCGGGATTAAGATGTTCGGCAATCACGCCGCCCAGGCCGCCCAGCCGGCCCTCCAGATCATAAAATACGCCGGAGAGGAAAAAGAGCATCCGCATACCGATCTGAACAATATTTGCCAGGTCGTCAATGAACACACCGATATGCAGCAGGATACAGCTCAGGCCAAAGGTAATCAAAAACAGCAGCAGCAGGTATGGAATGGACCAGAGCATCAGCGGCGAGAGGGGGACCTGATAGAGAAAGACGGACAGCAGCGTGATGGCAAAGGAGACCAGCATCTTAAATCCGTTGACCATCATATTCGACAGCACAAAGACAAACTTGGGCACATAGACCTTGGAGATGATGCCCTGATATCGCTTCATCATGCGCACACTGCCGTTGATGCAGGCGTTAAAGAAATTCCAGGCGGTCAGGGCGATAAAGATAAAGGAGGCCAGATAGGGCGTCTCATTCCCGAAAATGACGATCTGCACGAAGGCGTAGACCAGCATGAACAGGACCGGATTGAGTACCAGCCAGATCCAGTTGAGAAAAGAATTGGCCACCTCATTTTTCAAAAGGCATTTGGCGGAATAGAAAATATAGCGGTAATAACGCCGGAGGTCATGGAAAAAATGTCGCATAGGAGCTGCTCCTCTTTCAAAGTTCCAGTTAAAAAACAGATAACTGATTCATTTTAGCAGTATGCGTCCGGCTTGTCAACTGTCGCAGCCGGAAAGGAACGCACGGGCACAGAAGACGAACAAAGCGTAAAAAGTGTGTGAATAAAACGTGAATTGCGCCCGAATGCGGTTGACGGGGAATAAAAAATTGGATTAAGATATGATTACCATCTGTATATAACGCATTTCGGGAGGGACATAACATGACGGAGAGCGCAAACGAGATCCTGCACGCATACCTGCGGGCAAGCCGGCAGATGTCCATCAAGTCGCAGGGTTATCTGGGACGATTGAATCTGACCTACCCACAGACGGTGACGTTGATGATCCTGGACGCGGACGGGCCGATGCCGATCAGCGAGCTGGCCCGGGCCACCGGCAGCGCCAACAGCACGACCTCCGGCGTGGTGGACCGTCTGGAACGTTTGGGCCTGGCTCAGCGTCTGCGCGCTGAACAGGACCGGAGAAAGATTTTTGTCTCGGTGACGGACAAGTTCCGCGCCATGCGGGCTGAGACGGTGAACTATGCCAGTGACCGCTTTGCCGAGGCGCTCAAGAGCCTGAGCGAGGAGGAGCGACAGCGGATTCTTGACGGGCTCAATCTGCTGACCGAGGCACTGAGTCACTGACAGAGTTCCTCCCCTGCCGCAGTTTTACCAAAACGACAGATTTTATTGGCGTACCGGCCCCGGCCGGCACGCTGCCGCGCGGGTCGAGCCGATCGACCCGCGCGTTTTTGCTGTCCAGAACATATCGCTGCACTGGAAAAATCAGGCGTGGTCATGTGCTCGGTTTTGGGGAAGGATATGCTATAACGATGTCATAGCGGAAGAGGCTTTGAGAGGAACGAGAAGGGCGGCGAGAACATGTCACTGGAGGCGGTCAGGGCAATCACGGAGGCCGAGCAGCGGGCGCGCGCCCTGCTGGCCGAGGCCAACCGGGAGGCAGAGCACCTGCTGACTGAGGCGGAGCGGGACGGCAGGGCGCTGCTCCGGGTGACCGAAACACAAGCGCAGGAGGAGGCGTCACGAACGCTGGCGGAAGCCGTCCGGGCGGCGGAGACGGAGGTGGAGCGCATCCGAACCGAGGGAGAACGCGCGTGCGATGCGCTGCGCGCACGCGCGGAGCGCCAGATGGAGCGCGCCGTGCAGTGGATTGTAGGAAAGGCGGTGCAGGTCTGATGGCCATTGTCCCGATGAGAAGGGTGCGGCTGATTGCGCCTGCCGCCGAGCAGGACCGTCTGCTTGACGCGCTGCAGCGCGCCGGCTGTGTGCAGCTGCGCCTGCCGGAGGAGGCGGAGGACAGGGCTTGGGACGGACTGCTGGAGCGCTGTGCCGGAGACCTGGCGGAGGTGCGGGCGGAGCGGGAAGAGGTCTGCCGCGCGCTGACGGCCCTGGACCGCTGGGCCCCGGCACGAAGGCCGCTGCTGGCCCCCAAACGGGAGGTGACGGAGGCGGAACTGTTTGACCCTCGGCTGCGTGCCCGTGCGCGAGAGACGGCGGCGGCGGTCAACTGCGCCGTCGGTGAGGCCGCGGCCGCAGAGGAGGAGAAGGGACATCTGCTGGCCCGCCGCGCCGCGCTGTTGCCCTGGCGGGAGATGGAACTGCCGCTGGAGCGGCAGGGGACGGCACACACCGTATGGCTCACCGGAACGCTCCGAAGCGGCGTCTCTCTGGAGGAGATACGGGAACAGCTGGCCGAGACGGCTCCGCTGTCCGACCTGAAAGAGGTGGGCCGGGACCGGGGACAGCGCTGCCTGCTGCTGCTCGCGCATCGGGAGGACGCACCCGCCGCACAGGAGGTGCTGCGCGCGTGGGGATTTACGCCGGTCCGCTTTCCCGGGCTGACCGGGACGGCGCGCGCCAATCTCGAGCGGCTGGACCGGGAGATCGCGGCCGAGACCGCGCGCGGTGCGGAGGCGGCTGCGGCCGTCGCCACGCAGGCCGGGGGGCGGGAGACGCTGCGCCTGTCGCTGGACCGTCTGGCCCAGGAGGAACAGCGGGAGGAGGAACGCGCGCGCCTGCTGCACACCGAGCGGACGATTCTGCTCGAGGGCTGGGTGAGCGCACCGGAGGAGCAGGAACTGCTGGTCGTGCTGGCGCGCTTTCCCTGCGCCTGGGAGCTGACCGACCCGGACCCGGAGGAGTACGGCGAGGTGCCGGTCCGGCTGCGCAACAATCCGCTGAGCCGCCCGCTGAATGTGGTGACGGAGATGTATGCCCTGCCGCGCTACGGCACGGTGGACCCCAACCCGCTCATGGCGCCCTTCTTTGTCCTCTTCTATGGCATGATGATGGCGGACATGGCTTACGGCCTGCTGATGGCCGGCGCGTGGCTGGTGATCCGGTTCCGGATGCGCGCGGGGGGAAGTCTGGGCAATTTTGGCGATCTGCTCGGACTGTGCGGCGGGAGCACCTTTCTCTTCGGGGCGCTCACCGGCAGCTTTTTGGGCGATTTTCTGCCGCGGCTGGCGGCGCTGCTGTATCCGGGAACGTCCTTTGTCGCGCTGCCCGCGCTCTTCACGCCGCTGGACGATACACTGGCGATCCTGCTGGGCGCGCTGGCCCTCGGGCTGGCGCAGACGCTGACCGGAATGGCCGTCAACGTGGCGAAGAAGTGCCGCTCCGGCGACGCGCTCGGCGCCCTGCTGGACGAGGGAGCGTGGTGGGTGATTCTCGCGGGCGCGGCGCTCCTGCCGCTGGCCGGGCGGACGGCGGGGGTCACCGCGCTCCTGACCGGGGCGGGGATGCTCGTGGCCGGACAGGCGCGCGCACGGCGGAGCGTCGCCGGGACGCTTGGCGGCCTTGCGGGGGCGGTCTATCGCGGCGTGACCGGTCTGTTTGGAGATGTCCTCTCCTACTCCCGCCTGATGGCGCTCATGCTCTCGGGCGCGATCATCGCCACCGTGTTTAACACGCTCGGGGCGGTGCCGGGGAATGTGGCGGTCTTTCTCGTGATCTCCCTGCTGGGCAACGCGCTCAACTTTGCGCTCAACCTGCTCGGCTGCTTTGTCCATGACCTGCGCCTGCAATGCCTGGAGTTCTTCGGGCGCTTTTACGAGCCGGGCGGCCGGCCCTTTCAGCCGCTGTGCATCCGGACGCGGTATACCGAGCTGGTAAAGGAGGAACACTGACATGACGGAATTCATCCAACTCTTCGGCGGCACGGCGCTGGCTTTTCTGGGGGCGGGGCTGGCCGCCGGGCTGTGCTGCGTCGGCTCGGCCCGCGGCACCGGCATGGCCGGAGAGGCGGCCGCCGGCCTGCTGGCCGCCGCGCCGGAGCACTTTTCCAAGTGCCTGTTTTTGCAGGTCGTGCCGGGCACACAGGGACTGTACGGACTGGTGATCTGGTTTTTTGCCTTGCTGCAGATGGGAGTGTTTGGCGGCGGACTGGTGCCGCTGACCGTCACACAGGGGCTGACGATCCTGATCGCCTGCCTTCCCATGGCGATCGGGGGGTACCGTTCGGCGGTCTATCAGGGCCGCGTGGCCGCCTCGTCCATCCATATGGTGGCAAAGCAGCCGGATGACTGGACCAAGGGGATGATCCTCTGCGTGACGGTGGAGTTTTATGCGATCCTCTCCCTCCTCGCCTCCATTCTGATGCTGATGAACGCGCTCTGATGGGCGGGCCGTAGGCATGAAAAGGCGGGATGGACGGATGAACGGAATCGAACGGATGACCGGCCGCATTGCCGGGGACGCGCGCGCCGAGGCGGAGGCCATCCTCGCCGCCGCGCGCGCCAGGGCGGACGGCGTCCGCGCAAATTATGCCACCGAGGCCCGGCGGCTGCGGGAGGAGATGCTTGCCCGCGGCGAGCAGGACGCCGCGGCCCGCCACAGGCGGCTGACCGGCGCGGCGGAGCGGGCGAGCCGCCAGGCGCAGCTCGCCTGCCGCCAGGCCCTGCTCGACGAGGCGTTTGCCCACGCGCTGGAGGCGCTCTGCGCCCTGCCGGAGAGAGATTATGTCAATCTGTTGGCTGAGTTGGCCGGCCACGCCGCCGGAAGCGGACGGGAGGAGATCATCCTCTGCCCGGCCGACCGGCTGCGCTGCGGAGACCGGGTGGCCGCGCGGGCCAATGAGCTGCGCCGGCACGCGGGCCAGAGGGGGGCACTCACGCTCGCGCAGGAGACGCGGGACTTTCGCGGTGGCCTGATTCTGACCGACGGGAGTGTGGAGGTCAACTGCACCTTTGCCTCCCTGCTGCGCCGGGTGCGCGGCCGGCTCTCCGGCCAGGCAGCTCACGTGCTATTTGGATGAGGAGGGACGGCATTGCGGAGAAAAAGTAAAATTCGGGAGACCGACTATCTCTTTCTCTCCGCGTGGATTCGCGCGCAGGAGAGATCCCTGCTCTCCGGCGCTCAGATTGAGCGGATGCTGGAGGCACCCACGGCCCGCGAGGCCGCGCTGGTGCTGGCCGAGTGCGGATACCCGGTGCCCGACCGGGTGGACGCGGACGGGGTGCACCGGATGATCGCCGGGATGCGCGCGCGCGTGGCCGCCGGCCTGTCCGGTCTGGTGCCGGATCTGCGGATGGTGGACGTGTTCCGCGCCCCGTATGACTACCATAACGCCAAGGCGGTGCTCAAGGCACGCGCACGGGGGGAAGAAGCTGCCGCCCTCCTGCTGGTGGACGCCGGGCGCATCCCCGGCGCGGTGCTGGCGCGCGCGCTCGAGACGGGACAGACCGACGCCTTGCCCCCGGTGCTGGCCCGGGCGGCCCGGGATGCCTGGGAGGTGCTGGAGCGGTCGCACGACCCGCAGCGGGCGGACGTGCTGCTCGATCGGGCCTGTTTTGCCGAGCTGTCCGCTCTGGCGGAGGAGAGCGGCTCCGCCTTCCTGGCCGGGTATGTGCGCCTGCAGGTGGACGCGGCAAACCTGCGCACGCTGGTGCGGGTGCTGCGAACGGGCCGGGGGGTGGACTTCCTGCGCGGCGTGCTGCTCGAGGGCGGGGAAATTGCCCCCGGCCGTCTGGCAGAGGCCGCAGGGCACGGCCGCGTGCCGGCGGAGCTCTATGCGGGCACCGCGCTGGAGGACGCCGCCCGGCTGGGGGTGCATGCGGCGGAGGGCGGCGAGATGGCGGCGCCGGAGCGGGCGTGCGGCCGCGCGCTGGACGGCTTCCTCCGTGCGGCACAGATGGTCCCCTTCGGGGAGCAGCCGCTCATCGCCTATCTGGCCGCACGGGAGCGCGAGTATGTCACCGTGCGCGTGATCCTGACAGGGCTGCTCGCCGGGCTGCATGCCGGGGCAATTCGGGAAAGGCTGGGTGAGTGAAATGGCTCAGATTGCGGTGCTGGGCGACCGGGAGAGCGTGCTCGGCTTTCAGGCGCTTGGGCTGGAGGTCTTCCCGGCGGAGACGGCAGAACAGGCGCGCGGGATTCTGCGCCGGCTGGAGCGCGGCGGGGAGACGGCTATCCTCTATCTGACCGAGCAGCTCGCGGCCCAGCTGCCGGACGAGCTGGAGCGGTGCCGCGGCCAGGCGCGGCTTGCAATTGTCCCCATTCCGGGCCGGGCCGGGTCGCTCGGCCTCGGGGCGGCGGGTGTGAACAGCGCGGTGGAGCGCGCGGTGGGGGCCGTCCTCTCCGACCGTCCGGCGGACGGGGAGGGCGCGCCAGGAAGGAGATAGCCGATATGGGCAAGATCGTCAAGGTATCCGGTCCGCTGGTGGTCGCCACCGGCATGCAGGAGGCCAACCTGGCCGACGTGGTCCGCGTCGGCCCGCAGAGGCTGATCGGCGAGATTTTGAATATGAGCGGCGACGCGGCCGCCATCCAGGTCTATGAGGAGACCTCCGGACTCTGTCCCGGCGCGGGAGTGGAGACGGCGGGACATCCGCTCTCCGTGGAGCTGGGCCCCGGCCTGCTGGAGAATATCTACGACGGCATCCAGCGCCCCCTCGAGGAGATCCGCAGGCAGGCGGGGCACAGCCTGCGCCGCGGCGTGGAGGTCCCGGCGCTGGACCGGACGCGCCGGTGGGACTTCTCCGCCGCCGCACGAGCGGGCGATCGGGTGGAGGGCGGAGACATTTTGGGCACGGTGCAGGAGACCTCCTCCACCGAGCACCGGATTCTGGTTCCGCCCGGGCTGAAGGGAGAGCTGCTGTCCGTCACCTCCGGACGCTTTACCGTCACCGACGTGATTGCCACGCTGCGGCAGGCGGACGGCGATGTGCGCGAGCTGACCATGCTGCAGCGCTGGCCGGTGCGTGTGGCCCGCCCGGTCCGTCGAAAATATTCCCCCTCCCGCCCGCTGGCCACCGGGCAGCGGGTGATCGACACTTTTTTCCCCCTCGCCAAGGGGGGCACGGCGGCCGTGCCCGGTCCGTTCGGCTCGGGCAAGACGATGGTGCAGCACGCGCTGGCCAAGTGGGCAGACGTCGATATCGTGGTCTATATCGGCTGCGGCGAGCGCGGCAACGAGATGACCGACGTGCTGCGGGAGTTTCCCGCGCTGACCGACCCGCGCAGCGGGGAGCCGCTGATGAAGCGCACTGTTCTGATCGCCAACACCTCCGATATGCCGGTGGCGGCGCGCGAGGCGTCGGTCTACACCGGCATCACCATCGCCGAATATTTCCGCGACATGGGCTACGACGTGGCTGTCATCGCCGACTCCACCTCCCGTTGGGCGGAGGCGCTGCGCGAGATGTCCGGCCGCCTGGAGGAGATGCCGGGCGAGGAGGGCTATCCGGCCTACCTCGCCTCCCGTCTGGCGCAGTTTTACGAGCGGGCGGGCGTGGTGGACTGCCTGGGCGGCAAGGCGGGGCGGATCGGCTCACTGACTGCCGTCGGTGCGGTCTCCCCGCCGGGCGGCGACCTCTCTGAGCCGGTCAGCCAGGCGACCATGCGGATTGTCAAAGTCTTCTGGTCGCTGGATGCGTCGCTGGCCTACCGCCGGCATTTCCCGGCCATCCACTGGCTCAACTCCCACAGCCTCTATCTGGACAACCTGCGCCCATGGTATGAGGAGCACCTCGGACCGCAGTTTTTGGAGCGCCGGGCGCGCGCCCTCGCCCTGCTGCAGGAGGAGGCGGGCCTGCAGGAGATTGTCCAGCTGGTGGGCAAGGACTCCCTCCCGCCCGGCGACCAGCTCACGCTGGAGACGGCGCGGATGCTCCGGGAGGACTTTTTGCAGCAGAACGCCTTTGTGGCGGTGGACGCCTTTTCCGATTACCGGCGGCAGGACCGAATGTTGGCGCTGATTCTGGACTATGACCGCCTCTGCCGCGACGCCATCGGGCGAGGCGCGCGCCCGGCCGGCCTCTTTGCCATAGAGGCGCGCGCCGGGATCGGGCGGGCCAAGACCGTCCCGGCCGGGCAGTATGAGGAGGTCTACGCCCGCCTCGCCGCGGATATGGAGCGGCAGATTTCCGCCGTCATCGGGAAAGGAGCGGAGGACGGATGATTCGAGAGTATAAGACGGCCGCTGAGATCACCGGCCCGCTGATGGTGGTGCGCCGCGTGCAGGGGGCGGCCTATGATGAGATGGTGGAGATTGAGTTGCCCGATGGCACCGTGCGCCGCGGCAAGGTGTTGGAGGTAAACGGGGACCACGCGGTGGTCCAGCTCTTTGAGCCCGCCGCCGGCATCAATCTGGCCCAGGCGCGCGTGCGCTTTCTCGGCCGCCCGCTGGAGTTGGCCGTCTCCCCCGACCTGCTCGGACGGGTCTTCAACGGCATGGGCGAGCCGGCGGACGGCGGTCCGGCGATTCTGGCGGAGGAGTACCGCGATATCAACGGCCTGGCGATGAATCCCGCCGCGCGCGACTATCCGGACGAGTTTATTCAGACCGGTATCTCCGCCATTGATGGGCTCAATACCCTCGTGCGCGGGCAGAAGCTGCCGATCTTCTCCGGCTCCGGCCTGCCGCACAACCAGCTGGCCGCACAGATCGCCCGGCAGGCGCGGGTGCCGGGCGGAGAGGGCGGCTTTGCCGTCGTCTTCGCGGCCATTGGCATCACCTTTGAGGAGTCCGAGTACTTCGTGCGTGAGTTTCGCCGCACCGGGGCGATCGACCGCGCGGTGCTGTTTGTCAACCTCGCGGGCGACCCCGCCGTGGAGCGCATTGCCGCCCCGCGTATGGCGCTCACCGCGGCGGAGTACCTCGCCTTTCGAATGGGGCTGCACGTGCTCGTCATTTTGACCGACCTCACGAACTACGCAGAGGCGCTGCGTGAGATCTCCGCGGCGAAAAAGGAGGTGCCCGGACGGCGCGGCTATCCGGGCTATCTGTACACCGACCTCGCCACCCTGTATGAGCGGGCGGGTCGCCAGCGGGACCGGCCCGGTTCCATCACCTTAATCCCCATCCTCACCATGCCGGAGGATGACAAGACACACCCCATCCCCGACCTCACCGGCTATATCACCGAGGGGCAGATTATCCTCTCCCGGGCGCTCTTTCGCCGGGGCATCCTGCCGCCCATCGACGTGCTCCCATCCCTCTCCCGTCTGAAGGACAAGGGCATCGGCGCGGGCAAGACGCGGGAGGACCACGCTGGCACGATGAACCAGCTCTTCGCGGCCTATGCCGCCGGCAAGGAGAACCGGGAGCTGATGAGTATCCTGGGTGAGGCGGCGCTCTCTCCCACCGATCTGCTCTATGCCCGCTTTGCCGGCGCGTTTGAAGAGCGCTATGTCGCCCAGGGGCCGGAGGAGAACCGCAGCATCGAGCAGACGCTCGATCTGGGCTGGGAGCTGCTGTCCATGCTGCCGGAGGAGGAGCTCAAGCGCATCGCGCCGGAGATGATCAAAAAGTATCTGCCCCGCCGCGCAGAGGGGCGGGCGTGACAGAGGAGGAATGGACGGTGCCCACTGCAACGGTAAATGCCACCCGCATGGAGCTCATGCGCCTCAAGCACCGGCTGCGCACCGCGCTGCGCGGCCATAAGCTGCTGCGCGACAAGCGGGATGAGCTGATGCGGCGGTTTCTCGAGCTGATTCGGGAAAACCGCGCCCTGCGCACGCGGGTGGAGGAGGGGCTGATGCGGGCCTACCGCTCGTTCAACGTCGCCGCCGCCCTCATGTCCGCCGAGGGGCTGGAGCAGGCGCTGCTCTATCCCTGCCGGAGCACAGCGCTGGAGGTGGGCCGCGCCAATATCATGGGCGTCGAGACGCCGGTCTACCGCTTTCAGACCCGGGTCGGGGTTGAGGGGGAGCGCTACCCCTATGGCTTTGCCGCCACCAGCGGCGAGCTGGACGGGGCGGTGGACACCCTCACGGCGGTGTTTCCCGACCTGCTCCGTCTGGCCCAGATGGAGAAGACCACGCAGATGCTCGCCGGAGAGATCGAGAGCACCCGCCGCCGTGTCAACGCCCTGGAGCACGTGATGATTCCGGACCTGGAGGAAAATATCCGCGTGATCTCCCTGAAGCTGGAGGAGAACGAGCGGGGCGGCGCCGTCCGGCTGATGAAGGTCAAGGACCGGATGCTCGCGGAGTCCGCGGCAGGGCGCCGCCGCGAGACGGCGGAGGCACTCGGACTTCTGAGTTAGCACAAACTAACACAAAAGCGGGGGGATTTCCGGAAAAACCAGGGCTTTCACAAACTTTTTGCCGCCAATGGCTTGCAATGGACGGCAGGATATGGTATACTTCAAAACACATGAGGGAGTAGTTGGCGCCCCGGCGTGATCAGTCAACATACTGGCCCCTTCCGGCCTGGCTGATATGAAATAACGAGACTCATGTATGGCAGAGACTGCCGTGCATGGGATTGTTGTCGGCAGTTGTATTTTTACAGCTGCCCTTTATTTTTGCAGCGAGGGCGGCGGAAAGGGGAAGAGCGATATGCTCCTGTTTTTCCAGATCCTGGGCACCATGTTCATCGCCGAGATGGGCGATAAGACCCAACTGCTGCTGGTGGCGATGGCCTCGCGCTATAAGCTGCGCGACATCGTCATCGGCTCGGCGGCCGCCATCCTCGCGCTCAATGCGCTGGCGGTGGGGGCCGGCGCGCTCATCAGCCAGTTTATTCCGGACTACCTCATCAAGCTGGTGGCCGCACTCGCCTTTCTCTACTTTGCCTGGTCTCAGCTGCGCCAGGATGAAGAGGAGGAGGAAAAGGCGGGCAGTCAGAGCGCCCACCCGATTCTCGCCGTGTTCGGCACCTTTTTCCTGGCTGAGCTGGGGGACAAGACGCAGCTGACCGCCATCACCTTCGCCGCCAGCGAGGGGCTGCAAAACGCGCTCGTCGTCTGGCTGGCCTGCTCGGTGGGCCTGTTTGCCGCCGACCTGATCGGGATGCTGGCCGGCTATCTGCTGCGCAGCAAGATGCCGGACGGCCTGCTCGGCTGGCTTGCGTTTGCCATCTTCTCCGTCTTCGGCGTGAATACGCTGCTGGAGGGCTGCACTCTGCTGCTGGGAGAGGGCGCTGCCGCATGGGGCATCACCATCGCGGGGGCCGGGCTCTTCGCCCTGCTCTGCCTCTGGACCTGGCGGCGCGGCCGCAAGGCGAAGGAGGGGACGGCTGCCTCCGGACAGATCTGAATTCCTCTGAATGTTTCTCCATACATCCTTGACAGAATATCCGGCTCTGCTATGATTGTGACAGCGGAGCCGGATATTTTCTGCGAGGGGGGGGGGCAGCGTATGAGACGAAAATGGAGCTTGCGTACTGTACGGGCGGTGTCCGTGCTGCTCTGGGCGGCGTTTCTGCTCGATGCCGTCCTGTTTCTCTGGATGGGAGCACCGGAAGGACGCGGGGCGCCTGTGTTGCTGGCGGTCGCGGCCGCGCTGTTGGCGGCGAATCTGATACTCTGGCTGTCCGGCTGGCGTTGCCCGAACTGTGGGCGGCTGCTGTGGATGGCCAGCCCGATCCGGACCTTTTTCTACGACTGCCGGTGCCAGCATTGCGTGGAGGAGCTGGACCTGAAGAAATGGTTTGAGGCATAGTGCAAAGACGAATGCGGCGCACCGGGCAGCTTATCCGATGCGCCGTATTCCTTATGCCTGACGCAGCAGCCGTTCCATCTCCCGGCGCAGCTTGACCTGTGCGGGAAACTGGAGCTGCTTGGGATAGACTTCGTTGTAGCGCCGGTAGAGAGTCTCCAGTGTCGGCCGGTCAAGATAGCGCAGCAGCGGCTCGCACAGCGGCTCGGCGGCAAAGCGCATCCAGCCGGCGGTATCGCGCTCGTCTGGCTTGACGGGGTCAAAGAGGATGTCCACCGCCTGCATGGCTGCCTGCCGCGCCTCCGTCTCCGGCAGCGCGCCGATTGCCTCGGCCAGTACCTGTATGCGCGCGCGTACCTCCTCGTAGAAGCGGGTGTGCATCTCGTCGTTGGAAAATCGCCGGTCGGAGGAGAAGAACTCGCCGAGCCATCCCAGGCCGCTGCGCCGTTCCCGCTCCTGCCGGGCGCTCTCGGCACTGTAGGTGCGGTAAAACTGCGCCAGCGCCCGAATCTGTTCCTGCACAGCCTGATAGGCCGGAGAATTTGCCATAAAAGGACCGCCTCTTCCCCCAAAATATTTATCATCATATCAGAACCGTCCGAGAGAGGCAAGACAGACAGAAAATATTGAGCAAACCGCCCAATTTTCTAAAGATCGTCCTTGCCCACTTTGTGAAGTTGCGGTACACTTAACATATCATTCCATCGGACGGAAAACGCCTATGGCAAACTGCAGAAAAGGAGCGTCAGAGAGCTATGTATTACATCGGTGTGGACCTGGGGACCTCCGCGGTCAAGCTGCTGCTGATGGACGGCGAGGGCAAGATTGTCAACGTAGTCTCCAAGGAGTATCCCCTCTTCTTCCCGCATCCCGGCTGGTCGGAGCAGAACCCGGAGGACTGGCTGAGCCAGTCGGTGGCCGGCATCCGCGAACTGGTGCAGGACGTGGACAAGAGCCAGGTGGCCGGCATCAGCTTCGGCGGCCAGATGCACGGCCTGGTCGTGCTGGACGCGGAGGACAAGGTCATCCGGCCCGCCATCCTCTGGAACGACGGCCGCACGTCGCAGGAGGTGGACTACCTCAACGGAGAGATCGGCAAGGACAAGCTGAGCGCCTGGACGGCCAACATCGCCTTCGCCGGCTTTACCGCGCCCAAGGTGCTCTGGCTGCGCAAGCATGAGCCGGAGAACTTTGCGCGCATCGCCAAGGTGATGCTGCCCAAGGACTACCTGGCCTATATGCTCACCGGAAATCACTGCACAGATGTCTCCGACGCCTCCGGCATGCTGCTCTTTGATGTGGAGCACAAGTGCTGGAGCCGTGAGATGCTGGACATCTGCGGCCTGAGCGAGGAGCAGATGGCGAAGATTTACGAGAGCTACGAGCCGGTGGGCACCCTTAAGCCGGAGATGGCGGCCGAGCTCGGCCTGCCGGAGCAGGTGATCGTGGCCGCCGGCGCGGGGGATAACGCCGCCGCCGCCGTCGGCACCGGCACGGTGGGAGAGGGCAAGTGCAACATCTCCCTCGGCACGTCGGGCACCATCTTTATCTCCTCCGAGCATTTCGGGGTAGACCAGTTCAACGGCCTGCACTCCTTCGCCCACGCTGACGGCTATTACCATCTGATGGGCTGCATGCTCTCCGCCGCCTCCTGCAACAAGTGGTGGATGGAGGACATCATCGGCACGAGCGACTACGGCGCCAACCAGGCCCCCATCACCGACGACAAGCTGGGCAATAACCACGTCTACTTCCTGCCTTACCTGATGGGCGAGCGCAGCCCGATCAACGACACGAACGCCCGCGGCACCTTTGTCGGCATGACGATGGATACCACCCGCGCCGACATGACTCAGGCGATGCTCGAGGGCGTGGCCTTCGCCATCCGCGACTCCTTCGAGGTGGCCAGAAGCCTCGGCATCCGCATCGAGCGCAGCAAGATCTGCGGCGGCGGCGCGCGCAGCCCGCTCTGGCGCAAGATCATTGCCAACGTGCTCAACATCAAACTGGACATCCTGGAGTCGGAGCAGGGTCCCGGCATGGGCGGCGCAATGCTGGCCGCGGTGGCCTGCGGGGCCTATCCCTCCGTGCAGGCGGTCTGCGACGCGATGGTCCGCGTGGTGGACACCGTCGAGCCGGACCCCGCCATCGCCGCGCGCTATGAGGAGCGCTATCAGAAGTTCCGCAAGATCTATCCCGCGCTCAAGCCCATCTTCCCCGAGATTGACTGAGCCGGGCGGCGGCATACAACATAACATAAAGTGCCCTCCGGTGAAAACCGGAGGGCAAAAAATTTCCCGGCCCCGCCGAAGCGGGACCGGGTTTTGTTAGTCTGAGATTCGGAATGACGGTACTTGCCGCGCACGCTCATTCGATGGCGATCCGGTGAGAGGTCTCCACCTCGGGCGCGCCCTTCTTGGGAATGGTCAGCTCCAGGACGCCGGACTCGTACTTGCCCTTGACTTCCTCCGGTTTCACGTCACCGACATAGAAGCTGCGGCTGCAGGTGCCGGCGTAGCGCTCCTGGCGGATATAGCGGCCCTCGCTGTCCTTCTGGTCCTTGTTCAGGCCCTTGGCAGCGCTGACGGTCAGATACCCGTCCTTGAGCTCCACATGGACCTCATCCTTCTGGAAGCCGGGCAGGTCAATGGCCACCTGGTAGCTGTCCTTGCCCTCCCGCACGTCCGTCTTCATCAGGTTCTTGGCATGCTTGCCATACAGGGGGTTGCGTCCGCCGAAAAAGCTGCGGTCAAACGCGTCGTCAAAGAACTCGTCAAAGAGATTTTCACCAAAGATGCTGGGTAACATAATTCATTCCTCCATTCGATTCGATGTTACTCGGTTTCGTTCGGAGGTCTTGCTGGGACCTTCTTGGTACCTCTTTCTCGGTACGCCTATAAGATAACACACGAGGTTAGCACTGTCAATAGGAGAGCGCTAATGTTTACAAAGAGGTCACAATTTATCCCATAAAAATACATAATTTCTATCTTTAAAGTAAAAAAGAGAGATAAATATGCCTAGAGACGTGCCGTCGGACTCAGGGGGCCTGCACCAGATGATCTTCCGCGCGCATGCCGTGCCGGTAGAAGACCTCGTCCTCCGGCCCGATCTCCCGGACCACGCGGGCCGGGGTCCCGAGGGCGAAGACGCCGGCCGGCAGGTCATGTGTCACGACCGAGCCGGCGGCGATCACAGTGTTGTCCCCGATGTGCACGCCGGGCAGGATGGTCACGTTGGAGGCGATCCAGACATTTTTTCCAATCCATACGGGGCTGTTGTAGCCATAACCCTGGGCGCGCAGATCGGGCGAGAGCGGATGCGAGGCGGTGACGATGGTGACGTTCGGCGCGATCATGGTGCCGTCGCCGATATAGATCTCCGCGTCGTCCACGAGGGTGCAGTTGAAGTTGATGTAGACGTTTTTCCCGAGGTGGACATGGCGCCCGCCCCACATGGCGTAATAGGGGGCCTGGATATAGGCGTTCTCTCCCACCTCGGCAAAGAGCCGGCGCAGGATGGCCGCCTTTTTCGCCTGCCCTTCCGCGGTGTACCCGGCGGCGTTGTATTCCTCCATCTGTTGAAGGTACTCAAAGTAGTGTTCATCGGTCCATTTTCCCACCTGATACAGGTCACCGGAATTCAATACTTCCTGAAGATTCATCTGCCTCACCTCGAAAGACGGTATTGAGCCAGGCGGCGGCCTGGGTCGGATGAGCGATTATACCATATTTTGCCGCCTTGTGACAGCTTCAGGATGTCAAAAAAAGCGCCCGGAGGGACTGTCTGTCATCCTCTCCGGGCGGCGCGAGCTTACATTCCGAGCTTCTCCATCTCCTCAAGCACCTGCGCCTCGGACGGGGCTTCCGGAGCGGAGGGCGTCTCCTCCTCCGGTTCCATCCTCTGAAGATAGGGCCGGTAGAGCTTGAGCAGCAGGGAGGAGGAGAACATGGCGACGGCCGCAAAGCCAAAGGTGCACCACAGGAAGGCGTAGAGCGGGAGGTTGGCCCGATCCAGCCAGGTCAGCCCCAGCGGGACCATGTGGGCCAGCAAGACCAGCACCAGCGTGACCGGGCGCTTCACGGCGAAGTAGACGCAGTTTTTCAGCAGCTGCGGGAGGGTGGCTCGGAAGGTGGCCATGGTGGGGAAGAGGTAGCACACCAGCACGGCCAGAATCAGCCCCAGCCCGAGCAGCGGATAGCGCAGCATGCCGATGACGCCCTCCGCCTGGCTGACCCAGAAGTGCTCCAGATAGAGCAGCACGGCGAGGGCCAAGCCGATCAGCCAGACGGCGGTGCCCTGCTTCCAGTTCTCCCGGAGGCCCTCCAGGAAGGTGCGGAAGGGATTGAGCTCCGGGTCACGGTAGAGCGTCTTGAGCATGACGGTATAGAGCGCCGCCCACGCCGCGCCGGCGGTGACCACCGGGATGGAGCAGAGAACAAAGAGAATGTTGGCCGCGATGATGATGCCGCAGCGGGTCATCAGCTGGCCGAAGACGCTGTTGTTGTCCAGAAAACTGCGCAGAAAATTCATGACGCTCCCTCCTCGAGCAGATAGGACAGAAAGACAGGCACCTGGTCGGGGTGCGGGACATTGGCCGAGACGCCGAGCACGCAGTCCCCGCCGTAGGCGTCCCTGGCCAGCGCGGTGTCCGAGAGGTCGATGCCGACGGGGATTTCCTCCCCTTCAGCGGAGGTGCAATAGACCAGACGGCCGTCATAGGCCTCACAGAGCGCCGCCGTGCGCTCGTCCCGCAGGTCGAGCAGACGCCCCGTCTCGCCCAGGGCGACGAGGTCCTCCTCTCCCATCAGCACGACATCCAGCGTGCCCGCATCCAGATAGGCCACCAGCAGCTCGTAATAGGTGTTGCCCACCGTCTCGTCCGAGGGCTGGCAGAAGATTTGATCTTCAAAGAGCAGGTTTTTCTCCCGCAGGTCATAGCCGGCGTAGCCGGCAAAGCCCTCATAAAAACCGCTGCCCTCGCCGAGGTTGGCGGTGGTGTTGGCAAAGCAGGCGAAAAACCAGTTCTCCGCCGGTGTGGTCGCCAGGTGCCAGGCGGTGGTGCCGCCGATGAGCAGCAGGGCCGCCAGGGCGATCAGGTAGAGCTTGTAGTAGTCCCAGATGTAGCGGATTCGGTCCTGACGCGGCAGGCCGGTGAGTTTTTCCCGCTCGTCGGCATACCACTGTTTCAGCCGGTCGATCAAATTACGCAGCCTCCTCTGCTCTGCGGGCGGTCAGACCCGTACGAAGTGAATCTGTACGCTGGGGAAGTCGCCGAAAAACTGCGGCAGGGTATATCCGGCGTACATCAGCGCGGCGCCTGACCAGGTGCGCCCGGCCCGGGCTGCCCCCGTCTCACCCGCGGTGTCCGGCGGATTGAGGGTCCCGAAGAAGCTGAGCCTCTCCACGCGGTAGCGCCCCTGGGGGGACAGCCCCTTCAGGCGGAGGTGGACAAGCGGGGTGTTCGCCCGCGGGTGGGTGAGTACAACGCTCACCAGCGCCTCGCTCTGGTCAGGGGAGACGGTCTGCCAGGCGGTGAACCAGCCCTCCTGCGGCACGTCTGTCAGGCGATAGTACAGCCCGTCCTGAATCAGGTGGTAGTAGCGCCTGAAGTCCTCGACCTGATAGCAGACCTCGTAGATCTCCTCTGCCGAGAGCTTGTTCAGGTCCAGCTCGTAGCCGAAAGTGCCGGCCATGGCGACCACCGCCCGGGTGCCCAGCGGCGTGGTCCGGCCGGTCTGGTGATTGGGGCAGGCGGACACGTGCGCGCCCACCGTGGAGACGGGATAGCCGAAGGAGGTGCCGTGCTGGATGGCCAGGCGCTCCACCGCGTCCGTGTCATCACTGCACCAGATCTGGGGGAAGTAGGCCAGCATGCCGGCGTCAAACCGTCCGCCGCCGCCGGCGCAGCCCTCAAAGAGCACCTGCGGGAACTCGCCGGTCAGCCGGTCGAGCAGCCGGTAGAGGCCGAGCAGATAGCGGTGCGCCACCTCGCCCTGCCGCTGGGGCGGGAGGGCACGGCTGTAGACGTCGGTCATATTGCGATTCATGTCCCACTTGATGTAGTCGATTTTGTGCCGGCGCAGCAGGGCGGACAGCCGCTGGTAGAGATAGTCCGTCACCTCCGGGCGGGAGAGGTCGAGCACGAGCTGATGGCGGCCCATGGCGGGCTCCCGGCCGGGCAGCGTGAGGGCCCAGTCGGGGTGCGCGCGGTAGAGATCGGAGTCCTCGCTCACCATCTCCGGCTCTACCCAGAGGCCGAACTGCATTCCCAGGGCATTGATGCGCGCGATGAGCGGGTCCAGACCGCCGGCGAGCTTCTCCTCGTTGACAAACCAGTCGCCCAGACCGCTGTGGTCGTCGTCCCGCTTGCCGAACCAGCCGTCGTCCAGCACCAGCATTTCTACTCCCAGCTCGGCGGCCTTGGCGGCGATCTCCACGATCTGGTCCGCGTCAAAGTGAAAATAGGTCGCCTCCCAGTTGTTGATCAGGATGGGCCGCCGGGCGAGCTTCCACGCGCCGCGGCAGACGTTGTGGCGGATGATACGGTGATAGTTCTGCGACAGGCGCGCAAGGCCCTCATGGGTGAAGGAGAGGATGACCTCCGGCGTGTCAAACGCCTCGCCCGGAGTAAGCGTCCAGGAGAACAGCTCGTCGTGGATGCCGGTGACGGCGCGGGTGCAGCCGGTCTGGTCCACCTCGATATCGGTGCGGTGGCTGCCGGAGTAGACCAGCATGATGCCGTAGCAGTCCCCCGCATCCTCGGTGGCCGCATGGTCGCAGAGGATGACGAAGGGATTGTGATGGTGGCTGGAGGCGCCGCGGCGGGAGGAGACGGTGTGGACCGCCCGGCTGAGCGGCAGGCGCTCCATCTGGCGCTCCATGCAGTGGCGGCCGTGGAAGTGGATGAGATCCCACTGGCCGTAGGGCAGGTCCAGGCAGGCCGAGGCCGCCTTGGAGAGCGTCATCGTCTGCCCGCCGCCGTTGACCAGCCGGGCCTGGCGGGTGATGACGTCTTGACCGTCAAAGACGCCATAGGAGAGCTCAAGCTGCAGCCCGGTGACCGGATCGGCCAGATGGATGACGAGGGTCTCCGCCTCGCCACCGTTGTCATAGACGCACGGCAGGCCGTCTACTTGATATTTGCCGGGCAGAATCTCGTGGCGGACGTAGCAGAAGTCCGCGCCCGCGGCCCCGTCCGCGCCGGAGACGCCCAGGCAGCTCACCCGGAAGTCGCCGGTGTTGCAGCCGGTGTACTCCTGCGGCATGATGTCCAGGGAGAAGTCCTGCTCCGCGCGGCAGTGGTAGGGGACAGGGGAAAATCCATAGTTGGCCGGCAGTATCTGGTCATCCAGCAGGTCGCCCTCCACCCGGCGGCCGTAATATAGGTGCTGCAGGTGACCTAGTCGGTCCACGCGCATCTGATAGGTCGTGTTCCGGGTGGTGAGGGTAAAGGCGTTTGTCGTGCTGTCAAACTGAATACGCATGGGAAAATCCTCCTGTCAGCCGCGTGCTGCGGCGGTGATGATGTGTCTGCTATCGGCCGGCCTGCGGGAGCGCAGGCGCCTGGAGGCTCCGGCGCTCCTCCTCCGGCTGGCTGCGGTAGTGCTTCGGGCTGACCCCGTAGGCCCGCTTGAACATCTTGGAGAAGGTGAGCGGGTTGTCATAGCCGACGCGGCGGGAGATGTCCTGCACCGGCAGGTCGGATGAGATCAGCAGCTGCGCGCTCTCGCGCAGCTTGATGGAGATGAGGTATTCGCGCGGCGAGATGCCCACCCGCTGCTTGAAGATGTTGGTGAAGTAGCTGCGGTTGATGCCGATGTAGTTGGAGATATCCGCCACCTTGATGCTGGCGTAGTTGTTGCGGATAAAGTCCAGCGCGTGGTCCACGTAGGAGTCGGGCGAATACTCCGCGTTGCGGTGGCCGTTGGAGGAGCGGTTGTGCGACTCCACGGCCAGACTGATGAACTGATAGAGCAGGCCCTGCCGGCGCAGGTCATTGGCCAGGTTCAGCTCCGGCTTGGTGAGCAGCTGGTTGGCCAGGTCGTAGAACTCGTTGGTGTCCACATAGCTGTTGAGCACATTTACCCCGTCGGCAAAGCCGGCCTGTCTCATGTAATACTCCGCCTTGGTGCCGGAAAAGGTCACCCAGCAATAGGTCCAGGGGTTGTCCCGGTGGGCATAGTAGTGGGTGACTTCGCCCGGCTTTTCCAGAAAGAGCTGGCCGGAGTGGAGGATCATGTGCTGGCCGTTGACCTCCATCGTGCCCTCGCCGGTGAGAATGACGTGCAGGTGGTAGCCCGACCGGCTGGCCGGACCGTAGGCCTTCCCGGGCGTGCAGTGCTCCATTCCGCACATGGTCAGATAGAGCGAATCCGACTGCCGGTGCAGGTATTCCAGGCAGCGGAAGCGGGTGGTCTCGTGGTAGTGCTCTTCCTGGGGCATGATGAAAAAGACCTCTCTTTCCGGGACGGGTGGACGGCGGCGGGTATAAAAAGAGGGGCAGGGCCTGTCCCCCTTTGTATGCCTGCCGGCGCGGACGGGGCCACGGCAGGCGAAACTGTGAGACGCAGTTTCGCCTGCCCGGCGGGAAGGGTTGACGCTGGTTTTACAGCTTGCCACCCGAGGTGGCGATGCCCTGGACGAACTGCTTCTGGAAGCAGAGGTAGAGGACGATCATCGGCAGGCAGGCCATCAGGGCAGCGGCCATCATCTGAGGATAGTTGCTGCTGTACTGGCCCTGCATTTTCGACAGAGCGGCGGACAGGGTGGTGCTGGTGGCGTTGGTGCACACGATCATGGGCCACATCAGGTCCTTGTAGGCGAACACGGCGGTCATGATGCCGAGGGAGACCATAGAGGACCGGGTCAGCGGAGCCATGATGAAGAGGAAGCGCTGGCCGATGTTGCACCCGTCGATAGCGGCGGCTTCCTCCAGGTCACGCGGGAGGCCCTGATAGCCGGTTTTCAGCAGGAAGGTGCCAAACGCGGTGACCATACCGGGGAAGACCAGGGCAAACATGGTGTTCATCATGCCCAGGTTGGAGACCATGACGTACTGCGGGATGATAAAGATCTGGCCGGGCACCATCATCTGGATGAGCACCAGGGAGAACAGCGCGTTCTTGAGCGGGAAGTTCAGGCGGCCAAAGGCGTAGCCCGCCATCGTCGCCGTGAGCACCGCGCACACCACGCGCCAGAAGATCATCAGCAGCGTGTTGCCGTACAGGTAGAGAAAGTTATAGCTCTTCCAGACATTGACGAAGTTCTCCACTCCTCCGGCCCAGTCTGCCGGGAAGATGATGAAGGGGTCAATGCTGCTGGCCTCTGAGATTGTCTTAAACGACGTGAGCAGCATCCACGCGAAGGGGACGATCATGGTGATGGACACCAGAATCAGGATGATATGAATGAGCGTCTGTGTCAAGCGCTTTTTCATGGTATAGCTATCCATCGTGCGCCCCCCTTAGTTGTAGAATACCCACTTTTTCTCGCTCTTCTGCAAGACAAAGGTGATGATCATGATGATGACAAGCATGCTGACGACGATGGCCGCGCCGTAGCCGCGGTCGCCGTTGGTAAAGGCGTATTTGTAGAACAGATAGACCACCGACTGTACGGAGGACAGGGCCTGGTTGGTCTCGTCCATCACCATGTAGACCAGATCAAAGATTTGAAGCGCGCCGATGATACGGGTCTGCAGGATGAAGAAGGTGGTGGGGCTGAGCAGGGGGACGGTGATGTAGAAGAACTGGCGGATGCCGGTGGCGCCATCGATGTCGGCGGCCTCGTAGTAGTCGTGGGGGATCTCCTGCAGGCCAGAGAGGAAGAGGATCATATTATAACCCACGATGGACCACACGCCAATGATGCCGATGGAGATCCAGGCGACATTGGGGTCGGAGATCCAGGCGATGTCAGTGCCGAAGAGGTTGTTAAGCAGGCCGAAGTTCTGGTTGTACAGGAACTTCCAGACCATCGCGACGGCGGCGGGGGCGCAGACCATCGGCAGGAAGAAGATGGTGCGGTAGCCGCCGCGGAAGGCGATCTTACGGTTGAGGAACACGGCCAGAAGCAGCGCCAGCACCAGAGAGAAGGGTACCTCGATGATGGCATACTTGACGGTGTTGAGCAGGCTGCCCCAGAATTCCCCGCCGGTAAGAACGTTGACGTAGTTGGTCAGGCCGATGAAGACGTTGCCCCGTCCAAAGTCGCCGGTGCGGCAGAAGGACTGGTAAATGGTGTAGAAAATGGGGTAGAAGTTCAAGACGATCAGGCCGATCATGGTGGGCATGACGAATGCCAGCCCCCATATCGCCTCATTCTTCTGCGCCTTGGACATCTTGCGCGAGAGGCCTTGTGCGCGACTCATATGCTCCCTCCTTTGAAATGAGTCAGGTCAGGCGGATGCCGGAGACGGGCGGTCTCTCTGCCGCCCGCCCCGGCAAAGCCGAGAATCAGGACTCGGTGGCCAGAATATCGTTCATGTACGCGGCGGCCTCGTCCAGCTTGTCGGACATCACGGAGGTGTCCAGCCAGGCGGCAACCAGCGTCTCACGGATGTTATTCTGCCAGTTGGTGGTGTACTTGGAGAAGGGATAGGAGACCAGCGTGGCGGTGTCGTTCATGACCTGCACGGCGGAGGCGTCGATGCCGGCGTCGGAGATGGTCTGCGCATAGGCATCGTCAGCGCCGATGTAACCGGCCAGAGTCACGCCCAGCTCGGCCTGCTTGATCTGCATCTCCTCGGAGGTGAACCACTCGATCAGGCTGTAGGCCTCGTCAGGATGCTCGCTGTTGGCCGCAGCGGACCAGCTCAGGGAGTTGTAGACCGTCACGCGCTCGCCGTCGTCGCACTGGCCGTTGCCGTTGGCATCATGGTAGGGCATGACCGCCACACCGAAGTCGGAAGCGTTGTCATAGGTGGTGTAGTTGCGGATCGTGTAGTTGCCCTGGGTGATCATCGCGGCCAGGCCGTTGGTGAACAGGCCGCCGGTGCCGTTCTCTGAGACCAGCGCCTGCGGGGCAAAGGCGTCGTCGATCAGGCGGGCGACGAACTCCATCGCCTCCTTGGTCTCAGCGCTGTCCAGACCGGAGGTGGTCTTGTCCTCGCTGATGATGCTGCCGCCGTAAGCGTAGACAATGTTCCACCAGCCGTCCTGGTCGTTGGTGGTGTTCATCGCCGCGCCGTAGACGCTGCCGCCGCTGGCGGCGGTGATGCCGGAGGCAACCTCATAGTAGGTCTCCCAAGTCCAGGTCTCGTCCGGATAATCAAAGCCATACTGGTCAAAGACGGCCTTGTTGTAGAGAATCACGTTGACGTCGTGGTCCTTCGGGATGCCGTAATTTTTGCCGTCATAGCTGTAGAGGGAGACGGCGTCGGGATAGTAGTTGGCAAGGTCGACGGAGTCAGAGGCCTCGATGTAGGGGGTGAGGTCGAGCAGAATGCCGTTTTCCATGTACTTCTGCGCCTCGTTGACGTGCATCCAGAAGACATCCGCCATCTCACCGCCGCTCGCGCCGGCCTCAAGCAGGGTCCAGTAGTTGTCCCAGGTGACGACGTTAATCTTGACCGGGACGCCGCTCTGCTCCGTCCAAAGGTCCGCGATCTCCTGCAGGCCGGCGAGCTGGTCGTTGTCCCAGATCCAGACCTCCAGCTGGTCACCGGAGCTGCCTCCCGTGCTGCCGCCCGTCTCCGAGGTGTCGGAGCCGCCCGTGGAGCCGCTGTCTCCGCCGGCAGCCGTGTCGCCTCCGCCTCCGCAGGCGGCCAACGCCAGCGCCATGGCCAGTGCCAGCAAGAGGGCAAGAATTTTGTTGCGAGTGTTCATGTCATTTCCTCCTTCTGAGTATTTTTCACTGAGATCAGTTTTCTCAATGAGCTTACACTAAGAGTACTCGCAGGAGGAAAAATGTGACATAGAAAATTGTGAGCTGGGTATTTCTTTTTGTTGCCTGAAAAAATCTTCTCCTTTTATCACAAAACGGATGTCTTATTTTTGTGAATTTAATCAATAGACAGCACCCGTTTGTGGTGGAAAAGGTTTCAATCGTAGACGGTGCGCCGCGTACTGCTGCCGGCCGCCCACCGCCGGGCAGATGGGGTGCGATGTTCTCCGGCCGGGGACACCGGCAAAAAACCGTCAAACCGGCTGATAGCCCGCCCTGCCGGACGGATCAAAATTGGCGGAAATGACATGCCACTGCCGGCGGCAGAAAAAACGTGCCGACAAAATGCCATATCATTGGACAAAAGACGGGAGAGATGGGAAGGTGATTCGCAAAACGAGAAACTTTTAAGGGCAAAAATCGGGCGGCGCACCACAGGTGCGCCGCCCGGTGTGGGGAAATATGACGGGGTGTCTGCGAACATACGCCGGCGCTCAGCCCAAAATCATCCGGTCGTTGACAAACTCCTCTCCCGAGACGGTGGAGAATTTCTCCAGCAGGTCCTCAACGGTAAGGCTGCGCTTTTCCTGGCCGGCGATGTCGAGGATGATGCGCCCGTCCTTCATCATGATCAGCCGGTTGCCGTGGGCGATGGCGTCGCGCATATTGTGGGTGATCATCAGGGTGGTGAGGTGATTTTTCGCCACGATCTTATCCGTCAGCTCGAGGACCTTCGCTGCCGTCTTGGGGTCGAGGGCGGCGGTGTGCTCGTCGAGCAGGAGGAGCTTGGGCTCCTTCAGCGTCGCCATGAGCAGCGTGACCGCCTGGCGCTGGCCGCCAGAGAGCAGTCCCACCTTGGAGGTCAGGCGCCCCTCCAGTCCGAGGCCGAGGTCGGCGAGCAGCTCCTGGTAGCGCTCGCGCTCCTTGCGGGTGACGCCCCACTTCAGGCCGCGAAACTCGCCGCGCCGCGCCGCGAGGGCGAGGTTCTCATCAATCTGCATCGTGGCGGCGGTGCCCGTCATCGGGTCCTGGAAGACGCGGCCGAGCAGCCCGGCGCGCTTGTGCTCCGGCCAGCGGGTGACATTCACGCCGTCAATCAGGATGGAGCCGCGGTCCACGGGCCAGACGCCGGCGATCGCGTTGAGCATGGTGCTCTTTCCCGCGCCGTTGCCGCCGATGACGGTGACAAAGTCGCCCGAGTCGAGGTGCAGGTTCAGCCCCTGCAGGGCGGTCTTCTCGTTGATGGTGCCGGGGTTA
This sequence comes from Candidatus Onthomonas avicola, assembly GCA_018710845.1. Taxonomy (GTDB): domain Bacteria; phylum Bacillota; class Clostridia; order Oscillospirales; family Oscillospiraceae; genus Onthomonas; species Onthomonas avicola. The sequence goes on from DVJB01000047.1 coordinate 29,667, forward strand.
AAGGTCTTGTAGACATTTTTGATGTCAAGCACGGTCACCGTCTCCTTTCTTCTTGCCGAGCAGGCGGCCGGCCCAGCGCAGGAAGTAGCTGTCCTGCGCACGGGCGAGCATGCGGTCCCGCCAGAAGGGGACGGCCAGGAAGATGGCCACGACAATGGCAGAGATCAGCTTCATGTCGTTGGCATTCAGGCCGAGCCAGAGCACCACCTGGATGACCAGGTAGTAGATCACCGCGCCAAGCACCACGGCAAAGAGCATCACGCCAAAGTTGCGCGCGGCCAGACGGCCGAAGAGCACCTCACCGATGATGACGGCGGCCAGGCCGATCACGATCGCGCCGCGGCCGGCGTTGACGTCGGCAAAGCCCTGGTACTGCGTATACAGAGCGCTGCAGAGGGAGACGATGCCGTTGGAGAGCATCAGGCCGAGGACGACATTAAAGTTGGTGTTGATGCCCTGCGCACGCGCCATCGCCTGGTTTGCGCCGGTGGCGCGGATGGAGCTGCCGCGCTCGGTGCCGAAGAACCAGTAGAGCACGATAATGAGGGCGAGAATAAAGATCAGCGTGACCACCATCGTGCGCGGAATATAGCGCAGCGAGACGAGCAGGGGATAGTTATCCACGCTGATGGCCCGGTTCGCCATGCCCAGAATGCGCAGATTGATGGACCAGAGGCCGAGCTGGGTCAGAATGCCGGACAGAATGGCGGGAATGCCCATCGCGGTATGGAAGATGCCGGTGACCAGGCCGGCCAGCATACCGACCACGAACGCGGCCACCATGCCCGCCCAGATGGGAAAGCCGCTGATCGTCATCATGACGAATACCGCGCCGCCGGTGGCCATCGTGCCGTCCACCGTCAGGTCGGCCACATCCAGAATCTTATACGTCAGGTAGACGCCGATGGCCATGATCCCCCAGATCAGGCCCTGCGCCACACCGCCGGGCAATGCCGCGACGAGATTGGAAAGTTCAAGCTGCATGGAATACCTCCCTCTTTCCGGCCGCTCCGTCCGAAGCGGCCGGGTCCGGCGCTGCCGGAGGGGAGCCGGCGGCGCGGGACGCTCTCTTTAGCGCTTTGTGGTGCTGCTATTGTAACAGTATAGCAAAAACGGGCGGGAAAGGAAAGCCCTTTCCCGCCGTCTCTGGTGGAATATTTTGCCGAAAACCCGGCGCTTGCCTCACTCCGTCTCGATCGCGACGTAGTCCTCGGGAACGGTGATGCCCAGCTGCTCACAGATGCTGGTGTTATACTTCTTGGTGACCTCGGGAGCGGTCTGGACCTCCATGGTGGAGACGTCCGCGCCGTTGACCAGAATGTCATAGGCCATGTCGCCGGCGAGCGCGCCGATATCATAGTAGCTGATAGACAGGGTGGCCACGCCGCAGCCGGCGCAGATGCCCTCCTCACCGGCGATGATGGGCACACCGGCCGGAAGCGCGACGTTGTTAATCGCCTCGGTGCAGGAGGCGGCGGTGTTGTCCGTCGGGATGTAGAGCACGTCGCTGCTCGCGCAGGCGTTGGTGGTGACGGAGGCGACGTCGTTGGAGTCAGAGAAAGTGTAGGCGGTGACGGTGTAGCCCATCTCGGTCAGATAACCGGAGATGACGTTGTACTGATAGGCGGAGTTGGGCTCGGCGGAGCAGTAGAGCACGCCGACGTTGGGGTGGGTGTCCACCGGGAAGAGCTCAGAGAGCATCTCAGCCTGCTGGTCCAGCGGGGCGAGGTCGGAGGTGCCGGAGATGTTCCGTCCGCTCACGCCGGTCCAGTCCGCGATATCCAGCGCGGTGGCGTAGTCGGTGATGGAGGTGCCCAGGATGGGGATGGAGTCGGTCGCGGCGGCCGCCGACTGCAGCGCGGCGGTGGCGTTGGCCAGAATCAGGTCCACATCAGAGGACACAAAGCCGTTGACGATGGTGGCGCAGGTCGCCGTGTCGTTGTTGGCGTTCTGATAGGTAAAGTTGACGTTGCCCTCGCCCAGCAGCTCGGTCAGCCGGTCCTGGAAGCCCTGGGACGCCGCGTCCAGCGCCTCGTGCTGCACGAGCTGGATGATACCGATCTCATAGACCGTGCCATCCGAGGCGGTCTCCTCGCCGCCGGTCTCCTCGGTCTCAGCGGTGTCGTCCGTCTCGGCCGTATCGCCGGTGGAGGCGGCGTCACTGGTCTCCTCCGTGGTGTCACCGGCCGTGTCTCCGCCGCAGGCGGCCAGGGCCAGGCACATCACGAGCGCCAGCAGCAGGGCCAGCAGCTTTTTCAGGTTGTTCATAATAAATCCTCCTTGTCACAAGCTCGCGCGGCGGCCGGCACACCCCGTCCCGATCCGGAACCCCGCGGGGCGGCTGTCCACGCCTGCGCTGCCCCGGACCAGACCGGCCGGGGCCTGCAGAAAAGGGTGCACTTTAGCGATTTCCTGCATTTATGTGCTAAATTATACACGCATGATTTGTTTTGTCAAGGGGGAATCCGCCCCAAAAGATGGCATGAAAAAAATTTTGAAAAAACAGTTGACAGGTGCGGGACCCGTGGATATAATAAAGGGCAAGTTCAAACCGACGACGAAGAGGAGTACGTTCCAGTGCAAACTCCAAAGCGAGCCGCAGACGGTGAGAGTGCGGTGATGAGGGCGGAACGGAATGGACTTCGGAGGGCGGCCTGAACGGGAAGCTGTTTTCCCCAGTAGGTGCCGACGGGAGCCTGGCCCGTTATCAAGCAGGGGCATATCGTGTGTATGCTGAGGGAGCGGATACGGATCGTATCAATTTGGGTGGTACCGCAGGAGAGCAACTCTTGTCCCATGGTGGGACAGGAGTTTTTTTGTTGTCCTGCGGCCTGCAAAACAGGTAAAGGAGGAACCTGAGATGACGAAGAGGAAGAAATTGCTGGCCCTGCTGCTGGCGCTCGCAATGTGCCTGGCCCTGGCCGCCTGCGGCGGAGACACGGCCGGTGACACCACGGAGGAGACCGGGGACGCCGCCTCGACCGGCGACACCGCTGAGACGGAAGATACCGCTGAGGCCGAGGAGACCGGCGGCGGGGAGACGGATGCCGGCGGCGCGCAGAGCTACCGGATCGCCATCGTCCAGCAGATGGATCACGCCTCGCTCGACGAGATCCGCGACGCCATTGAGGCCGAGCTGGACGCGATCGCCGCAGAGCAGGGCATTGAGATCACCTATCAGGAGTTCAACGGCCAGAACGACGCGACCATCCTCTCTCAGATCGGTTCGCAGGTGGTCTCCGACGGCTTTGACGCGGTGATCCCCATCGCCACGCTGGCCGCCCAGTGCATGGTCACCGCCGTGGAGGACGCCGGAATCCCGGTGGTCTACGCCGCCATCTCCGACCCGGAGGAGGCTGGCCTGACCGGCATTGACTTTGTCACCGGCGTGTCCGACGCGCTCAACACCGAGTTCATCCTGGATATGATGTTCGCGCAGAACCCGGACATCCAGACCGTCGGCCTGCTCTACTCCCGCAGCGAGACCAACAGCGCCCGCCCGATTGAGCAGGCCAAGGCGTATCTGGACGAGGCGGGCGTCGCCTATATTGAGAGCACCGGCAACACCACGGACGAGATTCTCGCCGCCGTGACCAACCTCACCGACCAGGTGGACGCCATCTTCACCCCGACGGACAACGTGGTCATGGGCGCGGAGCTGGCCATCTATGAGACGCTGATCGAGGCGGGCGTCCCGCACTACACCGGGGCGGACTCCTTCGTGCGCAACGGCGCATTCGCCACCTGCGGCGTGAACTACACCGAGCTGGGCGCCTACACCGCCGACATGACCGTTGAGGTCCTGCAGACCGGCGAGATTCCGGAGTACCACGTGATGGACGGCGGCATTATCACCGTCAACACCGAGACGGCCGCGGCGCTGGGCATCGACTACTCCGTCTTTGCCGACATGGCCTCCACCGTCAACGAGGTGACCACCACGGAGGACTGACCTCCACCTGAACAGAATACCGAACGGTTGGACGGACCGCCCGGGGGAGCGCGCTGTGCGCTTCCCCGGCGCGGCGCGAGTGAGGAGAATAAGGTATGCTGACCCTGTCCATTGTACAAAACGCCCTGGAGGTAGGCTTTATCTACGCTCTGGTGGCGCTGGCGCTCTTTTTGAGCTTCAGCACATTAAATATTGCCGATATGACCACCGACGGCAGCTTCACCCTCGGCTGCGCCGTCTCGGCGGCGGTCTGCCTGATGGGGCATCCCATCCTCGCCCTGCCGGCGGCGATGATCGCCGGGGCGCTGGCCGGCTTTATCACTGCCTTTTTGCAGACGCGGCTGGGCGTACCCTCCATCCTGGCGGGCATCGTGACCAACACCGGGCTGTACACGGTCAACCTGGCGGTGATGGGCTTTTCCAGCAACCTCTCGCTCTTTAGCAGCGACACCATCTTCACCCTGGCGGAGGAGACGCTCGAGCCGGTGCTGGGGAGCTGGGACCGGCTGGCGGTGGCGGTGCTGATCACCGGCGTGGTCTGCCTGCTGACGGTGCGCTTCCTCGGCACGCGGCTGGGCATTTCCATCCGTGCCACCGGCGACAACCCGGACATGGTCCGCGCCTCGTCCATCAACACCTCCTTGATGATCACCGTCGGCCTGTGCGTGGCCAACGCCATGACCTCGCTCTCCGGGGCCATCCTCGCCCAGTACAACAAGTCCGCCGACATCAACCTGGGCACCGGCATGGTGGTCATCGGCCTGGCCTCACTCATCATCGGCCAGACGCTGGTGGGCCGCGGCGGCATGGGCCGCTCGGTGCTCGCCGTGGTGGTGGGCAGCGTGCTCTACCGCTTTGTCATCGCCATCGCGTTGCGGATGAACGTGCCTGCCGAGTGCCTCAAGCTGGTCTCGGCCGTGATCGTGGGCTTTGCCATCTCGCTGCCCACGCTGAAGAACTGGGTGGCCTTCCAGCGCAAGAAACGCGCCGCGGTGCGGGGAGGGAGAGAGTGATATGCTGAAGATGACCAACCTGAGCAAGACCTTCAACCCTGGCACTGTCAACGAGAAGAAGGCGATCGAGCACCTGAGCTTCCAGCTCGAGGACGGCGACTTTGTCACCATCGTCGGCTCCAACGGGGCGGGCAAGTCCACGCTGTTCAACGCCATCGCGGGTGTCTTTTATGCCGACGAGGGTTCTATCGAGCTTGACGGGCAGGACATCACCTATCAGCCGGAGTACCGGCGCTCGCGCGTGATCGGCCGCCTCTTCCAGGACCCGCTCAAGGGCACCGCGCCGCACATGACCATCGAGGAGAACCTCTCGCTGGCCTATCTGCGCGCCTCCCGGCCGGGCCTCGCCTTTTTCAGCCGGGTAAAGGCGTCGGAGAAGCGGATGTTCCGTGACCACCTCGCCCTGCTCGGCATGGGGCTGGAGGACCGGATGCGCCAGCCGGTGGGCCTGCTCTCCGGCGGCCAGCGCCAGGCGCTCACCCTGCTGATGGCCACCATTGTCACCCCCAAGCTCCTTCTGCTCGACGAGCACACTGCCGCCCTCGACCCGGCCGCGGCGGAAAAGGTGCTGGAGATGACCCGCTCCATCGTCGCCGAGCGCAAGATCTCCTGCATGATGGTCACCCACAATATGAACCAGGCGCTCGAGCTGGGCAACCGGACGCTGATGATGGACCGGGGGCACATCGTCCTCGACCTCAAGGGCCAGGAGCGCAGCGGCCTCACGGTGGAGGACCTGCTGCGCAAGTTCCGCGAGCAGGCCAAGCGCAGCTTCAACAACGACCGCATCCTCCTGTCCACCGTGGAGGGGGAGTAGACCGCAAAGAGAAAGAAAGACAGGCCCGCCTGCGGGGAGAGCGTTCTCCGCGGGCGGGCCTGTCTTGCGCCATATCATGAAATGAAAATTTCATTATATAGATTTATGAAAATTTATCAGACATTTTACATAGAGCAGATAGCAGACTTTACAATTGGCGGACTATAATCGTGTTGACGCAGGAAATCCTGCGGATCCCAACGACAAACGGACGAAAAGAGTCAGGAGGAATCTCATTATGACGACAACGCAGAAGCAGTCCGCCACGCAGTCGCAGAAGCTGATGGTCTTTGTGCTGACGATGGCTCTGTACGGCCTGGCCACCCTCTTCACCGAGCTGATCCCGTCTTTCCAGGTGGGCATCGTGGAGTTCTCGGTGGAGTACTTCCTGTTCATTCCGCTCACGCTGGCAATGCTGTTTGATCCGATGTCGGCGGCGCTGGGCGCGGCGACCGGCGAGCTGGTCTTCAGCGAGATCATGCTCGGCCAGTTCGGCGGCCTGGGCGAGCTGGAGAAGTTCATCACCGTCACCATCGGCGTCTACATCGCCGGCCGGCTGGTGCGCGACCCGCGCAACCGCAAAATGGTGGGCATCGCCGCCTATGCCGGCGTCCTCATCCAGCAGGGCCTGGGCACTATCGTGGACATCCTGAAGGTACAGCTCGCCGTGGAGGACTTTGAGGCGGTCGCCGGCCTGCCGGAGAGCGTGTTTGCCACCGAGGGCTTCGCCTTCCTCAACGACGTGCTCTTCTCCGGCATCCTCTTCTGCCTGCTGCCCACGCTCTATCTGGTCCCGAAGCTGCACGGCAAGATCGAGCCGCTGCTCGGCATGCAGCCGCGCACGGCGGAGACCTGCCTCGACCCGATCGGCGCCAAGGCCATCCTCGGCTGCGCGGTGGCCGCTGTCGCGGCGATCGCGGCTGAGCTGCTGGCCACGAGCGGCCTGTCCCTGATCGACTGGGAGGCGGACTGGGCCGAGAGCGGCACCGCCATTGCCGTCGGCATTGTGGTGGCCGCGGTGATCGCGGTGGCGGCCGTGCTCGCCATGCGTGCCCTTACGCGCAAGTCCGCCGCGTAAGGATGGGAGCAGAGGATGGACCAGCCAACGCATGTGATTGAGATCGAGCATCTGACCTATACCTATCCGGGATGTGACACGCCGACGCTGCGCGATGTCACACTGTCGGTGGAGCGAGGGGATTTCCTGGCCATTGTGGGCAACAACGGCTGCGGGAAGTCCACGCTCTGCAAGGCGCTCAACGGCCTGATCCCGCAGTTCATCACCGGCCGGTATGAGGGAAAGGTGACCGCCTGCGGCCTGGACGCCGCCGCGACGGACGTGGGCGTGATGGCCAGTCACGTGGGCTACGTCTATCAGGACTTTGAAAATCAGATCATTCGTCCCACCGTGCTCGACGACGCGTCCTACGCCTGCCTGAACTACGCGATGCCGGACTACCTGGAGCGCGGCCGCGAGGCCCTGCGCCAGTGCGGCCTGGTGGGCAGGGAGGGTGACTATATCTGGCAGCTCTCCGGCGGGCAGACCCACCTGCTGGCGCTGGCGGGAGTCCTGTCCATGCAGCCGGAGGTCATCATCCTGGACGAGCCCATCGCCCAGCTCGACCCGATGCACGCCGACCGCATCTACGCCGTGCTGCGCGAACTCAACGAGGTCTACGGCAAAACCATCATCGTCATCGAGCACCACACGGAGTACATCGCCGACTTCTGTAAGCATGTCCTGCTCATGCGCGACGGGCAGGCGGCCTGGAAGCTCCCGACCGCCGAGGCCCTGCAGCGGGTAGACGAGCTGCAGAGCTGCAACATCTTCCCGCCGCAGGTGACCATCGCTGCCCACCGGTTGCGCCGGGCGGGGGAGTACCCCTCCGGCACACCGCTGCCGGTCACGGTGGAGGAGGGCGCGCGTGTCTTCCGGCCCCGCCCGGAGGCCGCGCCCCGCCCGGTCCGGGCCCATCACTGTGAGCAGGAGGTGGCGGCGGCTTTCCGGGACGTCTCCGTCTCCTACCGCAGCGTGAAGGGCGCGCCCCGCACTGTCTTTGACGGGCTGAATCTGGAGATTCACCGCGGGGACAAGGTTGCCCTGATCGGCTCCAACGGCGCGGGCAAGTCCACCCTGATGAAGTTGATGGTCGGCCTGCTCAAGCCCTCCGCCGGCGACGTGCAGCTCGGCGGGGAGAGCATCCGCGACCTCAAGCCGGAGACGCTCAGCCGTCGAATCTCTATGGTCTACCAGAACCCGGAGGATATGTTTATCCGCGACTCCATCGGCGCCGACATCGCCTTTGCCATGCAGGCGCGCAAGCTCGCCGGGAGCGCGGCGCGCACCGATGAGCTGCTCGCGCGCTTCCGTCTGACGGAGCTGCGGGAGCGGGACGGGCGCCTGCTCTCCGGCGGGCAGATGCGCCGCGCGAGCCTTGCCATCGGCATCGCGCTCAACCCCGCCGTCCTCCTGCTCGACGAGCCGACGGCCAACCTTGACATCGCCACGCGCAAGGAGATCATGCGCACGCTCGAGGACCTGAAGGAGGTCACCGAGACGGTGATCATTGCCACGCACGACATGCAGCTCGTCTGCGAGTGGGCCGAGCGGATCGTCGTCCTCTGCGGCGGCCGCGTGGTGGCCGACGGCAGCCGGGACGAGGTGTTCGGCAACCGCGACGTGCTTGAGCAGGTGGGCATCCGCCCGCCGGAGATCTTCACCATGGGACAGACCCTCTGCCCTGGGGAGATCTGCTATACGATTGACGATTTTCTCGCGCGCTTTACAGGGAGGCAGAGTGCAGATGCGAATGCTTGACAAACTGTCGGAAAATATCCTCGACAAGCTCTCCATTGATTTCCTGCGCAACCAGGTGTTGAAAAACGCCTACGGCAACGACGACACCGTCATCGCCGCCCTGGACGCGCGGATGCTGCTGGTGTGGTACCTCTTTTTCGGACTGGTGCCCTGGTTTGTGAACGATATCCCGTTTTTGATCGGCTGTTTCCTGCTGGTGGCGGTGACCACCATGCTGGCCCGTGTGGCCGGGCTGGTGCTCTTCCTCTTCGGCGTGGGCGTGTTTGCCCAGACGGGCTATCTGCTCCTGGTCACCCTGCTCTTTGGCGGGGACGCCTCCGCCATCGCGCCGCTGCTGGTGCTCACGCTCAAGGTGGCCACCGTCTCGCTGGCTTCCATCACCATCTTCTCCGGCCTGGACCCGGATAAGCTGGCCAACGGCCTGATGTGGTACGGCTGCCCGGAGCGGCTGTCCTTCTCCATCTCCTATGCCTATCGAATGCTGCCGATGCTGATGGAGGAGTTCCAGAATGTGCTGCTGTCCTACCGCCTGCGCGGCAACGCCCCGGCGCACGACACGCTCTCCGGCAAGATCCGCTACCTGATCTATCAGGTCAAGGTGATTATGCACGCGTTTTATCCCCTGATGCTCAACACCGCCAAGCGCTCGCGCACGACGGTAGAGGTGCTGGAGATCAAGGGCTACCGCTACGCCGCGGTGAACCAAGAGGTTAAAAAGATGAAGCTGGCCTCCATGAAGGTGACCAACAACGACCTGCTGTTTCTCTCCGTCTCCTTCCTGTGGGTTGCGGTCACCGTGCTCATCTCGACGCTGATCTGAGTGAATGGAAAGGATAGGAAATCATGTATCTCGACTTTCACACCCACGGGAAACTGGCAAAGTACCTGCTCTTTTCCACCGAGTACACCGACTGGCTGCTGGGCGAGGCGAAAAACGCGGGCCTAGACGCCATCTGTCTGACGGAGCACTTCAACACCCAGCAGTTTGACACGCTCTACGGCTATATCGCCGCGCGAGGGACACCGGAGGGGGACAGCTTTGTCATTGACGGGCTGCGCGTCTTTCCCGGTATGGAGACGGATATCGCCGAGGGGGGCCATGTTCTATGCCTCGGCCCGATGGAGGCCATCCGGGAGCTCAACCGCCGCCTGGAGCCGCACAAGGCCAAGGGACGCTTCCTCCCCTTTGCCCAGCTCGCCGCCCTCTTTGACGAGTACCCTGTGCTGGTGGGCGCGGGGCACCCCTACCGCGATGGCGGTCACATCCCGGAGCTGCCGCCTGAGCTGCTCGCGCGTTTTGACTTTCTGGACCTCAACGGAAAGGACGTCGCGGAGGACCGCGCGCGCACTGAGGAGCTGACCTACGGCCTGGGCCGCGCGCTGGGAAAGCCGGTCGTCGCCGGCAGCGACACCCATCAGGCGGTGCAGTACGGCTGCATCCGCACCCGCTTCGCGCGGGAGGACATCACCAGCCTGGACCAGCTGGCCACGGAGATGCGCGCCGGGCGCTATGAGATCTGCGTCCATCCGGAGGCGGCCTTCCGTGTGAAGACGGCAGGTCTGCTCAAGCGCTCACTCAAGGAGATCCACGCCCTCGGCGGGGACTATGTCTCCGTCCTGCTCGGCCAGGGCGGGGAATCGCCCGCCGTGCTGGCGGCCAAGCGTCGGCTGGCGGGCTGAACATTGCCGGATTGCCGAATGCTTCCGGCCGTGGTACAATAGATTCCGTTACCCCCTGCCGGGCGTCCCGTCCCGGCGCGGACGGAGGAGCTCATCATGTGCCTTTCCTTTCCCCAGATGCCGGAAAAGTTGACGGCGACGGAAAAAACCATACTGGAGTATATCGCCGGCCACCGGAACGACTTTCTCTTTCTGACGATCGGCCAGCTCGCCGGGATACTGGACGTGTCCGAGGCGACCGTCTCCCGCTTTGCCCGCCATGTCGGGTGCAGCGACTTCAAGCACCTGAAAAAGGTGGTCATGGATCAGACCGCCCAGGAGGGGCCGGCCCGCAAGGTGGCCAACACGCTTGCGGCCGGGGACGGGGCGTTGCTGGAGCACTGGATGGAGCGCCAGCGCGACTGCCTGGAGCGGACACAGGAGCTGCTGGAACAGGAGGCGTTTGACCGCGCGGTGCAGGCTGTCTGCACGGCGCGGCGCGTCTTTGTCTACGGCAAGAACGCCTCGCGCTCCATGGCGCAGCTGCTGACCTTCCGCCTGCGCCGGATCGGCATCGACGTGCGGGAGATGGCCTCCGGCGGCACCGAGCTGCTCGAGAGCCTCGCCACTGTGGGGGCGGAGGATCTGGTCATCTTCTTCGGCTTTTCCAAGGTCTCGGCGGAGGGACGGGTGATTCTGGACTGCCGCCGCCGGGCAGGATACACCACGCTGCTCTTTACCGGGCAGTTTTACCACGAGCGCGCGCAGCAGGCGGACATCAGCCTGTATGTCTACCGCGGGGAGGAGGGCGAGTTCCACTCCATGTGCGCCGCCGCGGCGGTGATTGACGCGCTGGTGCTTGCCGTCTCGTCCGAGCTGGGCGCGGCGGCGGTCGCCTCACTCGACGCGGTCCGCGCGCTCAAGGAGACGTACGGCCCGCAGCTCTGAGCATATCACGAAGAAAAAGCACGCCGCATCTGTTCCGAAGGCAGAACAGATGCGGCGATTTGCGCGGACAAGAAAAATGAAAAACCGCAGCAGATGCTGCGGTTTTTCCGATGCACGAGGCGGGAGTCGAACCCGCACGCCCACAACGAGCACTGGCACCTGAAGCCAGCGAGTCTACCAATTCCACCACTCGTGCGTGTCTTGGTGTCGAACGCAAGACATAATATAGCACCGTCCCGAAGAAATGTCAAGCCCTGTTTTTGCATTTTATCTGTTTTCTTTTCTGCGACGAGACTGCCCCCGGCCGTGGTCCTGACACGGCCGGGGGCAGCTGAGAGAAGAGAGAGAAAAGAGAGGGAGGTGTTTTGATCTTATGATCTGTCGTTCCTGACATCTCCTATTATACCCAGCCGCGCGCCGGGATGTTGAAGAAATCAAGAATCTTCCGTGAACGGACTGTAAACAGTGCGCCTCTCCTCACGGCTCCTCTGCCTGCGCGCGCAGGCGGGCGGGGATGTGCACGCGCTCGGGGGCCACGCGCCACATGTTGCGCAGCATCTCCTCGCTGGGCTGGAGCAGCACGCGGCGCAGCTCGCCGTCGCGCACGTACATGACATAGACCTCCGCGCCGTCCGCCGCACGGGCGGTCAGGTCGCGGGTCGGCATCTGGCGTCCCTGATAGTCGTCGAGCGACGCATCCCCCTGCGGGGCGAGCGCCTCCACCTGGTCCATCTGATAGGTGGCCAGCGGCTTGCGCTTTTCCGCCCCGTAGATGCACTCGATGTCCAGCTGACGTCCCCAGAACTGGTACTCGTACTCCACCTGGGACCGGCGGCGGTTGAAGTACCACAGCACGAGGACCGCGGCCGTCAGCAGCAGGAACAGCCAGCCGCCGAAGAGCAGGAAGAGCAGCAGGCAGAGCACCGCGGCCCCCAGACAGACGCCGGTGAGCAGGCGCGCGGTTCCGTCCGGCGCGGGGCGGATCAGCGTTTCGCAGTAGTTGTTGCTCTCGTTGACCATGGCGGATTCCTCCCGGAAAATATTTTCTCCAGTTTACCCCTTTTTCGGCCGGATGGCAAGAGGCCGGCAGAACCTTTTCCGCCGCACCTGAACGTCGGTCCGGGCTGCTTGCCCCGGGCGGCGGGATATAGTACAATGGGACGAAGGAAGACGGGAGGGGGCATCGCAATGCTGGAGGCGGTCGGACTGACAAAACGATATGGCGGGCGGGTGGCACTTGCCCCGGTCAGCCTGCGGCTGGAGCCGGGGACCTGCCTCGGCCTGGCGGGGGCAAACGGGTCGGGGAAGAGCACGCTGCTGGCCCTGCTGGCGCAGACGCTGCGCCCGGACGGGGGAGACATCCGATTTCAGGGACGCAGCGTGCGCGGCGACCGGGCGTTTTTGCGCGCGCACGTGGGATATGTGCCGCAACGGACCGCGCTGCTGGGCGAGCTGACCGTGCGCGAGCAGCTCGACCTCTGGGGCAGGAGCTGCGGCCTGCGCCGCCGGGCGCTCCCGGAGGAGCTGCAGGAGCTGCTGGGCCTGGAGGAGCTCCTCGGCCAGCGGGCCGGACGGCTCTCCGGCGGGATGCAGAAGCGGGTGAGCATCGCCATGGCCCTGATGACCGGGCCAGAGTACCTGCTGATGGATGAGGCGTTTGCCGCGCTGGACGCGCGCTATCGCTCCAGGCTCGCTGTCTGGCTGCGCGGGTATCTGGCCGGGGGCGGTGCGGTGCTCTGGTGCAGCCATGAGCCGTCAGAGCTGACCGACCTGTGCGATCAGGCGATGGTGCTCGACCGGGGCGAGGTGGCCTGCCGCGCGCCGGCGGCGGAGGCCCTTGCCTGGCTGGAGACGGAGGGCCGTATGCCGGCGGGGGCGCGATGAGCGGGGTTGGCTCTGGCTTCCGGCTGGCCCTCTGCCGCCTGCGGGGCCAGGCGGCGCTGCTGGCGCTGTTGCTGGTCCTGGCGCTGCTACTGCCGGTCGGCGCGGGGGCGCTGCTGGCGTCCGCCCTCTCGCCGGAGGGCGGCTTTGCCGGTCTGACGGTCGCCCTTGCGGACGAGGGCGCGGGAGAGGACGGCGCGACTCGCCGCCTGACGGCCGCCCTGATCAGCTTCTCCGGGACGGAGGGATACTGTCAGTGGGTGGCGATGGAGCCGGACGAGGCACGCGCGGCGCTGGAGGCAGGGGAGGTCACCGCTGTCCTGCTGCTGCCGGAGGGCTTCCTGGACAGCGTGCTGTCGGGGGAGAATCTCCCAGTCACGCTGCTGACCAGCCGCGCCCGCCCGCTGGAGTCCTGGCTGGTGCAATGGCTGGGCCAGAGCGTATCGCGGATGCTCGCGGCCGCGCAGGCCGGCATCTACACCGTCTCTGAGCGCTATTATGCCGCAGGTGTGACCGAACCGGGGGAGGAGGAGATGCTGCTGCAGGTCAATCTGGCCTATCTCGGCTGGGTCTCCGGGCGGGAGGAGCTGTACGACAGCGTGACCGTCTCCGCTACCGGCACCCTCTCCGTCACGCATCACTACGCCCTGTCGGTGCTGGCCTATCTGCCGCTGCTGGCCGCGCCGCTGCTCTATCCCGCCTTCGGCGGAGACGAGCTGGCCGCCTGGCACCGGCGGAGACGGGCGGTCGGCCTCTCGCCGGTCTCGGGCGCACTTGGCGCGGTGGCCGCCTCCGCCGCGCTGCTGCTGCCGCTCGTCTGGCTGCCGCTGGCGGCCCTCGGCGGGGGGCTGGATGGACTGTTGCCCGCCGCGTTCACCGCCTGGACCGCGGCGGCCTACTGCGGCCTGTGCGCCGTGCTCGCGCGCTCGGCCGGGGCGGCGGGGCTGATGGCCTTTTTGCCGGCGACCCTGGCCCTCGTGCTCGCCGGGGGCGTGCTGCCGCCGGCGCTGCTGCCGCGCGGGCTGCAGGAGATGGTGTCTCTTTGTCCTCTCACCTGGGCGCGGGAGACGCTCGCCGCCGCGCTGGATTATCCGGTCCCCTGGCCCCGTACGCTTGCGCTCGCCGCGCTGGCGGCGCTGCTGACGGCTGTCACGGCGCTCTGCTTCCGGATGCGAGTGGACCGCGGAGAGGGGGCGGCGGCATGAGCGTCATTCTGGCGCAGGTTCAAATGGCGCTGCTCTCCCTCTGGCGGCGTCCGGGGTATCTGGTTGCCCTGCTGCTGTGCCCGCTCGTCCTTGCCCTCGGTCTGCTGCTGCCGCGCGAGGCGCGCGGGACGGAGATCCTGGTGGGCATCTCCCTCCCGGAGGACAGCCCCGCCGCCGCGGAGCTGTGGGAGCGCCTGGAGGAGGAGCGGGCCGGCGCGGTGACCTACCGCCGCGCCGCGCCGGAGGAGGTGCGCGCGCAGGTGGCTGCGGGGCACTGGGAGTGCGGCTTCCTGCTGGCGGAGGATTTTGAGGACCGCCTGGCCGAAGGCCGCTATGAAGACCTGGTCACGCAGGTGGTCTCGCCGGCCAGCACCATGGCCCTGCCGCTGCGCGAGCCGGTCTCGGCGGCATTGCTGGAGCTGTGCTGGCAGGACATCGCGGGAGACTGCCTGGCGCGCATTGGCCTGGACCTGCCGCCGGTGGGGGCGCTGGAGGATATTATCCCGCCCGAGAACCGGGTGGCGGTCCGCGCCGAGACGGTGGGGGCGGACGCCGCGCCGCGGGATGCGGTGGAGAGTCTGCCATATGCCGATCTGCTCACTGGAGGCGTCGGGCTCTGGCTCCAGACCGCCGCCCTGTTGGCGGCGGGCCACCTGCGGCGCTGGCTGCGTGGGGACTGGGCGAGGCTGGCGCTGCCGCGCGTGGGACTGGGCGTCCTGCTGCTGCCGCGCGCGGCAGTGCTGGGCCTGGCGGCCTGGCTCGCCGGAGCGGCGGCACTCCTCCTCACGGGGGGAGACGGGCGGGCGCTGGCCTGCCTGGCGCTCTATCAGCTCTGCCTGACGGCGGCTTCTGCGGCGCTGGCGCTTCTGCCCGGGGCGGAGCGGTTGATCGCCGTGCTGCTGCCGGTGACGCCGCTGGCCTGCGTCATCTGCTGCCCGGTGCTGCTGGACGCGGCGATGCTCGTGCCGGCGCTCTATCCGGTCTCCCGGGCGCTGCCGCTGACGCACTTTCTGCTCGCGGTACAGGGACAGATGGGCAGCGCGGCGATGCTGGCGGGGATGACGGCGCTCTGGGGCGCGGCGGCGTGGGCGCTGGGCAGGAGATTTGCACGCAGCGCGGCATAGCGCCGTCCGAAGGCACACCTGTAAAAAATTGGGAAGAAAAGCAAAGAAAACTCACTTTTTCTGCGTCTGATTAACATATGTTAATGATTAAAACCGCTGGACAGGATATAATGATTCCATTCCAGCGGGAGGTGGGGTTCTTTGCAGACAGATGAGTTTTTTCGCACGTTTTTGGGTATTCGGGATGAGGGAACAGTGGAGAAGCTGACCACTGCGTCCGAAGTGCGCCGTCTGAGGCGCGGCGAGCTGCTGATCCAGACGGATGAGGAACAGAAGTGGTGTTTTTTTCTTCTCTCTGGCCTGTTTCGGGGCTACTTCCTCGACGACAGCGGTCAGGATATCTCCGAGTGCTTTGTCTCCGAGCCGGGTGACGCCGTGATGTCCTGCCTGGGTCTGCGCGAGCGGTCGCCCATCACCTTTGAGGCGCTGGAGAACAGCGAGGTGCTCTGCGTCGCCATGCCGGAGGTGCTGCGCCTGCTGGAGGAGAATGCCGAGCTGGTCCGCCTGCACAACGTCCTGCTGCTCGAGGCCCTGCGCGGCCAGTGGCAGATCAAGCTGGCGCTCTACCTATACCCGGCCCGGCAGCGCTATGAGTGGTTTTTGCGGACTTATCCGGAATTGCCCGGACGGGTGAGCAATAAGCATATCGCCTCCTTCCTGAACATTACGCCGGTGACGCTCAGCCGTCTGCGCCGGGATATCCGGGAGGAGCAGGCGGTCAGAGCGGTCGGGGACGGATAGAGACGACTCCCAAACCCGGAAAAACCGGAAAGCCCTTTCCTGCGCGCCCGGAATGTGATACCATAGAGGCAACGCATGACACCGTGAGGGACGCAGGAGGCTGGCATGAAAGAGACGCGGGAAAAGTTTCTCTTCTTTCTGTTCGGAGACTATGAGGGCGTGCGCCGTTACCTCGACCGGCAGGCGCGCCGCGGCTGGGAGCTGGTAGGCAAGGGCGGCTTTTTCACCTGCCGGTTTGCGCGCACGAACCGGCAGGAGCTGATCTATGACGTGACCCCGTCCGACCCGCGGCGCACGCCGGAGGAGCTGCGCGCCCAGGTCCGTTTCCGGGAGGAGCAGGGCTGGCAGGCGGTGGACACCGTCTGGGGGATGGATATCTATAAATCCATGCCCTGTCAGAGCCCCACGCCGCTGCGCCGGGAGGAAGACTACCGCCGCTGGCGGGCGGTCTTTCGCGACTGGCTGCTCTGGTCGGCCGCGTTTGTGGCGATCACCGCGGCGGTCCTGCTCCTCGGCGGGCAGGCGGCCGGAATGGACTGGGCGGCGCTCGGCGAGAGCTGGTATCTCTCCGACGCGCGCACGGCGCTGCTGATCGCCCTGCCGGCGGCCCTTGTCTCCGCCGTCCTGTGGCTGGGATGGCTCATGTTCTGCCTGCTCCGGCGGTGTAAACCGCACCGGGGCGCTTCCCCTGTGGGGCTTTGGGCGCGGGGGCTGTTGCAGCTCGGCGCGGTGGCTTTGCTGGCGGCGGCGCTGGCGGTGGTCTGGCTGGAGCAGGTTCCCCGGCTCTGGCTGCGGCTGCTGCTGGCGGCCGCGCTGGCCGGGGCGTCGCTCTTCTGCCGTTTCTGCTGGCGGGAGAACCGCCAGCGGCGCTACCGGGCGATGACAGTGAGCGTGTTTGTCTGCCTGGCGGCGGCGATGGCGCTCGGCTGGGTGATGCCGGCGGACCGCTGGGACACGCTGAACGACGGCGCGGCCTCCCGCCGGAGCCTGAGCGGCCGTGTCGTCCAGGCGGAGGACCTCGGCCTGGAGACGGAGGGGGAGGACGTCATGGCCTCCTATGAGCGGGAGGCGTCCCTGCTCGTCCGTCAGGAGCAGTACTATGAGTCCTGGTCGGGCGGCACGGTGATCGAGACGGTGGTCTACACCTGCGCCGTGCCCGCTCTGGCGGAGACGGTGCTGGAGGACGTGGTTCTCCCCGCTGCGGAGGAGACGGACTGGGGCTACAGCCTCACGGGCGAGGACTGGTACCGCGCTTGGGTCCGGGTGGGCCGCAGGGTGATCTGCCTGGCGGGCACGCCGGACTGGACGGAGGAGAGCGTCCGCCAGGCCGCCATCGCGGCGGCGACGGCGTGACCGGAGCACGAAAAAGAGAATACAGAGAGAAACTCCCGCCGCTGTCCGGGTCATTCGGACGGCGGCGGGGGCTTTGTCTGTCTTGCGGATTGTCACGTCCCGCCGAGCGACTGGCCCACGACGGCCATTTGTTGCTCCGTCAGCGGCCAGCTGGCGGAGAGGCGGATGATGCGGCCATCGTAGCAGAGCAGGTAGCAGTGGGCTTCCAGCCCGTCCTGGTTGTAGAGCTGCCAGGCCGACTGCGCGCCCCAGGGCGCGGCGTCCTCCTCCCGCCAGGTCTGGCCGGAGAAGACCGGGCCGGTGGTCATCTCCTCCATCAGGCGGTCCCGG
The DNA here is from genome assembly GCA_018710845.1 of Candidatus Onthomonas avicola. Taxonomy (GTDB): domain Bacteria; phylum Bacillota; class Clostridia; order Oscillospirales; family Oscillospiraceae; genus Onthomonas; species Onthomonas avicola. The sequence goes on from DVJB01000047.1 coordinate 47,508, forward strand.
CACAGGCCGTAGAGGGCCGGGAGATGGACGGTGAGCACGCGGTAGTCCAGCAGGTCGGTGTACTGCCCCTCACCATAGCAGGTGACGTCATTGCGCGCCAGCAGGGGGGTGGCGCTGAAGGAATGGCCGGTGTGGATTTCCTCCGTCGGCTCGCCGGTCAGCTCCTCCAGCTCCAACGGGACGGCGGCAGGGGCGGCGGGCTCCGTGTCCAGCAGCCCGTGGGAGACCGCCTGAAAGGCCCCATAGATGATTCCACCCATCATGGCGAAGGCGAGCAGAAAGCTGGCCAGGGTGGTGAGCACGGCGTTGAGCGTCCTGGGCGCGCCGCGGCGCTGGAGCAGGCGGCGCAGTCCGTTTACCAGGGCGATCAGGACAAGTATATACAGAGCGCCGACAGCCGCAAGAAAAACGCGGAGGGAGCCGCCCTGCGCGGCCAGGAAGAGAATATAGAGGACGAACACGCCGAGGAGGCAACCCAGCAGGACGCGCACGAGCAGGGTGTGCCAGTGTGCGGCGGGGAGGGGGCGGTTCTGTCTGGCGGCCCGTTTCGCCCGCCGCCGCCAGAGATAGTAGCCCGCCGGCTCTGCCGCGAACACCAGCACGGCAAAGAAGTAGAGGAGCGGGGAGAAGAGCGCGAAGGGATCAGAGAGGGTCTCCAGCGGGTCGGCCCAGATGTTCGCCAGGCGGGAGGCCAGTTGGAGCAGCCAGAGGACCAGGAGGATCAGATAGATCACCCGGTTGCGCCGGGTGGCGCGGTGGAGGGTCTCCAGCTCGAGGGCGGGGTCCGTCTCGATGGGGACGGGGTCCGGCCGGGTGTTGCGAAAGACCTGCAGCCAGGCGGAGGCGGCGGTCAGCTCCCAGCCGGTGTGGGCGCACAGGTCGTAGAAAGTGCGCTGATCCTCCGGCGGCTCGGGGTCATATTCTGAGCCCTTCGGGAAGCAGCAGACGGCAAAGGTGCATCTCTGCGGCTCGGTCCGGCGGTAATGCCAGCAGAGGGGCCCAAACCGGTCCAGCATCCAGCCGCGCGCGGCCATCCGCTCCAGGTGGGCCTCCATGCCCGCGAGGTCAAAGAAGGAAAAGAGTTCGATGCGCCGTTTGGTCTGTCTCATGTCGCAGCCTCCTCTCCAAAGATACGGCGGTAGTCCTCCGCCTGGGCGCAGATGCGGCGGTACTCCTGGGCCAGCATGGCCCGGCCCTTTTCCGTCAGCCGGTAGCTGCGGCGGCGGCCCTCCGTCCGGGTCTCTACGATCATCCCCTCCCCGGCGAACTGCTCGAGCAGGGTGTAGAGGGTGCCAGAGCCGATGCTGACGCGGCCTCCGGTCATCGCGGGCACCCGGTCGAGGATGTCGATGCCGCAGCACTCCTCGCGCAGGCACAGCAGCGCGTAGAACATCTGCTCCGTCAGGGTCTGAAATTTTGCACGGGGCATCCGATCACCTCCCATTCTCGAATATCGAGGATTCCTCTGTCCTCATTATAATCTCGAATATCGAGAATGTCAAGGGAAATTTCGACTGTGGGAAGAGAAGAAATAAATCTGATGAAATTGCAATTAATTTTGCATCAAACGGGCAAGAGAGCGGAAATTTCTCCGGGAAAAATATACAGGATTTGCCCTTTTGCATTTCGGCGCGGCGGCGGCGCGGCTAGAATGGGTCCTGTCACAAGGCACTGGCCGATGAATGCAACATCTGTGACGGAAGGTGAGGGAGGGACTTGAAGCAATACGAATTCTGGCAGCAGCCCCGGCAGCTGCTCCTGCTGCGCGGCTGGGCCAGGGACGGGGTGCCGGAACGGGAGATCGCCCGGCGGATGGGGCTCAAGCCGATGGGCCTGCGCGTCTGGCGGCGGCGCTACCGCGCCATCGGCGAGGCGCTGGCGCTCACCGGCGAGATGGCGGACTACCAGGTGGAGGACGCCCTGCTCAAGGCGGCGCTCGGCTACCGCTATACCGAGGAGAAGACGGAGCAGACCGACCGGGGGGAGAAGCTGGTGACCACGGAAAAGGACGTGGCCCCCAACGTGACGGCGATCAGCCTCTGGCTCAAGCGCCGCCGCCCGGAGGTCTGGGACCGCGAGGGGGAGGAGCCGCCCGAACGGCCGCCGGAGAACAACCTGCTGGACGCCCTGGGGGACTGGGAGAGGGAGGTGTATGACCGCGATGCGATACCGGAGCTTCAGCCGGCGGCAGAAGCTGACCATGACGTGGTGGAAACGGCCGGACTTTCAGAGCCGTGACGGCATCCTCTGCGACGGGTCCGTCCGCTCGGGCAAGACGCTGAGCATGGCCCTCGGCTTTGTGCTCTGGAGCCTGGAGCGGTTTGACCGCCAGCGCTTCGCCCTGTGCGGCAAGACGATCGAGAGCCTGCGGCGCAACGTGACCGGCCAGCTCCCCCAATGGCTGGAGGGGCTCGTCACCGTGGAGGAGCGGCGCAGCGAGAACAAGATTATCCTACGACGGGACGGGCGGGAGAACGAGTACTTCCTCTTCGGCGGCAAGGACGAGAGCAGCTATCAGCTGATTCAGGGCATCACGCTCGCGGGCGTGCTCTTTGACGAGGTGGCGCTCATGCCCCGCTCCTTTGTGGAGCAGGCCCTCGCCCGGTGCAGCGTGGAGGGCAGCCGGTTCTGGTTTAACTGCAACCCGGAGTCCCCCGAGCACTGGTTTTATAAGGACTGGGTGACGCGGGCCGCAGAGCGGAACCTGCTCTACCTGCACTTCACAATGGAGGATAACCCCGCGCTCACCGAGGGCATCCGGCGGCGATATGAGCGGCTGTACACCGGCGTGTTCTACCGGCGCTACGTCCTCGGCCAGTGGGTGGCGGCGGAGGGGCTGATCTACGACATGTTCGACCCCGCGCGTCACGTGGCCGCCGGGCCGGTGGAGGTGCGCGGGCCGGCCTACGTCTCGGTGGACTACGGCACGCGCAACCCCACCGTTTTCCTCCTCTGGCAGCAGGGGCGGGACGGGCGGTGGTACTGCCTGCGGGAGTACTACTGGTCCGGCCGGGAGCGCATGCGCCAGAAGACGGACGGGGAGTATGCCGACGATCTCGCGCGCTGGCTGGACGGGGTGACGCCGCGCGCGGTGATTGTGGACCCGTCCGCGGCGAGCTTTATGGCCCTGCTGCGCCAGCGGGGCTATCCCGTGCTCGGGGCGGATAACGCCGTGCTCGACGGCATCCGCCGCGTGGGCCAGCGGCTGCAGGAGGGCGCGCTCGCCTTCCACGAGAGCTGCCGCCGCACCTGCGCCGAGTTTCGCGCCTATGTCTGGGAGGAGGACGGCGGCGGGCAGGACTGCCCGCGCAAGGAGCACGACCACTGCATGGACGCCCTGCGCTACTTTGTGAGCACCGTCCTGTGGCGCGGCGAGGGCCGGGCGGCCCGCCGCCCAAGGGGCACGTAAAAGGAGGGGAAAAATGATTCTTTATCTGGACCGCGCAGAGGTCCCCGACCTGGAGGAGATCTCCCCCGAGGTGATCCGCTACTGCGTCCGCAAGGCGGAGCAGGCCAACGGCCGCTATCAGCGGCTGGACCGGTACTACCGCGGCGAGCACGACATCTTCCGCCGCGCCGCCGGGGAGGAGGAGCTGCGCGTGGCGGCCAACTACGCCAAGTACGTGGTGGACATCGCCCTGGGCTACTACCTGGGCGAGGGGGTGAAGTACGACGCAAATCCCCGGCACAACGCCGGTCTCCGGGGCGGACGGGAGATTGACCTCTCACCGCTGCTCGGCTGCTACGACCGGCAGCACATCCGCCGCGCAGACCTGGAGATCGGCAAGAGCATGGGGGTGATGGGCGACTGTCTGGAGCTCTGCTACGCCTCCGGCGGGGAGGACCCGGAGCCGCGCAGCGCCCGCATCGACCCGCGCAACGGCATCCTCGTGTGCGACACGACGGTGGAGCACAACAAGCTCTTTGCCCTGATCTGGGACCGCCGGGAGACGGTGGCGGGCGCGCCGTACTACTTCGTCACCCGCTACACCGACCGGACCGCGCGGGACTACCGCAGCGGCGACCTGGTCACGGCGGCCTTCTCCCCGGTGGGCCCGGCGCGGGAGCACTACTTCGGCGCGGTGCCCGTGATCGCCTACGAGAACAACGCCGAGCGGCAGGGGGACTTTGAGCAGATCCTCAGCCTGATTGACGCCTATGACGAGCTGCTCTCCAGCCGCCTGACGGACAAGCGGAAGTTTGTGGACGCCCTGCTCGTCTTCTTCGGCATGACCCTCGCCCCCGGCGAGGAGGAGAAGCTCAGCCGCGAGCGCTTTATCGACGGCGCGCCGCTGGACGCGCGGGCGGAGTACATCCAAAAGACCTTCGACGAGGCGGGAGTGCAGGTGCTCGCCGACGCGCTGGTGCGGGAGATGCACAAGATGACGCTGACGGTGGACATGTCGGACGAGCACTTTGCCGGCAACGCCTCCGGCCAGGCCCTCAAGCTCAAGCTGCTGACGATGGACCTGCTGGTGAAAAACAAGATGCGTCAGATGGAGCGCGGGCTGAAGGAGCGCCTGGCCCTCTACAACCACTGGCTGTGCGTCAAGGGCGTGATGGAGCCGGTGGGCGTGGAGGACGTGGACGTGGTGTTCACGGTGAACCTGCCCATCAACGAGGCCGAGCGGGTGGAGCTGGTCACCCGGCTGCGCGGCATGGTGGACGACCAGACGCTGCTCGGACAGCTCTGGTTTATTCAGGACCCGGCGGAGGCGGCGCGCAATCTGGAGTGCCAGCGCCGGGAGCAAGCGGGAACGGCAGGCGATGCCTGTTCCAAAGATACGGATCCGGGCCGGGCGGAGTCGATCGGCCCCGATCGGAAGGAGGAGATCAGATGAACCGTGAGACACAGGAGCGCCAGCGGCCCGACTTTGAGTCGCTGCTGCGCGAGGATCGGGAGTACCAGGCCGCCTGCGACCGCAAGGTGAGCCAGGCCCTCGCCGCCGCACGGGCCGGCTGGGAGCGGGAGAAGGCGGCGGCGCTGGAGGCGGCGCGCGCGGGCTATCAGGCGGACGCCGAGGCCCTGGCCCAGGAGCGCCTGGCCGGGCAGCGCGCGGAGCTGGAGCGCCAGCGGCGGGACTTTGCGGCGCGGCTGCGCCAGGTAGAAGTGGCGCGCGCCCTGCAGGAGCGGGGACTGGACGCGCGCTTTGCCCCCTACCTCACCGGCGCGGACGAGGCGGAGTCTAGCCAGCGGGTGGAGACGTTTGCCAAGCTCTTTCAGGAGGCGCTGGCGCAGGCGGTCTCCGGGCGGATGCGCGGCGGCGCGCCCCGCGCCCCGGAGCAGGCCCCGGCCCTGACGCGCGAGAGCCTGCACGGCATGAGCCGGCAGGAGATCAACCGCCGCTGGCCGCAGGTGTCCAACCTCCTGCGGGAGGGGCGCTGAAAGATTTCGAGCAAATGCCTTTGCATTTGCTCGAGATTTGCAGTCCTCCTTCGCGCACTCGCTGCGCTCGCACACTCGGAGGACTATCGGTATTTTTGGCCCGGTACATGCCCGTGCCAAAAATGGATCGCACTCTATTTGGCCCTGTGGGCCAAACTCTGCGAGGCTGTTATGCCTCTCAGGGGCGCTGAGTGCCTGAACGATTGACAAAAGGAAAGGATGATTTGACATGGCTTCCAATCTCGCGAACTTTATCCCCGAAATCTGGTCGGCCCGGCTGCTGGAGCACCTGGACAACGCACACGTGTACGCCCGGCTGATGAACCGCGACTATGAGGGCGAGATCCGCGCCTTCGGCGACACGGTGCACATCAACCAGATCGGCGACATCACCATCAGCGACTATACCGGCGCGGACATCACCGGCCCGGAGGAGCTGGACGGGACGCAGCAGGACCTGACGATCAATCAGGCCAAGTACTTCAACTTTCAGGTCAAGGACATGGACAACGCCCAGTCCAACCCCAAGCTGGTGGACGCGGCGATGCAGCGGGCGAGCTACGGCATCAACGATGTGATCGACAAGTATCTGGCAAACCTGCTGGTCGCGGGGGTGAACGCCTCCAACGTGATCGGCTCGGACACCACGCCCATCGAGCCCACCGCCGCAACCGCCTATGACTACCTGGTGGACCTCGGCGTGCTGCTCAACGAGGCGAACGTGCCCATGTTCGGCCGCTGGGTAGTGGTGCCGCCCTGGTATCATGGCCTGCTGCTCAAGGACGAGCGCTTTGTCGGCAACGGCACCGGCTACAACCAGGCAATCCTGCAGGGCGGCCTGGTGGGCGAGGCCGCGGGCTTTCAGATCCACCTGTCCAACAACGTGCCGAACACCTCGGGCGCGAAGTATAAGGTACTCGCCGGCACTGCCGCCGCCGGGGCCTTTGCCGAGCAGCTCGTGGAGCTGGAGGCCTACCGGCTGGAGAAAAACTTCTCCGACGCGGTGAAGGGCCTGCACGTCTTCGGGGCAAAGGTGGTCCAGCCCAAGGCACTGGCCCTGATGACCTGCGACAAGGAGTGATGCGCGATGACGGCCGAGCTGCTGGAACAGGCGTCGACGCGCCTGGCGCGTAAGCTCTCCCTCGATGCGCAGGCGGCGGAGGACGAGGCGGTCACCCTCCAGGACGCGCTGCTGGACGCGGAGTGGGAGCTGTTGCTCTACCTGGGCGCGGACGAGCTGGAGGAGCGTTTTCTGACCAAGGCGGTGGAGCTGGCGGCTCTCCTCTGGCGGCGCGACCGGCGGGAGGAGGCGTCTGCCGGGCTGAAGTCCGCCTCCTACGCCGAGGGACAGGTCAGCCAGAGCGAGAGCTATCTCAGCCCGGCGGAGTTTCGCGCCGGGGTGGCGGAGGTGCTCGAGAGCCTGGCCCGGTACCGGAGGGTGACATGTTGAGGCGTACCTGCCCGGCCGCCTGGCGGAGGGGGTTTTCCCTCTACCGCCGGCGGCTGGAGGAGAACGAGTGGGGAGAGCCGGTGGCGTCCTACGATATGAAGCACCCGGATTTCACCGTCGCTGACGGGGCGGAGGGGGCGGTCTGCTGGCAGCCGGTCCAGTCCTGGCAGACCTCCGGCCGGCTCACCTCGGGGGAGCACCCCGCCGAGCCGGGAGAGCAACCGAGCGGCGTGCTGCAGGGATGTCTCTTCTCCCCACTGGAGGTGAGCGCCTTTGACCGCGTGCGGGTGGGGGAGGAGCTCTATGAGATCCGCTCCATCCAGCACTGGCCGGGCCACCGCAAGCTGCTGGCGCAGCGCGTCGGCTGAGGGGAGGTGAGCGCATGCGGCAGACCATGGTGGACGCGCGGGAGCAGATTCACACCGCCCTCGCCGCGCTGGACACGACAGTGCCTTACACCCTGCGCGGCCGGTACCCCAAGGGGACGGCGGAGGGCAACGTCATCACCTGGGCGGAGTACTCCAACGTGAGCACCGACTGCCCGGTGGTGGACCAGATCAGCTTCCAGGTGGATCTCTGGACGCAGACGCCGGAGGAGCGGCGGGCGCTGGCGGAGGCGGTGAACCGGGCGATGTGCGGCATCGGCCTGCGGCGCACCTACGCCGGGATGGACGGCTATGACGAGAACACGGGCGGCTATTACCGCAAGACCTTCCGCTTCGGCCGGAAGGTGGACAAGCGCTGGGGGCGGCTGATGGATTAACGGACAGTTGCCCGTCCGTTTCACATCCTGCCCATGCGGGCGCACAAGGTGCGCCCCTACCATACGGCAGGTGATACGGGATGTGCATCATTCCCCTATCTGGCGCCTCCTACCGGCCGGGCCCTGATATCCCGCCCGACCAACCGTAGGGGCGCACCGCGTGCGCCCGCCGAAAGCGGCACGCGCCGCGCGGCAAAACACGCCACACAGGAAACGGTTTCTCATGGCAGTCAAACGATACAGAAAGGATGATGAATTATGGCAAAGCAGGGCCTCTCCACCATCGGCATCACGGTGACGGTGGACGAGAACGAGCTCAACTACGTCACCGAGATCGGCGACATCGGCGGCAGCCCGTCCAGCCTGGACGCGACCTGCCTGTGTGACACGATGAAAAAGAACGTCCCCGGCGTGCAGGACACGCAGGCGTTTGAGGTGACCTACCTCTTTGACAACAGCGCGGTGGACTCGGACTACCGCGTGCTCAAGGCGGTGCAGACCGCCGGCGAGGTGGTGGACGTGGCAGTGGAGCTGCCGGACGGGACAGTGTTTGCCACCACCGGCTACGTGACCACCTATGTGGTGGGCGCCAAGGTGGACGAGCTGATCTCCGCCAAACTGACCGTCTCGCTCCAGTCGGACTGGTCGGTGACCAACCCGGCGACGGCCTGATAACAACTATCCGGCGGCGCGGCGGAAACCCCATTCTGCCACGCCGCCGGCAGAGAGGATGGTGCGATTTCGATGATGAGAAAATGTGTGCCGCTCCGCCTGGACGGCGGGGAATACCGCCTGCGGCTGACGCTGCGCGGCCAGCGGAGGCTGCGTGAGCGCTTTGGAGAGGAGACGCTCCAGACCGTCCTGCTCGCGGCGGCGGATGGGGAGCGAATGAGCGCCCTGCTGGGCGAGGCGCTGGAGTGGGAGGGGGCGAACAATCCCACCACGGACGGCGAGGCGCTCTATGACCTGCTGGTGGACGCGGGCTATCACGGGCAGGAGCGCTTCGGCGCGCTGGCCTTTGACATCGCCGCCGCCTCCGGCTTGCTCTCCGAGCGGCAGGTGGGCCAGCTCAAGGACGCCCTGCGCGAGACGGTGGAGCAGGCCTTCGGCGAGATGCTGCGCGGGGCGCGCGAGGACGGCTCTGCGCACCCGGAGATGCAGGAGGAGCGATCAGATGGCCCTTTCCCGGGCGCGGCCTGACGGTGGAGGAGCTGACGGAGGAGGGGTGCCTGGCCGGGATCTCCCCGCTGGAGGTGGAGGAGTGGACCTGGGGCGAGGCGGCCGCCGCCGTGCGCGCCTATCGCAGGCGCGAGCGCCTGCGCGGCCAGGCGTTCAGCCTGATCGCCGCGCGCGCGGCGGAGCGGGCGGCGCGGTGTCTGGCCGGGGAGCGGCTCGCGCCGGTGTATGAGGACTTTCCCTTCTGGGAGGAAGAGGAGGTCCGCGCCCTGCGGGTGGAGCACTACCGACAGATCATGCAGCGCCACGCCGCGTCCGCCCGCGCGGGACGAGAGGAGGTTTGACAGATGGAGACAGAGGAGAGGAGCGTCCGCTTCCGGCTGGAGGACGGCGGATTTCGCCGCGGCGTGGAGCGAATGACGCTCACGGTGGACCAGTTCCTGCGCCGCGCGTCTCTGGTGGAGCAGGCATATACCCAGTCGCTCAGCCGGGTGCAGTCGGCGCTGCGGCAGCTCGGCCAGGCGTTTTTGCCGGTGGCAACGGTGGGAATGGACCTGTTTGCCGGCCTGCTGCGCGCCGTCGAGCCGGTGGCCGAGCGGATCTCCCGGCTGGTGACCGGGCTGTTCGGCGTGACGGTGTGGCAGCCGGGCAGCGAGGCGGCGGAGGGCATGGCCGCGTCGCTCCGGCGGGTGGCCAGCTCGGCGCGCTCCGCCGCCCGGGCACAGCGCGACCTCTATTCCTTTGACCGCATCACCCGGGTGAGTGCCCGGGGGAGCGGCGGTTCCGCGTCCGGAGGATCATCCGGCGCCAGGGGGAGCGCCGCACCGGCGATCGGCGGCGCGTGGGTCCAGGTGACCGGGGCGCTGCAGCAGACGCTTGCCCGGCTCTGGCAGCCCTTCCGGGAGGCGTGGGAACTGGAGGGGGCGCGCGTGCTGAAGGAGGCCGGCACGGCGCTCGACCGCCTCGCCGGCCTGGCCGGGGCGCTGGGACAGAGCTGGATGGCCGTCTGGACGGACGGGACGGGGACCCGCCTGGTGTCCACGGTGTTGCAGCTGGCGCAGAACCTTCTGCGCACGGTGGGCAGCCTCGCCGGGCAGTTTACCCTCGCCTGGGCGGCCGGCGGCACGGGAGAGCGCATCTTCCGCGGCCTGCTGGGTCTGGCGCAGACCCTGCTCGCCGGGCTGCGTGATATGGCGGCGGCGACGGCGGCCTGGGCCGCACAGCTGGACTTCACGCCGCTGCTGGAGGGGTTTGCCGGCCTGGTGGAGGCGGCGCAGCCCTTTGCGGAGCTGGCCTCCGGCGCCCTGTACTGGGCCTATACCAATGTCCTGCTGCCGCTGGCGGACTGGGTGATCGGCTCGGCCGCGCCGGCGGGCCTGAATCTGCTCTCCGGGGCAGTGCGGCTGCTGACCTCGGCGCTCAACCTCTTCCGCCCGGTCGCGCAGGCGGTCTGGGAGTATCTGCTCAAGCCGATGGGCAACTGGACGGGGTCGTTGCTGACCACCGGCCTGAATTTGGCTGCCAGCGGGATGAATACGCTGTCCAGCGCGATCAGCCGCCTGCCCTCCTCCTGGAGCGGCCTGCAGGAGCAGATCGGCGAGGCCTGGGGCGGGATTCAAAACACGCTGGTGACGGCGGCCTCCAACTGCCGGACGGGCGTGGTGAGCGCCTTTACCTCCCTCGCCTCCGGAGCGGTGAGCCAGGTCACCAGCCTGGGCGGCAGGCTCAAGAGCGCGTTCGGCACGCTGGTGAGCGGCGTGCAGAGCAAGCTGGCCGGCATCAAGAACGCCATCACCACGCCGGTGCGCAACGGACTGAACGCAGTGGTAGAGCTGGTCAACAAGATCATCCGCAAGATCAACAGCGCGCTGAAGTTCTCCTGGCCGGCGATCAAGGTGGCGGGCAAGGTGATCGTGCCCGCCGGCAGCGTGACCATCGCGCGCCTGCCCACCATCAGCAAGCTGGCCGAGGGCGGCGTAGCGCTCGGGCCGACGCTCTCGCTCATCGGCGAGGCGGGCCGGGAGGCGGTGCTGCCGCTGGACCGCAACACCGGCTGGATGGACCGCCTGGCCGCGGTGCTCGCCCGACAGCTGGAGGAGCGCAGCGCCGCCGGCGGCGGAGAGACGGTGATCGAGGTCTATGTCGGCGGCGAGCGCCTCGCCCGCCAGGTGGTGCGCGAGGTCAATGCCCAGACCCGGCGGACCGGCGTGTGCCCGATCTATGTGTGAGGAGGGGAAGCGATGTCCGGCATCACGGTGACAGGGCTGACAATTAACGGCGTGGCCATGCCAGACCCGGCGCTGGAGGGGGTCACGATCTCCACGGAAAAGGTCTGGTCAGCCAATACCGGCCGCACCGCCTCGGGCAAGATGGTGGGCAGCATCATTGCCCGCAAGACGACGGTCAAGATCAAGTGGCCCGTGCTGACCACGGCGCAGGCGGCAGTGATCGAGGCGGCGGTGAGCAGCGCCTCCGCGCCGTTCGTGCCCGTCTCGTACACCGATATGTGTGGCAACCGGGTGACCAAGACGGTCTATTTCGGCACGCCGAGCTACACGCTCTACTCCTGGGCGGACGGCCTTCAGCTCGTCCGGGATGTGACGGTGGAGGGAATCGAGCAGTAACGCCAAAACGCCCCAGGACGCGATGTCCTGGGGCGTTGCAGACTATCAAAAAAGGTCTCACCGAGTTTGGCTCGAAGAGCCAAATGGAGTCCAATTCATTTTTGGCACGGGCATGTACCGGGTCAAAAATACTAATAGTCCGGCAAGTGTGCGGATTTTTGGAACAAAAATCCGTGCGCGCAGTCGGACTGCAGACTCGCGCAAATGCTTGCATTTGCGCGAAAGGCTGTCAAAAACACTTTTTTGACAGCCTC
>DVJB01000048.1 GCA_018710845.1 Candidatus Onthomonas avicola
GCCCTGCGCGCCTCCTCCTGCTCCCGGGGAAGCAGCGTCCGGAGGAACCACTCCAGGTTTCCCGCCGACGTCGGGCTGCTCTCCTCCACCAAATAGTAGCCGTCCATGCAGAACATGGAGTTGAGGTCCACCGTTCCATTGGTCACCGGAGCGCGCCGGATATATTCGTTGATGCTCCAGGTTCCGGCCACCATGCACAGCTCCGCCTCGCTGACCAGACCGGAGGCGATGCCGCAGGCGTCCACATCAAACATCCCCGCCGCCACCGGAATCCCCTCCAGCAGGCCGGTGAGCAGGCTGGCCTCCCTCGTCACCGTTCCGCAGCAGTCACACGAGCGGCGCAGCGGCGGCAGTTTTTCATACAGCTCCCCCAACCCAAAGCAGCTCAGCAGTTCCTGGTCATAGTCTCCGGTCCCAAGATTGACCAGATTTCCACCCGAAAAATCGGTGTATTCCCCGTAGGCTTCGCCGGTGAGCCGGTAGCGGATATAGTCCTTGACGGCAAAGACATACCTCGTCCGCTCCAGTACCTCCGGCCGCTCATCCCGCAGCCAGGCCAGCAGGCTCACCGGCTGACAGGCCAGGATGGTCTGGGCAGTCTTGGGATAGATCCGCTCTGCCGTCCCATCCTCCTTCCAGTGTTTGGGATAGGCCCAAGCGCGCATGTCCGTGGAGAGGATCCCGGGAGCGGTTGGACGTCCCTGCCCGTCTACCAGATAAAGCCCCTTTCCATGTCCGGACAGGGAGACGCCGGCAATCTGCTGCGGCGCGATTCCGCTCTTCTCCACCGCCCGGCGCACCGCCTGGGCATTGACGCGCCACAGTTCATCCATATCCCGCTCAGCGTAACCCGGACGCGGCGTCAGCGTCACCACCGGCACGCTGGCTTTGGCAATCTGCACGCCGTTTTCGTCAAACAGCGCCGCCTTGACAAAGGTACCGCCGTTGTCAATTCCCATCAGATATCTCATGGTCTATTTGCACCTCCGTACCTGCCGGCGGTTCTTCCGGGCGGTTGTCCACCCCCGTCCGCACTCCGCCGCGCTCAGCCGCGCAGACGCTCCAGCCAATCGCCGCCCGGGACGTCCTCCATCTCGCAGAACATATCCCAGACCAGACTGGCCGGCATACTCTTGCTCTCCTCCATCAGCACCAGGCGCCGGGTCAGGTCCCCTTCCGCCTCCGCCCGAATCAGCGTCTCCGACGGCTCGAGCAGCGCCAGCATCAGCGCCCGCCGCGTCGCCCGCGCACCGGTGACCGTGGCCGCAATCCGATCGACGCTGGCATCGAAATAGTCCGTCCCGATATGGACCCTCCGCAGACCGTCCCGCCCGCGGACGATCTCCTGCATGATGGCGCGCGTCTCGTCGTCCACGATGGGAACATGGTCACTGTCCCAGCGGACCGGACGGCTGACATGGAGCATGACCTCCTGTCCGAAGACGAGATAGGAGGAGAGTTTGGCCGCCACCGACTCCGTGGGGTGGAAATGGCCCGCATCCAGGCAAATGATACAGTTCTGGCGGCTCATCACATAGTTCGTATAGAACTCATGTGAGCCGGTGACGTAGGCCTCGCTGCCAATGCCAAAAAGCTTGCTCTCCACTGAGTCAATATTATATTCCTTCGCAATTGGCTGGGCAAAAATTTGATCCAGAGAGTCGATCAGGCGTTCGCGGGGAGCGCACTTGTCCATCGTGCAGTCTTTATACCCATCCGGAATCCAGTGGTTGGTGATGCAGGGCTGTCCCAGCTCGCGGCCAAAGCGCTCTCCCACCAGACGGCTTCGCTTGCCATGCTCAATCCAAAACTGTCGCACCGATTCGTCCGCGCTGCTGAGCGTAAACCCGGAGTCCGCCATGGGATCATTGAAATACGTCGGGTTATAGTCCAGCCCTATCCCGCGCTCGCGCGCAAAGGCAATCCAGCCGTCAAAGTGCTCCGGTCCGATCTCACAGCGCGAGAGCTTGGGCCCGTCGTGGTAGATCGCATGGAGCGCCAGCTTTGTCTTTCCCGGTATCAGGTCGAGTGCCCGGCTGAGATTGGACATGTACTCCTCCCGCGACCGCGGCTTTCCCGGCGCATTGCCGGTCGCGGCAAGTCCCCCGGAGAGGACGGCGTCAAAGTCCTCCAATCCCGTCAAATCATCAATCTGCCAGCAGTGCAGGCTGATCGGCGTCTCGCGCAGAATGCGCAGCACCCGATCTGTGTCAACGCCCAAGGCGGCATACTGTTCCTTGGCAATTCGGTAGTTTTGCTCTGCTTTGCTCATATTTGATTCCTCCCTTCTGAGCAGTGGCTGATTCCATTTCTCATCAGCCAGTCTTCTATGCGGCAAAGACATTTTAACATGTAGTTGCATTTTTGTAAATACTTTCTCATTTTTACTAAATAATTTATTTTCTATTGCCCATGCGCCTCTAAAACGCTGTTGCAACTGTCCTCCTTTTCCTCTATTTTTAATACAGCGAAGCAGTGGGAGGTCACTTTCGCAACAAATGCGATAGCCGCTCCTCTATTTTTCACTTGCCAGGAGTCCTTTTGTTTAGTTAATTTTAGTGTTCTCGTTGACTATTTTACAAATCATCTGTATAATAAGGTCAGAAAGGAGGCGCTGAAGATGAGACGCCTGATCATTGACACAGACACCGGTTCCGATGATGTTTGGGCCATTATCGCCGCACTGCGCGCAACAGAAGAGGTCCGGGTGGAGGCCATCACCGTTGTCTGCGGAAACGTCCCTCTGGAGCTGTGCGTCAAAAACGCGTTGATCGCCTGCGAAGTTGCAAACACCTATTATCCCCCCGTCTACCGCGGGATGTCCTGCCCCCTTGTGCGGGAAAAGCTGTTTACCGCCGATTATGTGCACGGCAGCGACGGCCTGGGGGAGATGCATCTGCCCGATCCCGAGCACCGTCCGGCAGAGGGCCATGCCGTGGACGCGATCATCGACCTTGTCACCGCCAACCCCGGAGAGCTGGAAATCATCACCCTTGGCCCGCTGACCAATCTGGCTATGGCGCTCCGAAAGGAGCCAGCCATCGCGCAGCAGATCAAAAAGCTCTGGATCATGGGCGGCACCGGCTTTGACCAGGGGAACGCCACACCGGCGGCGGAGTTCAACATTTATGTCGATCCGGAGGCGGCGAGCATTGTCCTGCATGCCGGCGTCGACGCCGTCTGGGTCACCTGGGACGTCGCGCGTTCCGGCACCGAGATCACCCCGAAGGATGTCTCCTGGCTTCTGGAGCAGCATCACCCGGTCGCCGACTTCTGCTACCGCTGCACCCAGTCCTTGCGGGAATACGACCAGAAGAAATTTGGCCACGAATCTTTCGGCATCATCGACAGCGTCATTATGATGGCACTGCTCTATCCGGATATCATGCGGGACGTCTACGATGCCTACTGCGAGGTAGAGCTCAATCGCGGGATCGCCTATGGTTACTTCTCCATCGACAAGCACCACCAGCTGCACAAACCCAGTAACGCGACCATCTGCTCTGTCGTAGACGCGGCGGCGTATAAACGCCATCTCTTCCAACTGCTCACACGCTGAGGCAGCATCGCCGCATAGCGCCGCTCCGACTGGCTCGGGCGGACAGATTCTCTCCCCTTCGACTGGAAAACCCTCCCGCCGCCGGTCTCTCCGGCTGGAACGGGAGGGTTTTTGTCTCAGTAAATCACTTCTTATAGGCGAAGTATTTTCCCTCTGCCCGAGGTGCGCGCGAGGATTTGGAGAAAAAGATCAGCACCAACAGCGTGACCACATACGGGAAGATCCGCAGGAAAAGGGGCGGTACCGCCGCCAGCGAGGGCCAAAGCGTGGAAATCTGTGCCACTGTCAGCGCCATACCGAAGAACAGCGTGGCAAAGAGCACCCCAAATGTGCGCCACTGCCCGAAAATCAGGCCCGCAAGGGCGACAAAGCCCAATCCGTTCACATTTCCGGTCGACTGCCCGGCAATGGTCAGCGCGTAAATCGCCCCGCCCAGTCCGGCAAACGCCCCGGAGATCATCACACCGGCATACCGGATACGGGCGACGTGAATGCCCGCCGCCTCGGCAGACTCCGGATACTCTCCGCAGGCGCGCAGGCGCAGCCCAAACGGCGTCCGCTCAATCACGTACCAGGAGAGCACCGTCAAGCCGAACACCAGCCATGTCGTCACATAGGTATTGCGGAAGAGAATCGGGCCAATCACTGGCAGAGAGGAGAGGATCGGCACATCAAACCGCGGCAGGCTGTTAATAACGATAATGCTCACTCCCACGATCTGCCGCGACAGGTAGACGCCCAGCGCCGCCGCCAGCAGGTTCAGCGCTGTGCCGCAGATGGTCTGGTTTGCGTTGAGCTGAATGCTCGCAAACGCCAGCAGCAGGGAAAAGAGAATCCCAACCACGATTGCGAGCAAAATGCCGATCGAGGCCGCCGCATTGTATCCGCACAGCTCCGTCAACAGCGTCACGCACAGGGCACCGGAGAGGGCGCCGAAAATCATAATGCCGTCCAGCGCAATATTGATAATGCCGCACCGCTCGGCAAACATGCCCCCCAGGGCGGTGATCAAAATCGGGATGGCATACGCGATGGCGTAGGGCGCCATATTCAGCAAAGTGCTCACTGTACCTCTCCTCCTCTCTCGCCCGGTGTCTTCCCCGCCTTTGCCCGCTGCCGGCGCCGCTTCACCCAGGCGGACAGCCGGTCAAAGTACAGGTCCACCAGTTTGCTGATGGCGGCAAAATAGATGATAATCGCAATGATGGTGTCGGCAATCTCCGGGGCCACGTGGATCATGGCGTTCATGAATCCTTTGCCGGTCTGCAAAATGGCGAAAAAGATGGCGGCAAAGATCACACCCACCGGAGAGAGATTTCCCAGCAACGCCACTGCAATGCCGTCAAAGCCCTGAGACGGCTGGACACCAATGCGGATGGAGCTGGAGTAGCCGCAGTAATACGCCACTCCGGCCAGACCGGCCAGCGCCCCGGCAATCGCCATGGCCAGGACCGTGTTTCGTCCCACGCTGATGCCGCCATACTCGGCGGCCTCTGCGTTAAAGCCGACCGCCTTCATATTGTAGCCCGTCACTGTATACTTCAGCAAGAACTGCACAAAAAGGACGGAGGCAAGCGCGATCACGAACGCCCAGTTGAAGCTGCTGCTGCCCGTCAGTTCATAGAGCCATGGGGAGCGAAGCGAGGCTGCGTCCGGGATCGTCTGCGACTCGGTGAGCATGCTGGGAGACTGAAAGAAGTCGGATACGATATAATAGACGCTCCAATGGGCGATCCAGTTCATCATAATGCCGGAAACCACCTCATTGACGTTAAAGCGGGATTTCAAAAGTCCCTGGATTCCACCCCAGATTGCCCCGGCCAGCAGGCCCGCGAGTACGACAGCGGGCATGAGAATCACGCGCGGCGCATCCAGTGTCAGCGCGACAATTACACTGGCCAGCCCGGCGATCATCATCTGCCCCGTCGCGCCAATGTTAAACAGTCCCGTCTTATAGGCAAATGTGACCGACAGACCGGTAAAAATCAGGGGAATGGCGTTGGCAAAGGTGTTAAACAGCCGCGTCACGGTAGACAGGCCGCCCTGGAACAAATATAGAAAGCACTCCAGCGGATTCGCCTGGCTCGCCAGCAGCAAAAACGCCCCCATGACAAAGCCAAACAGAATGGCCAGGATAGACACCAGCAGCGGCCGGAGCCAGGCGGCCTTTCCTTTTTTAACCATGTCGTTCCTCCTTCCGGGCGACTCCGGCCATCATCAGTCCCACGTTGGATTCGTTGGCATCCGCCTGTGCCAGCTCCCCAATCAGGCAGCCATTGTTCACCGCGATAATCCGGTCAGAGAGCTCCAACACCTCGTCCAGCTCCAAAGAGACAAGCAGAATTGCCTTTCCCCGCCGGCGTTCTTCCAGCAGGCGGCGATGGATATACTCGATGGACCCGACATCCAGTCCGCGGGTGGGCTGCACGGCAATCAGCAGGCGGTGCTCTTTTTCCAGTTCCCGCCCGATAATCGCCTTTTGCTGATTTCCGCCGGAAAGACTGCCGGCCGTTGAGGCCGTCCCCTCGCTGGAGCGAATGTCAAAGTTTTCTATGATTTGCTCCGCATGGCGGTGCATCTCCGCCCGGCATAGCAGGCCATGCCTGGAAAAAGGAGGGTCAGCGCATGTGCCCAGCACCAGATTCTCTTCCAGGGTAAAATCCAGCACCAATCCCCGGCGCTGGCGGTCCTCAGGGATATGGGAAAGTCCGGCGTGAATCCGTTCCTGCACCGACAGGTGCGTGATCTCCCGTTCCCCAAGCCAGATCTGTCCGCCGCAGGACGGACGCAGGCCGGCGATGGCCTCCACCAGCTCTGTCTGGCCGTTTCCGTCCACGCCCGCGATTCCGACAATCTCTCCCTCTCTCACCTGAAAGGAAAAATGTTTCAGCCCCATGGCGCCCAAATTGTTTTTGACGCTCAGGTCTTCCACGCGCAGGACGCAGGCCCCGGCGTCTTGCGGCTCCTTGTCCAGCTGAAAGGAGACCTTTCTTCCCACCATCTGGTCCGCCATCTGCTGCGAGCTCGTCTCCTGAACCGAGACCGTGTCCACCAGCTTCCCGCGTCGGATAATCGCACAGCGGTCTGCTACCTGCTTGATCTCCTTGAGCTTATGCGTAATCAAAATGATCGACTTGCCCTGTGCGGCCAGATTCCGCATGATCTGCATCAGCTCGTCGATCTCACGCGGCATCAGCACCGCCGTCGGCTCATCAAAGATCAGAATCTCCGCATCGCGGTACAGCATCTTCAATATCTCTGTCCGCTGCTGCATGCCGACTGTGATCGACTCAATCCGCGCATCCGGGTCAATCTCCAACCCATAGGTCTCCGACAGCTCCCGCACACGCTTCGCTGCCTGTTTTAAATTGATATAGCAGAAATTACCCGGCTCCTGACCGAGCACGATGTTTTCCGTCACAGTAAAGTTGTGTACCAGCTTAAAATGCTGGTGCACCATGCCAATCCCCAGGCGATTGGCGTCACGGGGATTCTTGATGTCCGCCTTTTTGCCGTGAATCAGAATCTCTCCTTCATCGGCGGCATAGAGCCCCATCAGTATATTCATCAATGTCGTCTTCCCCGCGCCGTTCTCCCCCAGCAGGGCCAGGATCTCGCCCCGGTGCAGCTGCAGCGAAATGTGATCATTGGCACGCAGTCCGGGAAAATCCTTCACAATTCCCCGCATTTCCAACACAACGTCCATCTGAGTGAATACCTCCTTCCCTCCGCAGACAGGCCGTTCCGAAGGAAAAGAGAGGCGGAGGTCACCCCCTGCCTCTCTCTCGCCTTTCCTCCGTATCAGTTCCAGGCAGTGACGTCAACCATTTCCTTGCTGACGACATACTCCCCGCTGGCAATCTTCTCCGTCATCTCATCCACGAGCGCCTGGGTCTCTTCGCTGAAGTTGGGATTCACTTCCGGGCAGGAGAGCGCTCCGCTGGCCACGTCCAGCACCAGATACTCCCCTCCGGGGTAGTTCCCGTTCAGATACTGCTCGATCACGTAGTATGCGGAGTTTCCGACCTGCTTCATGGTAGTCGTCATGGTAACGGAGTGCTCCCCGTCCGAGAGCAGGCCGTCCTCGTACTGGTCAGAGTCGCAGCCGACCACCCAGACGGACTCTCCGTTTTCCGCGCGGGACTTGGCCTCGTTAAACGCACCCAAGCTGGTAGAACCCGCCGCGGCATAAATCAGATTGATGCCATTTTCATACATCTGCGCGGCAATCTGCTGGCCGAGCGCCGCATCGCTGTAGGTGCCGCTCCAGACAAAGTTGTCCGCGTTCAGGTGAATATCGGTGCCATAGTTTTCGTTGGCGTAGATGACCCCCTGCATAAAGCCGGTGATGAAGAGCTTCGTATGATCGGTCTCCACGCCGAACAGGCCGCCAAACTCTCCCTCTTTCAGCTGCAGAGCGGAGCCAAAGCCAGCCAGGAAGCCACCCTGTTCCGCGTCGTAGTCAATCGCCACCGTGTTATCGGCAATATAATAAGTATCCGCATCTGCGTCCTGCGGCGCGGTGTCGATGGTGACAAACATGACGTCCGGATAGAGGCTCTGCGCCTCAAAGGCCGCCTGCTGGAAGCTGAAACCGGGCATCACAATCATCTGATATCCGGCGTCCACCAGATCCCCGATCGCTTCCACTGTGGCCGTGGTGGAGTCGTCGCTGGACTGCAGATAGCCGATCTCCACACCGAGCTCCTCCTCCGCCCGCTGCAGGCCTTCCCAGGCAGACTGAATAAAGGATTTGTCATCAATCGAAGAGGTGCCGCAGCACAGGCCGACCTTCAGTGTTGTCTGTCCCGCTTCGTCGGACGCGGTCTCCGTCTCCTCCTCTGTGCCCGTGCCCGTCTCCTCTTCAGAGGCTTGTCCTCCATCCGCAGGCTGGTCGTCCGGTGTGTCAGTGTTGCCCCCGCAGGCTGTCAGACAGGCCAGCAGCAGGCAGATGCTCACAAACAGGCTAAGCAGTTTTTTCATTATAATACCTCCCATTTCATCGCCACATATTTCCCCTGTGGCATAAATTGACCCTTTGCCGCCCATCCGGGCGGCCCTCCGATGTGTTTCCTCCCTCTTGTTTTGTCATAGTCTATCATTGTTTTAGTGTTTTGTCAATCTATTTTATTTACAATTTACTAAAATATCGGTGATGATTTTATCTCCGTCGCCGTGTCCGCGACAAAGCGTTCCTGCTTTTGGCCGTTCACCTCTCTTTTCTCTGACGGGTTCACTTTCTTGTCTTTGCCCTATATTGGGGAATGGTAAGATTCCTCTCTCAATTTCCGGCAATGCAATTGACAGTCCGGTTTTGCCATGCTAAACTAAAATTAATCTATCAAAGACTATTTTGGGGGAAGGGAGAAACAGAGATTACCGTGAACCTAAAAGAAATTGCTGCCGCTGCGCGAGTCTCGCCGTCTACCGTCTCGCTGGTACTCAACGGGAAGAACGGCGTCGGAGCGCAGAAGCGTGCTGAGATTACCCGTCTGCTGACAGAAAACGGGTACAGCATTCAGCCCCGACGCGACAGCGAGCGCCCACGCTCCATCTGCTTCCTTAAGTTTTCCCGGCACGGAAATTTAGTAAACGGCAACGCAGATTTTGTTGCCAATATTCTTGATGCGGTCGAGCTGGAATGCCGCCGTCTGGGCTATGAGTTCCGGGTCGTCGTCTTTCACGGCGATCAGTTTGCCGAGATCATTGATAAAGTACACTCCAACATGCCTGACGGCATTTTGCTGCTTGGTACCGAGCTGGCCGAGGCAGACATCCCCCTTCTCTCGCTCATTCAGGCCCCTCTGGTTATCGTGGACAATGAGTTGGAGCATTACAATTATTCCTGCGTAGACATGGATAACGTTGAGGCATCCTATCAAATTGCTCGTTATCTCCATCAGATGGGGCATACAGATATCGGCTACCTTTATAATAGAATGCCGAGTTTCAACTGTGCCGCGCGGTTTGCCGCCTTTCGGGCGGCGTTGTCCCAGTTCAGGCTGCAGCTGCCCGAGGCGAAAATTATCCGCGTCTCTCCCTCCCTTACCGGCACCTGCCAGGAGATTCTGGACTATCTGAACGGCGGAGGTCAGCTCCCCCGCGCGCTGGTCGCGACAAACGATACGATCGCGCTGGGAGCGCTCAAGGCATTCCAGGCCTTTGGGCTTCGGGTGCCGGAGGACATCTCCATCATCGGATTTGACAACATCCAATTTTCCAGCGTCTCCTTTCCGTCTCTTACCACCATTGCCGTCTCCTGCCGGGATATGGGCACTTGGGCAGTCCGCCTGTTACATGAGCAAATTCTCTCCCCAGGAGATTCCGCCGTCAAAATTCGCGTCGGCGTGTCGCTTGTCGAGCGGGAGAGCGTCCTGGACTGCCGGACAGAAGCGGCGGAGGAAATCTAACGCATCTCGGAGAAGCCTCGCCTGCACCCCCTCTTCGTCAGCAGGAAAATTGTCCGGCCAGTCCTTCCGTCCAATCCCGTCCATTATCTTCCCGTGTCCGCATTTCCGGACACGGGTTTTTACATGTCTCAGACGCCTTTTCGGCGTCATCATCTGCACCTCAGCTCAAAAAACAGTCAGCACACCCAAGAGACGGGACTCCTTTCGCTGTTGTATTGATTTTCCCTGTAATCTATAAAATGCTGCCACGTCAAATCGCTCTGCCTGCCAAAGAACTTTGCGCCGTTGGACATTCTTCCCATTTTCAAGCAAGGCCTAACAACGGGGGAAAATATTGCAGAGCATAGCGTGCCGAAGCGGGGACATGCTATAGGTGGACATTCCGAGAGGGAAATGGCCAACGCAAACCCAATGAAAAAGAAAAGGAGATGTTCGATTATGTCCAGCAGCAAGCAGTCTCTGGTGCCCAGCGCGCGCGAGGCGCTCGACAAGTTCAAGATGGAGGCCGCCTCTGAGGTCGGCGTCAACCTCAAGCAGGGCTACAACGGCGACCTGACGAGCAAGCAGGCGGGTTCCGTCGGCGGTCAGATGGTCAAAAAGATGATCGAGGCCTACGAAAACGGCCTGAAGTAAGTCTGTGCGCTTTGCGCGCATCTGACCCCTTGAAAATGCTGGCCCCGGCGGATCGTCGGGGCCAGTCAACGTTTTCAAACGCCTAAAAATATGCTAGGGCTGTCAGCAGGTCAAATTTAACTCCCTCTAAGGGAACCATCCAACAAATTCCAGCATACATCTTAGCAACACGCCTTGTTTCACCGGCAAAAAAAGTTTCAAAGCGCTTCCTGTTCTCGACCGGCAAAATCTGCGTGTAAATCTACACGTTTTAACAGTTTTTGCATCTCTTTTAAAGCATTTTACCCCCGGATGATTGTCCCGCCCGGGCCAAACTGCGCCGCCTTTTCCAGTTGCATCCCATCACCTTCATCCGATATAATAGGGACAGAAAGATGCATTGCAGCGCAGTGCCCAGTGAGATTCTCCCACGCCTTGGGAGCTCATTTGCAGAAAAATGACAGGCAGAAAGAGGGCAGTGATATGGAGACAAGACCTTATGTGTCGTGGGAGCTGGTCAGCCGGTTTATGACCGACGTATTTCAGGCCTACGGCGTGCCGGAAGAGGACGCGATAATCTGTACCGACGTTCTGCTCGAATCCGACCGCCGTGGCATCGAGAGCCACGGCTGCAACCGTTTTAAGCCGATCTATCTCGACCGGATTCGGGATGGCACGCTGCTTCCGGTGACCAAGATCGACATCCTTCGGGAGACACCCACCACGATCGTCATGGACGCCAATAACGGCATGGGCATGGTTGCCAGCTATCGGATGATGGAGCGGCTCATAGAAAAGGCAAAGACCTACGGCATGGCCGGCGGCGCAATCTGCAACTCCACCCACTACGGCATCGCGGGCTACTGGACGGGGATGGCAGAGAAGGCCGGAATGATCGGCATCTCCGGCACCAACGCCCGTCCCTCCGTCGCGCCCACCTTCGGTGTCGAACCGATGATGGGCACCAACCCTCTCACCTTTACTCTCCCGACAGACGAGGCGTTCCCCTTTCAGCTTGACTGCGCCACCTCTACCATTCAAAATGGCAAGATCGAGTTCTACGCGCGCTCCGGCAAGCCTACCCCTGCCGGCCTGGTCATAACGGAGGACGGCAGCACCATGACTGACTCCGGTCAAATCTTGCAGGAAATGCGCGCGGGCCGGTGCGCGCTGCTCCCGCTGGGCGGGCTCGGGGAGGAGACCGGCGGCTACAAGGGATATGGATTTACCACTGTTGTGGAGATTCTCTCCGCTGCCCTGGCCGGCGGTCCTTTCCTAAAGGACCTCAGCGGGACGGACAAAAACGGGAACAAGCGCATGTACCGGCTGGGCCATTTCTTCTTTGTCATCAACCCGGAGTTTTTCCTGGGGCTGGACACCTTCCGAAAGACAGCCGGGGATATCTGCCGGGGTCTGCGCGATTCGAAAAAGGTCCCAGGCGCCGAGCGCATCTATACCGCAGGAGAAAAGGAATATCTGGCATGGCAGGAACGAAAGGACAAAGGCGTGCCGCTGGGCGAGTCGCTCCAACGGGAGTTTATCGCCCTGCGCGACGCGTGCGGCCTGCCCTATCGCTTCCCCTTTGAGGATGAGGCGTCCGCCGTCTCACCGGCCGCGAAAGAGGCGGAGGCGTAACGGATGGAAAAATTTCGCTGGGCCTTCATCGGCGCCGGTACGCTTGCCAAATCGGTAGCCCGTGAGATTACCGCCTCCGGCCGCCACGAAATTGCCTCCGTCTACACCCGCAGGGCGAAAAAGTGTGAACAGTTCGCGCGCAGGTACGGCGCGCTGGCGGCCAGAGACGCCCGGGAGGCCATCTCCGCTCCCGGGGTGGACGCCGTCTATATCGTGACACCGCATACCAGCCACTATGAATATGCGCGCCTCTCCCTCTCGCTGGGAAAGCCAGTCCTCTGCGAGAAACCGCTCACCACCAGCGCCGCGCTGGCGGAGGAGCTGACCGCGCTGGCCCAGGAGCGGCGGGTCTATCTTGCCGAGGGCATGTGGACCTGGTTTTCTCCGGTGGCGCACCAGGTCAAGCGGTGGCTGGATGCCGGAGAATATGGCGAAATTCAGGCGCTCACCATCACCTATCACATGAATGCAATCCACTATGCCCCGCGGGTCACCGATCCGAACACGGCCGGCGGCGCGCTCCTGGATGTCGGGATCTATCCGATCACATATCTCTACCGCCTGTTTGACGCCCCGACCGGCATCCGTTGCGAGGGTATCCTGAAAGGCGGCATTGATCTCGGGGAGGAGGTACATCTGACCTTTGCCGACGGGAAGACCTATACGGCAAGCGTCTCCATTGCGGACCTGAGAGGTCTGGAGCGCCTGAAAATCCGCGGCAGCAGGGCAAAGACCGACCTGTTCTTTTACCACAGCGCAAACGCCGTAACACTGCACCGCATCGGTGGCAGGCACGAGACCTTCCGCGCCGACGGCAGCATTTTGAATGAGTTTGACCGGGTCGCCTCCGAAATTCGGGAGGGGCGAATCGAGAGCCGCTATGTCCCGCATCGGGCAACGGTGGATGTGCTCAGGATTCTGGATGAGTGCCGGAGGCAGATGGGGCTGGTTTACCCGTTTGAGCGGGACTGAGCGGACAATCCGTCCCCCGCCGTCATGCGCGAAAAGTGACCGAAAAAAGTGAGATCGTATTCCATACCGGAAATATGCCCGTCGGCGAGAGATTTCTGCCGCCGGGCATATTTTGCGTTTTCCAGAGGAACCCCTCATCTCTGCCCACCGGCAGAGAATGCCTGCCGTTTGTGCGGCACAAACGGCTGATCTGAGACCAGATCAGAGCGCAAACGGTTTTTTCGATGCCGCTCCGGCCGAAAAACGGGGCGCTATTTTGCCTGCGTCGATCCTTTTATTCCGGTACAAAGCCAGTATTTCCTGTTTTATTGTCGAAATAAGTGCATCCTTTTATACTGTGAACAAGAAATCCGAGCGGAGCATGATCTGCCCTGAATCACGCGGAGTGGAGAAAGGAGGGCCGGACAGAGAGGGCAAAGCCCCCGAGACGGATTTGACACAGACTGAAAGGAGATAGTGAACGAGATGAGTAAAAAGCGCGCGATTACCGGCATCACGATCATCGCCATTTTGCTGGTGATCACCATGCTGATGAATGTGCTGCTAAACAGCTTCGGCGAGACGCTGGCGAGCTACCTGGGCGGGAGCGTCACGGTGGAGTCAGACGACGGAAGCGTCACCACAGATGAGATGGAGCTCCTGGCCGAGGGCCGCGAGATCGTGACCGAGCTGGAGGGCGAGGGCGCCGTCCTGCTGCGCAATGAGAACAACACCCTGCCGCTGGAAAAGGGGACCAAGGTCACCATCCTGGGAGCCATGTCCTACAACTACATCAACGGCGGCACCGGCTCGGCCGGCGGCAAGTATGACGAGTACACCTACACCATGATGGAGGCCTTTGAGGGCACCAAGGAGGACGGCTCTGACAGCGCGAGCACCGAGCTGTACCTGGACGTGAACGACAAGGCCTGGGAGTGGCTGGAGCAGGCGGTCGGCGGCGGCCGGAACATGGACACCACCGAGGACTACTACGGCCACATCGGCACCGGTGAGCTGGCCTCCTTCGTCGGCTCAGACTACGCCGAGAACAAGGACGCCTACGGCAACGGCGACTGGGGCGGCTACAGCCGCGTCTGCGAGTTTGCCCGCGAGGTCTATGAGCGGGACATGGATCAGTTTATGGAGGACGGCTATAACGACGTGGTCATCGTCACCTTCGGCCGCTCCGGCGCGGAGGGTGCGTCCCCGGTGATGGACTACGACGGAGACGGCGTGGCCTCCACCGGCACCACCTACCTCCAGCTCAGCCAGGATGAGAAGGACCTGCTCCAGTTCTGCAACGAGAACTACGAGACCACCATCGTGCTCATCAACTCCTCGGCGGCCATGGAGCTCGGCGAGATCGAGCAGGAGGAGTACGGCGTGGACGCCTGCCTGTGGATCGGCCATCCCGGCGAGGCCGGCCTGGTCGCCGTGGCGCAGATTCTGACCGGTGAGGTCAACCCCTCCGGCCATCTGGCAGACACCTATGCCTATGACATGTCCACCATGCCCGCCTTCTACAACAACGACGACAACACCTACACCAACGTCGAGGAGATCGTCAACGCCACCGGCAACAGCGCCAACTTCGGCTATTATCAGTATGAGGAGGGCATCTACGTCGGCTACCGCTTCTATGAGACGGCGGACGCCGAGGGCTACTTTGACAGCGAGGCGTTCACCAGCCACGAGTGGAAGAACGGCTACGCCTCCGGCTATGACGAGGTGGTGCAGTACCCCTTCGGCTACGGCCTGAGCTATACCACCTTCTCCTATGAGGTGACCGCGAGCGACGTCTCCCTGGAGGCTCACGGCACCAACAGCA
Source organism: Candidatus Onthomonas avicola (assembly GCA_018710845.1). Classification (GTDB taxonomy): domain Bacteria; phylum Bacillota; class Clostridia; order Oscillospirales; family Oscillospiraceae; genus Onthomonas; species Onthomonas avicola. The sequence continues at coordinate 14,996 of DVJB01000048.1, forward strand.
TCACCGTGCAGGTCACCAACACCGGCGACACCTACTCCGGCAAGGACGTCGTGCAGATCTATATGGAGGCCCCCTATGACACGGACGACACCTGCGGCATCGCGGGCACCGGCCTCCAGAAGTCCAGCAAAGTCCTCGTGGGCTATGCCAAGACCAGTGAGCTCGCCCCCGGCGCGTCGGAGGAGGTCACCATCACCTTCAACACAGACGACCTGGCCTCCTTTGACAGCTACGGCCACGGCTGCTATGTGCTCGAGCTGGGCGACTACATCTTCCACATCGGCGAGGACGCCCACAACGACGGCTGTGACCCCGTCACCGCCACTCTGGACGCCTCCTACTACTACGACGACACTGGCGTCGGCGCACGCGACAGCGACGCCCAAGTAGCTTCTGTCTCCCTGAGCGACGTGGACGCCGGCGACGGCAATATGCTCGACGGCTATCTGGACCGCTCCGACTTTGCCGGCGGCATGGAGGTCATCATGCAGCATGAGTCCAGCTGCAAGACGGAGGCTCTGTCCGACGCGGCGGTAGCCGCCCTCGGCGTGGAGGCCCTCGGGTCTGTGGACTACACCTACGAGACGTACGAAAATGGCGAGAAGGTCACCAAGACGGTGACGAAGTATGTCGGCGGCTCGAGCTACCTGGTCTACAGCGACGAGCCCACCTGGGAGGGACTGGACCAGGACGATGAGCGCTACCTCTACGACGACGAGATCGAGGACCACGCGATTGAGTATGATAAGGTCTACTACGTTGTGGTGGATGACAACGGCGAGCCCGTCCTGGACGAGAACGGAGACTATCAGGTGACAGAGGAGGAGACCTCCATGCGCCTGGACGTGAACGCCTCCGTCCTGAAGGAGGCCTCCTATGACAGTGAGATCTGGGCCTATCTGGTGGATCAGACCTCTCTGGACGAGCAGATCAGCATTGCCGGCGGCATGGGCTGGCAAACCCCGGCGGTGGAGTCGCTCAACAAGGAGCAGACCGGCGTCGTGGACGGCCCGGGCGAGTCGGGCAACGGCAACAACAGCTATGGCGTGAACACCTGGTTTACCTCCGCAGTGGTCAACGCCTCCACCTGGAACCCCAACCTGCTCTATCGGATGGGCGTGGTCTATGCCCACCAGTCCATTAAGAACGGCCTGACCGGCGCGTATGCCCCGGCCATGAACACCCACCGCACTCCCTTCGGCGGCCGCAACTTTGAGTACTTCTCCGAGGACGGCTTCCTGGGCGGCACGCTGGGCGCGGCAGAGGTCGCCGGCCTCCAGTCCCAGGGCATCTCCGTGTTCATCAAGCACATGGCGATGAACGACAATGACACCAACCGCGACGGTAACCTCACCTGGTTCTCTGAGCAGTCCGCCCGCGAGATCTATCTGAAGGACTACGAGATCTGCGTCAAGTACACCTACGTCTATGACGAGGAGACGGATACCGGCTCCTTCGTGCGCGGCGAGGGCGCGCTCGGCATCATGGGTTCGCTCAACCGCGACGGCGTGTCCATGTTCCATCAGGGACTGTATCAGACCATCGTGCGCGGCGAGTGGGACTTCAACGGCATGATCATCACCGACGGCGTCGGCCCCTATGCCTGGGTCATGACCCCCGGCGCCGGCCTCTTCGGCGGCGTGGAGGGCCAGCTCGGCGGCTCTACGGTGGACGCCTACTACGAGTATGAGGGCGACACCACCTCTACCAATTACGGCCGTTATCTCCTTCGCCTGGCAGCCAAGCACATGCTCTATCAGTTCTGCCACACCGGCGGCTCTGACACCAGCAGCGTCACCGTCACCCGCGACGAGAGCTGGAGAAACTACTGGACCGCGGCCAACGTCGTGCTGATTGCCGGCATGGTGGTCACGGCGGGCGTCTGCTTCGTCCTGCCGCTGGCGCGCAAGAGGAAGACCACAAAGGCCAACTGACCATATCCCCTGAGACAGGATCAGCCATTGCAACAACCGGCGGCGGGCGGAAATTCCGCCCGCCGTCGCTGACAAACCGTTAGGAGGAATCCCCTGTGGCACAGAAAGAACAACAGCCGGCGGCAGCCGCCGTCCGGAAGAGCGGACCGGTCAGCTCCGCTCTGGACAAGGTGTTCCATTTCACCGAGCGGGGCAGCACGATGAAATCGGAGATCGGCGCGGGCCTCGGATCATTCTGCATCGCGGTGTGCGCCCTGCTGATGAACACGCAGATCATCGGCTCGGCCTACGGCAACTATGCCGGCTCCTACCTGGCCGTGGGCCTGCTGTGCTTTGCCGGCACGCTGCTGCTCGGCATCATCTGTAACCTGCCGCTGCAGCAGACGGCCAATATGGGCCTCAGCTCAGTGCTCATCTCCATGCTGGGGACGGACACCGGCCTGACCTACGCCAACCTGATGGCCGTCACCTTTGTGGCCGCCGTCGTCTATCTGGCGCTCGTCCTGAGCCCGGCCCGCCGCGTCCTGGTGGACGCGCTGCCGGACGGGGTGAAAAAGGCGCTTCCGGTGGGCATCGGCCTGTACATCATGTATACCGGCCTGAAAAATGCCGGCATTCTAAATGCCGAGGGCGCCATGACCCGCGCCTCTGACCTCACGACGCTCAACATCTACTACTTCTGGCTGATGATCGCGGCCGTTTTCCTGTTCATCCTCTTCAAAGCCCTGCGTCGGAAGAAGCCCGCTTTTGCCACCTTCGGCATCCTGATCGGCGCGATGTGGATCGGCGGCATCATCTTCTTTATGGATTACTTCATCGGCGGGCAGACTGCCTCCGTCGTGGTCTACGAGCGCCTGAACCTGGTGGTCGCCACCGATGGGGCGGACCCGTACAACATCGTCACCGGCCTGCAGTCGCTGCAGACCGGCGCCCTGTTCACGGAGGGCTTTGACTTCTCGGCCTATACCGCGGCCGGCGGCTCGGTCCCGCTGCTGTTTGTGCAGGGCATCTTCACCTTTGTCCTGATGGGCCTGTACAGCAATCTGGGCAATGCCCGCGCCACGGCGGTCGCCGGCGGCTATGAGGAAGAATCCTATGCCGCCCAGGGTGAGCGCAGGGCGCTGGTGCTCGGCGCAGCGCTCAACGTGGCAGCTCCGGTGCTCGGCGCCTCCCCCACCTCGGTGGGCAGTCAGTCCGCCGTGGGCGCCGGAGACGGGGGAAAGACCGGTCTGAGTTCGGTCGCCGCGAGCGTCGGATGGCTGATCGCACTGTTTACCTGGGTCTTCTTTATGCTCTTTGCCACCTCTACCAACGGCGTCGGCATGTGGGTCGGCGAGACGGAGACCAAGCTGGCAGCTTACGTGCAGGACGGCTTTGCCTTTGCCGACCTGATTATGGTTCTGGTAGGCGCGACCATGCTGCGCGGGGTGCGCGCCTGCGATCCCTCCCGCCGGAGTGAGTGGATCCCCTTTGCCGCCACCCTGGGAACAATCGCCTTCCTTGGCGATATCGCGCTGGGTGTCGGCGTGGGCTGCGTCGCCTGCGTGCTCTGCAAGGCGGTCAGCCAGGAGCGCCGGGAACTGAATGTCTCCTCCCTGGTGCTCAGCACCATCATGCTGGCCTACGTGATCCTCGCCCTCCTCTGACCCTTCGCCCTCCCGCCCCGGCGTCCGGGGCGGGACAGACTGTCGAAAAAGGTCTCACCGAGTTTGGCTCAAAGAGCCAAATAGAGTTCAGTTTATTTTTGGCACGGGCATGTACCGGGCCAAAAATACTGATAGTCCGACGAGTGTGCGGATTTTTGGAACAAAAATCCGTGCGCGTGGGAGGACTGCAAATTCGCGCAAATGCTTGCATTTGCGCGAGGCTGTCAAAAACACTTTTTTGACAGCCTCCTCCCGCCCCGGCGTCCGGGACGGGAGGGGCAAAGTCATCCGCAGGCAGACAGGAAGCCTGCTTGTCTGTCTGCGGACGGTTTTGCATTCCGTCCGGGCCGCAGCGTCGCCTCTCCTCCTTTTACGCCGCCTCCTAAGCACGCGTGTCTGTCTTGTGCGGCGCCGGCTCAACCAGTCCTTCCGCTCCGGAGCAACTTTTGCCAGGGGTCTGCTCCGGAGCGGGGGGAATTCCACAATCTGGAAAAACGGAGGTCCCTCTCTTGCCCGCCTCGCCGTTTGCGAGTATAATGGAGTTGTCTCAGACCGTCAGAAGAGAGAGGACCCGGACCATGCTGGACTATTTTCAGACTTATTATCTTGAGGTGGGCTATGGCCCCGGCTACATCGCGACCAACATCACCTACGTCATCGCCGTGGTCCTGCTGCTGGGCAGCATCGAGCGCAGCGCCCGGAACCTGCTGCTGCGGGCGGCCGAGAGTCTGCTCCTCTGGGCCGGTGCGGTGATCTTCTGCAGCGTCTACTACTGTTTGATTGGCCACGCAGGGATGGACCGGCTGATGATGGCGCTGATCATCGTGTGTTATGCGGTGTTTCGCAGCCGCTACTCGGTGATCACGCGCGTCGTGCGCAGCTGCACCTTCTATGCTTGTACTATCTTGGCCATTCCCATCTCCGAGCCGGTCGGAGAGGCGATTGAGGAGATCGACGCCAGCTTTACCTGGGCCGAGCACCTCACCTGGGTCATTATGGTCATCATGATGGCCCTCACCCTGATCGTGCTGCGGCGCTTTTCCACGGAGGGGCTGACGTTTGTCCCGGTTTTTCCCGCCGTGTTGGTCGCCTCCCTCTCCGGGGTCGCTGTGGCCTTGCAGTTGATCTACGAATGGATCGGCAGCGATAAGCTCTACAATATTATTGTGGCCGGGTGCTTCTGGCTGGTGGAGCTCTTCCACGTCTACCTCTTCCACCTTGTCTGCCGGGAATACGACCAAAACCTTGAGCTGCTCGCCCTCCAGCAAAAGGAGGAACTTAACCGGGAGCTGATGGAATTCTCCCAGGAGAACTACCTGGAGATGCACATGATCCGCCACGAGATCAAAAATCATCTCTCCTATCTCAAGACAATGGCGGAGACCGGAGATCTGGAGCACCTGCGAAGCTATCTCGGCACGGTGCTGGGAGAGACGGAGAAGCTCTTTCAGTTCGTCGAGTGCGGGAATGACACGATCAACGGCGTGATGAACCACGCCGTGCGCCAGGCCCGTGCGCGCGACGTAGCGGTGGAACACACACTGATCGTGCCGCCCAGCCTGCCGTACCGGGAGACGGACCTGTGCAGCCTGCTGTCCAACCTGATGGACAACGCCATTGAGGGGGCAGCCCAGTCCGGCAGTCACAACCCGGTGGTCACAGTCCGCATCCGGCCGCAGCGGGGCTATCTCTTTTTCCGGGTGACCAACCCGGTGGACTCGCAAATCCCCGCTTCCCGACGGCTGAGCCTGCGCACGACGAAGAAGGACGACCGGCTGCACGGCTTTGGAACCCGCATGATCCGCCGCATTGCCGAGCGGTATCAGGGAAGCGTGAAATATGCCATTCGGGACGGTCAGTTTATTGCCGACGTGATGCTCTATTTGCCGGGAGGCGAAGAACATGGGTCAGAAAATCTACCTGGCGATCTGTGATGACGAGACGGCCGTGCTGGATATCGTCTCCGGTGCGGTGACCAGCGCCTTCCGCAAGCGCGGCGTGCAAGCCGTGGTGGAAACCTTTCGCCAGAGCCGGGAGTTGGAGGCGCGGATGGAGACGCAGGCCTTTGACCTCCTGCTGCTTGATATCGACATGCCGGGGATGGACGGGATCGCATTTGCCAGGCGGCTCCGGGCCTCCGGCAGCCGGGTGGATATCATCTTCGTCTCCAACCGGGAGGACCGCGTCTTTGACGCCCTGCGGACCAATCCGGGCGGATTTATTCGCAAGAGCCGCTTCCTGGAGGACGTCCCCGCCATGATCGACACCTATATGAAGGGCCGAAGCCGCCGGGAACGCCGGCCAAAGCTGACCGTTCAGAATCGGGACGGCATGCGCGCGATCCCCCTGGACCAGATTGTCTACGTGGAGGGCGGCGGCAAAGTGCAACAGCTGCACCTGGCCGCGCAGGCAGAGCCGCTGCCGGTGAGAAGGCCGATGCAGGAACTGGAGACAGAACTCGGCCCGTCCGGTTTTCTGCGAATCCACAAGGGCTATCTGGCCAATTACCGCTTTATCCACTGTCTGGAAGAGGACTGCGCGCTGCTGACCAATGGGGAGCGGATTCCTATGAGCCGCCGCCGGGTCAAGGAGATCCGTGAGCGCTATCTGGAGCTGATGCAGGACTGACGGCAAGAGGTACTGCTCCCTCCGCGGCCCAACGGCTGCGGAGGGATTTTGTATCGAAAGCGCTTGACAGGAAGCGTTGCTCCTGTTATACTATAACAGTGTTATATAACATCGTTATATCCGAGGTATATTCATGTCCCCTGAATCGACGTTGGAGCGTATCCATCAGGCGGCCCGGAAGGAATTCCGGGCGCGAGGCTTTCGCGCCGCCTCCCTGCGCAGCATTGTGAAATCCGTCGGGATGACCACCGGCGCGTTTTATGGCTATTACAGGAGCAAAGAGGACCTCTTTGCGGCGCTTGTGGGAGCACACTACGACTATCTTATCGGGCGGTTTCGCCAGGCACAGGAGGAATTCGCCCGCCTGCCCCGGGAACGGCAGCCCGAGGTGTTGGGGGATATCTCCGGCCTGTGTATGTTCGACATGCTCCACTACGCCTATGACCATCTGGAGGACTGTCAGTTGCTGCTGTGCAGCGCGGAGGGGACCCGCTTTGCCGGACTGATTGACGAGATGGTGGAGATCGAGGTGAACGCCACCCACGCCTATCAGGCGGTACTGAATGAGCTGGGACGGCCCTCCCCGGAGATCGACCTGCGCCTGGAGCACATTTTGATCACCGGAATGTTCCACACATTTTTTGAGCTGATTATCCATGAGATGCCCCTGCCGGAGGCTGAACGCTACCTGCGGGAGATGCGTGCCTTTTATACGGCGGGCTGGATGAAAATTATGGGGCAGTAAGGCCCTATAATTTTTCCCCATTTGTTAGTTATCGCTAACAAAGAAGCTGATATCAGGAGGTTTTTCCATCTCCTATATCATAAAACTGTACCATCAAAGGAGGAGTCCCCGTTGAAGAGGCAATCCAATCTGCAGCGCCTGCTGGGATATGCGGGCGCCCACAAATATCTGACCTACGCTTCCTGGATTCTATCCGCCGTCAGCGCGCTGATCGCGCTGGTGCCCTACTGGTACATCTGGCGGATCATCCGGGAGGTGCTGGCAGTCGCTCCGGATTTCGGGCAGGCGCAGGGCCTGGTCCACAACGGCTGGATGGCGGTACTGTTTGCGGTGGCGGCCGTACTGGTCTATATCGCCGGGCTGATGTGCTCCCACATGGGGGCTTTCCGCATCGCCACCAACCTGCGCCTGGCCATGCTGGAACACATCATCAGGCTTCCGCTGGGAGCCGCGGAGGCCTTCGGCAGTGGCAAACTGCGCAAGATCGTCAACGAGTCCAGCGCCGCCACCGAGACCTACCTGGCCCATCAGCTGCCCGACCGGGCGGGCGCCATCGCCACGCCCTGCGGTCTGCTGGCGCTGCTGCTCGTATTTGACTGGCGGCTGGGACTGTTGAGCCTGGTCCCCGTCCTTTTGGGATTTCTGATTATGATGGCGATGACCGGGCCGCGAATGCAGCAGAAGATGAAGGAATACCAAGACGCGCTGGACGATATGTCCAACGAAGCGGTGGAATACGTCCGGGGCATTCCGGTGGTCAAGACCTTCGGCCAGACCATCTTCTCCTTCAAGAAATTCAAAGGCTCTATCGACCGCTATCAGAAGTGGGTGATCGCCTATACGAAGGAGCTGCGCACGCCTATGATGTGTTACACGGCGGCAGTCAACGGGGTGTTCGTCTTCCTGATTGCCGGGGCGCTGCTGTTCACACGCGATGGCGTGACGGCGCAGTTTCTGCTGAACCTGATGTTCTACATCATCATCACCCCTATCATCTCGGTGACGCTGACCCGGATCATGTTCCAGAGTGAGAACGCCATGATCGTAGATGACGCGCTCCAGCGGATCGACAGCATTCTGAACCTCCGGCCGTTGCCGGAGGCGCAGCGTCCCCAGCACCCCAGGGACGCCTCGGTGGAGCTCTCGCACGTCCGGTTCAGCTATGACGGGCAGAAGGATGCGCTCCGGGACATCTCCCTGGCCATTCCCGCCGGGCAGACGGTGGCCTTCGTCGGGCCGTCCGGCGGCGGCAAGACCACCCTGGCCAACGTGATCTCCCGCTTTTTTGACCCGCAGGGCGGTGCGGTCCGCATCGGCGGCGTGGATGTGCGCGACATCTCCAAAGAGGAACTGATGAATACGGTCTCTTTCGTGTTCCAAAACAGTCGGCTCCTCAAGGACTCTATCCTAGAAAATGTGCGTCTGGGCAGGCCGGAGGCTACGCGTGAGGAGGTGCTGGCCGCCCTGGAAAACGCCCAATGCGCCGATATCCTGGAAAAGCTCCCCAACGGCGTGGATACTGTCATCGGCACAAAAGGAGTCTACCTCTCTGGCGGGGAGCAGCAGCGCATCGCCATCGCCCGGGTGATGCTGAAAAATGCCCCTATCCTCATCTTGGACGAGGCGACTGCCTTCGCCGACCCCGATAACGAGACAAAGGTGCAGTCAGCCTTCTCCCGCCTGTCTCAGGGTAAGACGGTGATCATGATCGCCCACCGGCTCTCCACCGTCGCCAATGTGGACCGTATCTATGTGATTCAGAACGGCGCCATCGCCGAGAGCGACTCCAGCCGGGAGCTGATGGAGCGCGACGGCCTGTTCCGGCGGATGTGGGAGAACTATCAGACCTCGGTTCAGTGGAAGGTCGCAAAGGAGGCGTGAAGCCATGATCCAAAAGCTGCAAAAAAAGTATGCCCTCTCCGAACAGGGGGCAAAGGACCTGGTCAAGGGCTGTATCGCCTGCGTGTTTCAGAACATCACCTTTATGCTTCCGGTAGGGCTGCTCTATGCTCTGGTGGGCGACCTGCTGGACGGAGGCGTACCCGCCGGTAAGGCCGCATTCTGCGCGGTGGGCTGCGCGGCGTGCGTGGGACTGATCCTGCTGTCCACCTACCTCCAGTACAACGCCACCTACTTTGCCACCTATGTGGAGAGCGGCGTGCGCCGGATCTCCCTGGCCGAGCAGCTGCGAAAGATTCCGCTGTCCTTCTTCGGCAAGAAGGACTTAGCCGACCTGACCAGCACCATTATGGCGGACTGCACCTTTTTGGAGCAGAGCTTCTCTCATTTTATCCCAGAGTTAGCCGGCTCTATCATTTCCACCGTGCTGATCTCCGTCAGTCTGCTGCTGTTTGACTGGCGGATGGCGCTGGCAGCCCTGTGGGTCCTTCCGGTCTCCTTCGCCATTGTGGGCGGCTCGGCCGGGGTGCAGGAGCGGCTGAATCAAAAGGCAATGGACGCGAAAATGGCCTGCGCGGACGGCATTCAGGAGTGCATTGAAACCGTTCGGGACCTGAAGGCCAACAACGCGGAGGATGCCTATCTGCGCGGGCTGGAACGGAAGATCCGCGCGGTGGAGCACCGCTCCATCATCAACGAGTTTGGCCTCGCGGCCTTTGTGGTCAGTGCTTCGCTGATATTGAAGCTGGGCATCGCCACGGTGGCGCTAGTGGGGTCCGTCCTGCTCGTGCGCGGGGAGCTGGACATCCTGACCTTCTTTCTGTTCCTACTGCTGGTCTCCCGCCTGTACGACCCGCTGCAGAGTGCGCTGCAAAACCTGGCGGCAGTCATCAGTACCCGCACAAATATCGCCCGGATGAACGAGATTCTGGACCAGCCCATCCAACAGGGTGAGAGCCAGCTCACCAACCAGGGGTATGATATCCGTTTTGACCATGTGGGCTTTGCCTACAATACCGGCGAAACAGTCTTGCAGGACGTCTCCTTTACCGCCAGGCAGGGAGAGGTGACCGCGCTGGTAGGTCCCTCCGGCGGCGGAAAGACTACGGTGTCCCGGCTGGCCGCCCGGTTCTGGGACCTGGACAAGGGAAAAATTACCGTGGGCGGGATGGATATCTCCAAGATTGACCCGGAGGCGCTCCTCTCCCTCTATTCTATCGTATTTCAGGATGTCACCCTGTTTGACAACACCATTCTGGAAAACATCCGCATCGGCAACAAGGATGCCACCGACGCGGAGGTGCTGGCCGCGGCCAGACTCGCCAATGTGGACGAATTTGCGGAAAAGCTGCCGGACAAATGGAACAGCAATATCGGAGAAAACGGCTGTGAGCTCTCCGGCGGGGAGCGCCAGCGGATCTCCATTGCCCGCGCCTTCCTGAAAAACGCCCCCATCATTTTGCTTGACGAGGCGACTGCCTCTCTCGACGTGGAGAATGAGACGTTAATCCAGACCGCCCTCTCCCGCCTGATCCGGGACAAGACAGTGCTCGTCATCGCCCATCGGATGCGCACGGTGGCCGGGGCGGACAAGATCGTGGTGCTTGACGGCGGCGCAGTCGCGGAAGAGGGCGCTCCCGGCGAGCTGCTGCGGCAGGGCGGTACTTACGCGCGCATGGTCAAGCTCCAGACAGAGAGCCAGAACTGGACACTGGCATAACACACAAGCGCCGCCCCGGCCCAAGCCGGAGACGGCGCCAAGCGTGTCGACAACGGTTGACAATGCTGAGCGGCCGGAGCAATCGCTCCGACCGCTCATTCTGTGCCGCATGCCCACAAATCAGGCTTTCTCCCCGCCGCTCAATCTTTCACCCCAGGTGCCGGCAACGGCAAAATCTCCGCCCCGAGCAGCGCGGCCTCGTCGGCGCGGTGGGTGGTAAAGATCAGCAGACGGCCCGCGCGGCGGCGGCTTACCCACTCCGCCGTGCGCGCGCGGCTGTCCCCGTCCAGGCCGGTGAACGGCTCGTCAAGCAACAGCACGTCGGACGGGGCCAGCACTGCCCGGGCGATCGCCACGCGGCGCTTCATCCCGCCGGAGAGCTCCCGCACCGGCTGGCGCAGGCAGGCGGGAGGCAGGATCTCTCCCAGCGCCGCCGCCAGCGCCGCGCGGTCCGCCCGACCGGGCTGGACCATCGCCGCGTTGGTCACCGGCGAGAGGTGCATGCACAGCCGGTCCTCCTGGAAGACCATCGCGCAGCGCGCCCGGTCAAAGCCCACGAGCTGCCCCGCGTCCGGGCGCTCCAGCCCGGCCAGCAGGCGGAAGAGAGTGGTCTTCCCAGCGCCCGAGGGGGCCATCAGGCAGTAGCAGCCGCCCGGCGCGAAGGAGAGCGTCAGGTCGCGCAGAACGGTGTTCGCCCCGTAGCGGCGCGTCACATGCTCACATCCGTAGATCATCCGTCCCCTCCAGCGCGCGGCCCACCCGGCCGAGCAGTGCCAAAAAGAGCCGCTCAAAGGCCAGGCTGAGCAGAATGATGACAAAGGTCCAGGCAAAGAGCTGGTCAATTTCCAGGTAGATCTTGGCAAAGTAGAGCTCCTGGCCGATGGAGTGCAGCGGCGTGCCGATCACCTCCGCCGCCACGCCAGACTTCCAGCTCAGGCCAAGGGCGAGCTGGCAGCCGCTCGTGAGAGAGGGCATCAGGGCGGGCAGGTAGAGATAGCGCGCCCGCCGCCAGCCGTTCATCCGGAACACCCTGGCCATCTCCAGCAGGGCGCCGTCCACCCGCCCGAGGCCCTCGCGTGTCTGGACGTAGAGGATAGGAAAGACGATGACAAACACGATGACGAAGGTCAGTTGGTCCGACCCCACCCAGACCAGGGCGAGGATGACAAAGCAGACCACCGGCACCGACTTCATCGCCGTCACCGCCGGGGCGAGCAGGTCAGCTAGCAGCGGACAGCGCACGCTCGCCGCTCCGAGACCGGCCCCGGCAGCAAAGGCGAGTAGGAAGCCGCCCGCAATCCGCAGCCCAGTGAAGAGCACCGTCTGCCAGAATGCCGCCGTCCGTCCCATCGTGCCCAGCGCGGCCAGGGCCTCCAGCGGCCCGGCGAGGACGACCGGCTCATCCACCCACCAGCTCGCCGCCTGCCAGAGGACCAGCCAGCCGAGGACGATGAGCAGCCGCTTCCAGCGCGAGAGCAGCTCAGCCAAGATAGTAGAAGTCGTCGCCCGGCAGTGTGCCGCCCACGGATGCCGGATCGAGGTCATAGAGCACCTGCAGATAGGCAGAGACCATCGCGCGCATCTCCTCTCCGTCGATGTAGGTGACGTTGCAGGAGGGGATGGCCTGTTCCGCGACAGCGGCGCTGGCCATGATGCCGTAGTCCTCCACGAGCTGGGCCACAGTGGCCACGTCCTCCGAGACGTAGGAGGTGCTCGCCTCGTGCTCGGCGAGGAAGGTGGCGACCGCCTCCGGGTGCTCCTCAAGGAAGGCGGTGCGCACGACGGTCACGCCGGTGAGCAGGTCGGTGTCACAGACCGCGCCCCACTCCGCCGTCAGGTCAAGCACGACGGAAAAGCCCTCCAGCTGGCCCAGCGCGGCGGTGACCGACGGCTGCGGCAGCAGGCCGACGCCCTCCGGGTCGGCGGTCAGCGCGGCGATCACCTCGGTGGCCTCCGACTGGTACTCCACCGTCACGTCCTCCAGGCTCATGTCGTGCCGGCTGAGCAGGTATTGCAGGACGTAGTCCGGGCTGGTGCCCTGACCGGGCAGATAGATCGTCTTGCCCGCCAGATCTTCGATCGAGGCGATGGAGTCGTCTGCTGAGATGACGTAGAGCACACCAAGGGTGTTCACATCCAAGCAGGTCACGCCGCCCTCCAGGCGGTTATACCAGATGGACGCGGCGTTGGCAGGGATGAGGGCGATGTCCAGCTCCTCGTTCACCACTGCCGTCAGCAGGGCGGAGGCGTCCGCCTCCAGCGTGAAGGCATAGCTCCCCTCGCTCCGGCCCGCCTCACTGTCCGAGCGGAGCTTGGCCAGGCCGATGGAAGTCGGACCCATCAGCGAGCCGATGCGGACGGTCACTTCGTCCGTCCCGGCAGACGAGGTATCCGCCTCCTCCGGCTCCGTCTCCTCGGGGGACGCCTCTTCTTCCGTGGCGGCGTCTCCCTCGTCTGTCTCCGTCCCGGCGTCTGTGGCGGTGTCCTCCGTAGCGGTGTCGCCGCTGTCGACGGACTCCTCCGCCGGCGCGCCGCAGGCCGCGAGCGCCAGCGTCATGGCCAGCGCCAGCAGCAGAGCAAGCAGTTTCTTCATGTCATTTTCCTCCTCTGAAATGGTCTCCTCTCAGGCGTCCGTTCCGGCCGGAGGGCCGCACGAGCCGCATAGGCGCATAGAAAAACCCTCCTGCCGCGAGCAAGAGGGCACTTCCGTAACGTGCAGAAGGCTCCGTCTTCCCCCGCAGAGATTTCTTTGGCGTCAGAACAGAACTGAGATTTCGCCCCTATCCTATCACATCGCACGGCCGGTTGCAACCCTTTGTTTGACAAGGTAAACTTTCAGTTGTAACTGAGTTTTATTTGACACCGGTGCCGGGAGATGATACCATAGAATCAACCGCCGCGCCGCGGCGCGAATTGATTGGAAACGGAGTCCTGTCTATGCCCAGCTATATCCCGCAAGGTTACGCCCCCCTTCTCGGGCTTTACGATACGCAGAAAGCCATCGGCCTGATCAAGCGCCTGTTTGAGGACCACCTGTGCGGCGCGCTGTCGCTTCACCGCGTCACCGCTCCGCTGTTTGTAGAGGCCTCCACCGGCCTGAACGACGACCTCAACGGCGTCGAGCGTCCAGTCAGCTTCGACATCCCCGCCGCCGGAGCTGAGGCGCAGGTGGTCCACTCGCTGGCCAAGTGGAAGCGCATGGCCCTCTACCGCTACGGCTTCCACGCCGGGACCGGCCTGCTCACCGATATGAACGCGATCCGCCGGGACGAGGAGCTGGACAATCTGCACTCCGTCTACGTCGACCAGTGGGATTGGGAAAAGGTAATCGCGCCGCGCGACCGCACGGAGGAATACCTGCGCGCCACGGTGCGCGCCATTGTCGGCGCCATCTGTGCCACTCAGACCGGCCTGCGCAACGTCTATGGCCGCACCTGCTCCCTGCCGCAGCTGGAGGAGGAGGTCACCTTTGTCACCAGCCAGGAGCTGGAGGACCGTTACCCTGACCTCACCCCGCGCGAGCGGGAAAACGCCTTCGTCCGCGAGCACCACACCACCTTCGTCCAGAACATCGGCGGCGCGCTGCGCTCTGGCCAGGTGCATGACGGACGCGCCCCCGACTACGACGACTGGAACCTCAACGGCGATATCCTCTTCTGGAACGACGTGCTCGGCCAGGCGTTTGAGGTCTCCTCCATGGGCATCCGCGTCAGCCCCGAGGTGCTCGACCGGCAGCTCACCCTCGCCGGCTGTGACGACCGCCGTCAGCTCCCCTTCCACCGCATGCTGCTGGAGGGACACCTTCCGCAGACGATCGGCGGCGGCATCGGCCAATCCCGCCTGTGCATGCTGCTGCTCGGCAAGGCACACATCGGCGAGGTGCAGTCCTCCGTCTGGGACCGCGGCACCGTGCGCGTCTGCCGTGAGGCGGCCGTGCCGCTGCTGTGAGGAGCACATACAGATGAGAAAACTAGCGTGTCGACAAAGTCGACACGCTCGAACAAAATCTACGATTTTGTTCGAAAAGTGCGGCCGACCCGCGCGCCCCTTCGGGGCGCACTCCCGGCCTCCCTGTGTTTTTGGGCCGGTACACGCCCGTCCCAAAAACGATATTTCACTCTATTTTGTTGCTGTCGCAACAAAACTCCTGCGGAGAGCTTTCTGAACTTTTTACCCGTGTTTGAAATTGGTAAGGATACTTTTTCGACAGACTGAAAACTGCCCGGTTCTACCGAAAGGAACCGGGCAGTTTTCATTCTTGTCCGTTTAGTTCTCCCCCTGTCCCTCGAGCAGGATACCTGCCTCACGCAGGGCGCGGCAGACGCGCAGATAGCTCTCCCGGTCGGGGCAGAGCAGGGTGTGCAGATGCAGTCCGTCGGTCAGCAGACTCAGCGGCGAGGCCTTCGCGCGCCCGGCCTGCTCCAAAAACTGCCCGACATCATACCGGGAGGCGAGCTGAAGCTGTCCCACCAGCTGCCCATAGAGTGGGTGCTCCACGATGACGTCGAGCACAGTGCAGCCGTTGTCCACACACAGGTACAGCTCTCGGCCCATGTCCTCAGGGCTGTGGTGGCAGGCAATGGTGTACCTCTCCCCCGCGGCGGGCCGACGCAGCAGATAGCCGCGCGGCGTGGCGTCGATCTCCTCTCCTCCGGCGCGCAGCAGGGCGATATCCCCCACAACAATCTGTCGGCTGACGGAAAACTGCCGGGCCAGCGTGGTCGCACTCAGCGGCGCGCTGGTATTGCGCAGCCGGGCCAGAATCTCCGTCCGGCGCTCTGCGGCATGCATGCGCTGCACCTCCCTGTTCTCACTTCTGCATCAGCTTACTCGAACCGGACGGAAATGTCAAGCGGGGAACCTATTGACAAGGACTCTATAGAACTCTATAATGAGCTGGTCACGGGAATTTTTTTGTATTTTCCCGATTTTTGTCCTCCGGGAAGCGGAGGAGAGGAGGATCGCTGTGTCTCGGGGAACGGTTGCGGGGCAGGAGAACAAGATGGGGGTTATGCCGGTCAACCGGCTGCTGCTGACAATGTCTGTGCCCCTCATGATCTCTATGCTGGTGCAGGCGCTTTACAATGTGGTAGACAGTATGTTTGTCGCCCAGCTGAGTGAGAACGCGCTGACGGCGGTCTCACTGGCCTTTCCGGTACAGAACCTGATGATCTCTGTCGCCACCGGCACAGGTGTTGGCGTCAACGCGCTGTTGTCCAAGAGCCTGGGCCAAAAGCGGTTTGACAAGGCCAGCCGTGTGGCTCACAACGGCGTCCTGCTTGCCATCTTCAGTTACGCGGCCTTCGCCGTCCTGGGACTCACCTGTTCCGAGTTGTTTTTCCGCCTCCAGACCGACGTGGAGGAGATCATCGCCTATGGCCGGGACTATATGGTGATCTGCTCCCTCTTCTCCTTCGGCCTATTCGGTCAGATCATCCTGGAGCGGCTGGTACAGTCCACTGGCCGGACGGTCTACAGCATGATAACCCAGGCGCTGGGGGCCATTCTGAACATCATTTTTGACCCCATCCTGATTTTCGGATGGTTTGGCTTTCCGGCAATGGGCGTCGCCGGCGCGGCGGCGGCCACTGTGTTCGGGCAGATCGTCGCCATGCTCGTCGGGGTGGTCATCAACCAGAAGAAAAACGTGGAAATCCCCCTGTCTCTGACCGCTCTGCGCCCGGATGGCCGGACGATCCGCGATATCTACGCCATCGGTGTGCCGTCCATTATCATGTCCTCCATCGGCTCGGTGATGACCTTTGGGATGAACCAGATTCTGATCGGCTTCTCCACCACTGCGGCGGCGGTGTTTGGCATATACTTCAAGCTGCAGAGCTTTGCCTTTATGCCGGTCCTCGGTCTGAATAACGGCATGGTGCCTATCATCGCCTACAACTACGGCGCCCGCCGTCCGGAGCGCATTGTCCGCACGATCTGGCTGAGCGTGTGCTACGCGGTGCTCATCATGCTCCTGTCGCTGGCGGTGTTCCACCTGATTCCGGACCAGCTGCTGCTGATTTTCAACGCCTCGGATCACATGCTCGCCATCGGCGTGCCCGCGCTGCGGATCATCAGCCTAAGTTTTCTGTTGGCCGGGTTCACCGTCGTCATCTCCTCTGTCTTTCAGGCCTTTGCCCACGGTATGCTCAGCATGATCCTCTCGCTGGTGCGTCAGCTCGTCGCGCTGCTGCCGCTGGCCTTCCTGTTCTCCCTCACGGGAAATCTGGAGCTGATCTGGTGGTCCTTCCCGCTGGCGGAGCTGGTATGCGCCGTGCTGAGCGCGCTCTTCCTGATCCGGCTCAACCGGACCGAGATCGCACCCCTGCGCCGCGCGGCAGAACAATCCTCCGGTGTCTGATCTTCCCCGGCGCGCCGCCGCAAGGACATCTGTCCCGGCTATCACAAGTTCCGGATGAGGATGTCCAAACAAAGCCCCATCAAAAATTCTCCCGTCTGGTCCAAGCAGCAACCTTCTGGGCTGAGACGGCTCCATTGTGGTGAAAACGGTGTTCCCGGATGAGTTTCTCATCCTTTTCGGGAACACCGTTTTTCTCTGAAAGCCGGATTTATTGCCAAACTGTAAACCAGTCTTTCCGTTTCCTTTCCTGCACTTTTTATTGCTCCAAAAAAATATTTATTCTTCGCAAAATACTTGACAATCTATTTTATAAACGTTAGTATTGCAACTACCAACAATTCAGTCCTTTCAGGACATCAGATGCTGGAAGCCGGTGAGCAACGGAATCTACTGTGGTCTCGAATGAAGTGCTATACACTGCTGCTGGCTGCACAGCATCAGACAACATTAAGACCACGATTTTGCAAAATGGCATCCCTGCCATAGTTGATGGCGAGAAAGATTCCTATTATTTAAATTTAGGAACCGGCTATTAACGTTCCTTTTCTTGACATTTAACAAAAAGGAGGCAACGAGGATCATGAAGAGATTGACTGCTATCGTCGTTCTGCTGCTGATATTGCTGCTCTGCTGCGCCGCCTGCGGCCAGACACCCGCCGCCAGCTCAGAGCCGGAAGATCCTCCAGCCCCGTCCACCCCGTCAGAGGAGGCGGAGGATACCCCGGACACATCCGCTCCGTCAGAGGAGACGGACACCCCGGAGGAGCCAGAGCCTCAGGAGCCCTCCCAGGAGGAGGCCCCCGAAGAGCCCAGTGCGGCGATAGAGCCCGGCTCCCTGGCTGGGCAGCTGAATTTGGAGGCCGGCCTGCTGACGCCAGAGGAGGTGACGGTACTGGAGAGCCTGTACGGGACCACGCAGGACGAGCTGATGGCGGCCCTGTCCATCACCGAGGAGAATGTAGAGCGCAGGGAGGACAGCATGCTCACCCTCTCGGAGACGCGGGAGATCCAGGGCGAGGAGTGCATGCAGACATTTCTCTTTTCTCTCGACGACCAGTGGCCCGGCCTGTATGGGATGCAAATGCCTATGGCGTCATTGACGGAGGACTCGGATATCGCCGGCGTGACAGCGGCAATTCTGGAAACCGCCCGTGAGCTCTACGGCGAGCCGGACACCTATCCCGGTCTGACCAGCATCTCCGACTGGCTGGAGGACCCCTCTGAAGAGCAGGGTCTCGTCTCGGAGACATGGGCACTGGGCCAAGAAAGCCGGTGCACGATCCAATTGCACCAGGGAAATGTTACGCTCATCACAATCTCCTATCAGCTGGATGTGGACACCTCCGGCGGACTGGGCTGACCATCCCTGGAGGGCAGATGAAAGTGCTGCCGCTGTGCGTATAGAATCGATTTTTCATAGAAAGGCGCCGGACGGGGGACCTCTCCCCGCCCGGCGCGGCCTGTTTCGTTCACTTGTTCTGATGGACCTGATAGCGCTTGATCTTGCGCGTGGCGGTCTTTTCAAACTCGCTTGTGCGGAATTTGATCTTGTGAATCTTCTTGAAGTTGGGCAGCTCGCTGTTGAGCTGCTTCACGCCCTCCTCAATTGCCTTGCGGGCTTCCGCCTCGGAGAGCTCCGTCTCATCCGGGAAGATCTCCGCCGTGATCGCCTTGTCCTCCTCATAGGCGACCACCTCCGCCACCTCGGGGATGCGCAAAATCAGCTGCTCCAGCTCCTCCGGGGAGACGTTCTCCCCGTTGGCGAGAATGATGAGATTTTTCTTGCGTCCGGTGATGAAGAGAAATCCGTCCTCGTCCAGATAGCCGAGGTCGCCGGTGCGGTACCATCCGTCCTCAAATGCCTCCTCGGTGGACGCCTCGTCATGGTAGTAGCCCATCATGACGTTATCGCCGCGGACCTGAATCTCCCCGATGCCGTGTTCGTCCACATTGGCAATGCGAATGCTCACGCCAGGCAGAACCTGCCCTACGCTGCCGTCACGGTGGTAATGATTGCGGTTGACGGAGAGGACGGGAGAGCACTCCGTGATGCCGTAGCCGTTGAGAATCTCCACACCGAGGGAGCGAAACTCCTTGACATAGCGCGCATCCAGCGCCGCGCCGCCGCAGATGATATACTCCAGATTGCCGCCAAACTTGGAGAGCACGGACTGGAAGAGCTTGCGCCGCTGATCAATCCCCACCTTGAGCAGGGCGTTGCTGAGCGCCATGCCGCGGCGCAGGGTCTTCTCCTGGCCCTGCTTGCGGGCAGTGCGCCAGATGGTCTTGGAGAAGGTCTCCACAAACAGCGGGACGAGGAAGAGGGTGCCCGGCTTGGCGATCGGAATCTCTTTCATAAAATCGGCCAGACTGGAGTTGATAAAGAGCGGGCGCTGATAGTGAAACGGCATCATCACCGCCGTGACCAGTCCAAACGCATGGTGGAACGGGAGCACCGCCATCACGCTGCCCTCCGTCGGGCAGAAGTTCTGCACGGCAAAGTTGATGTCAGAGGCCATATTCCGCTGGCTGAGCATGACCGCCTTGCTCATGCCGCTCGTTCCGGAGGTAAAGAAGATGGTCGCCAGGGCGTCCGCGTCCGTCTCCAGGCGGTCATAGGGGCGGCGGCCCCGCTCATAGAACCGGCGGCCCTTCTCCATCCACTCATCCATCGCGTCCAGGCACATCAGCCGGACACGGCCGAGCTTCTTTTTCCCCGTCTCCGCAACGCTGCGGCAGGCGGCGCTGGTGACGATGACGTCCGCCTCGCTCTGCGCGAGCAGGATCCCCACCTCCGCGGCCGTCTGCTCCTTGGCCAGCAGGACGGCTACGTTGCCACTGGTGACGATGGCAAAATAGGCCAGGAGCCACTGGTAGGAGTTCTCCCCCATCAGGGCGATCTTCCGTCCACGTACACCGCGCTTGAGCAGGTAGCTGCCCAGCCAGCGCACCTCCTGATAAAAGTCCCGATAGGTCTTCTCCACCAGCGTCTTGTGCTTTACCATATAGCGAAAGGCGATCTCGTCCGGCACGGTGACCGCCTTCTGCTCCAGCATCTGCCGGATATTTTCCAGTTTCGGCAGATAGTGATATAATGGATAGTCTCGGTTCTTCATCTCTGTGCCGCATCCTCTCTCCTCTGGCGTTTTTTCTGCGCGTCTGAGCGCGCTCCAAGATATAAATGTATCATATCATACCTCTCTCGGACTTGTCAAAACAATCCGGGCCTTTTCACCTGCCCCGGCGCGCAGGCCGTCTCCCCATTGCGCCCGCCCTGAGATTCTGTTACACTTTTCCCGTTACAGAGAGAGGAGCGATCTGTCTATGGAGATCTATTGCGCCCCGCTCGAGGGGGTCACCGGCAGTCTGTACCGCCGGGCGCACGCGGCGCTCTTTTCCGGCGTCGATGTCTATTATATCCCGTTTCTGACCCCGCGCGAGGGGACGCTGTTTGACCGGCACGACCTGCGGGAGGCCGACCCGGAGGAAAACCGGGGAATCCCCACCATCCCCCAGCTGCTGACCAACCGCGCGGACGCCTTTCTGGCCGGAGCGGAGCGGCTGGCGGACCTGGGCTACCGTGAAGTCAACTTGAACCTCGGCTGCCCGGCGCGCACGGTGGTGAGCAAGGGAAAGGGAGCCGGTCTGCTCGGCCGGCCGGAAGAGCTGGAGCGGCTGCTGGACGGCATCTTTGCTCACACGCCGCTGCCCGTGTCCGTCAAGACCCGCCTCGGCGTGGCGGAGGAGTCGGAATTTCCCGCCCTGCTCGACCTCTTCCGGCGCTATCCGCTCGCGCGGCTGATTGTCCACGCGCGGCTGCTCACCGACGGCTACACCGGGCCCGTCCGCTGGGAGAGCTTTCGCCTGGCGGCGGAAGACCCTCCCTGGCCGGTATGCTATAACGGCGACCTGTTCACCGCAGAGGACCTGCGCGCCTTTCAGGCCAACTTCCCCGCCGTTCAGTCCGTCATGCTTGGGCGGGGGCTGGTCTGTAATCCCGCCCTGGCGCGGATGATGCGCGGCGGCAACGGCCTCACCCGGGAGGAGCTGGCCGCCTTCCACGCCCAGCTCTACGCCAACGCCCGCGCGTGGCTCTCCGGAGATCGGCATGTGCTCTGCTGGATGAAGGAGCTCTGGCACTACCTCGGCTGCCTCTTCCCCGACGCGCAGCGCGAGCACAAGGCCATCCGGAAGGCACAGCGCGCGGCGGAGTACGAGGCGGCGGTCCGCCATCTCCTCGCCGTGGGAGAGCTCCGGACGGAACCGGGGTACCGGCGGGGATAACGCGCGGCAGTTTATGGTTGACAAGAGAGGGCCCGGGTGCTATCATTAAATCGTAAGTAGTAAGTAATAAGTAGCCAGTGAATATCCGTCGTGAAACGGTCCCACTTTTCAAACGATTTCAGGAGGCTCCCCATGAAAGACTTGTCCCTCACCCAGGAATACCTGCTCTGCGCGCTTAACGAGAAGGGCGCCATTCCCAGCTTCAGCACAGAAAAGCGCACCTGTCTGATCGCCGCGGCCCTGCTGGAGCTACAGATGGAGAACTGCATTTCCCTGCAGGGGAAGAAGGCCGTCGCCGTCCGCCCCCTGCCGGAGGAGCGGGGCTATCTGCGCCCGCTGTATGACTTTGTCGCCGCCGCCACCTCCTGTCAGACGGAACGAATTTTGCGAGAATTCACCTTTTCCTTCTCTGACAGACACATCAATGACCTGATCGCCGCGGTGGGCCGTTCGCTGGAGACACTCGGCTGCGCCTCCGCCTCGGAGCAGGGGCTGCTGCGGAAGAAGGAGGTCTATCTCCCGCAGCGCGAGGCGGTCAATATGGTGATTGACAAGGTGCGTGCCGAGCTGCTGGAGGACGGCGAAGTGACAGAGGACGCCGCCGCCATCGCCGTCCTGCTCGACAAGGCCAAGATGCTCCAATTCTACTTCTCCAAATTTGAACAGCAGGAGCTCAAGGAGCGGCTGGCACAGCTGGCCCACAGCGCCCACGGCGCCGCAGTGCAGGAGATGCTGGATTACGTCGATGGGCTGATGGCTATGGTCGCCATCCTGACGGTTACCGTCGGCGCCACCAACTGACTGAGGCATTGTATGTCCCGTCAGAGAAGTATGGAGATCATCCTGCGGTCGGAATATGTCACCATCGGCGAGCTGGTGCGGCTGACGGATGTCCGCTACAGTACCCTGAAGTTCTACACCGAGCAGGGATTGCTCCCCTTTGAACAGGCAGAGGAGAACCTGACGCGCCGCTACCGCCGGGAGGAGAGCGTGGCGCGCATCCAGCTCATCCGCAGCCTGCGCGCACAGGGGGAGACCATTCCGCAGATCAAGGCCCGCCTGCTGTGAGAGGGCCTGCGCCGGGAGAGGGCATTCGTTCCTCTCCCGGCGCTTTTCTTTCGGCGGCGCCAGGCGGGCGGAGGGGCCTTTCCTGTCATGCCGTGTTGGCTTTTCTGCAATCCATCCAGGAGTGCGGCCAGCTTGTCCCGCAAGTACGGCGGCAGCAAGTTCAGTTGGCAAAGAGGCGTGAGGACGGCATTTTGCCGCAGGCACAAAAAACGTCGGAGCAAAGCGAACTTTGCTCCGACGGGACGCAGCGGGTGGGATTCGAACCCACGGTACCAGAGGTACACCTGATTTCGAGTCAGGCTCGTTATGACCACTTCGATACCGCTGCCTGTATGCATCCGGGCGCCGAGGCGCTCGGAATGGGATTATTATGCCACAAGCCGGGCAAAATTGCAACACCCAATCTCAGGCTCTCCCCATTTAAGACAAGAGTTAATTTCAGTGGGAGTCAAAGTTGATTCTATAAACATACAAAGCAAGGCCCACTGGCATTTTGGCAGCGTGGCCATTTGTTTTTACTCCTTCTCATTGTGTTTCCGGGAACTAAATGGACTTGTCAACAACCATTGAGAGGAAAAGTGCGAGAAAAAAGAATCCGTGTATTCACCTGATAGAGCTTCTCGTTCTTCAGGGTGGCGAAAAAGCCCTCTATCTTGGCATTATCACTGCAGCACCCCCGTGCCGCTCATGCTCTGAATGGCTCTATATCATTTCAGTGCCGCCCAGAAGGGAAGGCTGATGAACTGACTGCCGCGGTCAGAGTGGACAATCATATCTCCGGTGCCGGGCATCTTCTCCAACGCTTTCATGCATAGCTCTGCGCGTATATGCTCGTCCGTCCGAAAGCCCTGGATACTGCCGCCCAAACAGTTCAGCACGGTCGCCAGGTACAGCTTCCCATCCTGGCATGGAATCTCGGCAATATCCGTAAGCAGCTTTTTGTTTGGCTTTTCGGCACGAAAGTCCTGATGGATTAAGTTACCAGACCGTTCTGCCTGTAAATCCACCTTAGTTATACCATGCACACGCCATTTTGACGGATTGTCAAATGATACTCCTGGCAGATGAAGAACAGACTGTTCTTGCTCACTTCTTCCGGCATTTTGCAAAACCGTGGGCCTTCTGCAACATCTATGATAGCGATCCAGTCCAGTTTGACGGTTACGCACAAGAACAACAAATCTGGCTGCGAGCTCCGCTTTGAACGCATACTGCCCTATTTCTCTCCACCCTTTTGTGCCCGGTCTTTCGACAGGGTTCTCTTCCCAACGTGCTGCACAGACATCCTCTTTAAATAGCACCAACCGGGAAAGAGGCACCCCGTCAGAGGTGCCTCCGGCTTTGCCTATACGCTTTCCACAAGCCGCGCAAATCAGCTCTCTTCCGAGCGGACAGTGTTCCATTCACAGATGAATCGCGTGGTGTCGTAGCCGAATTCCGAGTCGTTCCAGGTACCGTCTTCATAGGAAAACTCCGCATAGTCCTCCTTATGGCTGTCCGAGTTCGGCTGTTGCTCCCCCAGAGCGTTGACTCCCCAATTCTCATAGCTGGAGCTGTCTCCGTCTACCCACTCCCAAACATCCTCTGAGATGGAATCGCTGTATCCAAAAAATGCACAGGTATGGCGTCCGCCGCAGGCGTATTCGTGCAGCGCATCGTTTTCTTCCTGATCATTGATAACCGCCAGATATCCTCCGCGCTGCTCACAGTAGAGCTGCGCCTCCTCCCAGCTGGTTACCCCAACACTGCCGTCAAATACATAATAGGTGTGCCCACCATATTCCAGTGTCCCGGATTCCGGAATATCACATTCCAAATCATCCCCGGAATTGGCGGTCGTTTCTTCCTCTCCCGTCAGGGTCTCGTCTGTCTCCTCCGGCTTCCCGGAAGCATCTTGTCCAGCATCTTCCGTCGTATCCGGCAGCGCTGCTGTGCCGTCCTCTGTCCCAGAGGAAGTCTCCGTCTGAGCGCCAACGTTCTCCACAGCGGTCAGCTCCTGATCTTCCGCAAAGGGCAAGAACCCCCACTCTCCGCCGACCAGATAGACAGTCAGCACCACCAACAGTGCCGCGCATACAATGCACAACACGCTCAGCAGCACAACGGGCCAATGGTATTTTTTCGCACTTCGCCCGAATGGCACAAGTTCCGTACCACAATTACTGCAGAAGCGGCCCGTTTCCGGACGCTCCGCATGACATTTGGGACAATACATAAGCTCCCCCCTCTGCCGTCAGAACCACGCTGCGGCAAAATCCGCCTTGCCAAACGCCGGGTCGTGTTCGGCGATGCCAAAACGCTCTGCACGGGCCACCCCATCCAACGGTGGCCCGTGTTGTAGTCATGCCTCAGCGCCAGCCCATCCGCTCCTCGTAGTTGACAATCACGTCGATATTTTCCAGCTCAATCTCGCTAAGCTGACTGGCATCCAAGGAGTCAAAGTTAGGGTCTGGCGTATACCAGCTTTTGCTCTCGAAATACTCAGCATATTCCGGTGTGGTGAAGATATGCCCGTGCCGGGCATAAATCTCATTGCGTGCGAGCGCGACCTCCTCCCGCGTCATGCCATAAAGTTCGCTCTCAGCGATCACGCGGGTGTCAGTTGGCAGAAGATACTCGTCTGTACTATCCAGAGCACCACTGTCCTCTGCCTCTGTTTCATCCTCCTCAGACGTCACCACGTCTGACTGGTATACCGTGACGATACAGCGCGCCGAAACCCCGCCGCACTCCGCGACGACGGCCGTACTGCCCACTCCCAGCGCCGTCACCGCTGCCGTCTCGCCACTGGCCGCGAGGGAGAGTATTGACACATCTTCCACCGTCCAAGTCACTGTGCCGCCCTCAGCCTGCGCCGTGATGGACGCCATCTCCCCGTTTTCCAAATAGAGGGAGCTGACACTGAGCGTGATACTCGGAGCTGCGTCCTCTTCCGGACTCTCAGACGGCTCTGTCTGTGCCACTGCCTCTGCGTCCTCTTCCGGCTCTTCCAACGTCTCCGGCTCCGTCTCATCCGAGGAGATCTCCGTGGCCTCTGGCTCAGCGGCGTATGGCCAACCCGTCGTCAGAAAGACGATGCCGACGCCCACAGCCACGACCAGCAACGCCGCCAACGCGACTCCCGCCGGGAATAGCCATCTTGGCACGTCGCCCTTTCCGCCCTGTTCGGACAGCTTCTGACCACCCAGTTCCTCCATATTCCGGAAGGAATTGCTCAGTTTTGCGCCGCACTGGGTACAAAATTTCACATTTGCAGGAAGCTTTGCGCCGCAGGCCGGGCATCTCTCTTCCGCCTGCGGCTGTCTGCCCGGACCAGGCTTGCGGTCCGACGCAGGCGCAGGCTGCGTCACCCGCTTCCCGCAGCCGGTGCAAAAACGCGCGTTGTCAGACAACATCCTCCCACAAAACGGGCACTGCTTCATCTCCAGCCCTCCTCAATGGTCTGTCAGCTCAGCGAACCGCCGCACGCCCCGCAAAACCGGCTGCCCGCCTTGACCGGCGCGCCGCAAGCCGGGCAGAACGAGCCCCGAGAAGGCGCTGACCGACGAAGCCGCGTGATCTCGTCAAACAGTGGCAGCAGTTCGGGCAGTGGGTCTTCAAAACGGCCCTCATAGTACTCTCTTCCCAGCTCCTGATAGGCCCTGGCCAGTTCGCCCGTCTCATCTTTCCCGGCAACCGGAACGGTCTCCGGCTCCTCTTGCCATAGGCCGTAGTTGGCCCCTTCTCTCTGCACTTCTATCGCACCCCTTCCCGGTTGGCTTTCTGGCTGTATATTGCATCCGTTAGTAAGAACAAGCAAACTGACCAGTGAATAGGCCAGTACATCTACGAAGGATAAAATAGGCCGCCGCCGCGCCAAAACATATCAG
Organism: Candidatus Onthomonas avicola; assembly: GCA_018710845.1. GTDB lineage: Bacteria > Bacillota > Clostridia > Oscillospirales > Oscillospiraceae > Onthomonas > Onthomonas avicola. The sequence goes on from DVJB01000048.1 coordinate 41,150, forward strand.
ATAGACCAAATTGGGGAAGTTGAAATACCCGATCAGCCGAATCAGCTCCGTCAGAGCCAGCAGCACAAACGCGATAGACAGCCAAAGCCGTCCATCCACCGCGAAACAGAGAAACAACCCCAGCAAAAACACCAGGTGGACGAGCGGTGAGAGCACGTAGTAGAAGTCAAGATAGCTGATACTGTTGATGAGCAGGAGGACCGGCTCGATCAGCAGCAACACTGGCGCCGCCGGCAAAATCTGTGCCAGCAGTGCATTCCGATGCACATAATTTCCCATTGCGTTCTGAATTTCTCTCATTTTTCTCCCCTCTCCTTCTGGTCAAGGTTATCTGCCAATACGGCGGTTTCTTTTATTCTCTGCGCAGCGGCGCCGGGGAACCACACTGATTGCAGAAGCTCTCGTCCGGCGCGATGGTATTTCCACACTTGGGGCAGGTCCTCTGACCATCTGCCGCGACGTCCTCATCTGTCTCCGGGGTCCACAGCCGCGTCCCCGGTTCTTCCGGCCATTCCTGCTCATCCGGTCGCCGGAACGGGGGCTGCGGCCCTTCCGCGGGTCTGCCCGGCTGGAGCGGTCGCTGCGTGTCATGGGGCTCCCGCCTGTCATGCGGCAGCTGCGCGTTCTCCTCCGGCGCGCCGTCCTGCCCAATGCTCAGGCCGCAGCTGGGGCAGCGGCGTTCTCCCGGCCGTACGGCAGCTCCACAGTTGGGGCAAACGCGCTCCGCCGTGGGCTTGGCCTGTCTCGCCCGCGGTACCGGCGCGCCGCATTCCGGGCAATACTCCGCATCCGGCTCCTCCACCTTTCCGCCACAGGCGCTGCAGAAGCGGACAGGCGCAGACTCCGTCCCGGATCGCGCCCCTCCGTTCACCGGGTGACCGCAGTACTTGCAAAACAGGGCATCCTTTGTGATCAGCTTCCTGCAGTGCGGGCAGGGAATCTGGTCCTCTCCAGCCACCCGCTTTCCGCAGTTGCTGCAGAAGAGAACTTGATTGGAGATAATCTCCCCGCAGTATGGGCACCGCCTCTGCCCCCTCGCGGCCAAAACCTCCTGTTCGCACGCCTTGACCTTCTGTTCTTCGGCCGCGATGGCGCGAAACAGCGTTTCTTCCTCTGGTCCCGGCGCCGCGCCTTGGCAGCTCTGATAATACCGTCGGCCCAGCGTGGCATAGCTTCTCTCCAGCACGGCTTTGGCCTGCTCCAACTGCGCCTCCAACGCGCCAGTTCCCACGCCTCTGCCGCTCCATCTGTCGAGCAGTCCCATCTTCCTCTCTCCTCTCCAGATACGGCGCAAATACTCCTGCAAACCGATCAGATTCTATCTGGGGTTAAATCCCTTTTCTTTCGAACATGTTCCCTGTTTTTAATCAAGGCTTGGCTCGGATCCCGACAGTCCGTCGGGCGCAGCCGGCGGGAGGCATTGCTGCAATTTCAGTATTCGTCTTCGGCTCCTAGTCTGACTGCGGACCGGGCATGTCTGTGGCGGGCCTTAGATGCAGGAAGAGCACTTCCGCGCCCATCAGTATCAGAATCCTCAGAACAGCCATCATGACCGTCCCGTCCGTCTGCCGCTCTGTGGGTTGATCGCGCGATATCCGTTGCCCGGTCTAAAACAGCAATTTGCTTTTAAATTACATTTTAATTCCTCCCTCCATGCTTGTCAATTATTGTTTTTATTCATGTCTTTCATAAATCGAGTCCTTAATTTACAAATGCTCTTTTAACGCAGAAATCAGTGTGATATAATTCAGTTATATTTGGTTGTTTTTCCCAGTTGGAGACGGCTTGTTTTCAGCACGTCGGAACATATGCAGTTTCCTGCAGAAAGGAGTCGCCCATGGCAGACCATTATCTCTCCCACTGGCTTCCCGCCGCGCAGCTGGAAATTCCGCCGCTGACGCACACCGGCTTTCCCACCTCCGTCCTGCGCCGCACACCGGTTGAACCGCTCCCCTCCCCAAAGGATGGAGAGGAACCGAAGACCATCCTGTTCACAGGGGATACTCCGCCCCGCAGAGAGGGGGATTCCGGATGATAGACACACGCCTCTTCCCCGATGTCTATGACATCCAGGAGCGTCTCGGTTCCGGCACCGGCGGCGTGGTCTACAAGGCCTATCACAGGCGCCTGCGTCAAACGGTGGTCATAAAGCAGATTCGGACGGACAGAATTTCCGGCGCGCTCCAGCGGCGCGAGGTAGACATCCTGAAAAACTTGCATCACCCCTATCTGCCTCAGGTATTCGACTTCCTGACCCTCTCAGATGGCAGTGTCTACACCGTCATGAGCTATATTCCCGGCCAGTCCCTTCGCCAGGCGGCGGAATCCGGCCGCGCCTTCTCCCAGCGCGAGCTGGTGCGCTGGGGGATGCAGCTTTGCAGCGCGCTCAACTGCCTGCACACGCAGCGGCCGCCCATTCTTCACGCCGATGTCAAGCCGGACAACATCATGCTCACGCCGGAGGGAGATATCTGCCTGATCGACTTCAATGTCTCCCTGTATCTTGACGGCGGCGCGGTGCTCGGCTATACCGAGGGCTACACCTCTCCGGAGCAGCACCTGATCGCTCTGCGCCAGCGTTCCCGGCAGCCCATTCCACCAAATCTCAAGTTGAACCCAACGGCCGACATCTACAGCGTCGGCGCCACGCTCTACCGCCTGGCAACTGGGCAGCGGCTGTCCTCCAACGGCGCTCTGCCCGACCTGGATCTGCTGGCCGGGCACACCAGCGAGGCGTTTGCACGGGTGATTGGCAAGTCTCTCGCCTTTCGACCGGCCGACCGTTTCCCCAGCGCCAAGGCATTCTTTGACGCGCTGCAAAGTCTCGCCCGTCAAGACAGGCGTTACCGCCGCCTGCTGACCCGGCAGCGCGTGCTGCGCCTGGTCTGGACCTGCCTGCTCTCATGTGCGCTGATGACCGGCGGCTTTGGTGCCTATCTGGTGCAGTCCGGGCTGGTTGATCAGTACAACCTGCTTGTCTCCCAGCAGGTCACCGCGCTGGAGACGGGAGATGAAGCCACGGCTGAGCTCGCCTATCGGGAGGCGTCCGCCCTGCTGCCCGGCGAGCTGGAAAGTTATTATCAACGGGCACGCGGACTCTACTTACAGCAGGAATATCAGGCCTGCATAGATTATATCAACTACGACATTCTGGAAAATGAACAGCTCGATCTCCTGCAAGCTCGGACAGCGGACGTCTACTATCTCAAAGCGGAGTCCCTCTTCGCACTGGAGGACTACAGTGCGGCAGTTACCGCCTATCAGCAGCTCTTCTCTGTCGGCGGCTATTATGTCGAATATTACCGCGACTACGCCATCACACTGGCCTACGCCGGGCAGCCCGAGCAAGCGGAGATCATGCTGGAGACGGCGCGGGAGCACGGACTGGAGGAGGACTTTATCTACTACATCACCGGTGAGATTGAACGCGCCCTGGACCACCCTGTTCAGGCGGAGGAGGCGTTTGCCCAGTGCATCACCGTCTCGGACAACAACGAGCTCCAGGCCCGCGCCTATGTCATGCGCAGCCAGTGCCTGGAGGAGCAGGGAGAGACAGCTCAGAGCCGCGCCGTGTTGCTGGAGGCAGCGCAGGTGCTCCCTGCCCAGGAGCTGCTTCTGGTCTACGAGCGGCTGATCCAGGCCGATATTGATCTGGGCAGTCAAACCGGGGACTCATCCTACTGGGAAGAGGCAGTGACCTACTCCCACCAAGTGCTTCGCCAGGGCTGGGGAACATATGACACATACGACAACCTCGCCGTGCTCTACACCCAGCTCGGGCAGGCGGACCAGGCCGAGGGCATTTTGGAGGAGATGCTGTCCCAGTTCGGCGAGGACTATAACATCTACAAGCGCTATGCCTTTTTGGAGCGCAACCGGCAGAGCGCCCTGCCCAACGCCGAACGGGACTATACGCAGTTTGCCGCCTATTACGAACAGGCGGTCTCGCTCTATGAGGCTCAATTGGAGGGCAACGACACCGACCCGGAGATGCAGCTGCTCCAGTCAGACTACAACACCATTCGGGAGGGAGGATGGCTGTCATGACCAGAACCATTTTGCTCGGACTGATTCTGATTGCATTTGGACTGCTCCTTGCCCTGATCTGTTTGGTCCTGCTGATTACCAGCCGCCGCCGCTTCGCGCGCCAGCGGGAACGTCTGCTGGAGGAGATCGAAAGGGGGTTTGACGTATCATGAGACGCTTTTCCCGCGTGGCAATGACGCTGCTCTTCCCCGTCTCGCTGCTCACGGCGCTGCTGCCACTGGTCCAATTCGGCCCGGCCCGGCTGAGTCTGCTTGACCTGGGACATCTCATGCTTGGCCATATGCCCATCCTGCCACTCTACAGCGAAATTCTCACACGGCTGGGCATATACCTCACCCCGTTTCTCTATCCCATCATCGTCTTGGCTGGCGCGGTCCTGCTGGCAGCGCTCGTCTCCCTCTTTCTGCCGGAAAAGGGCGCGTTTTATCTGGCTCTGGTTTTTCCGCCGGTATTAAATGTAGGGGTCTTTTTTCTCTTCCAACAGATGTGGGACAAACTGGAAGAGGTACGCCCAGCGCTCCCCTTTTTCTCACTGGAGGATACGCTGACGCTGCAAGGCGCAACCGTGCTGATCTGGGGACTGATCTGGGTGCTCATCATCCTGCTGGCCCTGCTCGGCCTGTCACTCACGCTGGCAGCCCAGGCGCAGACGGATTGGACCGACATTCTTCCCGAAATGATCGATCCGCCCACCGGTCCGGAGCGCGATGCGGATGAGCAGCAGTATCGCCAGCAGGTGGAGACGCTGGAGCGAACTCCCCCTTCCCTGGAGCCATTTCCCCGAGAGGAGACACCCTCGAGCTCTCCCGCCCCGGCCTGCAGGGACTTCTCTGGCGCAGTGCTCGGGCAGTCCGGCCGGTTCCTGGGCATGGCCTATCCCTTACAGGAGCGCCGCGCGGTCTATTTTACTTATGACGGGAGAGAAGTCTTTCTCCAGGACAGGCAAGGACTTGGAGCGTTGGCCGAGGTCTATTATGTCAAGCAATACCAAGAATATTGCCTCCAGCCGTTGGAGCGGCAGGCTGTATTTCTGGTCAGCGGCCAGCCACTCGGAGCGGGACGGCGCTACTTCCTTCCGCGGGGAACAGAGCTCTATCTGCTTGGGCAAGGCCACGCCTTCTCCCTGGCCTAGGCATTGTCTGAAAATAGATGACATGCCTGGACAACGGGTCTTTTTCTGCCATGCTGCGTCAAATCGCCTTGCCCGGCAAAAAATCCCTCGCTGCCAGACATATTCCATATTTTCAAACAAGGGCCTACACCGTCTGCTTTTATGATTCTAAGAGAGAACGAGGAGATTTCCTATGAATTGCAGCCACTGCGGCGCCAATGCGCCGGACACCGCGAAATTCTGCACCCGTTGCGGCCAGCCGCTCGCCCCTCCTTCCCCGCCGCCGCAAAGGCCATCTCCCCTCCGCCCGCTGGCCATCGTCCTGGCCGTCCTCATTGTCGCCCTCGGCGTAGTCATTGCCCTGATTCTCGCCCAGCGCAGCGGCGGTACGCGCAGCTATGACGAGTGCATGGCCCTCGCCGCCCGCTACTTAGAGGAGCTGGACTATGAGCAGGCAGAGGCCCTCTACCTCGAAGCCATTCAGATCGATCCCAGACAAGCCGCCGCTTACCGCGAGCTGGCTCAAATGTATATTGACCAGGGCCGGGAAGAGGAGGCCCTCTCCCTCCTCGAGCAGGGTCTTGCCCAGACCGGCAGCGAGGAGCTGCAAGCTATCTACGACGAGCTGAACGCCCGGCTCTATCCCCCAGAACCAGAACCGGAGCCCAGCTTATGGCAAGAAGCGGAGAACGCCTATATGGTCTTTCTGACGGAAGGTGGTTATCTGGACGACTGCGCCGGCTGGGAGGATTATCAGCCGGAAACCTATTCCCTGCTGGACATTGACGGAGATGGTACACCGGAGCTGCTGATCCACTCCGGCGGCAGCAGTGAGAGCGATCCCTTCTCCTATACCCTGCTATACGGTTTCCAGGACAGCAACATCGTGCTGGCGGAGTCCATCTATCACTACTCCTCACTCCGCTACTCCTCCGTCTATCACGTCATCTGTTACAGCGAACTGCGCAATGGGGTCAATATGGGACACATGGCCTGCTATACCTATTCGCCCTTCCAGCTTTCCCCGTCCATCTCGTTTAGTTGGCTGATGAACACAGAGATTGACGCGGTGGAATACTCCATTTGGACCACCGAAACCGAGACAGCAGAAGTTGTGCCGGAGACCGAGTATGACCGCATCCTGGAGAGCTACGCCTTCACCGAGCCGGAGCAGCTGCCGCTGCCGTCCGTTGAGACGGCCGGAAACGACCTCTCCGCCTACGCAGACGTTGTCCAGCAATATGAGCAAGAATACGGCACGCTGGACTTCCAGGAGGGTGGGTTTGAGACCTATTACACCGGCGTGTTTCTCGTCGACCTGGTGGACCTGGACGCCGACGGGCTGGAGGAGCTGATTGTCGGCTATACCGCCCCTCCGCTGGTAAACTGGTCGGAGTATCCGGAGCTTCCCACGCTGGACGTCTGGAGGCTGGAAGAGGGCACCCCCGTCCTCGCCATGGAGGGCTTCAGTATGCCAGACAGCGACATCAGTTCTTGCTGTGAATATGCCTACTGGGAGGGCGCCTATTATCTGCCGACCGGCACGATTGTCGCCGACGACGATGTGACCTTCTGGACCATGGTAGACGGGGTCTTCACGCCTGCTATCACCCTGGAGCGTCCCATGGGAGGAGGCACCTCTTACATCAACGGAGAGGCGGTGAGTCAGGAGGAGGCCGACCAACTGTTTGACGCGTTGCACGGCGGCGAAAACCACTACACCGGCTCCATCCGTGACGGTTATGTCAACCAATACCTCAGCCAAGAGGAGATGCCCGAGCGCCTGCGCGATGCATGCGCACAGCTCGGTCTGGAATGAAGGAGGGAAACGCCGTGACCCACTGCCCTCACTGCGGTGCCGAGGTGCAAGACACCGCAAAATTCTGCGCCTACTGCGGCCGGCCGCTCGCCCAGCCGCAAAATCCAACTCCGCCGGCCGAGACGCCGGTCCAATCGCCCGAGCAGCCGCCGCAAAGGTCATCTCCCCTCCGCCCGCTGGCCGTCGTCCTGGCCGTCCTCATCGTCGCCCTCGGCGTGGTCATTGCCCTGATTCTTGCCCAGCGCGGCGGCGGGGCGCGCAGCTACGACGAGTGCATGGCCCTCGCCGCCCGCTACCTGGAAGAACTGGACTATGAGCAGGCAGAGGCCCTTTATCTTGAGGCCATCCAGCTCGATCCCAGCCAAGCCGCCGCTTACCGCGAGCTGGCTCAACTATACATCGACCAGGGCCGGGAAGAGGAGGCCCTCGACGTCCTCGCACGGGGCTCTGAGGCAACCGGAAGCGAAGAATTGCAGGCGATATATGACGAGTTGCGCGCCGGTCTTGAGCCGGAGGAGGCGGAACCAGAACCAGTGCCGGAACCTGAGTCGAACCCGGAGAACGCAGACCAGACAGAGGACCTTGCACTCTTTGCCGAATTCCTGCAAACGGTGCATGACAATCCCACCGACTATTTTGACCCGGCCGACAATCCGCAGGAAGAGATAGAGCGCTGCCGCTTTGCCGTCGCCGACATTGACCAGGACGACCTTTTGGAACTGATCATTCGTTTTGATTCCACCTATATGGCCGCACAGTATACCGGTGTCTGGGAGATTTCTGATGAGCGGCAAGTCGTACAGAAAGGAACACTGGGTACCGTATGCACCTTTTACGATAACGGGAATGTTCAGGTGGATCTCAGCCACAATCAGGGCGGCGGGGAAACCATCTGGCCGTATCAGCTCTTCCGCTACGACACCGCTTCCGGGCGCTATGTCTCCTTTGCCTCCGCCTCCTGTGTGGATGAGTGGGTTGACCCTTTCGACGAATACTCTGCCGGACAGGATTCCGACGGTGACGGCACCATCTATTACTTTGCGCAGGTCGGGGAAGACCCCCAGCCGCTCACCCTCGAACAGTATGAGGCGCTCGTCGATCAGTACATTCCCACCGAGGCCGAGATTCCACTCATCTGGATGGAATTGACAGAAGAGAACATCCGCCGTCTATTGGGTGAGACCAGAGTATCCACCGGACTGGCTGCCTACGATATTGTACTGGAGGAGTATTTCCGTGTACTCTCCGGAGAGTGCACCTTGGAAGAGTCCGGCATCAATCTGTCCAGCTATCCGTATGGGATCTCACTCTCTAATCCTGTTGTTTCCGTTGGCCTGCAATCCATTTTCTACGACTGCCGCGATCTCAACCAGGACGGAGTGACAGAACTAATTCTCGGTTCGGAGGATGGTTACATCTACGATGTCTGGACAATCCGCAGCCAGACCGCTGTTCCTGTCATCAGCGGGTATTATCGCGCTGCTTGTAACGTCTGCGAGGGTGGAATCGTTGTCAGTTACACAGAAGGCGGCGTCTATGACCACGACTATAACTACTTCCGCTTTGACGATTTGGTTCATGGCATTGATGAACCCATCGACACGCTGACCCTGCATCCGGATGGTACCTATAGCCGCGGCAGCGAGACGCTGAGCGTCTCTGAAGCGGCCGAGCTTTATCCCCTCGTCACAGATTTTGACTGGCAGCAGTTCTATTCTGTACAGGAATAATGACGAGGAGAAGCTCTATCAGGTGAATACACGGACGCTGACGAGAACGGAGATCAAATCCACTTTTCCGCTGCACCAGCTCTCACAAACTCCCCCGGATCAATGGCGCTCTCCCGACACCGGTATGCCACGGACCGAGCACAAAGCAGCAGCCTCAGATGGCCCGTCTCGCGGCTCTCAGCAGCGGTCTGAAATGAAGCGCAGCGACCGTGAGGAAGCAGGCGCCGGACCACAGCGGCCACATAGGCGGCCGATACTTGACGATGGCGCACTGCATCCCCAGCAGCAGGCAGCACGGCAGAAAACTGGCAAGGTCCCACCGGATGCGCAGCATGGTCCGGGTGTGGAGGGCGCGCACGCCAAAAATCAGAATATAGCTCACCAATGTGGAGATTGCCGCCCCCATTGACCCCCAAATTGGGATGAAAAAAAGGTTCCCTCCCACATTGACGGCTGCTCTCAAGAGGGTGGTGGCCAGGATCGCGCCGCTGCGCTGCTCTACCATGTAGATGGAGGAGAGAAAGGAGCCCAGGCAGGCAAAGGTAGTGGCCAGCGCCAGAATGGGCACGTACCGCCACGCCGCAAAATAGTCCGGCGCGGCCAGCAGCCGGGTGGAAATCTGCGCGGTCCAGATGACGCCGGAGGCGACCACGAGGGCAATGGCGGAGTAGACGGAATACACATTGGAGAAGAACCGCTCCTTTTCCTCCCTCGTCTGCTCTGCCAGGGCGGAAAACTGCCACGCGGAGGAAAAGGTATTGGCGATCGTCAACAGCACAGTCGGAATTTTATTTGCCACCGCGTAGATGCCGGTGGCGGCGCTTCCCGCCAGGAGAGCAATGAGGTAGCGGTCTGAAATATTGATGATCCAGCCGCAGAGATTGCTGGGAATCAGGGGCACGCTGTACCGCAACATTCGAACCGTGTCCCGGCGCGTGACGGAGGAGAGCCTCAGGTACCGCCATTGGCGGGCCCTGAGGAATACAAACGCCGTGGCAATCCCGTCTGCCAGAACATTTGCAAGCACATAGCCCGTAATGCCCGTGGAGAGCACCGCCAGCAGGAGGATGTTGAACACAATCGTCAGGACGGTACGGAGAATGCCGTCCAGCGCAAAGAGGCGCACATGGCCCATGGTCCTGGCGAACTGATTACAGACCGAGTGAAGATTGGCCGCCAGCACATAGAGCAGCACCAGCCACAGATAGCCGGAGAGAAACGTAATTCCCCTCAGCAGCGGGGACGCCAGGAGCAGCAGAAAAAATCCGGCCAGGGTGGTCAATAGGCCGGCGGTGAAGACCCCGCTTTTATCGCTGGTCCGCTCCAACCCGTACCGAATCACCCCATTGGCAATTCCCACCGAGGCGATCGGGATGAGAAGGTTGCCGGTCTGAATCAGCAGGTCGGTAACGCCGTACTCCGCACTGGAAAGGACGCGGGTATAAAAAGGGGTCAGAAGAAAGGTCAAAAACCGGGCCCCAAATGTGCTCAGCCCAAACAGTACCGTATTGGAGATCAGTCTTTGGTATGGATTCAAGCGTGCGCTCTCCTTTCAGGCGGTACTCTGCCGGTGCGTGTGGTTGGAAGGAAAGATGGAGAAAAGGAGGAACGCCCAGAGAACCGTTTGTCAAATCAGGCGATGGAATTGGCTCAGGACGCCGCGGCCGTCTTGCGCTTGGCGTAACCCTTGCGCACCACCAGCAGCTCCAAGGCGGCCAGGACCAGGACGATCACCATATCGACGACGACCAAAATGATCTGCCAGGTCATGGGACCGGAGGAAAGGTTCTCCGGAGCCAGGCCGCGGCTGTTGACAGCGGTGTACAGAATGTCGTGGCAGGCCCGGCGCATCTGCTGCACCGTGGTTGGGTTGTCCGTGTCGGTGACGTAATTGGTGCCCACATCCCGGTTGATCAGGCAGGCGGACCCGCCGTTGTAGATCGAGCGGGTGGCGTCCATGTAGCCGAAGTCGGCGAAGTAGTCAGTCAGAACAATCCCACGATAGCCCCACTCATCGCGCAGGACGGTGTTCAGCAGGGCGCTGCAGGCGCCGGCCCACTGAGTGCCGATGTAGTTATAGGAGGACATGATCGCGGTGGTGCCGCCCTCCTTGACCGCCATCTCAAAGGGCTTGAGGTAGATCTCGCGGATGGCCTGCTCGTTGGACCAGGTGGTGAGCATCTCCCAGCGGTGGGTCTCCTGGTCGTTGAGGGCAAAGTGCTTGACGTAGGCGTAGACGCCGTGGTCCATGGCCGCGATGACCGTCTGCGTGACCAGCTTGCCGGAGAGGACGCCGTCTTCGGAGTAATACTCAAAGTTCCGTCCGGCAAAGGGGGTGCGGTGGATATTCACAGCGGGGGCATACCAGCCGGAGACGTTCATCTCCTCGGCCATCATGCCGATGCCGTCGCCGAAGGTGTAGGCCAGCTCCTTGTTAAACGAGTTGGCGATCATCACCTCACAGGGGAAGCCGATGGAGCCGACCTGAGTAAAGTTGTTGTTCAGCGCGGCCGGGCCGTCGCAGTCCGTCGTGGCGGGCTTGTCGATGCTGGCGGCGGGCGCGGTCTGGTAGCCGCCCAGGGCAATCATGTTCACCATCTCGTCGATGGTCAGGTTATCCAGCAGGGTCTCCCAGCGCTCGTCGTCGTAATCCGCGCCGCGCAGCTCGTGAATCGTCATGCCGTTGTTCGCGCCGGTCTCCGGCATCACCGCGTCCGGGTCACTCTCCGGTTCAAAATTAGAGTTGTTGACAAAGAGCGCCTTGTCCTCCTCCGGCATGCTCATGGAGGCGGGAGCCGCAGTGGCCTCGGCCAGGTTGGCAAAGCCGTCCGCACGGGAGAGATAGGTCAGCTCGGCGCCGGCAGTGAAGTCAAACTGGTTGACCGCCGCCGTCTCGTCGGTGGAGCGGGGGTTGCTCTCGTCATAGACGACGGTGTTCTCCACCGTGTAGGTCTCGGAGTCGTAGACCACGTGGGAGTTCTCGTTGATGGAGATCACATAGTCGCCCGCCTCCAGGACATAACACCCGCTGCCGCGCTCGTCATAGGATGCCATGTCCTCTACGGCGAAGGTGACGGAGACGGTCTCGGACGCGTTGGGCTCCAGCATCCCGGTCTTGCCGAACTCGATCAGGTTGGCGGCGGACTTCTCAATCCCGCCGTTGGTGTAAGGCGGATTGTAGTAGACCTGCACCACGCTCTTGCCGGCCACGTCGCCGGTGTTGGTCACATTGACCTCCACCGTGATCTGCCCGTCCGTCTCGGTCACAGAGGCGATCTCCTGAGAGAAGGTGGTGTAGGACAGGCCCTGTCCGAAGGGATAGGCGACCACCGCGTCATAGTCAATCGCGCCCTCGACCGCCGCGGTCTCATAGAACTTATAGCCCACATAGATGCCCTCTACATAGTATACGAAGTGGGGCACGGTGCCGGGCACATAGGGGTCACTGTCGGCAATCCGGAACTCGTCCATATTATCATAGGTGAAGGAGCCGAAGTTATTCCACCAGGGAGCGGCGGACATATCTCTCAGGAAGGTGTCGGCGGCCTTGCCGGAGGGGTTCACCGTGCCGTTGAGCACCTCGCCCAGCGCGTTAAAACCGTTTTGGCCGGGGCTGGGGCACCAGACAACGCCCTTGATCTGCGGATACTGGTCCAGGAAGTTCATCTCCAGGGTGTTCGCGCCGTTGTAGACCAATGTCACGTTCTCAAAATTGGAGCAGACCAGGTCCACCATGTCCCGCTCGCTCTGGCTCAGCTGCAGGTAGTGCGTGCCGGCGGGGAAATCCTCGTAATCCTCCGAGTTATTGGTGTAATTCAAGCCGGTGACATCCTTGGGCAGTTCGATGTGCTCGCCGCCGGAACGGGCGATCACGATGATGGCCTGGTCGGAGAACTCTCTGGCGTTTGCCATCAGCTCATCGGGATAGGTGTCGGCGGCCGGCTCGGGCAACGTCCAATCCTGCGCCCACATGCCCACCTCGGGGCGGTCGGCGCGGTAATTGGTGTAGAAGTCGGACAGCTCGGTGTTGGTATTGAAGCCGGCGTTCTGCAATCCCTCCAGCAGGGAGACAATGTGGTAGTCGGCGTTCAGCGAGCCGGAGCCAGTGCCGCCGTAGACGGGATTGGTGGATGCCCAACCGAAGACGTTGATGTTGGCGTCGGCATAGGGCAGAACGGACTCGTCATTTTCCAGCAGGACGATGCCCTCTTCGGCGATCGACTGCCCCATGGTCAGGACCTCCGCCGCCGTCTCGTCCGAGAGACTGCCCTCGCCCGAGGCCAGGGACAGGAGAGTATACATGGGGCCGGTACAGAACAGATTCAAAATCACCGCGATCGCCAGTACCATCGCCACGGCAGTCTGGGTGCGGATCAGATACTTGGTGTGCTTGGGCAGCTTCAGGCAGAGGACCATGACCAGGATGCCGACCACAAGCACTGCACCCAGCGCAATAAAATAGGGCAGATTCTCGTTGATCAGGCTGATCACGTCGCTCCAGTTGATACTTAGCATTTTCACTCCTCCTCGTTTTCCATACGTCCATACGCGTGAAAGCCCACGACTGTCCCTGCCGCAAGAGATCGCCCCTGTGTATTCCCCGTCTCTCCATCAGGACAGCACAGTGAGGCGGCACGGATTTTCGTTGTTTTCTACAAAACACAGCTTTCATGTCGATGCCAGTATACCAATCTTTACAGTTTACGAGAAGTTCCAGTTGGTTCTCGTGTTATAACTCAAAGGTATGGATCAAAAGTGCAATATACAGCGGTATTTCCCGTCTTTTGTCCGTTTCCAACGTCAGAACACGGTCCATCCAGCGCACAGAAAGCCGTATTTTCAGCACAGCAGGACCCAAAATGCCCGGTCATGTGGGGAAGCGGGCCGTCTGCGGGACGCTTCCCCACATGAGCCGCAGAATTCTCCCGGCCCTGTGCAAGGTGAAAAAGAACCAGACCAGCGCACGTCAAAAGCGCCTGCCGATCATTCCGATCTGGCAGGCGCTTTGCGTTGTCCTGGAGATTCACACGATGGTTGTCCCAATGGCCAGGGCTGGCTGCGTGGTATCTACGCGGGTATACTGGACGGCAATTGGTTGGTCGCAATCCACGACAACCGCATAGGGTACCCCCCGCGGCACGGGATCTCCCTCCAATTGATCCATCCGGATGTGGAGTGTGCGCTGTGCCGGGATCGTCCGTTCAATCCCGCTAAAGGGATCCCGGTCTTCAAAATACAGCGTGAGCGCGACCGTCACGGCCTTCAAATTGGTGTTGAGAATGCAGATCGCCTCATGGCTGACGTATTCGCCGTCGGTGGTGACTGCCGGCCAATAGCAGTCCGGAATAAGCCATTGCATCAAAATCGCTCCTTTCCCATGTGCTCTGTGTAGAGTGCTTACTGCTCTTATCATAAATGAAAATTCAAAGAAGTCAATTTCTACTCTTCAAAATTGAATAAAATTTAAAAATAGGAAAATATCAGGAAAACACTTTTGACACAGTCAGTGAGTGAGGCCTGCAAAAATTATTTTAGTCTAAATATCTAAAATTTGTTCAAATAGTTTTATTTTCACCAACAATTAGAAGAGATTCCGCCAGCAAGAATCCAAAGCATATGCGACACATTGTGTCAATATATGCACGAAATATACAAAAATAAGTGTTTGATATTTACAAAACAAGGCGCAAATGCTATACTAATTAGCAGAAAACAGGAAAACGTTTTCATGCCATATTATTGTCAAAGCCACCTTGCGGCAATGGATCATTGCCCAGCGGCTGCGTATCGGGAGGTCCTGTATGTCTAACATCAAAGAAGTGGCCCAAAGGGCAGGCGTCAGCATCTCTACCGTTTCCCGCGTGATGAATAACAGCAAACGCGTCAGTCCTGAATTGGCGGAGAAAGTGCGGACCGTGGCCTTCGAGCTGGGATATAACGCCAACCAGGCCGCACAGAGCCTCCGGGGCGCAAAGAGCAAACGTATTGCCGTGATTATCACCTCATTGTCGCGTACGTTTTTTACCAGCGTCCTGGAGGGGATCAACAAGATTGCGGATGACTGCGGCTATACCATTCTCCTGGCCGAGACGCACGACGACTTGACTCGGGAGATTGAGCTGGTTAACAATTTTGTATCCCAGTGGGTGGACGGGATTATTTTGGCCTCCAGCGCCTACGGAAAGGATCAGTTTACCAGAAATTACATCTCCAGTTTGGCCCGGCTGGAGAAAAAAGGACGCCGCGTCCCGGTCGTGACGCTGGAATACGCCTTTGAGCACTCGGATATTGACGCGGTCGTGATCGACAGCGAGAAGGCCGCGTACCATGCGGTGACGTATCTGATCGAGCAGATCGGCCGACGGGATATCGTCCACATCTCCCTGCCCAGCACGCACTTCATGGGACGGCAGCGCATCACAGGCTATTTGCGGGCACTTCATGACGCGGGAATCCCGATGCGCAGCGACTATATCATGCAGGGCGATTACACCACCTATTCCGGCTACCGGGTGGTCAAGCTGCTCATTCAGACGGGAAAGCACTTTGACGCGGTCTTCTGCGCGAACGATCAGATGGCAGTCGGCGCGATCCTGGCCTGCAATGAGTGCGGGGTATCCATTCCCGACCAGGTGGCGATTGTGGGAAACGACGATATTTTTGCCGCCTCCCTGGTGCGTCCGTCGCTCACGTCCATCCAAGTGCCAAAGTATGAGCTGGGGATGTCCGCTATGCTGCGCCTTCAGGAGCGTCTGGAGGAGGACGCTCCGCACAGGCAGCGCATTGTCACGCTGGACACCCAGTTTGTTGAGCGCGGGTCCACGCTGAAGGGATATCAGGAGGACCTGAAAAACCTGGTCTGGTGACCGATGTTCGCCGCCAGGTATTCCCTCACCCATAGTGTTTTTGAGATTGCCCGAGACAAAAGGAGGTATCACCATGGGCAAAGTCGAACTGCGATATCAGATCGCAAAAGAGATGTACGCAGAGATGGGAGTAGAC
Organism: Candidatus Onthomonas avicola; assembly: GCA_018710845.1. Classification (GTDB taxonomy): domain Bacteria; phylum Bacillota; class Clostridia; order Oscillospirales; family Oscillospiraceae; genus Onthomonas; species Onthomonas avicola. The sequence goes on from DVJB01000048.1 coordinate 56,859, forward strand.
ACAGACGCCATTTTACAGAAGCTGGCCGCGATTCCCATCTCCGTCCATTGCTGGCAGATTGACGATCTGCAGGGGTTTGAATTCCCGGATGCGGAGATGAGCGGAGGGATCGCCGCATTTGGCGACGCCCCCGGAAAACCCCGAAACCGGGAAGAGTTCATGGTCCAGTTGAATCGGGCATTGGATCTGATTCCCGGCCACACCAAGCTGGCCCTGCACGCCATCTATCTGGACAAGCACGGCAAAAATATCGCCCGCAACGAGATCGGCCCCTCCGAGTTTGTGGAATGGGTGGATTTTGCCAAGGAGCGCGGGATCGGTCTGGACTTTAATCCGACCTATTTCTCTCACCCGGACTTCGACTCCAGCTCCACTCTGACCAACTCCGACGAGGGGATCCGCCGCTTCTGGATTGAGCACGGCATCGCCTGCCGGAGGATCGGCGACTACTTCGGCCGGGAGCTGGGCGAGATCTGCATCACCAACCACTGGATCGGCGACGGCAACAAAGATATCACTGTGGATAAGCTGCGCCCCCGCCTGATTCTGAAGGACTCCCTGGACCAAATCTTTGCTGAAAAGCTGGAGCACAATCTTGACTCCTGTGAATCGAAAGTGTTTGGATTGGGCAGCGAGTCCTATGTCCCCGGTTCCCACGAGTTTTATACCGAGTATGCCGCCCACACCGGCAAGTGCATCGTCTGCATGGACGCCGGCCATTTTCACCCGACGGAGATGATCGGTCCAAAGTTCACCAGCTATCTGGCTTTCGGAGACGAGATTATGCTCCATGTCTCCCGCCCGGTTCGTTGGGATTCCGATCACGTGGTAATTTTGGATGACCCTACCCGGGAGATTATGGAGGAGATTGCCACTTATGACGCCTACGACAAGGTTCATATCGGCACGGATTATTTTGACGCCTCGATTAACCGCATTGCGGCCATGGCGATTGGCGCACGCAGCGCGCGCAAGGCGCTTCTGTTGGCGATGCTGCGGCCTATTGAGACGCTGAAGCAATTGGAATACGAGGGCAACACCACCAAGCGCCTGGCGCTGATAGAAGAGATGAAGACGATGCCGGCCGGGCTGGTCTGGGATTATTTTTGTGAGCGGGAAGGCGTGCCCGGCCGGGAATGGATTCGGGATCTGGCCACTCGCTGAGCAGAATAGCATTGAAACAGAAAGGAGATTATAATGAGACAAAATGTGATTCTTGCCCATACAGATTTAGCGGTATCGCCCATGGGGCTTGGCACCGTGGATGCCGGTGTGCGTTGGGGAAAGGACCCCGCGGATGCGGATCGGGTGTTTGGGACATTTGTCGATTGGGGCGGCAATCTGATCGACTGCGCGCATGTCTACGCCGACTGGCAGATTGTAGACGGACGGCAGGAGACCGCGCGGGCAGAGCGTGTCACCGGCGACTGGCTCCAGCGCCACGGGAACCGGGATAAGATCGTGCTGATGACCAAGGGCGGCCACCCGGTCTATACGCACCCCAGCATGGACCTGCACATTAACCGGGTCACCCGGGCGGATATGCGGGGGGATCTGGAGGGCTCTCTGCGCATTCTGCGCACGGACTACATTGACATCTATTTTTATCACCGGGACGATCCGCGGATTTCTGTAGAAGAGATGGTGGAGACCATGCAGGACTTTGTCCGCGAAGGAAAGATCCGCTATTTCGGCGTCTCCAACTGGTCGGCCAGCCGTCAGCGGGCGGCCGACGCCTATTGCCGGAAGATGGGCTATCGGGGCATTGTCGCCGATCAGGCGCTGCTCAATCTGGGAACAAAATATATGAGACCGCTGGCAGACGACACATTGGTCTATGTCAAAGGGGATCTATACGACTATCACCGCGAAAACCAGGAAAACCTGATGATGCCCTACATGGGCAACTGTTCCGGGTTCTTCCACCTCTACCATTCCAAAGGAGAGTCCGCGGTGTTGGACAGCCCCTATGCCACCGAGGGAAATCTGCGCATGGCCCGCCGTCTGCCCCAACTGATGGAAAAATACGGCTGTGCCGTGACCAATCTGGTATTGGGTTACTTTACCCAGGAGTCCTTCCCTTGCGTGCCCCTCTACGGTCCATTGGACGCAGCGTCCGTGGCCGAGGCAGCAAAGACGTTTGATATCTCGTTTGACCCGGAGGACTATGTATTTTAACGCCTGAGAGGTCGCCTCACGCAGGGCGCGCTTGCACACGAACGGCGGAATGCCCGGAAGGGATGCGTTCTTCTGCCGATTGGAACGACACACGGAGGAAGCAGCGATGAAATATCTGATGGGAATTGACAACGGCGGCACCTTTTCCAAAGCCGCCCTGTTTGACGAAAATGGCCGCCAGATTGCAAAGGCAAGCGCGCCCACTGTCACTCTGACCCCAAAGCCGGGCTATACAGAACGGGACATGGAGGCTCTCTGGCGCGTAAATGCGCAGGTGATTCGAGAGGCCGTGGCCAAGAGCGGGGTTGACCCGGCGTGTATTGCAGGGGTCTCCTTTTCGGGCCACGGCAAGGGACTCTATCTCGTGGCGGAAGACGGCTCGCCAGCCGCGCCCGGAATTTTGTCCACTGATGCCCGGGCATGGGCCTATCCGAAGCGCTGGCTGTCCGACGGCACAGCGGAGAAGGTCTACGCAAAGACGTTCCAGACGATCCTGGCCTGCCAGCCCGTGAGCCTGCTGGCATGGTTTCGGGACCATCAGCCCGAGGTACTCAGGCGCACCCGGTATATCTTTTCCGTCAAGGACTATATCCGCTATCGCCTCACCGGCGAGGCCTACGGAGAATATACCGATTTTTCCGGCGGCAATCTGGTAAACCTGACCACACAGTCTTATGATCGAGAGCTGCTGGCTTGTTTTGGCCTGGAGGGCATATATGACAAGCTGCCGCCGCTGCGCCATGCCGCAGACCTCTGCGGAACTGTCACGCAGCAGGCCAGCCGGGAGACCGGCCTGCCCGCCGGAATCCCGGTGGCAGCCGGGATGTTTGATGTGGATGCCTGCGGAATTGCCTCCGGCCTCGTGAGCGAGCGGGAGATGTGCATGGTCGCGGGCACTTGGAGCATCAACGAATTTATCTGCCGGCATCCCGTGACCAACGGCACGGTAGACCTGAACTCCATGTACTGTATCCCGGGCTACTATTTGGTCGAGGAGAGCAGCCCGACCTCCGCCGGAAATCTGGAATGGTTCATCCGTCATCTGCTCAGGAATGAGAAGGAGCAGCTGGAAGCCGCCGGAACGTCGATCTACGATCTGACCAACGCAAAGGTCGCCGCCATTGAACCGCAGGACTGCAATATCGTCTTTCTGCCCTTTTTGAACGGGTCCAATGAAGATCCCCTGGCGAAAGGCACCTTTGTGGGGTTAACGGCGTTTCATAATCAGTGGCATATGCTGCGGGCGGTCTATGAGGGGATCGTTTTCAGCCATTTGACCCATGTGAAGAAGCTGCTGCGCAATCGCGAACAACCCGCCAGCATTCGCCTGGCCGGCGGCGCGGCAAACTCCCCGGTCTGGGTGCAGATGTTCGCCGACGCCCTTCAGATTCCGGTGGATACGATGGAGGACAAGGAACTTGGAGCGCAGGGGGCGGCCATCGCCGCCGGCATTGCCGCAGGCCTTTATCGCGACTACGAAGATGCCGTCCGTCGGACCACCCGCATCACCGGCACAACCGAGCCGCGAGCGGAATATCGCGCCATCTACGAGGAAAAATACGCCACCTACCGTAAAGTGGTGGACTGCCTGAGCAGCGCCTGGGATCGATTCCAAAACTAGCAGCCCAGTCCAGCCGAAAGAATCCATCACGTACCGCACAGGTATAAAATCACCGTTTGGAGCCGTATTACTGCCATGAAAACGGATGGCCCGGGATAGACCCGGTAGTCCTGATCAAGATGGTGCTGATTCAGCACTTGTTTGGAATTGCGTCACTGCGGCAAACACACCGGGAAATCCAAGTAAACCTGGCATACCGGTGGTTTTTAGGGTATGGGCTGCTGGAAAAGATTCCACATTTTGCGACGGTGAGCTATGCGTTTTGCCGGCGGTTTCCGGAAGAATTGACGGAGGAAATCTTTGAGCATATTCTGAACAAGGCGCTGAACAACCGGATGGTAGAGCCCAGTGCAGTCTTTATAGACGGTACCCATATCAAGGCCAGCGCGAACAAGAAGAAATTCCAGAAAGAACAGGTGGCCAGGGCAGCAAAGGCGTATACCCGGCAGCTGCGGGAGGAAGTAAACGCAGAGCGGGAAAAGCTGGGAAAAAAGCCGATAGAAGATGACGATGATGAGGACGGCACACCGGGTGGAGGGACAGTAGAGAAGACGGTTTCCACCACGGACCGGGATGCCGGAATGTTTGTAAAAGGGGAGCATGAGCGGCAGTTTGCCTATGAGGCCCACACAGCATGTGACAAACATGGATTTGTTCTGGGCGTGGAGGTAACAGCGGGAGATGTGCATGACAGCGCAGCCTGGGATGGTCTGTATGACCAAGTAAGCAAACGGTTTGAAGAAACGAAGTTTGTCATCATGGATGCGGCGTATAAGACACCGTGGATTGCGAAAAAGGTATTGGAAGGCGGGAAGATTCCCGTTTTGCCCTATACGAGATACACCGGGAAGAAGGAATGGTACAAGCCGTGGGAGTATGCCTACGACCCTGTACAGGACACCTTGCCATGAATCTGAAAAAGCTGGCCCTCTGGAACTGGAGGGCTGCCACCCTCCCATTTTTCCTCCGTATCATTTTCCCTTTTTATGCCAGAACCCCCGTTTTCGCTTCCTGAAAACAGGGGTTCTTTAACAGTCTGAAATAGCGAGTGAAAATGAATTTCACTCGCTATTTTTGTATCCTGTTTGTCAGCCGTTAAGGTTTCTCCTACTTCCTTATCAGTGTTCCCCGAGGCGGGTTCCCTTTTTTGACAATTTCGTTCCGCCAATCCGGCAAGTCGTCACAGGTACTGGGACAGATAGCGCCGGGAGAGCCTCAGCGCGCGCAGGACATCCTCGCGCGAGCCCTCGAACGCCTTATCCTCCACCTCCAGCACCGCATAGCCCTGGTAGCCAATGTCATTGAGCGCGGAGCAAAACGCGCTCCAGTCGACATCGCCCAGACCGGGCAGCTTGGGAGACATATAGTCCAGCGGATAGGCCAGCACTCCGCATTCCCGCAGCCGGTCGGGGTACACCTTGATGTCCTTAAAATGGACGTGGAAGATGCGGTCCCGAAAGTCATAGACCGTCTTGAGGTAGTCCAGCCCCTGCCACACGTAGTGGCTGGGGTCAAAATTCAGCCCGAAAAACGGAGAGGGGACAATCTCAAACAGTCTGCGATAGATCGCCGGGGTACACATCAAATTCTGTCCGCCCGGCCACTGATCCGCCCCAAAGAGCATAGGACAGTTTTCAATGGCAACTCTGACCCCTCTCTCCTCGGCAAAGGCGATCAGCTCCGGCCAAATCTGCGCAAACAGCTCTACGTTTTCCTCTGTGGTTTTCCACTGATCGCGCCCGATAAAGGTGCTGACCATATCAATTCCCAGCGTGGCGGAAGCCTGTATCACCGTCTTCAGATGGGCAATGGCCCGCGCGCGGCGTTCCAGATCATGGTCCATCGGATTGGGATAATAGGCCAGCGAGGACAGCGCCACTCCCCTTTCCGCAGCGTAGTCGACAATATGGCGCGCATACACCGCATCTGTGCAGACCCGCTCGCAGTCGATATGGCTGACGCCGGCATAGCGCCGCTCCGCCCGGCCGGCCGGCCAGCAGGCCACCTCCAGACAGGAAAAGCCCATCTCGGCAGCGAGATCCACCGCCTCCTCGTAGCTCCACCCATCCAGGATGGAGGTGAGCAGTCCGAGCCCTCTCCTCATGTCAACTCCTCCTCTCCGGAGCAGAGAGAGACCGTTTTCCCCTCTCTGCTGGCAGTAATGGCCGCGAAGACGGCGCGCATGGCCGGCAGCACGCTCTGTCCGGACAGCTCCGGCTCCCGTCCCTGCACCAGGCAATCCACCCACTGGGCGATCACGCCGGAGTCGCTCTGGTTGTCGTTGGTCTGAATGCTTCCCAGCTCATAGAACTGCCGCTCTCCGCTCTTTTTGATGATGACAATCGCGTAGTTCGGGTCGTCATAGATGCGCATCATCCCCTCTGTCCCATAGAGGACGGTGGAATTGTCCTCCGCCCCGTAGTGGGTCCAGGATGCCTGCAGCATGGCCATCACGCCGTTGTCCATCTCATAGATACAAAACGCATTGTCGTCCACGCCGATCAGCTCTCCACTCGGCGTGCGCTTGTCCAGCGTGGCCAGGCGCGCCGTGACGCGGCAGATGGTTCCCCCGCACAGGAATTGCAGCAGATCGGTCTTGTGAATGCCCAGATCCGCCATGACGCCCATTGCCGCCCGCTGCGGATCGAAAAACCACGTCCCGTTCCCCGGGTCAATCGACCAGCTCTCCGGGCCGCCGTGGCCGAAGGTGGTGCGCGCGGTCAAAATGGTCCCGATCTCCCCGCGCGCCAGGAGCTCTCTGGCGCGGACATGGGCCGGCGCCAGTCGTTGATTCTGGCCGATCATCAGGAACCGGTGCGCCCGCGCCGCCTCGGCCACCATCCGCTCACAGTCCGCCAGCGTGGTCGCCATCGGCTTTTCACACAGCACATGCTTGCCTGCCCGCAGCGCGGCAATCGAGATGGACGCGTGGGCGTTATTGGCCGTACACACCGAGACCGCGTCAATCGAGTCGTCGGCCAGAAGCGCCTCCACCGAGGGATATGCCTTGCCCTGATACCGCTGCGCCAGTTCCTGCGCCCGCTCCTGGTTGAGATCGTAAAATCCGGCCAATACCGCGTCAGGATGTGCGGCATACTCCGGAATATGGCGGGTCTGCGCAATCTTGCCGCAGCCGATGATGCCAACTCGAATCACTCTTTTCCCTCCTCCCCGTTCTCACGCTTCTGCTCCAGTTCCCGCAGAAAATCCCGGATTCGGTCCACCATATAGCGAAAGATCGCCTCCCCCTTTTCCGCCGATGCGAGAGAGGGCGCCCCCAGCACGCCGTTGCCCGGACTCAGCTCTGCCGTACTCCAGCCCGGAATGAACTCGCAGGTTCCGCTGCAGCAGTCATATTCGCCGCGTATCTGATCGGTCCGGACCAGTTCCGGCCGCCGGTGCAGCAGGATCGAGGTCTCAATCTCGCCGGCATGGATGTCCAGCGCCACCGGCGTCTGAAGGGGAAGCACGCCGTCGCGGAAAAATCCGGAGTGGAAAAAGCTCAGCAGGTAGACGCGAAGTCCAAACTGCTGCTCCCAATGGCGCGCATTGGCCTCAATCAGCGCGGCGTTTCCCCCATGGGAATTGATAATGACCACGCGCTTGACCTGGTGACGCTGCGCGCTGGCGAGGATATCCTCAATCAGTCCTTCCATAACATGGTTGCTCAGCGTGACCGTCCCGCAGAAATCCATGTGCTCCCGGCTGCACCCGTAATGGATGGCCGGCAGGCAGAGATAGCGTCCGCGCAGCGTCGTGTCCGCCCGCAGCCCCTCCAGCACCGTGTGCAAAATGTCGTCGTCTGTCCCCAGGGGCAGATGTCTCCCATGCTGCTCCAGGGCGCTGATGGGCAGGATATAGGTGATATCCTCCGACTGCATCGCCTCGCGCTCTGCCCAGGTGTATTCTTTGAGTGTCGCAATCATATCCTTACACGCTCCCGTTCAGCAGTCGCCGCACCTGGCTCCGCGCTTCGCAGGCCGCCTGTTCTTCGTCCACGCCGCAGAGCACCCCGTCACGGGAGACCACCTGGCCCTGTACCATCACCAGCTTGGCCGGCCGGTGACAGCCCACCGTGCCCAGCAGATTGGCCGGGTCTCCCTCCGCTCCGGCACAGTCCAAATATCTCGTGTCAATCAGGAAGAGGTCTGCGGCCTTTCCCTCCTCCAGAGATCCCAGATCGCTGCGGCCCAGCACGGCAGCGCCGCCGCGCGTGGCCATTTTCAGAATGTCATACCCTGTCGGCGCACGCTCGCTGGAGGTCAGCCGGTGCAGCAGATAGGCAATGCGGATCTCCTCGAGCAGATTGGAGCCGTCGTTGCTCGCGCTGCCGTCCACCGCCAGCCCCACCGGGATGCCCCGCTCCAGCAGATCGGGCAGCCGGCATACCCCGGAGGCCAATTTCATATTGGAGGCCGGGCAGTGCGCCACGCCGGTCCCGCTCCGGGCCAGCTGCTCCAGCTCATCGTCGTTAAAGTGAATCCCATGCGCATACCAGACATCCGGTCCCGTCCACCCGCACGATTCCATGTACTCCAGCGGACGCATACCGAACAGCTCCAGGCAATACCGCTCCTCGTCCTTTGTCTCACACAGATGGGTGTGAAGGCGGACGCCCAGCTCCCGGGCCAAGACGGCCGACTCCCGGAGCAGGTCGCTCGTCACACTGAAGGGAGAGCAGGGCGCCAGCGCCACCTGATGCATGGCATACGGCCGGGCATCATGGAACCGGCGGACCAGGCGCTCACTGTCCTTTAGAATGGCATCCACATCCTGCACCAGGTCGTCCGGCGGCAGTCCGCCATCGCTGGTCCCGCGCGACATGCTGCCGCGCGTGGCATGGAAGCGAATCCCGAGCGCATCCGCGGCTCGGAACTGCTGGGCGATCAAATCCTCCGTCCCGTCACGCGGGAACACATAGTGGTGGTCCATGCAGGTCGTACAGCCGTATTTGACCAGCTCTCCCAGCCCGGTCAGCGCGCTCCAATAGGCCCACTCGGCATCCATCCCCCGCCAGATCTCGTAGAGGGTTTTCAGCCACGGAAAGAGCTCCATCCGCTGCACCTGCGGCAGATTGCGGGTAAAGGTCTGATAGAGATGGTGGTGCGTGTTGATCAGGCCCGGGTAGACAATGCAGCCAGCGGCGTCAATGACGTGATCTGCCGGGCGCGTCTCGGGTCCGACATAGCGAATCACGCCGTCGTCAATCCAGACGTTGGCCTGTTTCAGAACGCGGTCGTTCCGGTCTACTGTGACAATCGCGTCGGCATTTTGAATCTGTGTCAGCATCGCGTCCTCCTCTCTCTCGGTCCGTTATCGGGCGTCTGAGGCACGTTCCACGGCTTCACAGCCCTCGTAATGCCGGCAGATCTGCGGCGGGAAGAAGAGATGCTCCGTAATCCCGGTGACAAACTGCTCCACTCCCTCAATCCGGCAGGTCCGGGCCGTCGGCCTGGAATCTTTGCCGCGATAGGCGACAATCCGGCCGTCCACGATCACCATGTCATTTCCAAACGGGTCTCCGCCCTCAATGGCGGACAGGGCATCCTTGCCGCAGGAGCCGGGCGGGCAATCAATCACCTGCAGGTCGGCCTCGCGCCCCACCTCAATCTTACCTGTGTTCAGCCCGTACAGATCGGCCGCGTTGCCGGTCGCCATCGCAATAACCTGCCAGGCGGGAATATCGTTCAGGCAGGAGGCCTTGACAATCGCCCGGTTGATGGCCCCGGGCAGAGAGGCCTGGCCGGTGGGCGCGTCACTGCCAAAGACCAGCCGTCCGAGCTCTCCCTTCCGGCTCATGTGGCGCAGCATCTTGTTGAAGTTGACAAAGTTGCCGTTGACCACCAGCTCCAGCGGAATATCGCACTCATCCATGAGCCGCTGAATATGATGGAAGGCCACCGCCGTGGAGCCGCCGTTGGTGTGGGCAACCTTGTTGGGGCGCAGCTTGAGAATCTCCTCCGACGTCACCCAGGACGAGCCGGGGATGGATGGCGGCGCCAGATGCACCGAGTAGAAGAAGTGATACTTGCGCGCCCACTCCAGCATCGGGGCAACCTCCGCCGGGTCGGACAGGCCGCCGCCGCCGATCTCGGCAATCAGCCAGACGCCGGCCTCATGCATCTGGCGGAAGTCCTCCTCCGTCAGCCCGTGCACCAGCACCAGTGCGCCGCCGTGCACCTTGAGCGCCCCGCCGGGGCGATAGCGCCGGAAGACACGGTGGGCCATGATGGCCGCCGCCTTGCAGCCGATGGGGTCATCGTAAAAGCGCGGCCAGCCGGGGGCCTGCTCTCCCTCCGAGCAAAGCGTCGTGGTGCCGCCGTAGAGGGCGTCCGAATAAGTCCCCACGGCGCCCCGCTGCGGCGCGTAGTCGTCGAGCGTGTTGTGGACGTGGCAGTCGATAAAGCCGGGACAGACCGTCTGTCCGTCGGTATCCACGATCAGATCAATCCCGCTGGTATCCACCTCCTGCCGCGCGCCGACCGCCGCGATCTTACCGTCACGGACCACCACGGTGTCACCCTTCAAAATTCCCTTTTCCATATCGCCCGAGACAATTGTCCCGATATTCGTCAAAACCAGATCCCGATTCATAAAGCGCCTCCTGTCCTCTGTATTCACTCTGTTCTCTGCCGCGTCATGACCCAATATGTCCCGCCGTCGGGGAAGGAGATGGTCCAGTCCGTCTCCGGGGCCACCGTCAGCATCTGCCCCGGTCGGAGCGGGATGCGCTCCCGCTCTTTCCCCTGCCAAAGCGTCAAAACTGCCTGTGCGGAGAGGCCGGTCACCACATCTTGCCCTTCCCTCGCAGAGCAAAACCGGGCCTCTTCTCCCGGCGGCAGCGTCCCAAACACCAGACGCATCCGCTGCGACAGGCAGACCCCCGTCTGCCAGCACTCCCAGGACAGACTGTCCACCCGGTCATCCCGGCGGACGTCGTGCCGGGAGCAGAATCTCCCGCTCCAATCCTCTGCCGGCGCCTCCCGCTCCGGGACAAACGCCGCGGGCTTCCCGCAGGAGATCCATACCGGATCGGGAACTACCTCAATCCAGCTCAGCTCGCTTGCCTCTCCGTTGTTATTGGCCAGGAAGGAATAGCAAATGCTGCGCTCCTCGGCACAGCGGCAGGCGTCGTGCCAGACGCCGCGCGCCAGGACCACCACCTGGCCCGGTTCCACCCGGACCGCGATCACGTCCTCTGCCCGCGGCGCTCCCATCGGGTCGCTGGCCGCCAGGGCCAGCACCATCGCCCCCTCAGAGGTAAAGAGCACCTCCTCCGTGCTCCTGTGCCGCTCCATGCTCCGGCAGGAAAAGCTGCCGCCGCCCGTCCGGGTCATCCCGTAGCGATAGTCGCGCTCCAGCGCGGTGCCGTCCTCCCATCCGGGTGCACCGGACGGCGTACGCAGGTCATACCAGCGCCCGAACGGCGTGAAGTCCAGCTCGTCGAGCGCGACCGGTCTGATCTCACGCATCTCCTTTCTCCCTCCTCTCTTCCGTCTCCAGCAGGCGCAGCACCTCCGCCTCGCACAGCCCCGGCCCCTTCGCGCCGTAACGCATGACGCACAGCGCAGCCGCCGCGGTGGCAAAGCGGGCCGCCGTGACACAGTCCTCGCCACGGCACAGCCGGCTGAGAAAGGCCGCGTTAAAGGTATCGCCCGCTCCGGTCGTATCCGTCACCGGCACCGAACAGGCGGGCAGATGGCGCGTGAGGTCCCGGGTATACACGCTGCAGCCCTTCGCCCCCCTGGTCACGACGACCACTCGCGCCGCCTGCTCCAGCAAACTTCGAAACGCCTCTTTCCAGCCGCAGGCGTCCTCATACTGGGCGGCTCCGTATTCGTTGAAAAACAGGACCCCCGCCCGGGAGAAGAGCAAATCCTGCACCGCTCCCGGCGCGTACTGCTCTACATCCAGCACCAACTGTGTCCCGCCCTCGCGCAGCCGGTCCAAAAAGTCCGGCAGCCGCGCGACCTGCGCCAGGTCGGACACCGTGGAATAGAGATAGTCCGCCTCCAAAAAATACGACAGGTCCTGCTGCCAATCCAGCGGCGGCTTCTCCGCCCGGACGGCAAAGACGGTCCGCTCTCCGCCGGTGAGGAAAATCATACACTTTCCGTCCGGCAGCCTCTCATCTCGCCGCATGTGCGCCGTGTCCACGCCGTAAGACGTCAGGTCCTGCAGAATCCGCCCTGTTGTCTCGCTGCGGTTGACCGTATCCACCAGCCCGGCGCGCACGCCGAGCTGTGAGAGAATGCAGGCCACATTGGCCACCATCCCGCCCACAACCGGCGTCAGCGCCCGGACCTCCAGCTTGTCCCCCAGCGGAATCCAGCGCCCGGCGGCGTAGTATTCATCTACGCAGGCCGCCCCGACGGCCACCACTTGGACGTCCGAGGGCATATCAGTCCACCTGCGCAATGGTCAGGCCGTGCGGCATGGGCGCAGGCCGCTCACAGGTGGTGGAAAACGTGTAGGAACCGCCCTGACGCACCGCCTGATCGAAGGAGAGCAGCACCTCGGTGCAGTGCAGAACAAAGGACTCGTTCGTCCGGTGCGGACGGCCGTTTTCAATCGCCGCGATCAGGTCCACCACGCCGATGCCGCGGCGGTTCCCGACCGAGCCGCTGAGCACGGCGGGAATCTGATACCAGCGGTCCTTATCCGCCACAGCGCCCCGCCCCTCCAGCTCGTCGATCACACCGTTGGCCCGGTACAGGGAGATCACGCCGGTGAAATCGGCCGGGTGCGGAATCCGCAGCGTGCCCTCCGTGCCGTAGACCTCAAAGGCGGGCAGGCCGGACTGCCACAAATCGAAGCTCATCACCAGATTGACCAGCACTCCGTTTGCCATCTCGGCATTGGCGCAGTAATGCGTGTCCACCTGTACCTCAATGGACTCGCCGCAGTGCGGTTCGGAGTAGATCCGCCGCTGGTCCAGCGCCCGGGTAGACAGGCACTGAATCCGCCGCATGGGGCCAAAGAGATGCACCAGGGCCGCCACCGCGTACGGGCCCATATCCAGCAGCGGACCGCCGCCCGGCTGATAGAAGAAGGCGGGATTGGGGTGCCAGGTCTCCGGGCCCCAGCCGACAATATTTGCCGTGGCGGCAAAGGGCTTTCCAATCCAGCCCTCGTCGATGAGCTTGCGGCAGGTCTGCAGGGCCGGTCCGAGGAAGGTGTCCGGCGCGCAGGCCACGCGCAGACCCTTCTTTTGGGCGAGCGCCAGCGTCTCCTTCGCGCCCTCCAGCGACAGCGCCAGAGGTTTTTCACAGTAGACATGCTTGCCCGCCTCGAGCGCCTTGCGGTTGAGTTCATCGTGCGCGGCGGGAACCGTCAGGTTTACCACAATGTCCACCTCAGGCAGCGCCAGCAGCTCCTCCGGCGTGCAGGCCAGCGGCACGCCAAATTTCTCCGCCGTCTCCCGGGCACGCTCCGGCACGAGATCCGCGCACGCTACGACCTCCACCTGGCGGCGATAGCTCGTTCGAAAATCTTCCAGATAGACCTGGGCAATATTGCCGCAGCCGATCATGCCAATCCGATGATTCATGGGTGCCTCCCCTCCGTCTGTTCCAATTCCGGGAACCAGTACTCCCGGCTTCGTTCTCTCTTTGTCCCATCCATCTGCGCGAGCAGGGAGATCCCCTCCAGGGCGACCTCCAGCACGCGCTCCTGTGCTCCCTCCTCTCCGGACACTTCGCCGGTCAGGAGATTGTTTGTCACGGCGCACACTGCGCCGCCGCGATATCCGAGCAGCGAACACAGCCCGACAATGGCCGCCGACTCCCGGTCGGTATACAGCACGCCCGCCCGGTGGTAATAATCCAGTATCTCGGCATGCCGCGGCTGAAAATAGTTGTGGACAGAGGGCCGGCCCACGGCCAAATGCTCGCTGTCCGTCGAGCGACCAATCCCGACGGCGTAGTCCACGCCGCACCGCTCCGCCGCGCGGACCAGGGCGGTCACCACCTCATAGCTGCTGACAGCCGGAAAGGACGGGGTAATATACTCCTGCGTCAGGCCCTCATCGCGCACCACGCCGCTGGCGATGGCCAGAAATCCGGGCCGCCGGCGTGTGCTGATACCGCCCGCTCCGCCGACGCGCAGGAAGGTGTGCGCTCCGGTGTGCTCCATCAGCTCGACCAGAGCAATCTCCGCCTCCGGGCCGCCGCTCCCACAGGAGAGCAGCGTGACCTCCGTCCCGCGGTAGCTGCCGGTGTAGGCCGTGCAGAGGCCGGATTTTCCCGTCAGTTCCGGAGCACTCAAAAACTGTTCCGCCCCCCGCTGCGCGCTGCACCCGTCGTCCAGCAGCGGGTCGTTCACCATCAGCAGGACATAGGGCGCGATGCGCGCCGGGTCAATCCCCGTCAGGGCGGGACGGCCGGCCTTCCAAAAGCCACCGGCCTGCATCACCTCCCGATAGGGATAGCTGGCCAGCAGATCGGCGGGGTAGTTCACGCGCCCCCTCCTCCCGTCTCGGCCGGAAGGAGCTGCACCCAGACCTCGCGGCGGCGCGGCCCGTCAAACTCAAAGAAGAAAATACCCTGCGATGAGCCGAGCTGGAGGGCGCCGTCCTCCACGATGACCGTCTGCCCCACGCCAAACAGAGCGGACTTGATGTGCCCCGCGGCGTCTGTCGGGGTGTCAAACTGATGCTTGAAATTCACCCTTGTGGGAATCAGGCGGTCGGTCTCCTCCTCAATATCCGCAAAGCCCAGCACATCCATGCGGGAGATCACGGTCAGGCCCGCCGTCGTGTGGGGCACCCAGAGCACCGCCGCGCCGCGCCGGAGTCCGCTCTCCTCCACTACCCGGCGCACCTCCTGCGTGATTTCCACCAGGCCGTTGCCGGCCGTCTTGAGCTCAATGCGCTTCATTGTCCATCCTCCTGCGCCACAAAGCGGCTGTTTTTGGGAAATTTCGACTCGTCCCAGACGCCGGCATGGCCGCGGTAATAGTCCTCATCCAGGAACAAATTCATATAGGAGACCATCTGCGCCAGCAGGGCAAAGTGATACAGCGGGGCAAACAGCTCGCGTACCGGCTCGCCGCAGGCCACGGTATGTGCTCCACCGTCATCCCGGTCTGTGAAGACGAAATACGGTCTGCCCAGATGCCCGAGCAGCCAGATCAGCTCTTCCTGCCGGCCGGCGGCCAGCGCGTCCGCAGTGGTGAGCAAAATTGCGGGCAGTTTCGCCGGTTCGCGCCGGAAAAAGTTGAGGTGGAAGAACTCCTCGCTCTCCTGGGCCAGCGCCCCGGTCCCGACAGCCTCATAGATTTTGGCCACGCCAAACTCCGCCGAGCCGAGCGCCGGACCGCTGCCGATCAGCTCCACCTGTCCGTATTCGGCGCAAAGGCGGGCCGCCTCCTTCAGCGTTTCCGCCTGGCCGTTGAGGACCGAACGAATTCGGCCGGCCAGGCCGCGCAGCTCTCTGCGCAGCGCCCCGGCCTCGTCCATGGTCATTACGCCCTTGTTCTCCCCCATGCGGATGGCCAGCATCAGCAACGCCAGCAGGGTGGCGATGCAGGAGCGGACCTCTGGCGCGGCAGGATATGGCTCAATGGCGGTACAGATGACTCCGTCGCTCAGCTTGCCCAGCGTACTGTCCGGGCGGGCAGTGATGGCCAGCACGAGCGCGCCGGTCTCCTTCCACGCTCTGGCCGCCTCGACCACGCGTGCCGTCTCTCCGGAATTGCTGATAGCGATCAACAGGTTGTGGCATCCCGGCTGGGGAAGCCACCCGTCCGGCAGATAACGCGCCGCCTCCAGCGAGCGAACCGCCTGCGCGTCCACATGAGCCAGGCGCGCGAACGCCTGCCGGGCCGCCTTTGCCGCGATATAGGAGTCTCCGCTTCCCACGAGATAGAGGTGCTTGACCTGATAGGTCTGCTCTACCGAGAGGGCAAAACGCACCTCCTCTTTCCAGCGCTCCACCAGCTCCTCCAACAGGGCCGGAATGCTGCACACCTGCCGGTACATGGCGTTTTGTTCTGTGAACAATCTCATTCCCTCCAGACAGTCAGTAAATTTTTTCCGCGCGCAGCAGCCCAGCGCGCCGCCGGGCCTCCTCCATTTGGACCGGCGTAAACTCTGCCGGCGGGCCAAACTGCTCCAGCATAAAGGAGGCGGAGGTATTCCCGCAGCGTCCCGCCCATTCCAGGTCACCGTCCGATTCACAGTAGCCCGCTAAAAATCCTCCGGCGGAGGCGTTGCCGCAGCCGGTGACATCCACCACCTCGGACGGCCAGACGGAGACCTTCCAGCACGTCCCGGCGTCCGCCGCCAGCGCCCCCTCGGCGCCCATGTGGAGAAAGAGCTTGCGCGCGCCCAGCGCCAGCAGGCTGTGCACCATCCGCTCCGGCTCCCGCTCTTCGGTCAGCGCCAGGGCCTCGGCATAGTTCAAAGACAGGATATCCGCCGTCTCCAGATACTGGCGAAAGGCCGGCCGGTTTTCTGCCCGGGCATCGCTGCCGCGCAGCTCCCAGAGCAGAACGGCACGCTTGTCCCGCTTCCAGGCGGACAATTCCTCCCAGTAGGACGGCTCATGGCCCAGATAGACATACAGGCCCTTGCAGTCATCATAGTCGCGCGGAATATTGTGAACGCGCGGCATCATGCGCGACAACGGGGCGGTCCCGGGCACCGGCTCCTCCTGCCGCTCCTCGCCGCCGCGATAAACGCAGCGGGTATGGGGGGAGCGCACCGGCTCCTCCCATGTGCCCTTCAGATCCACGCCGGCTGCCCGGAGCCACGCGCCGTGCATCGGCAGAAAATCCGTCCCCAGCCCGCTGCAGACGCCCAGGCTGTCTGACCAGTAGCGAATCCCAGCCAGGGTATAGGCCACGCCGCCCGGCAGGTTGAGATAGCTTGGGCCGCCGGCATAGAGGATGTCATCGGTCAGCAGCTGTCCGAGTACGACGTAGTCCATTCCAAATCCTCTTCCCGCGCGCTCACAGCTCGATGCCGTGGAACTGCTGCATGCCCTGGTAGCATCTGCGGATGCTCTCAAATTCGCCCAGCTTGGTCCAGTCCTGCTCCAGGATGAAGTATTCCAGCGCGCCGCTCTCGTTGCCCGCGTCAATGATGCGCTGGATGTCCATAATGCCCCAGCCGATCTCGCAGAAGGTGTCCTTGTTCTCAATCCGGTCATACACCGCGCGGCACATCACCTCGCCCGGAATCACCCGCGCCGGCAGATAGATCTCGTGGCCATGGCCTTTCGTATAGTCCTTCTGATGGATCATGCTCACCCGCTTGCCCAGGCGGCGAATCTCCTCCGCCGGGTCCACGCCGCCGCGCATCGCCCAGAAGGTGTCGATCTCAATTTTCACCAGGTCCGGATCGGTGTTCTCCAGGAGCATCTCCCAGATGGTCTTCTCCTCGCCGGGCAGCTTCATAAACTCGTGGAAGTGGTTGTGATAGTGGAACTGGATGCCGTGCTTGGCGCAGGTCGCCCCGGTCTGGTTGAGCCACTCGGCCCGGCGGAGCACCTCGTCCCGGTTCTGATAGAAGTCCCGGGAGAAGACCACGTTGTGGTTCCCGATCTCACACTGGTACTCGCACAGCTCGTCCAGGTGGTCAAACGGATCAAACATGATGGAGATGATCCGGATGCCCACGTCATCCAGGAATTTGTTCAGCTCGGAGGCCGGCATATGGAATCCAGCCCCTTTGTCGTGCTCCGTGTCAAAGTTGGATACCTCCACATAGCGGTAGCCCGCCGCGGCCAGCTCCCGGAATGTCCCGATCGGGTCCTCTCTCATGTGATTTTGCACGTTGCAGGTCTGAATGCCCAATTTTGCCATTGCCATCGTTGTAAACTCCTTTCTGTATTTGCCGCGGCGCCGTTTGCGGCGGCTCCGCCCTTTTGTCGTCTCTTTCAGCCCTTCAGGTCCCCCGCGGTCAAGCCGGAGATAAAGTATTTCGAGCCGGCGATAAAGACCAGAATCAGGGGCAGCGTCCCGAGGGAGAGCGCGCAGATCTGCGCGGCGTAGTTGGTGCTGTACTGTGTCGCCAGGCGAGAGATGCCCAGCGTCACCGGATAGAGCTCCGTGTCATTCAGGATGACCAGCGGAAGCATATACGTGTTCCAGTTCCACATAAACTGCAGAATCGCCAGTGTGGCCAGCGCCGGTTTGACATAGGGGATGACAATCTGCAGGAACAGCCGGAACTCCCCGCATCCGTCCATCCGCGCGCTCTCAATCACCTCGTTCGGCACGTTGGTCTTGATATACTGCGTCATCCAAAACGCTCCAAAGCAGTTGGCCGCAAAGTAGAGGATGATCGCCTCCCGCGTCCCGCTCAGCCCGAGATAGCGCAGCTCAATCATATAGCCAATGACACCCACCTGAGAGGGGATCATCATGGCCGCAATGATAAAGAGCAGCAAAAACCGGGACCCGGGGAACCGGAACTTGGCCAGCCCATAGCCTGCCAGCGAGCTGATAATCAGCGCTGCCAGCGTGGTCAGGACGGCGATATAGAAGCTGTTTTTGTAAAATACCAGGAAGCCGCCCTCAAATACCGTCTGCAGATTCTCCAGCAGATGGGTGCCCGGCAGCATGCTGGCGCTGTCGCCGATCTCATAAGTGGAATAGGTCCCCATGAGCAGCATCATATAAAACGGGTAGAGACAGATCAATGCCGTGACCGTCAGAACCACATAGGTCAAAATCTTACTGCCTCTGCTGCTAAGACCCATACCGCTCCCTCCTTTCCCGTCGGCCCATGCCGCCTGTGTGCATCCGCTCCATCATCCGTCCTCCCTGATTCCTCGCATGCGCGGAATCATCGTCACGAGGGAGAAGATGATAATAATGATAAACAGCAGGTAGCTGATCGCCGAGGCATAGCCAAAGTCGCGCACGGCGCTGTTTCCAAAGGCGATATAGTATAGATACCACACCGGCGTCAGGCAGGTTCTGCCCGGACCTCCAATCGCCGCAGAGGTATTGCCCGCCGTAAAGAGTGTTTTGACCGCGTCGAAAATCTGCAGACCGTCAATCAGGGTGGTGATGACGATAAACATTGTGATGTTCCGAAGCATCGGCAAAATGATGCGGAAGATCATATTCCAGAATTTGCAGCCGTCCAGCGAGGCCGCCTCAATCACATCCCGCGGGATGCTGGTCAGAGCGGACAGGTAGAGCGTCACCACATAGCCAAAGGTCTTCCAGATCTGCATTACGATGACAATCGACCTGGCAAACTCCTGACTGCCCAGCCAGTCAATCGGCTCGGATATGATATTCAGCCGCATCAGCAGTGCGTTCACCGTCCCGGACTGCCAGCTGAACATCATGGAAAACAGCATGCCGACCGCGACCGGCACCACCACGTAGGGCAAAAACATGCTGACCTGAAACGCCCTTCTCAGCCGCAGGTTTCTGGCGTAGAGCAGCACGGCGATCACAAACGATAAGATCAGCGTCACCGGCAGATAGCCCAGCACAATCAGAAAGACGTTTTTGATGCTGGTCCAGAACAGCGTGTCCGTCTGAATGGCCCTGATATAGTTTGCAAATCCGACAAAGGTCTGCTCCCCGATGCCGTCCCAGGAGAAAAAGCTGAGATAGAGGGTGTAGAGGAGCGGAAACAGATTAAATACGAGATAGAACGCGACAAACGGCAGGACAAACAAGATTCCCTTCCGGTTGGTGCGCGCGTTAAGTGTCGTCCGTCTTCGCGACAACGCAGTTGTGTTCACAGCACCACCTCCCGCAGCTCTTTCCCAAAAACTGCAACTGCGCAGTGAGCGGCGGCCGTACTGTCCGCCGCTCACGCTGTGTCAGGAGCCTGAAGCGTTTCAGGCCATCGCTTTTATCACTCGACCGTGACGTCCGTCGGAAGCAGCAGCGCAATCTCGTCCATTGCGGCCGCGACCGCGTCTTCACAGGTCATATTCGGATCGTCCTGGATCAAGCCCATCACCGTTGCCGTCACCGTCTTGATGGAGCCGTCATAGGCACTGGGGGCGCGGACGGACATCTCCGGGGCGACCTCTTCGAGCAGGAAGCGGTTGACGTCCTGGCCGGCAAAGAATTCGTCCTCCGAGGTGGCGTCAGGATGATTGACATAGTAGTCCTTCATCGGAGTCAGCATCTCCATCTGGCCGAGCGCCTCTTCCACGCCGGTGTCCGAGAGCAGGCAGTGCTGCAGGAAGAGCCAGGCGTTCTCCTTATTCTCTCCGCCGGCGAGCATGCCAATGCCGGTACCGCCCAGGTAATACGCGCCGCCCGGCGCACGGATGACGGAGAAGTCACCGGAAAGTTCCTCTGCGTTCGGCTTCACGGCCGAGGTCCCGCTCCAGGGCGCGTACTGCCAAAATACGACAGTCCCATTGCTGTAAGAGGCGTTCCAGTCAGTGCTCCAACGGTTGACCTTGCCGACGCAGTTGTTGTCGCGCAGCTTGGTCATAATGTCAAACATATAGGTGAAATACTTGGTGAGATAGAGGGTATGGCTCTCCGCGTCGTAGATCTCGTCTGTGTACTGGCTGTCAATCATCCAGTTGATCTCGTCCAGACCGGCCAGAGCGCGAACCGTGCCGCCGGACTGCTCATAGATCTGCGCGCCCACTTCACAGAAGGCATCCCAGTCGGGGATCATCGCCATGATCTCGTCCATGTCGTCGGTGCCCAGATACTCCTTGGCCAGGCTGCGGCGGTAGAGCATGCCGGCCGGGTTGTAGTTCTGCTCCACAATGCACACACGCCCGTTCTCGTCCCGGATCGCCGCTTGGAGCGAGTCCTCCAGCGCGGAGCCGTCGAAGTTGTACGGGGCCTGAGACAGGTCTTCCCACACGTCCAGCGCCAGATGCTGCCCGCGGGTGTTCATCTCCACGTAGGCCAGATCGGGCATCTCTCCGCCGGAGGAGGCCAGGGAGACCAGCTTGCTGTAGACGTCGCCGTTGTCGGCCAAAATAATCTCTACCTCAATGTCGGGATACACCTTGTTAAAGGACTCGGCATAGATCTGGCATTCAGACTCCGACCAGGTGAGAATGCTCAGCTTCCCACTGGGCTCCTCTCCATCTGCGGAGTCTTCTGCCGCCGCATCCCCGGTATCCGATTCTGTCGTGTTCTCTGTGTTTGTCTCTGTCGTGTCGGTCGCGGCGTCATTCGTACCGGCACAGCCCGCGAGCAGGCTGAGCAGCATGATGAAGGCGACGCTGATGGCTAGGATCTTTTTCATTTTGGTTCTCCCTTCTTTTGGTTTGTATGAAACAGCGCTGCTGGTCCATCCCTCTAATATTATCCGAAACGGCACCTCACACGGCCGCAGGCAGATCAAAATAGGCTGTTGATCTTGTCAATGCTGATCGTCGTGGACAGGCTCAGTTTATCCGGATGAAAATAGTAAATACCCGCGCCGCACATCTGGTCAGACAGATCGAAGTACCGCTCCTCCCAATAGATAAACGGGCGGTCCGGCGCGATATGGAACCACTCGGCAATCTCCTCGTTCGTACAGCATTTGACATCGTAGGCGATATAGGCCAGCGGGTCCTTCAGATATCTGGCACAGAAATGCGGCACATCGCAGACCGGCGGTTCCGCCTCCGGCTCTTCGGCAAAGGCCGTCTGCAAAACCTGCGAGTCGCCGTAGATGACCGGCGCCCCGTCGGCATAATAGCGCCAGTGGCTGGCGTGCACCGTAACGTCCGGCTGTTCGAACAGATGCGCCGCCGGCCCATGCGCGGGTAAAAAGCCCTGCCAGTCAATATACAGCTCTCCAGTCGCAAACGTATCCTGAATGATCTTCAAAAAATTTGCACCCAGATTGGTCCTCGTCTTCATATTGACGACTGACGGCAGGCCAAACGTGCCCTTCCCGTGCACCGTCTTGATATAGCCGTTGCGCAGCAGCAGCTTCAGCGCCTCGCGGATGGTCGCCCGGCTGACGCCCATCTGCGCCGCCAGATCGTCCTCCGAGGGCAGACGGTTTTCTCCCGGATTCATCTGCCGGATCTCCTCCAGCAGATAGTCATAGACCTGATCTGCTCTCGTCTTGGCAATCAATTTCACACAGACTCCCTCCCTTTCTTACAAGTATTGATCTCTCTCGTTGTAAGACGTACGTACGTCTTACATGTGCTAATAGGATAGACCAGTCATAGATAAATGTCAATTCACAAAGTTCCTAAATTGACAAATTGTTTTTTGTCCAACCTGCATAACCACAATTTTCTTCGAAATCGTTTTATTTTTCTGTTTTTACAGAAGAAAACATTAACATTTCTCTGCAATGCAAAAAAGCCGGGATGTAAAAAGCATCCCGGCTCCAGAGTGTCAAAAAAGTATCTTTGCCAGCTTTGAATACAGATAAAAAGTTCGGACAGCCCTCCGCAGGAGTTTTGTTGCGGTAGCAACAAAATAGAATGAGATTCGTTTTTGGGACGGGCGTGTACCGGCCCAAAAACACAGGGAGGCCGAGAGTGTGCCCCAACGGGGCGCGCGGGTCGGCCGCACTTTTCGAACAAAATCCGCGATTTTGTTCGAGCGTGTCGACCTTTGTCGACACGCTGAAGCCGGGATGCAAAAAGCATCCCGGCTCAACAGTTTCTATCCTATTATGTTGTCTGGACAAAGACCAGAATCCCCACCACAATAAACACGTTGCCCAAAATCTTCTTCCAGCCCAACTTCTCTCCTAAAATCACCCGGCTGAGCAGCAGGACAAAGACGTAGGTCAGCGAGGCAATCGCGTTCTGCGCCTTGAGCTCCATAAATCGAAGCAAATAGATATTGACCACCAGCGAGACAGCCAAAATACCATAGGAAGAGATCACATAGGGGTTCAAATACTCCCGCAGCCTGGAGGGGTAGGTCTTCCGGGCGCTGACATTGAGCAGAATCTGCGAGATCGCCGAAGCGAGCGCCGTGGCGACGACGCCGAGGTAATACGGGTTATTCATCCTGCGCCACCAATACCACTCCAACGAGAATCAGCACGGTTCCAATCACGTTGTAGAGCGTAATCCTTTCTCCAAAAATCCAGGCAGAGAAGAGCAGTGTCCAGATCAGCGACACACTCTTGTTGGAATAACCCACTGAAGGCTTAAACCGTTTGATCGCCTGCTGCCAGAGCAGAGCATAGGTCCCCAGCGCAAAGACAATGCCGGCGCCGCAGAGAAGATAGGGAAGGGAGAAAAAGGGATACTCCGAGGCCAGTTTCGATAGGATGGAGGTCGCGGTATACCACAGAATACACAGGTGTAGAAAGACGTAATCCTTCACACGCGCCCGCTTCATCCCTTCTCACCTCTTCTTTCCCCAGTACAGCTCCAATGTCCTGATATCGTTACAACGCATATTATTATAATCCGTTCTTCGGCCAAAGTCCACCGTCTGCCGCCAAAATCGAGGCAAATACGAAAAAAAGACAGGGCCCGGCTGTCTGTTTCGCCTAGCCCTGCTCAGGTCTCTGTCATGTCAAAAAGCGCTCGATCACCTCTGCGATCGCGCCGTGGTTGTTGTCCCGCCGGGTGACATAGTCCGCGGCGGCCTTGACCTCCGGGATGCCGTTGGCCATCGCCACGCCGGTTCCGGCCGCTCGGATCATAGAGATGTCGTTCTCCGCGTCACCCACAGCGACCGCCTGTGCGAGGTCCACGCCCAACCGGCGGCACATGTCCACCACTGCGGAGCCCTTATTCATCCCCACCGGCACCACTTCCAGGTACTGGTCGCAGGAGAAGAAGACGTCCACGCGGCCCGCCATATGGGTGCGCAGCCAGCGCTCCATCTCCTCCAGTGGCTCCTTGTGGTCAAAGTCAATCAGCAGCGCCTTGACCGGGTCTTCTGTGAGGTCACGATGTACATCATCGATTACGCGGAAGTCCATCCCAATCCGCCCGCAGTAGCGGCGGACGCTCTCGTTGTCGTTGCGCGCCTCCACCAGCACATCCCAGGTATCATAGGTCTGAATATGGATACCGCGGCGGTTCGCCTCGTCAAAGACCTCCCCCACCGTCTCGCGCGGCAAGGCGCGGCAGAAAACCTGCTCCCGTCGGCTGCAGTCGTAGACGACCGCCCCGTTATAGGCAATCAGATAGCACCCTGGACCGGTCAGGCCGAGCTTTTCCGCCTGCCGGATAGAGCTCTTCAGCGGACGGCCAGTGGTGATGACGACGCGGTGGCCGCGCGCGAGCGCGCCGCGCAGTGCGTCGTAGTTGTCCGGCGTGATCTCCTTGCTGTCGTTGAGCAGCGTGCCGTCCAGGTCTAAAAACAGAATTTTCTGATCCATGTTCGCTCCTCTTGGGGACCAATGTCCCCGCAATTGGTCAAGGCATCGGGTCGTCCATGCTCACTTGATAGACCCGCATACCGAGCATCCGCAGATGTTCCACCGCCCGCGCGTCCGCCTTCTCGTCCGTAATTAGGGTCCAGGGGCGCTCATAGGTGCAGCTGCCGTAGAGATTTTCATGCGCGGAGCCGCTGTGCACCTTGGTGTGGTCTGCCAAAATATACAGCTCTTTTGTCGTGCGGCTGATCATCGCCTCGTTGATCCCAATCTCGGTGGGGATATCATAGCGGAACTCCCCGTTGCTGTACACTCCGGCACAGCCGATAAAAGTCTTATCCGCCGAGAGCGTCAGCAGGTTGCGCATCACGTAGTCACCGACCAGGATGTGGTTGCGCAGATCACCGCCGGTGAGCGTGACGGACACGCCCCTGGGATAGGTCTGCCCTACCGCCCAGGCGTTGTTGGTGATGATGTGCACGGACTGATATTTCAGGTAATCCAGCATCCCCAGCGCCGTGCGGCTGCCATTGATAAACAGAGTGTCGCCGTCGGAGACCTTGGTCGCGGCAAAGCGCCCGATCAAGGACCGGTAGAGCTGTACCTCTTCCTCCTCCGTCACCGGCCGAGGGGTCAGGTTAGCCGTGGCGCCGCCATGAAAGCGGCTGATGAGCTGCCGGTCCTCCAGATATTGGAGGTCGCGCCGCACAGTCATCAGCGACAGGCCAAATTCCTTGGCCAACTGCTCCACCTTTACCTCTTCCCGCTCGCGAATCATCTTCAAAATCTCTGCTCTCCGCCGGTCGACGGAAGAACGGTCACGCTTCATAGCCACCTCACCTCTCTTGTGTCGCTCCAATTCTGTTTCGGTCACATCTCACTCAGCCGTCTCTCCAGGCCGGCAAAGGTCTGGATGGACGCGATATCGGGCTTCTCCGCCGCGCGCCGGGCGTCTGGCTGATACCAGAGCGCATGCATACCCGCCGCATGTGCGCCCTCGATGTCCTTTTTCAGATTGTCGCCGATATACAGGCAGTGCGCCGGGGAGGCCTTTGCCTTCTGCGCGCAGCAGAGGAAGAGCTTGGCGTCCGGTTTCTCCGCGAGCACCTCCTCGCTGGTGACGACAAAATCCACCCAGCGCAGCAGCCCCAGCCGGCTGAGCTTCTCCATCTGATAATCTACCGTCATATCGGTGCCGATGCCTACCCGGTAGCCAGCCGCCTTGAGACGGGGCAGGCAGTCCGCAATACCGGGGCTGGGCTCCATCGCACCGAGTAGGGTGTCCCAGTACAGGCGCGTCATCGCCAGGGCATGCGGCTCCAGCGGCGCGCCGACCTCCTCGAGCAAAATCTGATAGCGCAGCAGACGGTTGTGCAGCGCGCCGCAGGGCTGTCCCAGCCGCGCGCGCAAAATTCGGTCCGCCTGACCGTGCAGCTGCTCGAATCTCTCCGGGCCAATCCCCAGTTCGCGCGCCGCATATTCTTTCAAACGCGCAAAGGCGGGCGCATGCGCCCGATCATAACTGTAGAGTGTGTTGTCAACATCAAAAATAACCGCCTGGACCACGTTCTCCACCTCCCGCCAGACAGAAACATCCGAGAGCCGGGCCGGACACTCTCTGCCCGGAACATCTCGGTTCTCGGATGCTTCAACCGCTTTTACCGGGCGTCAGTCGTCCAGCAGACCCTCTTCGCGCATCACCTTCTCCATCTCGTCTACGGACATAATGTTGCGCAGGCCGAGCACATGAGTGCCCTTCTTCTTGGCGTCGGCAAACATGTTGGCGAAATTCCGGGCGCAGAAGACCACGTCGTACTGGGAGGCAGCGCTCTTGCCCTCGGACAGGGCGCAGTGGTGCAGCTTGCTCGGGGTGATGTTCAGCTTTTTCAGTACCTTCTGGAGCGTCATCTTCATCATCAGGGAGGAACCGGCGCCATTGGCGCAGCAGACCATAAAGCTCTTGTTGTCCAGCTTGCTCATTCAAAAAACTCCTTTACAGTTTTATTTTAAGTATAACATACCTGTCAAGTCCCCCATTTCAAAAACAGGGAGATTTTATCAAGCGGGGCAGCCCATCACGGGCTGCCCCCACTGGGGAAGCGGCGGAGAGACCGTCACTTCACGGACTGCTTCTGCTTGGACGCCTGATACTCCTTGTAGGCCTCGTAGTCCTCGGTGATGAGGAAGTAGCCCTTCGGGTCCATACGGTACTCGATCTGCGGGATCGCCAGCAGGATCACGACGACCAGGATAACGCCGACGTACTGGAGGTAGTGCATGATCGCGGTCAGGCCGGGCCACACGACAGCCCAGTCCCACATGCCGAGGTAGCCGCCGAAGTCGGCCAGTCCGGACCAGCCGGCGATGATGGCGCTGCCGAAGACCTGGCAGAGACCGGAGAAGAAGGGGAGGATCAGCGTGGCCTTCAGACCGCCCTTTTCGTTGCAGACCAGGCCGATGGTCGCGTTATCAAAGAAGACGGGCACGAAGCCGCAGATGATGATGGTCGGGCTATTGAAGACGATGAGCAGCAGGATGGCCACGATCTGGCCCACCAGGCCAGCCAGGAAGCCGAAGGTCACAGCGTTCGCGTCGCCGAAGCCGTAGCAGACAGCGCAGTCGACGCCGGGCACGGAGGAGGGCAGCAGCTTGTCGGCGATGCCCTGGAAGGAGGCGGTCAGTTCGGTGACGAAGGTGCGAACGCCCAGCTGCAGGATGGCCAGATAGACGGCGAACTGCAGGGAGGTGTTGAAGCAGTAGAACGCGAAGTTCATGCTCGCGTCGATCGTGCCGGCCTCAACAAAATAGTCCTTTCCGATCACGCAGAGGATGACGCTGAAGAAGACGGTCATCAGGATGGCGGTACAGACCATATTCTCATTGAAGATGGAGAAGAAGCCGGGCATCTCCATCTCGCCCACTTTCCTGATCGGGCGGATGACCTTGCCGTCCTTGTCCTTCTTTTCGCCGAAGAGCTTGCCGGCCAGCCAGTAGTTCAGGCGGATACCGAACATCTGCTGGTGGGCGATGGCAAAGCCAGCGCCGTCCGTCAGCTCCTGCATCGGCTTGACCGTCAGGTTGGAGCCGACCGCCCAGTAGGCGCCGAGCACCACGGACATGATGATGAGCATCGGGATATCCATCCCGTCGCCGCGCAGGGCGGGCAGGGCGAAGAGGATCAGCCAGAAGGCGGTGCTCGCCTGCTGCACCTGGACGTGGCCAGTGGTGAAGAGGGTGCGGCACTTGGTGATCTTGTTGAAGCGGACGAGCAGAATGTTGACGATAAAGGCGATCAGCAGGAGTGTCATCGCCATGGAGAAGCTCTTGCCGAAGGTGGCCTCTACGCCGTCGGTGACGGCATTCTGGCCATAGTAGGGGTCGATGACCGCAGCTGTCAGGTTGAAGCGGTCTCTCAGGCCGGCCAGGATGGGCCGGAAGGTGGAGGTCAGGCCGCTGGAACCGGCATTCAGGATCAGCATGCCGATGATGGCCTTCAGGGTGCCAGCCAGGATGTCATACCACTTTTTACCCATCAGCGCGTAGCCGAGCAGGGTCAGGAAACCGACCATGTACGGCGCCTGCTGCAGGACGTAGGTGGCAAAGAACGTCCAGATGGCATTCAGGATATCAAGTACGATCATTGGGTTCTCCTTTCTTTTGGGGTGATGGACAAAGCGGCTCTGCTCCCCAGAGCCCGGCAGGTCAGGATCCTTTGTTTCCCACGGTGTGGGAAACAAAACAGCGCATGCGCTGTTTTGTCAGCCGTCCTCTCTCACGGCTCCAGGCCTCATCTGTCCGGCCGGGTTGCCAGAGCGCCCCGTCCATCAGGGTCCTGCGCGGCCCCGATTTTCCCCGGGGCCAGGGGAACGTTTACTCGTCTTCCTCGCAGGGATGCGCGGCCTCGGCGGCGAGAATGTCCTCCGGCGTGTCGCACTCCATCAGCGCATCGAGCAGCTCTTCGTTACAGAAGATGGTCATCAGCTGCTGAATATTGTTCAGGTGCTCGTCCGGATTACAGGCGGCCAGAGTAAAGAAGAGCTTTGCGACCTTCTCCTCGCCGTCCTCATCTTTGCCGAAGCTCACCGGTTCCTTGACGCGCATAAAGCCGATGCCGGTCTTATGTACGCCGCTGGCGTTCTCCTGCGAGTGCGGCATCGCCACATAGTGATCGAATACCACATAGGGTCCATACTTGGTGATGCAGTTGACAATCTGCTGGTAGTAGTCGGCGTCCACGCTGCCATCGGCCACGAGGGACTCCGTGCTCAGGCGCACGCCCTCCTGCCAGCTGTCCACGCGGTCCACGAACTTGTAATGCTTCTTCTCGACAATCGTCTGAAGCACACTGGCCATAACGATACGCTCCTCTCCGCCCGCTTACAGGCAAGAACGATAGGGGATATTCTGCGGTGCCTCGAAGCAGTCCTCGAAGCCGCGGCGGTGATGGTAGTAGATCTTATCCTTATCCTGCGGATAGACATACTTGCCGCCCACCTGCCAGAAGAAGGGGTGGAACTTGTACTCGTTGCGGTCCTTCTTAAAGTCGTAGAGCAGCTTGATCTCCTCGCAGTCGGCCTGGAAGTTGGTCCACACGTCCCAGTGGATGGGCACGACCACCTTGCAGCGCAGGTTCTCCGCCATGCGCAGGATATCGGTGGAGGTCATCTTGTCCTGCATGCCGATCGGGTTTTCGCCGAAGGAGCCGAAGGCCACGTCGATGTCATAATCCTTGCCGTGCTTGGCAAAATAGATGGAGAAGTGAGAGTCACCGGAGTGATAGATATTGCCGCCCGGGGTCTTGACCAGATAGTTGACCGCCTTCTCGTCCATATCGGTCGGGCACTTGCCGGTCAGCTCCTCCCGGTCGGGGCCGGTGGAGTCGGTGGTGACGATGCAGGTGCGGTCAAAGCTGTCGAGCGCGACGATCTCCAGATCCTTGATCTTGATCACATCGCCCGGCTTGACGACGGTGCAGCGCTCCCGCGGCACGCCCCACTTGACCCAGGTGTCCACCGACTTCTGCGGGCCGATGAAGGGGACGGGGATCACGTTGCCCTTGTCGTCGGTAGTGGTCATGCCGCTCTGCAGGACATGGGCCGCCCACTCGGCAGACATGTGGTCCTGGTGATAGTGGGTCGCCAGCACCGCATCCACCTGCTTGAAGGCAAACGGGTCGATCACAAAGGGGACGTTGCGCAGGTTGGGCTGCATCGCGCGGGCACCGCACATATTGGCCATCTGATGGCCCACCGCCATCTTGCCGTTGCCGTGGGTCCGCTTGCCGTTGCCGCACCACAGGTCAATGGTGATGTTCGCGCCGCCGGGGGTCTTGAACCAGACGCCGGTACAGCCGAGCCACCACATGGCCACGTTGCCCGGCTGCACGACCTCGTTCTCGATGTCCTCCACCAGCCAGGTCCCCCACTCGGGGAAGGTGCTCATGATCCACTTCTCACGGGTCATCTCAGACACTTTGCTCATGGACTCAAACTCCTCCTTCTACTTCGCCTATTTGTTCGATGTGCATTTTGGACCTCGTGCGTATACTATATCTTAAATCAAACATAATTTCAAGCTCTTTTTACGATCGTTTCAACTTTTATATGATTCTTTTCAGAAGTCAGCTTCTTTTCTCCATTTCAAAATGCATATTTTTGAAGGCTTATCCGCATCATTTTTCTCTTTTTTATAGTTTTTCAAACTTATATATGCCAAAAATTTTTGCTCTGAGATCACCTTTCGTCATTTTGACGAATAGTTTCCTCCCTTCTTCTCCGCTCAAATCGAACATATTTTTCTCACTTTCTCGCCTAAACCACTTGCAATCAGCGAATCCGCAGGATATAATAGAGGTGAAAAAAACTTTCTGGCTCATTTTTATGTTCTTTTTGTTCGCTCGTTCTCCGCATCATCCGATTAAAAGCTGTTTCTTTTCTATTTTGACATCACTGCGGCAAAATTGACGAATCAAATTATTTTCACCCAAAGAAACAAAAGAGGAGGTTGTCGTTTTGAAATCTTACGCCATCGGCCTGTACGAAAAGGCCATGCCCAAGGGTATGACCTGGCGGGACATGCTCCTGTGCGCCAGGGAGTGCGGCTACGACTTTGTTGAGATCAGTATCGACGAGACAGACGCCCGTCTGGCGCGCCTGGACTGGACGGCGGAGGAGCGTCTGGAGCTGGTGCGCACCATGAAAGAGGTGGGCGTGCCCATCCGGAGCATGTGCCTGTCCGGCCACCGGAAGTATCCCCTGGGCGCGAGCGACCCCGCCGTGCGCGCGCGTGGGATGGAGATCATGGAGAAGGCGGTCGAGCTGGCTGATGACCTCGGCATCCGCATCATCCAGCTGGCCGGGTACGATGTCTACTACGAGCCGGGCACGGCGGAGACGGAGCGCATGTTCCGGGAGAACCTGGCCAAGGCGGTGGAGATGGCCGCCTGCCGCGGCGTGCTGCTCGGCTTTGAGACGATGGAAACGGAGTTTATGAACACCGTCGAGAAGAGCATGCACTACGTCAATCTGATCGGCAGTCCTTACCTCGGCGTCTACCCCGACTCGGGCAACCTCACCAACGCCGCCAAGACCTATGGCACCGACGTTCTGGAGGACCTGGAGACCGGCCGCGGCCACATCGTCGCCCTCCATCTAAAGGAGACGGTGCCCGGCAAATTCCGGGAGATCCCCTTCCTCACTGGCCATGTGGACTTCCCCGCCGTGATCGAAAAGGCATGGTCCATGGGCATCCGCCGCTACGTCACCGAGATGTGGGATGTGGGCAAGCCCGACTGGAAAGAGGACATCCGTTTCGCCAACCGGAGCATGCGGAAAATTCTGGACGAAATGTAAAACGTCATTTGTAAAAACACTTGATTTATCGCCGCACGTAAGGTAAAATACTACATTAGAAACAGGAGGAGATTCCATTGAAGGTGGAAAAGAAAGTCATCTCTCATCTCAACAAGTGCTACGCCATGAGCGAGCTGACCTACAACGGCCGGCACTGCTTCCTGGTGGCCGCAGAAAAGCACGACCCCTGTTATCTCTTTGCCGAAGACGGCGCGCTGCTCGAGACCGTCTGGGAGGAGCCCGGCGGCGTCATGACCATGACCCCGGTGCCCGGCGGGAACGGCGCTTTTCTCGCCACGCACAAATTCTACTCCCCCAACGACTCCAAGGAGGCCAAGATCGTCATCGCCACCCCTCAGGGAGAGGGCAAGTGGGAGATCCGCACCCTGGTCGAGGCCCCCTTTGTCCACCGTTTCGGCATTCTCAGCCGCAACGGCGTGAACTATCTGATCGTCTGCTGTCTCAAGAGCGGACATGAGTACAAGAACGACTGGCGCTTCCCCGGCGCCTGCTACGGGGCCGTCCTCCCTGACGATCTCTCCTCCTACAATGAGGGCCATCAGCTTGAGCTGACCGTGCTCAAGGACAAGATGCTGCGCAACCACGGCTACTCCCTCTGCCCGCAGGACGGCTACGACACCGCCATTGTCGGCTGCGAGGAGGGCACATTCCAGTTCATCCCGCCCGCAGCCCCCGGCGGCGCGTGGGAGATCCGGCAGCTGTGCGCCGTCCCCTCCAGCGACTCCGTCCTGCTCGACTTTGACGGCGACGGCAAGCCGGAGCTGGGCTGCATCAGTCCGTTCC
This sequence comes from Candidatus Onthomonas avicola, assembly GCA_018710845.1. Lineage (GTDB taxonomy): Bacteria > Bacillota > Clostridia > Oscillospirales > Oscillospiraceae > Onthomonas > Onthomonas avicola. The sequence continues at coordinate 88,561 of DVJB01000048.1, forward strand.
ACGGCGCCTCCCTCACCATCTACCACCTGGATGAGGACGGCAACTACGTCCCCCAGTGGAAGTATCCCGCGCCTGAGGCGGACACCGACATGATCCACGCCACCTGGGCCGGCGAATTGCTGGGCAAGCCCACCTGGTGCGTCGGCTGGCGCAAGGGCACAAAGGACACCATCGCCATCACCTGGGACGGAAAGACCTATGCCACGGAGTACATCGACCGGGACACCGGCTGCGCCAACCTGATGCACTTTGTGAATGCCCAGGGGCAGGATGTGCTAGTGGGCACCAACCGTGAGATCGACGAGGTGGCCATGTACACCGTCACCGACTGAAAACAGGAGGATCATCCGCTATGCTGGAAGAACTGAAACAGAAAGTCTATGAGGCCAATATGGAGCTGCCCCGCCGTAATCTGGTGACCTACACCTGGGGCAACGTGAGCGGCATCGATCGGGAGAAGGGTCTGTTCGTCATCAAGCCCTCCGGCGTGGAGTATGACGAGCTGCGCCCGGAGGACCTGGTCGTCATGGACCTCAAGGGCAACAAGGTCGAGGGCGAGATGAATCCCTCCTCCGACACCAAGACACACCTGGTGCTCTACAACGCCTTCCCCCAGATCGGCGGCATCGTCCACACGCACAGCCCCTATGCCGTGGGCTGGGCGCAGGCCGGCCGGGACATCCCCTGCTACGGCACCACGCACGCCGACTATTTCTACGGCCCCATCCCCTGTGCCCGTCATCTGACGCAGGAGGAGCTGGACGAGGACTATGAGCTCAACACCGGCAACATCATTGTCGAGGAGTTCCAGGCCCGCGGCATCGACCCAGTGGCCGTCCCCGCCGTCATCTGCCATAGTCACGGCCCCTTCACCTGGGGTAAGGACGCCGCCCAGGCGGTCTATCACGCCGTCGTGCTGGAGGAGGTCGCCAAGATGGCCATCTTCACCCGCCAGGTGGACCCCAGCGCCGCCCCCGCACCCCAGCGGATTCAGGATAAGCACTATATGCGCAAGCACGGCCCGAACGCCTATTACGGCCAGGCAAAGCGATAACGCCCCAACGCCAGGACCCGGCAGCCCCTGCCGGTCTGATACAAGCCCAAAAGCAACGCAAGGAGGAACACACGATGCAACAGTTCACCTACACGATCAACGATCCTCTGGGCATTCACGCCCGTCCCGCCGGCCTGCTGGCCAAGCTGGCCAAACCCTATGGCGATACCGTGATCACCGTGACCAAGGGCGGCAAGACCGTCAAAGCCTCGCAGCTGATGAAGCTGATGAGCCTGGCCGTCAAGAGCGGCGACGAGGTCGTCGTGGCCGCCGAGGGCCCCGCCGAGGAAGAGGCAATTGCCGCCGTCAAGAAGTTCTTCGAAGAGAATCTGTAAACTGAAATACCGGAAAGCGGGTGTCCATTCTGCCAGAGGTCGGTCTGGAGGAGACGCGCCCGCTTTCCCTGCTTTTCCGGAGAGGTGGAAAACGTATGATTCTGATTCAGGGCAAGGGCGTCTCCAAGGGCGTCGAAAAAGGCCCCATCTATTTCTTCCAGCGGCACGACAACACGGTGACCAAGCAGACCGTCGATGATCTGGAGGCGGAGAAGGCCCGCCTGGCCGCCGCGCAGGAGCAGTCCATGCAGCAGCTCGCCGACCTGGCGGAGAAGTGCCGGGCCGAGGCGGGCGACGAGTCCGCCATCCTGTTCGAGACGCACGCCATGTTCGTCGAGGATGACGACTATGTCGAGTGCATTCAGGAGACGATGGAGGAGGAGCACTGCAACGCGGAATACGCCGTACAGGTGGCCGGCGAGCAGTTCGCCGCGATGTTCGCCGCGATGGATGACGCCTATATGCGCGCCCGCGCCGCCGATATCCGCGACGTGACCCAGCGCATCCTCAACAACCTGATGGGTATTGTCGAGGGCGGCATCGACTCGGAGGACCCGGTGATCCTCTGTGCCGACGACCTCGCCCCGTCCGAGACGGTTCAGCTCGACAAGAGCAAGATCCTCGGCTTTGTCACGCAGGGCGGCTCGGGCAACAGCCACACCGCCATTCTCGCCCGTACGATGGGCATCCCCGCCATCTGCGGCGCCGGCAGCGCGCTCAAGGCGGAGTACAGCGGCCGCACGGCCTACATTGACGGCGAGACCGGCGAGATGGTGCTGGACCCGGACGACATCACCCTGGCCAAATTCCGCGACAAGCATCAAAAGCAAAAGGAGCTGAAAGAGCTCCTCCAGACCATGAAGGGCCAGGAGGACGTCACCCTCGACGGCCGCAAGATGATGGTCTACTGCAACATCGGCTCCCCGGACGACGTGGCCGCCGTGCTGGCCAACGACGGACAGGGCATCGGCCTGTTCCGCTCCGAGTTCCTCTATCTGGCCGCGAACGACTATCCCACCGAGGACGAGCAGTTCGAGGCCTATAAGACGGTGGCCGCCGCCATGGACGGCAAGCGCGTCGTTATCCGCACGCTGGACATCGGCGCGGACAAGCAGGTGGACTACTTCAACCTGAACAAGGAAGAGAACCCCGCCATGGGCCTGCGTGCCATCCGCATCTGCCTGAACCGTCCGGAGGTCTTCCGCACCCAGCTGCGCGCCCTCTACCGCGCCTCCGCCTACGGCAAGGTGGCCATCATGTTCCCGATGATCACCTCCGTCTGGGAGGTCAAGGAGTGCCGCCGCGCCTGCAAGAGCGTCATGGACGAGCTGAAGGCGGAGGGCATCCCCTTCAACCCCGACACCGAGATCGGCATCATGATCGAGACGCCCGCCTCCATCATGATGGCGCCCGAGCTGGCCAAACTGGTGGACTTCTTCTCCGTCGGCACGAACGACCTGACCCAGTACACCCTGGCCTGCGACCGCCAGTGCAACGACCTGGGCAAGTTCTTTGACCCGCACCATCCCGCCGTGCTGCGCGCGCTGAAGATGGCCGCCGACGCCGCCCATGCCGCCGGCATCTGGATCGGCATCTGCGGCGAGCTGGGCGCCGACCTCTCCCTGCTGCACACCTTCCTCGCCATCGGCATCGACGAGCTGAGCGTCACGCCCTCCGCCGTCCTCCCGCTGCGCGCGGAGATCCGAAAGAGCATCGCCCAGACCTGCACGCTGGAGCTGCTGTACAACAGCTGATCGCCGCTTGAAAGCCTCGGCCGGCCGGACCTCTGTCCGGCCGGCTTTTGGCATGTTCCAACACACATTTGACCTCTTGACAAGTGCCCGTACATCCGATATAGTGGACTTTAATAAAACTTTTCACTCGGAGGAGATCGTTATGTTGGATGTCACCGCGCTGGGCGAGCTGCTCATCGACTTTGCCACGCAGAGCACGGACGGGGCAGGCTACCCCACCATGGCCGCCCACCCCGGCGGCGCGCCGGGCAACTTCCTCGCCGCCCTGAACCAATACGGGGCCAAAACCGCCTTCCTCGGCAAAGTGGGGGACGACGCCTTCGGCCGCCTGCTGCTCGGCACACTGCGGGAGGCGGGCATCGCCACCGGCGGCATTGTCCGTGACCCGCGCTATTTCACCACCCTCGCCTTCGTCACCTTTGACCCCTCCGGCGACCGGCAGTTCAGCTTTGCCCGCAAGCCGGGGGCGGACACCATGCTCACCTTCGAGGAGTTGGACCTCTCGCTGATCGACCAGGCGCGCGTCTTCCATTTCGGCACCCTCTCCCTCACCGGGGAGCCGGTGCGCACGACGACGCAGAAGGCAGTCGCCTACGCCCGGGAGCGCGGCAAGCTGCTCACCTTCGACCCCAACCTCCGCCTCCCCCTCTGGGACGACCCCGAGGAGGCGAAGGCGCAGATTCTCTGGGGCCTGGAGCAGGCCGACGTGGTCAAGATCAGCCTGGAGGAGGTGGAGTTTCTCTGGGGCCTGGACGAAAAGGCGGGCGGCGAAAAGCTGCTGACGGACTACGGCGTCCAGCTCGCCTTTGTCACGTTGGGCGCGGACGGGTGCTATTATGTCAACCAAAACGGCAGTGGCTACACGAACTACACCGGCCCGCTCCGCGTCGTGGACACCACCGGCGCGGGGGATATCTTTGGCGGCAGCGCGGTGAGCCAGCTCCTGCGCCTGGGCAAAGCCCCGGCGGCGCTGACGGTGGAGGAGATGCATCAGGCGGCCACCTTCGCCTGCACGGCGGCCAGCCTCTCCACCCAGTACTTCGGCGGCATCTCCAGCGTCCAGCCGGAGGAGGTCGTGCGGGCGGCGATGGGGCGGTAACGCTGCGCGTACATCTGTGAGGGGAGCCGTATAAAGGTGGGAAAGGGAATTTTAATCGGCCTGCTTGTCCTGGCGGCTGCCGGAGCCGTCCTCTTGCGCTGGCTTGGCAGCCGTCTCGCCGCGCCGAAGAATTACCAGCAGATGGTGGAGACCGGCGGGCCGGTCGAAGAGAAGTATCTGGCAAGCGGTCCCTATGAGGTCTCCTTCCGCGAGGAGGCCGTCCTGCAGGTCTTTCAGAAATACCTCCTCTATTACCCCACAGAGCTGGAGACGGGCGGCGACCTCTATCCGGTGATCGTCCTGTGCAACGGGAGCGGGACCCCGCTCTCGAAATATGACGCCGTTGCGCGGCATCTCGCCTCCTGGGGTTTTCTCGTCATCGGGACGGAGGAGACCTATGCCTGGAACGGCTTTGGCGCGGAGATGTGCCTGCGCCACCTGGAGCGGCTGAACAGCACCGCGTCCGCAGAGGAGGCAGAAAACCCCTTTTATCAGCGGATAGATTTTGACCGTGTGGGCATTGCGGGCCACTCACAGGGCGGCGTGGGTGTCTTCAACGCCATCACATCACAGCCCCACGCCGGCACATACCGGGCGGCGGCCGCTCTCTCCCCGACCAATCGGGAGCTGGCCCATAACCTGGAGTGGGATTACGACGCCTCTCAGATCAACACCCCCATTCTCCTGCTCTCCGGCGCGGGAGGCGGAGACGACTGGGTGGTGACCGGTGAACAACTGCGGGAAATTTACAGCGAGATTTCCGCCCCCAGGTATATGGCCCGGCGGCGGGAGACGGGCCACGGAGAAATGCTCTACTCCGCCAACGGCTATGTCACCGCATGGTTCCTGTGGCATTTGCAGGGCGACGCGGAGGCGGGAGGCGCCTTTATCGGCAAAACCCCCGAGCTGATGGCAAACACGCTGTACCAGGACCAGGCAAACAACATCAACGAATCATAAAATATCCACAACACAAACACCCCTCGTGCCAGCCTGGCGCGAGGGGTGTTGCTGTAAACTGGTAAAATCACTGTCCACTCTCCGGATGATTCCGCTCCCGCAGGACGTTCACCGGGGTGACAATGATCTGGCCCTGTCCGTCGAGCAGGTTGTCCGGCAAAAAGAGGCGCTCGCTGGTGTCCAGGCCCTCAAAGGTGAGGTCCATCAGCTCGCACAGCTCCCGCTCGGCCCACTCGGCGGCGGCGTCATAGATGGGGACGAGGGAGGGCAGCACCTTCTCCCCGCGCACCTCATAGCAGCGCGCCTCCGCGCCGCAGTCGTAGTCATAGGTGACCACCATCTCCCCCTGCTTGTCCACATGGGCGTGGATGCAGATGAGCAGGTGGCCTCCCTCGCGCATCTCGCGCGCGGTGGAGAGGATCTCGTCCCGGGTGATCTCGATCTTTCGATTCGTTTGCATCTTCCAAACACCGCCTTAACAGATTCTCGGGAGCTGTGCCCCGGTGAGGACGCCGAGCACCCGCCCGACGCCCAGGAAATTGTGCAGCACCACCCGGCCGGGATACCGCTCGGTCACCCGGCCGATCTCCGCCGCCTCCTCCCCGCCGGGGAGCGCGCGCAGGGCAGCCAGCACCGCCTCCGCCCGCTCCGGGGCGCAGACGGCGAGGAGCTTGCCCTCGTTTGCGCAGTAGAGCGGGTCCAGCCCGAGCAGGTCGCAGGCCGTGCGGACCGGCGGATGGATGGGGAGGGCATCCTCCTCCAGCTCGATAGAGAAGGTCCGGCCCTCGGTAAACTCGTTGAGCGTGGTCGCCACGCCGCCGCGGGTGGGGTCGCGCAGGACGCGCACACCCCCCGCCTCCCACGCCGCCCGGGCCAGTCGGTGGAGGGGCCGGCAATCCGAGCGCAGGGCGTCTCCCCCGGCAAAGCCGTTGCGGGCCATCATCACCGCCGCGCCGTGGTCTCCCAGCGCGCCGGAGATCAGCACCCGGTCCCCCGGGCGGATGGCGTCCGGCGTCAGGCCGGGGCAGGCCAGCGTGCCAATCCCCGACGTGTTGAGATACACGCCGTCCCCTCGTCCCCGCTCGACCACCTTGGTGTCGCCGGTGACGATCTGCACCTCCGCCTCCCGGGCCGTCCGGGCAACGGAGGCAACAATCCGCTCCAGGTCTGAGAGGGGGAACCCCTCCTCCAGAATCATGCCGAGGCTGAGGCAGCGCGGGATGCCGCCGCACATGGCCAGGTCGTTCACCGTCCCGCAGACCGCCAGCTTGCCGATGTCCCCGCCGGGGAAGAAGAGCGGTTGGACCACAAAGCTGTCGGTGGAGAACACCAGCGGCCCCGCGAGGTCGAGCGCCGCTCCGTCCCCCAGAGCGCTCAGCGCCGGGTTGTCAAAGGCGGGCAGCATCAGCTCCCGAATCAGCTCCGCCGTCTTGCGTCCGCCGCTGCCGTGGTCCAGCGTGACGACAGGCTCGTTCATCTCTCCGCCTCCTCTCCGTCCGTCAGGCCGCGGTAGCGGTATGCCGCGGCGCAGGCCCCCTCGCCGGAGACCATGCATGGTCCCACCGGCGTCTCCGGCGTGCAGGCACGCGCGAAGAGGGGGCAGTCCTCCGGGCCGCACTCGCCGCAGATCACCTCGCCGCAGCGGCAGCGGGCCGGTTCCGCGCCCTCCTCCGCCGGGCCGAGGGCAAAGCGCTCCCCGGCGTCAAAGGCCCGCCACGCCTCGCGCAGGCGCAGTCCGCTGGCGGGAATCTCCCCCAGTCCGCGCCAGCGGGCGTCCACCGGCTCAAGCACCCGCTCCATCAGGGCGCAGGCGGTGGAATTGCCCTCCGGGGCGACGGCGCGGAGGTACTCGTTCTCCAGCCGCGGCGCGCCGTCACGTACCTGCCGCAGCAGGGCGCAGAGGGCAGCGAGCAGGTCGCCCGGCTCAAAGCCCGCCACCACCGCCGGGAGGCCATATTCCTCCGGCAGGAAGCGAAAAGCCTCGGCGCCGATCACCGTCGCCACATGGCCGGGGCAGAGAAAGCCATCCACCCGCGCCCCCGGCCGGGCGAGGAGGGCCCGCAGGGCGGGCGGCGTCAGCTTCAGGAGGGAGAGCAGGGAGAAGTTTTTCAGCCCCCGGCGCTCCGCCTCCAGCACGGTGAGGGCGGTGCCAGGCGCGGTGGTCTCAAACCCCACGCCGAGGAAGACCACCTCCCGCTCCGGACAGTCCCGTGCGATCTCCAGCGCGTCCATCGGGGAGTAGACCCACCGCACGTCCGCGCCCTCCGCCCGGCAGCGCGCAAGTGTCCGGTCCGGACGGCTGCCGGGCACGCGCATCAGGTCGCCGTAGGTGACGACCGTCACCCCCGGCTCCCGGGCAAGGCGCAGGATGCGGTCCACCTCCCCCGCCGGGGTGACGCAGACCGGGCAGCCCGGCCCGGAGAGCAGCGTCACATTGGCCGGGAGCAGGCGCTTTAACCCGGCGCGGGCGATCGCCATCGTGTGCGTCCCGCAGACCTCCATCAGCCGGGTCTCCGGGACCTCCATCCCGGTGAGGGCGGCGGCCAGGCGCTCCGTCCCCTCCGGTCGGCGGAAGGCGGACTCACTCGGCATTGGCCACCTCCCGGATGGCGGCGAGGTTCTCCAGCGCCTGCTCGGGGCGCAGCTTTTCGATCGCAAAGCCGGCGTGGGCGATCACATAGTCGCCCACCTTGGGCTCACGGATAAAGTCTACCCGGATGGCGCGGCGGACGCCGTCGCGCTCGCCGACGGCGTTGTTGCCGTCGATCTCGGTCAGTTTCAGGGGTATGGCCAGGCACATGGGATGCCGCCTCCTTTTGCGGCGATCATCGTCTGCCCGAGGGCGAGGCCCTCATCGTTCGCGGCGACACGGCTGTGGCAGTGGGGCACAAAGCCCGCCTCCTCCAGCGCGTCCATCACGCGGGGCAGCAGATAGCGGTTTTGAAACACCCCGCCGGAGAGGACCACATGACGCAGCCCGGTCTGCTCCCGGGCCGCACGGCACTGTCCCACCGCGGCGAGGACTAAGGTATTGAGAAAGCGGGCGGCGAGCGTCTCAGCCGGGACGCCCTTGTCCAATTCTTCAAGCAGGGCGGCCAGGATGGGCCGGGTGTCTAGCCGGGCCAGTCCTCGCTCTTCATAGAAGGAGACGGGGAAGGCGCTCTCATCCCGCCCGGCCATCGCCTCGAGCAGGACGGCCCCCTGTCCCTCATAGCTCACCGTCTGACGGCCGGTGAGCAGGGCATAGACCCCGTCGAGCAGGCGGCCCATCCCGCTCGAGGGTGGGCAATTCAGCCCAGCCCCCAACATCTGCGTGAGCCGCGCCCCGTTCGGGCAATCGCTCCGCTCGGGGCATCCAAGGTCCCAGAGCAGGCTGTGCGCCACCCGGCCGATCTCCTGCATGCAGCGGTCGCCGCCCGGCAGGGCGATGGGGCGCATGCTCGCGCGGCGGACCGCGCCTTCGCAGTCCCCCGTCAGACACTCCGCGCCCCAGGTGGTCCCGTCGCTGCCGTAGCCCGTGCCGTCCCAGACGAGGCCGATGCAGGGGCCGGTGAGCCGGTTGTCCGCCATGCAGGCGGCCATATGGGCGTGATGGTGCTGGACCATGACCAGCGGCAGGCCCTCCGCCCGGCTGCGCGCGCGGGCATAGTCGGTGGAGAGGTAGTCCGGGTGGAGGTCGCAAGCCAGGCGGGTAGCGGCGATGCCAAAGCGGTCCTGAAAGCGCGCGATCTGCGCGCGGTAGTGCTCCAGCACGGCGAGGTTTTTCAAATCGCCGATGTGCGCACTCAGGAAGGCCTCCCTGCCCCGGGTGAGGCAAAAGCTCGCCTTCTGCTCCGCCCCGCAGGCGAGCACGCCGTCCGCCGCCTCCGGCAGCTCCACCGGCTGGGGGGCGTAGCCCCGGCTGCGGCGGAAGAAGTAGTCTCTCCCACGAAAGACACGCAGCAGCGAGTCGTCGCAGCGATTCACGATCTCGCGCGGGTGGGTCAGAATCCCCTCCACCGGAAGGGCATGGCGGAAAGTCTCCAGCGCCTCGGCGTCATCACAGAGCACCGGCGCATCGCTCAGATTGGCGCTGGTGAGCACCAGCGCGTCAAAATGGTCCATCAGCAGGTGGTGGACCGGGGTATAGGGCAGCAAAATCCCCAGCTCCCGCGTCTCGCTCAGCGTGTCCGGCAGGCCCGTCCGCTTTTCCAGCAGGACGATGGGCGCGCGCGGCGAGGTGAGGCGCGCCGCCTCCTCTTCCGAGATATGGCACCAGCGCCGGGCGGCGGCCACATCGCGGCACAGGACGGCGAGCGGCCGCTCGTCGCGCCGCTTTCTCCGCCGGAGCTCGGCGACGATCTCCGGCCGGTCGGGCAGGCAGGCGAGGTGATACCCTCCCAGCCCCTTGACGGCGACAATGCCGCCCGCGGCGATCCGCTCCGCCGCGCGCGCGACCGGGTCCCCCTCCACCGGGCGGCCCGCCCCGTCCAAAAAGGAGAGGCGAGGCCCGCAGACGGGGCAGCAGTCCGGCTGGGCGTGATAGCGGCGGTCGGAGATATTCCCATACTCCCGCCGGCAGTCGGGGCACATCGCCCAGGGCGCCATGGAAGTGTTCTCCCGGTCATAGGGCAGGCGACGCAGGATGGTAAAGCGGGGGCCGCAGTTGGTGCAGTTGAGGAAGGGGTAGCGGTATCGCCGGTCCCTCCGGTCGCGCAGCTCGCGCAGGCAGTCGGGGCAGGTGGCGATATCCGGGCTGACGAGGGCGGCGCGGCCGGGGACGCGCTCGCTCTCTAAAATACGAAAGGCCCGCTCGCCCAGCGGCGACGGGCAGGGCGTCTCACGCACCCGCTCGATCACCGCCAGCGGCGGGGCCTCCCGTCTGAGGGCGGCGCGGAACGCCGCGAGGTCCTCTGCGTCCCCCTCCAGCTCCAGCGTCACCCCGGCGGTGGTATTGCGGCACCAGCCGCCGAGGTGCAGCCGGGCCGCCAGACGGTGCAGGAAGGGGCGAAAACCCACCCCCTGCACGATGCCCTCGACCTCCAGGCGGACCCGTCTTCGGTCAGCCATCCGCCTTGGCGCCCTCCGCGGCGGCTTTGGCGGCCGCCTCCTTCGCGCGCTTGGCCGCCTCTACCTTCGCCTTCTGCGCGGCGATCTGCTCCGGCGTCAGCTTGGGACGCGGGGGCGGGGCCTTCTTGATAAAGGTGCCGGTCACCAGGAAGTCCTCCGGCTGGGTGCCGACGATCATATAGTCCTCCGAGAGGGTGATGGAGTGCTGCGTGCAGAAGTCGGCGCACATGCCGCAGAAGGTGCAGCTGGTCATATCAAAGGTAAATGTGACGCGCTGGTCGCCGTTTTCCAGCTTCTCCACCGTGCGCTCCATGCACTGCGGCGCGCAGACGCGCAGGCAGAGCCCGCAGTTGATGCACCGGTCCGGGTGGTAGACCAGCCGGCCGCGGTAGCCGGGGGCGGCGGCGGGCGGCTCCCCCTTGGGGAAGGCCTCCGTGCTGGGCGCGCGGAAGAGGTTGCCCAGCGCCTGCTTCAGATAGGGCAGCATCAGCGGCGCATCTCCTTTCTCTTTTCCGCCAGCAGCTCGGCCGCCTTGGCCAGCGCGGCGACAATCGCCTCCGGCTTGGGGGTGCAGCCGCCCACCGACACATCCACATGGGTCCACTTCTCCAGCGGGCCGTCGATGGAGTAGCTCCCTTTGAACACATTTCCCGAGCGCGGGCAGGAGCCCAGGCTGACGACGACGTACGGCTCCGGCACCTGCGCGAGGGTGCGCACCAGCCGGTCGCGGGTCTGCAGGGTGATCGGCCCGCTGACCACGACGATGTCCGCCTGGCGCGGGGTGCCCGTCAGGCGAAAGCCCAGGCGCTCGGCGTCATAGCGCGGGGTGAGCACGCTCACCAGCTCAATATCACAGCCGTTGCAGGAGCCGGCGTTGATGTGAAAAATCCACGGGCTCTTGGACATGCTGTTGTCCATCCATCTGTCAAACACGCAGCTGCCTCCTTCACAGGCCCAGCCAGACAAGAATCAGACTGAGCGCGGCCAGACCGGCCACCACCGTCCAGTAAAATTTGAACACCTGCTCCACCTTGAAGCGCGCGCAGACCGCGTGCGGCAGGCTCATGGTCACAAAGGTGAGCACGGCGCACAGCGCGACGAGAATCACCGCGTCCAGCACTGGCAGCCCGGTGGTCAGGCCGCCGAGGAAGAGCGCGCAGAAGAGCGCGGTCATGGTATACATCTTCACCGCGTGCGTCAGGCGGAAGAGGGCCAGCGGCGGGCCGCTGTACTCCGCCAGCGTCCCCTCGCAGATCTCGGTCTCCGCCTCGGCGACGTCAAAGGGGTGCATTCCGATCTCGCAGGGGATGACAAAGAGCATCGCCAGTGCCGCGGGAATCAGGCTCCAGTGGGTGATGAGCGGGCCGTTGGCCGCCTGATACTCCCCGATCACCGCCAGGGAGAAGGTGACGCCGCCCACGCTCTCGCCCGCCACACGCCCGACGGCGAGGATGATGAGGACGAGCGGCAACTCATAGGAGAGGATGGAGACCATCTCCCGGCTCAGGCCCACCCCTGCAAAGGGGGAGCCGGAGGCCGCCGCGCCCACGATCATTGCTGCGCTGGTGAGGGTGAGCAGATAGAGGATGACGACGAGGTCAGCCACGGTGGAGAAGGCGGTAAATCCCATCACCGGCAGGAAAAGGGACACCGTCAGCAGCGCCACAAAGCCCACCACCGGCGCGGCGAGATAGATCGCGCGCTTGGCGTGGCGGGGGATAATGGTCTCCTTCCCGCAGCACTTGAGAAAATCATACCACGGCTGGAGGAGGGGCGGGCCGACCCGGCGCTGCATCCGGGCCACCAGCTTCCGGTCCAGACCGGCCAGCAGCAGTCCCACGGCGACCGAGAACAGGAGGCCGGGGAAGACCAGCAGATAAAACAGATTCCAGAGCAGGGTGCCAATCGCGTCCATCTGTCCCCGCCTCCTTTACAGCAAGATGATGCAGGCGGCCAGCACGGTCGCCATCGCCACCACCGCCCAGAGCGTGTAGTCGTTGACAACGCCGCTGTGCCAGTCGTGCATCAGGCGGAAATACCGCCGCCAGTTGTGCTTGAAGCCCCAGAAGAGGTCGCTGCCGCCCACCTGGGAGTAGACGCTCTCCTCACCGGAGAAGAACGGCTCATACTTGGCGTCCAGCGCCTCTCCATCCTCCCGGGCGGAGGAGACGGGGACACGGCTCAGATCGTTCGGGGTGGCCAGCAGCGCCACAATGGCGATGGCACAGGTGAAACAAAACAGCAGCACCAGCCAGCTCACCGGGTCCCAGCAGCCGATCTCGGCCAGCTCCGGCAGGGCAGTCTCCACGATGCCGTGCGCGGCGGCGTATCCGGCGCCCATCGCCTGGTCGATGTAGTTGGCCACGCCGAAGACGGCGTTCACCGCCGGCGTGAGCAGATACCTCTGCACCAGCTCGGGCAGCAGCCCGGCGGCGACGCAGAGGGCGGCAAGAATCCACATCGGCAGGCGCATCGCCAGCGGCACCTCGCGCACCTGGCCGAACTTCTCGTTGTACTGGCCAAAAAAGACGCTCTGGGCCACCTTGATGAAGGAAGCCAGGGTGAGCACGCTGGTGATCAGCGCGACGAGGCAGACGGCGACAAAGAAGAAGTTGCCCGTCTCCGCCCCCTTTTCAAACGCGGCCTGGTAGATCATCCACTTGGAGGCAAAGCCGTTGAACGGCGGCAGCCCGCTGATGGAGGCCGCACCGATGAGAAACAGCAGGCAGGTCTGCGGCATCTTCTTGCCCAGGCCCCCCAGCTCGTCCAGGTCGAGGCTGCCCGTCTGGTGCTGCACCGCGCCGGCGGTGAGGAAGAGCAAGCCCTTGAAGATGGTGTGGTTCATCGCGTGATACAGCCCGGAGGTGAGGCCGAGGGCGGTGCCCAGGCCCACCGCGGCGAGCACATAGCCCACCTGCGAGATGGAGTGGAAAGCGAGCAGGCGCTTGAAGTTGTGCTGGTTGAAGGCCATTGTGACGCAGACGAACATGCTCACCGTGCCGAGGCCGGTGACCAGATACTGCACAAAGGGCAGGTCGATGTTCTGGTAGAGCACATAGCACAGCCGGATAATGCCGTAGACGCCGCACTTGGTGAGCACGCCGGAGATCATCAGCGAGATGGAGGCCGGCGCCACCGCGTGCGCGTCCGCCGCCAGCGGGTGGAAGGGGAAGAGGAACGCCTTGCTCCCAAAGCCGACCAGCAGGAAGGCAAAGGCAGCCAACAGGACGGGGTTCTCCGCCTGCTCCGGCAGCAGGGCGGCGATCTGCGCGAGGTTGAGGGTGTGGAGCTGGGAGTAGATCATCGCCACACCAAGCAGCACACAGGTCGAGCCGAGCGAGCCGACGGCGAGGTACTTGAACGCGCCCTCCAGCGCCCCCTCCTGCTGGTTGCGAAAGGCGGTGAGCGCGACGGAGGTGAACGTCATGATCTCGATCATGACGAAGATATTGAACAGGTCGCCGCTGAGCACCAGCCCGAGCACCGAGCCGGAGAGCATGAGAAAGAGGGTGTAGTAGTTCACCAGACTGTCGTCGTGGTTCATATAGGTGAACGAGTAGAGCGCCGAGACAAAGACGGCCACCGTCACAATGAGCGCGAAGAAGAGGCTCAGCGCGTCCACCTCCAGGCTGATGCCGATGGCCCAGCCGGCCTCGGGCGCCCAGTTACCCATCCAATAGGTGATGACCTCGCCGTCGATCAGCACCGGCTTGACCAGCGCGAGCATCATCGCCAGCGGCAGCGTGACGGAGAGCACCACCAGCACATTGCGCGCCGGGGCAAACCGCCGCCCCACCAGGGAGGTCAGAAACGCGCCCAGGAACAGGGTCATGATCGCCAGAATCGGAAAGTTGTTCAGGAAGGTAGTCATATCAGCCGTTTAACCTCCTGATCTTGCGGGTATCCAGCGTGCCATACTGCTCCCGCATCCGGATCACAAGCGAGAGGCTCATCGCGGTGGTACACGCGCCGATGACGATGGAGGTGAGTGTGAGCGCCTGCGGCACCGGGTCGACAAAGAAACTGGACGGGTCCAGCTCTGCGATGCTGAAGATGGGCGCCGTGCCGCCAGCGTTGAAGCCGATGGAGACGATGAGAAGGTTCGCCCCGTAGTCCACCAGGCCCATGCCGATGATGGTCTTGATCATATTGTGCTTGACCACCATGCAGTAGATCCCGAGTACCACCAGGGCAAAGGAACCGATATAGTTCACCAGCATCATGGCGCGTCCCCCTCCTTTCCTGTCGGGTCGTCCTGCCCCTCTCCGTCATCCGGCTCGAGCACGCCGAGCATCATGATGAGCAGGCAGGTGATGCCAGCCATGACGTGGTAGCCCACCGCGTCGTTCATCAGGACGCTGGTCTCCACCTCCTGGCCGATAAAGACAAAGTTGACGCAGAAGTTCAGCCCGGTGAAAATGCCCACCAGGGCAATGACCACATAGAGAATCTCGGCGATCGTCTCACTGCTGTGCAGCAGGCTGGAGCGAAAGGCGTGGCGCGCCTCGTCCCGGCCGCGGCCGAGATAGACGAGCAGGATGGCGCTGGCGACCAGTACGCCGCCCTGAAAGCCGCCGCCCGGGCTGCTGTTGCCGTGGAGCACCACGTAGCAGCCAAAGACACACGCGAGCGGCAGGAAGAGGTCCGCCGTGCTGCGGACCACCACGTCCTTGCGGCGGAAGACGGGCTTCTTATTCTCCGGCTTCATCACGAGGCCTCCTTTTCATCCGTCTCAGGCGGCTTTTTCGGCCGGCTCTTGCGCAGGATGACCAGCGAGCCGGCAATGGCGGCGATCAGGATAAAGCTCTCGCCCAGGGTGTCATAACCGCGGAAGTTGAAGACCACGCTGAAGACGACGTTTTCCGACACCGTCTTGGCCAGGTTCTCGTTGACAATGACCGCCGCGACGCCGTCGGCGTCCGAGTTGTCATACTCCTCCGGGTGCTCGTAGAGCTCGATCACGTCGGTATGCGTCCCGTCATAGGTGGGCGCGCTCTGGCTCATCCGGACGGAGACATAGATTCCGCACACCAGCAACACCGCCAGCGCGGCCAGGAGCACGATTCGTTTCGTCCTCATCTCCGATCCTCCTTATCCATCTTCACCTTGCGCAGGGCGATAATGTACAGGATGGTGGACAGCACGGCGCCCACGCTGGCCTCGGCAATGGCCACATCGGGTGCCTGGAGCAGAATGAACTCCATGGAGATGAACGAGCCAACCGCCGCCAGCGCGATCACCGAGTCGATCAGCCGCCGCGCCCGCACGGCGACCACCGCAGAGGCCACCGCGCCGCCCACCGCGACCAGGTTAAGCACAAATGTCAGGATGCCGCCGAAGTTCATTGCAGATCATCCTCCTTGTAATCGTCCACGACCAGCTCCTTCTTCGGCCGGATCCCCATCTTGTAGGCCGCCTTGCACAGGGCGTGGTTGGAGGCGGGGTTGGTCAGCAGCACCAGCAGCAGAATGAGGCCCAGCTTGACATAGGCCACGCTCTCTCCGCCGTTCACTGCGGTATGGATCACCGCAGCCAGCATGGCGCAGATGGTCCCCAGGGTGGCGATACAGGTGGAGGCCTGCAGGCGGCCGAACACGTCCGGCATCCGGTTGACGCCGATCACACCGACGGCGGTAAAAAACACGCCGAGGGCGAGCAGAATATCAATGACAATCCGTACCACCATCACAGTCTTCCCTCCAGATAGCGCGCGACAAACACCGTGCTCACAAAGCCCAGCAGGGCGACCACTACCGAGATGTCCAGGTAGATGCTTCGCCCGGAATAGACGGAGTAGAGCGCCAGCGCCACGGCGGTGACGAGGTCCAGGCTGTCGGCGGCGCACATCCGGTCGGCCGCCGTCGGCCCGCGAAAGACCCGGTAGAGCAGTCCGACCGCCAGAACCAGGTAGAGTATTGCCGCGATGAGAAATTCAATCATTGCCAAATCCTCCCAATCCAACGCTCCATCCGGCCCTTGATCGCCTCACCGGCCTTCTCCCGGTCGGTCTCGGCCACGTCAATCCAGTGGATGTAATACCAGATATCCCCCTCTTCGTCCTCCGCCACGTCCATCGTGATGGTGCCGGGGGTGAGGGTGATGCTGTTGCTCACCATCGCCAGGCCATAGGTGCTCCTGATCCGCTTCGAGCCGGGCACCCGGAGGATACCGGCCTGGTAGTCTCCCAGCTTAGGGTCGAGCACCAGCTTTGCCATGGAGAGATTCGCCTTGATCAGCTCCCAGGGGAAGATAACCACACAGTAGATCAGCAGCATCAGCAGCCGCTTGGGATGATAGAGCCAGAAGGGCCGCGCGTGGATGAAAAAGCGGGCGGTAAACCCGGAGACCACCGCGCTGATGATCGCCCCCCAAAAGAGCTCCCGCGGCGCCACCGACCAGGTCAGCAGCAGCCAGAACAGGAAGCAGAAGATAAATACAGACAGCCAACGGGCAAAACGTGCCGGTCTTCCCACCGGTCTCCCCTCCTCTCAGTTGCGGTGCAAGACGTCCTCGGCGCGGCGGGCCACCCAATCGGCCAGCGCGTCCAGCCCCTCGCCGCTGCGGACAGAGGTGCGAAAGAGCGCGACCTTCGGATTGACCCCCCACGCGCTGCGCTCCACCCGCGCATCGTCAAAGTCGAAGTAGTCGTGCAGGTCATACTTGTTGATCGCCAGCGCGTCGGTGGTGGCAAACATGAGCGGATACTTCTCCACCTTGTCATCCCCCTCCGGCACGCTCAGCAGCGCCAGGCGGAAGTGCTCGCCGATCTTGAACTCGGCGGGACAGACGAGATTGCCGATGTTCTCCACAAAGATCAGGTCCAGTCCGTCCAGGTCAAACTCCGGCAGGATCCGCTGGATGCTCATCGCCTCGATGTGGCAGGCCCCGTCGGTGTCCAGCTGGACCACCGGGATACCGAGGCGCTGGATGTGCTCCGCGTCCAGCTGGCCGGCGATATCCCCCTCGATCACCGCGATGCGGTAGCGCGCGCGCAGCCGCTCGATCAGGGCGGTGAGGACGCTGGTCTTCCCCGCGCCGGGCGAGCCCATCACGTTGCACAGGCAGACCCGGTGGGCGGCCAGGGTATCGAGCACGGCGCCGCTCACGTCCTCGTTCCACTCCAGTACCTGGTGCATCACCTTAATTTCCATCGTGTTCCGTTTCCTTTCCGGGCGGTTCCTCCGCCTCCAGGCTCTCGACGTAGAACTCCCGGCCCTGGAGCAGGGCGAGGTCGGTCCCGCCGCAGGCGGCGCACTGGATGTGCCGCTTGTCCACCTCGCCCTCCCAGCCGCAGCCGCGGCAGCGCATCCGGATGGGCAGGCGGATAAAGTTCAGCTTCGCCCCCGCCGCGGCGGTGTCGCGGGAGAGCACGTCAAAATAGTACTGCACGCACTGGGGCACGACGCCGCAGTAATCCCCCATCCGGATGCGAATCTCCCGGATGCGCTGCGCTCCGTGCGCCCCGGCCGCCTCGAGGGCGATGTGCAGGATGCTCTGGGTGATTGCCAGCTCGTGCATCTCAGCGGTCCAGGCAGGAGAAGCACGGGTCGATGGACGCGACGATCAGCCCCGCGTCCGCCACCGTGTTCCCCCGCAGCATGACGGGCACCGTCGGCGCGTTCTTGAAGGTCGGCACGTGGATGCTCACGCGGCGGTTGGTCTGGCCGCCGTCGGTGACCACCTTATAGACCAGGTGTCCGCGCGGGGCCTCGTGCCGGGCCAGGAACTCCCCGGCCGGGACGCGCGGCAGCTTGTTGCCCAGGTTGATCGGGCCCTCCGGGAGGTTGTCCGCCGCCTGGCGGATAATCTTGATGCTCTCCAGAATCTCCTTCACGCGGATGACCACGCGGGCAAAGACGTCACAGGAGTGCTCCACCGGCACGTCAAAGGTAAACTCATCATAGCAGCAGTAGGGCGCGTCCCGCCGGACGTCCATATCCACTCCGGAGGCGCGGGCGTGCGGCCCCACCGCGCCGAGGCGGACGGCGTCCTCCGTGGTGAGCACGCCCACCCCCTTTGTACGCATGGCGAGCGTCTTATCCTCTGTCAAAAAGCGTGCGAGCGGGCCCATCCGGGCCTCCAGGTCGTCCATCGCCTCCAGGAGCATCCGCCGCTTCTCGTCGTCCAGGTCGCGCCGGGCGCCGCCGATCGTGTTCATCGCGTAGTTCACGCGGTTGCCGGTGAGGGCCTCGAGGGTGTCCATCGTGCGCTCACGGTCGTTCCAGCACTGCATGAAGACGCTATCGTGCCCCACGATGTGGCAGGCAATGCCCAGCCAGAGCAGATGGGAGTGGATCCGCTCGAGCTCCTCGATGATGACGCGGATATATTGCCCCCGCCGCGGCACCTCCGCGCCCATGATGTGCTCGATGCACAGCGCGTAGGTCAGTGCATGGGAGTGCGAGCAGATGCCGCACACCCGCTCCACCAGCACCAGCGTCTGGATAAAGTTGCGCTCCTGGGCCAGCTTTTCAATGCCGCGGTGATTATAGCCGACAAAGACCTGCGCGTCGCGGATCCGCTCCCCGTCCACGGTCAGGCGGGCGTGAATCGGCTCCTCCAGCGCGGGGTGATAGGGGCCGATCGGTATCGTGTAGCTCATGGGTTCCTCCTCCCGCCGGGCCGGCGGCATATGTCCGTCCCGGCGCATCTCGGCGATACTGCCGGTACAAACTCGAATACAGCGCCATTATAGTGAAAAAAATAACAGGTGTCAATAGTGCTGCAATCCCTTTGTCATTATAAACTGGTGGATTTTATTCCCATTTTCTCTATTTTTCGAACTATTCTGCAAGAAACTGTGCGCAGGACGTTTCATAAGCTATTTTTAGCGAACTCCCGGCGTTTATTTCGCAAGATTTCCTGCATCTGTCTCGGGCAAGTAACGCTTTCCCTCCGCGGCAGGCGCTGTATTGGCCGCGGCAAAGTGCAAAAAATCCCCCTCGCGGGGGCTTGTTCCGGCGCCTGCGCGTCTGCTATAATGGGCTGTCCAATTTTTACCTGACAAGGAGATGCCCACCATGACTGCGCAGCCCGTCCCCAACTACCGTCAGACGCTCTATTCCTGTTACGCCGGTTACATCATCCAAGCCATTGTCAACAGCTTCGCTCCGCTGCTCTTTCTCACCTTCCAGTCGGAGTTCTCCATCTCGCTGGACCGGATCACCCTGCTGGTCACCGTCAACTTCTGCATTCAGCTGCTGGTCGATCTGGTGTCGGTGCGCTTTGTGGATAAGATCGGCTACCGGGTGAGCATCGTGCTGGCCCACGCGTTTGCCGCGCTCGGCCTGCTCGGACTCGGCCTGCTGCCCTACTGGCTGCCGGATCCCTACTGGGGCCTGCTGGCCGCCATCGTCCTCTATGCCATCGGCGGGGGGCTGCTGGAGGTGCTCGTCAGCCCCATCGTGGAGGCCTGCCCATTTCCCAATAAGGCGGGGGTGATGAGCACGCTGCACTCCTTCTACTGCTGGGGCTGTGTATTTGTCATCCTGGCCTCCACGGCGTTTTTCGCCCTGGCTGGCACGGAGCACTGGCGCTATCTGGCCATGCTGTGGGCGCTGCTGCCGCTGATCAACGGCATCCGCTTTCTGCACGTCCCCATCGCCCCGCTCGTCTCGGAGGAGGAGCGGATGCCCCTCGGGAAGCTGCTGCGCAGCCGGGTGGTCTGGCTGTTCTTTCTGCTGATGGTCTGCGCCGGCGCATCGGAACAGGCGATGAGCCAGTGGGCCTCCGCCTTTGCCGAGTCTGGCCTGCAGGTGTCCAAAGCGGTGGGCGATCTGGCCGGCCCTTGCCTGTTCTCCGTGCTGATGGGCACCGCCCGGGCCATCTATGGCAAGTACAGCGAGCGGTGGAAGCTCGAGCCCTTCCTGCTCGGCAGCGGCGTGCTGTGCGTGGTGAGCTATCTGCTCGCCGTCTTCTCCCCCGTGCCCGCCCTGGCCCTGGCCGGCTGCGGTCTGTGCGGCCTGTCAGTGGGCATCCTCTGGCCTGGCACCTTCTCCCTCGGCTCGGCCCGGTGCCGCCGGGGCGGGACCGCCCTCTTCGCCCTCTTCGCGCTGTGCGGCGACCTCGGCTGCTCCTCCGGTCCGACGCTGGTGGGGCTGGTCTCAGACGCGGCGGGCGATCTGAAGGCGGGCCTGCTGGCCGCGATCGTCTTCCCCATCGCGCTCATCCTCGCGGTGCTCGCCCTGCGCCGCACCGGGGCGGAGGAATAATTCCCCTTTCCGAACAACAGGCAAGATAGAAAAAGAGCATCCGAACCCTGCCCTGGGGACGGATGCTCTCTTGCACTCCTATGATGTTGTGCCGGCCGGCGAGGCGTACGGTCAGTCCTCTTCCTTGGCCGCATCGTAGGCCACATTTCTCTGCGCGCTGCGGGGCTGTGCCGCCATACCGGCCACCGCGCGGAACTTCGCGCGGGACTGGCGCACCTCGTTGAGCGCGACGTTGACCGCCTCCTCTGTGCGGCGCAGCGCATCCTCACAGTAGTCGTTGGCGGCGCGCTTGAGATCGTCGGCGCGCTTTTCCGCCTTGGCGGTAACGTTCGCCGCCTCCGCGCGGGCCTGGCGGACGATCTCATGCTCGTCCACCATCTGGCGGGCCTTGTCCATCGCCTGCTGGCGGATGTGCTCGGCGTCCGTCTTTGCCCCGTCGAGATACTCGTTCCGGGTGGTCATCAGTTTCTTGGCCTCACTGAGCTCGGCGGGGAACTTGTTGCGAATCTCGTCAAGAATGTCAAGCGCGTCGTCGCGGTTGATGCGGCAGGTGCCGCCCAAGCCGCCCTTGGCATCGTCGATCATGCGGTACAGCACGTCCAGCAGTTCACTCACTCCATTAGCCATATCGGTTACCATCCTTTTCTATCGATTTCACGCCGGTCTGCGGCCGCAGGTCACCGGGTCTTCAGCTCCAGCATCTTGGCCTGCACCTCGGGGATGATCTCCCGGGGGATAAAGTCCTCCAGCGGGACCTGATAGCTGGCCAGCTCCTTGACAATGCTGGAGCTGAGGTAGGTATAGTTCTGGCGGGCGGAGAGGAAGACCGTCTCCAGACCGGGATTGAGTTTACGGTTGATCATAGCCATCTGAAACTCCTTTTCGAAGTCAGACATGGCCCGCAGCCCCTTGACCACGCAGTTCGCGCCCCGTTCGCGCGCATATTCGGCCAGCATCGCCGGGGAGTGGTCCACCTCCACGTTTGGGAGCTGGGCGACAGCGCGGCGCAGCATCTCCACTCGCTCAGCCGGCGTGAACAGGCCCTTCTTCTCCGCATTGATCATGACGCAGACGATCACGCGGTCGAACTGGAGCGCCGCCCGCTTGATGATATCCAGATGGCCCAGCGTCACCGGGTCAAAGCTGCCGGGATAGATTGCAATGCTCATCGCGCGGACACGTCCTTTCGGTACAGAGTAACCTTAATTTTTCCATAGCGGTACTCCCGACCGCGCCGATAGGGAGCCGGCAGCTCCGGCAGCTCCCGTTCCAGGGGACTTTCACAGATGATTATACCATTTTCGGCAAGGATGTCAATTGCAGCGACGGTTTTTAATGCATTTTCCAATAAATCCGTCTGATACGGCGGGTCCAAAAAGATCAGATGGAAGGTCTGGCGCATCCGGCGCAGGCACTCGGGCGCCTCCGCCTGGAGCACGCTGGCCCGGTCCGCCAGTCCGGTCAGGCGGAGATTGTCCCGGATGAGCCGCACCGCCTCGCGCCGGTGGTCGACGAAGGTGCAGTGCGCCGCGCCCCGGCTGAGGCACTCAATGCCCATCTGGCCGGTGCCGGCAAACAGGTCGAGCACGCGCCGGCCCTCGATGTCAAACTGGATGATGTTGAAGATGCCCTCCTTCACCCGGTCGGTGGTCGGGCGGGTGTCCGTGCCGGAGAGCTGGCCCAGCCGCTTGCCGCGGGCGGTGCCGGTGATCACTCGCATGGGGTCTCCTCCTTCTGCTGCTGCGTGGGGTGCAGGTGCCGCCAGACATCCCGCGCCACCCCGGCGGGCACCACGGCGGCCAGCTCCTCCTCGGTGGCCGCGCGCAGGGCCTTCATCGTCTTGAAGTGGTCCAGCAAGGCGCGGCGGCGGGCCGGGCCGACGCCGGGCACCTCCTCCAGCGCGGAGGCCACTGTCTGGCGCGCGTGGCTCTCGCGGTGGAAGGTGATGGCAAAGCGGTGGGTCTCCTCCTGAATCCGCCCAACGAGGGCGAAGAGGGCCTGCTGCTGTCCGAGCCCGATCTCCCGCCCGTCCGGGGCAACCAGGGCGCGGGTCCGGTGGCGGCCGTCCTTCACCATGCCGAACACCGGCACCTGCAGCCCGAGCTGGGTGAGCACCGCGACCGCCACATTGACCTGCCCCTGCCCGCCGTCCATCAGGATCAGATCGGGCAGGACGGAGAACTTCTCGTCCCCGTCCAGGTAGCGGCGAAAGCGGCGGGTGAGCACCTGCTCCATGGAGGCGTAGTCGTCCGGGTGGTCCATATCGCGCAGCTTAAAGCGGCGGTAGTCCCTGCGCAGCGGCTTTCCCTCCACAAAGACGGTCATGGAGGCGACGATATTGCTCGCGCCGGTGTTGGAGATGTCGTAGGCCTCAATCCGCTCCGGGGCCCGCTCCAGGCCGAGGGTGCGGCCGAGCAGCTCCATCAGGCGGCTCTGCCGCTCCTGGGCGGTGGTGGCCCGCTCCGCCTCGTCCAGGGCGGTGCGCTCGGCCAGCTGGACCAGGTTGAGCCGGTCCCCCCGCTTCGGGACGGTGATGGTCACCTTCCGGCCGGCGTTCTGGGTCAACAGTTCGCCCAGCTCCTCCAGGTCGTCAAAGGCACGCGGCAGCAGAATCTCCCGCGGCAGCGTGCTGCGGCCGAGATAGTACTGCTTGGCGAGGGCAGAGACGATCTCCGCCGTCTCCTCCTCCATCGGCGTCGGGAGCACCTCGGTGTCCCGCCCGGCGAGGGCGCCGCCAAGGTAATGCTGCACGACAAAGCAGCTCTTGGCCGGTCCGCGGTAGAAGCCCACCACGTCGGTGTCCGCCCGGGAGGTGGCGACCGCCTGCTGCCGGGTACCGAGCAGCTCGATCGCCTGCAGCCGGTCGCGCAGCTCTGCCGCCTCCTCAAAGCGCAGCTCCTCCGCCGCGCGGTTCATGGACTCGCGCAGCTCCTGCTCCACTTGGGAGAACTTGCCCTCCAGCAGGCGGACCGCCTGGTAGATGCGCGCCTGATAGTCCGCCTGGGTCAGCCGCCCGCGGCACCAGCCGTCGCAGATGCCGAGATGGTGGTTCAGGCAGGGACGCTCCTTGCCGATGTCGCGCGGGAACTGCCGGCGGCAGGTGGGCAGGCGCAGGGCGTTGCAGATGGCCTTGATGCTCTCCGCCGTCGCGCTGCGGCCGCCGTAGGGCCCGAAATAGCGCGCCCCATCTTTGGCCGGCCGTGAGACCATGGAGAAGCGGGGATAGTCCTCCGAGGACAGCCGGACATAGGGATAGCCCTTGTCGTCTTTTAAGAGGATATTGTAGCGCGGCTTATGGCGCTTGATGAGGGAGTTCTCCAGCACCAGCGCCTCAAACTCATTGGAGGCGAGCAGGTAGTCAAAGTGGTCGATCTGAGCGACCATCGCCCGCGTCTTGGCGTTGTGGCTGGCGAGGTCGGCAAAGTACTGGCTCACCCGGTTCTTCAGCGCGCGGGACTTGCCGACGTAGATCACCTTGCCCGAGGCGTCCATCATAATATAGACCCCCGGCCCCAGCGGGAGGGAGTGGGCTTTTTCCTTCAGTTCCTCGCGTGTCACCGTTCTCCCCGCCTTCCCTGCACGGCTGTCCAAATGCGTCCGGATAAGCCGAGAGCACCGCCGCGCGGTGCCCTCTCTCTTTCACTTTCCCTTTGTCCTGTCCGGTGTGCGTCAGCCGAGGCCCTCGGCCAGCAGCTGGACCAGGCTGTCGATCGCCTCTGCCTCGTCCACGCCGTCGGCAATCAGGGTGACGGTCGTCCCCTGTACAACCCCCAGGGAGAGCACGCCCAGCAGACTCTTTGCGTTCACACGACGTTCGTCCTTCTCCATCCAGATCGAGCTCTTGAACTCATTGGCCTTCTGGATAAAAAAGGTGGCCGGCCGGGCGTACAGACCCACCCGGTTGTTGACTACTGCTTCTTTTACGGTCATAAAAGATCCCCCCAAAGCATTGTCTGTCATGATACTTTATCATATCAGATTCTTCCCGCCGCCGTCAACGGCATTTTCAACAAACTTCCCCGGCTTTCCTGCGCAGGAGGACACCATCCGCGCGCAAAGCGCCAAAACGAGGCGGCCAGGTCCCCGGCGCGCCGGTTCCGTCTCTCCGGAGGCCGGCAGGAGCGCCAGGGCCTGTCACCGCAGCTCTACCACCGTCACGCCGTTCTCCCCCTCGCCGAAACGGCCCGGCCGAAAACGTTTGACATATTTGCAGGTTTTCAGATGCTGCTGCACCGCCTGGCGCAGTGCACCCGTCCCCTTGCCGTGGATGATGGTCACCGTCTGAAGCCGCGCCATCACCGCGTCGTCCAGGAAGCGGTCGATCACGCCGGCGCACTCGTCCGTCATCAGGCCGCGGATGTCCAGCTCGGAGGGGGCGCCCGCCGCGCGCAGCGGCCGGTCCACACGCCCGGCGGAGGAAGACGGCTTGGGCCGTGGGCTCTTGGCCCCCTGTCCCTCCACGACGCGGACCTCGTCCTGGCTCGCCGTGACCGTCATCGCGCCGGCCTCAAGGCGCAGGCTGCCGTCCTTGTTCACGGCGGCCACCCGGGCCTTCGTCCCGACGCGCAGCAGCTCGACGGTATCCCCCACCTCCGCCGGGCGGCTGATGGGGGGCGGCGCCTCCCGCGCCGGGGCGAGGCGGGCCTCCGCCTCGTTCAGGCTGTGGCGCAGGCGGCTGCGGCGCTCGTTGGCCTCCTGCGCGGACTCCTCGCGCCGGGCCTGTTTTTTCATCTCGTCCAGCTCCTGGAACACGCGGTTGGAGACGGCGCGCGCCTCGCGCACGATCTCCTCCGCCTCGCGCCGGGCCTCCTGGGCCGCCTGGCGGCGGGCGCTCTCCAGGCGGCGGCGCTCGGCCGCGGCGGCGGAGGCGTCCGACTCCATCTGCACGCGCAGGCGCTCGGCCTCCTCTTTCGCGCGCTCCATCTCCTGGCGCTGCCGCTCCAGGCGGGCGAGCACGTCCTCAAACTGGACGTTCTGCCGGTCGATGCGCCCGGCAGCGTTCCGGATAATATGCTCCGGCAGGCCCAGCCGACGCGAGATGGCAAAGGCGTTGGACTTGCCCGGAACGCCGATGAGCAGGCGGTAGGTGGGCCGGAGCGTCTCCACGTCGAACTCACAGGAGGCGTTCTCCACCCCCGGCTCGGTCATGGCGTAGGTCTTGAGCTCGGCGTAGTGCGTGGTGGCGGCCACCTTGGCGCCCAGCGAGCGCGCCTCCTCAATGATGGCGACCGCCAGCGCCGCGCCCTCAATCGGGTCGGTGCCCGCGCCCAGTTCGTCGAGCAGGATCAGGCTGCCCTCCCCCGCCTCAGAGAGGATGCCGACGATGTTGGTGATGTGGGCTGAAAAGGTGGACAGCGACTGCTCAATGGACTGCTCGTCGCCGATGTCGGCCAGGATCTCGCGGTAGACCGGGCAGCGGCTGCCGTCGGCCACCGGCAGGTGGAGTCCGCACTGGGCCATCAGGCACAGCAGCCCCGCCGTCTTGAGGGTGACCGTCTTTCCTCCGGTATTCGGGCCGGTGATCACCAGGGTGTCAAAGGTGATGCCGAGGTTCAGGTCGATCGGCACCGCCTTTTTCCGGTCCAGCAGGGGATGGCGCGCGGCGAGAAAGCGCAGCGAGCCGTCCGCGGTGAGCTGCGGCTCGATCGCCTCCATCTGCACGGAGAGCCGTCCGCGGGCAAAGATGAGGTCCAGCGCGACGAGCAGGTCGCAGTCGAGCAGGATATCCTCCCGGAAGCCCGCCGCCTCGGCGGAGAGGGCGGCGAGGATCCGCTCGATCTCCTTCTCCTCCCGCGCCTGCAGCTCGCGCAGCTCGTTGTTCGCCTTGACCGCCGCCATCGGCTCGACAAAGAAGGTGGAGCCGGAGGCGGACACGTCGTGCACCAGGCCGGGGACGCTCCCGCGGCACTCCGCCTTCACCGGCACGACGAAGCGGCCGGAGCGGATGGTGACGATGGGCTCCTGGAGGTACTTGGCCGACGAGGAGGAGATGAGCCGCTGGAGCACCTCCCGCGCCTTGCCGGAGGCGGCGCGGATCTTGCGGCGCACGTCCGCCAGCGCGGGGCTGGCCTGGTCGGCGATCTCCTCTTCCGAGAGGATGGCGCCGGTGATCTTGTTTTCCAGATAGGCGTTGGCGACCAGGGAGCGGAACATCCCGTCCAGGCATGTGGGCTCCTCCGCGTCGCCGAGGCTCGCCCTGGCCTGACGGGCACAACGGAGCACCCCGGCAATGTCCAGCAGCTCGCGCGGGTTGAGCGAGCCACCGAGGGAGGCCCGCTGCAGGGCGGCCTCCACCGGACGCAGCCCGGCGAAGTTGGGCGCGCGGCCCACGTCGAGCAGGGCACGGGCCGCGCTGGTCTCCGCCTGAAGGCGGCGGACCTCCTCCAAGTCGGTCTCCGGCCGGAGGGCGCGGGCCCGCTCCTGCGCGGCCAGGCTGGACGCCTGCGCGGCCAGCAGCTCGAGCACCTGCGGCAGCTCGAGCGTGCGGATGGATTTTTCAAAGCGTTCTGTCATTAGGATTCCCTCAAATATGGATCTTCAGCCCGCTCCTCCGGGGAGCAGGCAAATCTGTTTGTAAAAGTCCAGCGTGCGAAAGCCCCGCTCGAGCTGGGCGAGCAGAAACGCCTCGCACACGTCGGCCAACTCGCTCCGGGCAGCCCCCTCCAATCGGAAAGAGAGCAGCCGCCGCCCCGGGCAGGAGACGATGTGCCGCATCGCCGCCAGCGTCGCGGCCGAGACCGGCAGCGAGATGCCCCCCTCACGCTCTCCGCCGCAGCTGCGGCAGCGGAGCACGCCCTCGGTCAGGCTCAGCTGCGGCTCCTCCGGGTCCGGGCGGCCGCAGACGGCGCAGCCGTCCAGCAGCGGTTCAAACCCGGCCAGGCTCACCGCGCGCAGCTCAAAGGCGGGCTTGACCACCTCGGGGGCGGCGCCCAGCCGGTCCAGGGCGTAGAGGCAGTTGAGCAGCAGCGGCAGCAGCTCGTCGGGCGGGTTGCCCTCCGGGACCAGGCTCTCGATCACCTCGGCAAAGTAGGCCCCGAGGGACAGTCGCTCCAGGTCGCTGCGCAGGGCGCGAAATTCCAGCTCAATCGCCGCCTCGGTCACGCTCCAGCGGCCGCGAAACTCCGCGAGCGTCATCTCCGACCACACCAGCTGCTGGCAGGCGGCGGAGAGCCCGTTGCCCTTCTTCCGGCAGCCGTGGGCCTGCGCGGTGATCTTGCCGAGGTCCGGCGTGAGCAGGGTAAGAATTTTGTCCGACTCCTTGTAGGCCGCCTCCCGCAGGACGATGGCCCGGGTAGTCACGTGCATATGTACTCTCCCTCCCCCACGGCAGACATCTGCCCGGAGAACAGCCCCGCGGCCGCAGCCACGGGCCGCCCTCCGGGGCCGGTCACACCTCTTTTTTTCGTCCGACTGCGCGGGAGGCCCTCTCTTTGGCCCTCCGCCGGTCACAGGCCTTGCAGAACGTGTACGCCTGCGGCAGTCCTGTGGCAAAAAACAGCTCCCAAATCTCCCGTTCTCTCATCTCCCCGACCTCCTCGCCCGATTAGTATGGCGGGATTTCGTCGGAAAATGTCTGGAAAATTCAGAACATCAGCGCCCGCAGTCCCACCAGTACCAGCAGGTGCGCGGGGTAAAAGAGATAGAAGCCCCAGCGGGAGCCGCGGCCGCGCTGGCCGTTGTAGAGCAGCGTCAGCTCCAGGCCGAGCACGGCCACGATCTCAATCCAATTATTCTCCAAAAAGCAGTAGATGAGGATGACCAGCGCGCCGGGCAGGGCGGACGGCAGGCGGAGCTCCTGTCCCCCCGCGCTTCGCTCGGCGTCCCGGCTCACCCCGAGGACCAGAATGAGCGTGACGCCAAAGGCGCCGTAATCCGTCGCAAGCCATTCCGCCGCCGCGGCGCACAGAAGCAGCGGCGGCAGCGCGGCGGGCCACCTCGCCCAGCGCGGCAGGCGGCGGGCCAGCGTCTCCCAGCCCCAGAGGGCCAGCAGGCCGAGCAGCAGCGTAAAAAAGACGTTTTGATAGCTGCCGTCCCAGAGCGCGCCGCGAAAGGCGAGGTCAAACGGGACCTCAGAGGCCAGGGCGAACAGGCCCAGCCGCAGGGCGTAGCGTCTCCGGCTGTGCGTATGGAAAAAGCCCTCCGTCAGCTGGAAGCAGAAGATGGGAAAGGCCAACCGCCCCGCCATGCGCAACAGGGTGTACAGGCCATACCACATCCCGGCCTGTGCCGCGCCGCCGGCGGAGAGATAGGCCTCCCACACCAGCACATAGCCGGTGTGGTCGAGCAACATGCTCGCGATGGCAATCCGCTTGAGCCCGCTGCCGGAGAGGAGGCCGGTGCGCGCCTGCTCCACCGCTCAGTCCTCCGTAAAGCCGAAGCTGCGGATCAGCCCCGGGTTGTCGCGCCAGTTCTCCTTCACCTTCACCCAGGTCTGGAGATTCACATGCGCGTCCAAAAACGCCTCCATGTCTTCCCGGGCGAGGGAGGAGATCTTTTTCAGCATCGCGCCCTTTTTCCCGATGATGATGCCCTTATGGCTCTCCTTCTCGCAGAAGATGGTGGCCTCAATGTCAATCAGGCCCTCCCGCCGCTCGCGGAAGCGCTCGACGGAGACGGCGGTGCCGTGCGGGATCTCCTTGTCCAGGCACAGCAGCAGCTTCTCGCGCAAGATCTCCCCCACGATCTGCCGCTCTGGCTGGTCGGTGAAGGCGTCGGCGGGGAAATACCACGGGGAGGGCTGTAAAAAGCGCGCCAGCACCCCGAAGAGGTCCTCCACTCCGTCTCCCGTCTTGGCCGAGAGGGGGAGCACCGCGTCAAAGTCATGTTCGGCCTGGTAGGCGGCGATGACGGCGAGGAGCTTGTCCTTGTGCGCCACCCGGTCTACCTTGTTGATCACCAGCACGGAGGGGACGCCGAGCTGCGCCATCCGGCGCATCAGCTCGCGCTCCGCATCCCCCGGCGCGGGCACCGGCTCGACGACGAGCACCGCCGCGTCCACGTCCGCCACGCTCGCGCGGGAGACCCCGTCCATATACTCTCCCAGCCGGGTCTTGGCCCGGTGCAGGCCGGGGGTGTCCAGAAATACATACTGCGCCTGTCCCCGTGTCACCACGCCGGTGATGCGGTTGCGGGTGGTCTGGGGCTTGTCGGTGACGATGGCCACGTTCTCCCCCACCAGGGCGTTGAGCAGGGTGGACTTGCCCACGTTGGGGCGGCCCACAATGGCAATCATGCCGCAGGTCGTCTGTTCCATATCGCAATCCTACCTTTTTTCATTCGTATCCGCCCGCAGCGCCCAGAAGAGGGCGGCCGGGACGGAGAGGGCAAAGAGCGCCGCGCGCCACGGAGCACTCAGAAACCAGCTGAGCATCGCGCGGTGATGGCCCCCGCCGAGGGTGAGTACCAGCCAGACGGCCGCCGCGCCGAGGGAGAGCAGCAGCACCGCGCCGGCTGCGCAGTCCTTGGCCTGGCCGATGAGCGCGTCTTTCTCCCGCGTCACGCGGTCGGCGAGCAGCTCCAGGGCGGTGTTGAGTCCCTCCGCCGAGAGGACAGCCGCGCAGCAGAGCAGCTCGAGCGCCCACTCTGCCGGGGTAAGGCGCGCCATCCAGCCCGTCCAGAGTACATAGAGCGCCGCGCAGAGCTGGAGGCGGAAGTTGCGCCCCGTGCGCAGCAGGTATCGCAGCCCACGCAGGGCGTAGGAAAAAGCGTGCAGAAGGCCGCGCATCTCAGCGCGTCAGTCCGAGGCGGGCCATGACGGCCTCCTCCCGCTCCCGCATCCGGCGCTTCTCCTCCCCCTCGTCCAGGTGGTCGTAGCCGAGCAGGTGGAGGACGGAGTGCACAGCGAGATAGGCCAGCTCCCGGGAGAGGGGATGGCCATACTCCTCCGCCTGCGCGCGGGCGCGCGGGAGGGAGATCGCCATGTCCCCGAGGGGAAAGAGGCCGGTCTCCGGGTCGGTCTCGGCGCTCTCCTCCGTGGGCGGCTCGCCCGGAGTGAGGTCAAACATCGGGAAGGAGAGGACGTCGGTCGGCTGGTCCACCCCGCGCTGGTCGCGGTTGATCGCCTGAATCCCCGCCTCGTCGGTGAGCAGGACGCTGATCTCGCAGGGGACGGCAACCCCCTCCTCCTCCAGTGCGGCCGCAATCGCGCGGCGCAGCAGCGCCTCACAGGCGGCGAGATCCTCCTCCCGCTGCGCGTCCATCCAGATCACATGCTCCATCGTCGGTCCTCCCCTCTCCGGTCACGGTTTCTTCCGCTTTGCCTGGCGCTGCTCGTCCTCTTCGTATGCCTTGATGATGCGCTGGACCAGCACATGGCGCACCACGTCCGCGCCAGTCAGGCGGCAGATGGCGATGTCCTCCACCCCTTTGAGCACCCGCATGGCCTCCTTCAGGCCGGAGACCTTGTCCGCGGGCAGGTCGATCTGGGTGATATCCCCGGTGATGACGATTTTCGAGCCGAAGCCCATGCGGGTCAGAAACATCTTCATCTGCTCGCGGGAGGTGTTCTGCGCCTCGTCGAGGATAATGAAGGAGTCGTCCAGGGTACGCCCGCGCATGTAGGCCAGCGGCGCAACCTCGATGCTGCCGCGCTCGTGGTATTTCTCATAGGTCTCCGCGCCCAGCATCTCGTAGAGCGCGTCGTAGAGCGGGCGGAGATAGGGGTCCACCTTGCTCTGCAGGTCGCCCGGCAGAAAGCCGAGCCGCTCGCCCGCCTCCACGGCGGGGCGGGTGAGGATGATGCGGTTCACCTGCCGCGCGCGGAAGGCGGCCACGGCGGCGGCCACGGCGAGGTAGGTCTTGCCGGTGCCCGCCGGGCCGACGCCGAGGGTGATGGTGTTGTGCGCGATTGCTTGGATATAGCGGGTCTGCCCCACCGTCTTGGCGCGGATCGGCTTGCCCGCGGCGGTGACGCACAGCACGTCGCGCCCGTAATTGCCGATCTGATCCGCCTTCCCCTCGCGCACCAGGCCGAGGGTGTAGCGGACCGCCTGCTCCCCGAGCTGCTCGCCGCGTCCGGCCAGCTCCTGCAGGCCGCGGATGGCCTGGGCCCCCTGCGCGACCGCCTCCTCCGGTCCGGAGAGCTTCAGCTCCCCGTCGCGGCTCACGGCGGTCAGTCCCAGCTCGCGCTCAATGATGCGGATATTCTCGTCAAAGGTGCCGAAGAGGTTGGCGGTCTCCTCTGTCTGCCCAATGGTAATGCTCTGCTCTGCCAAATGCGTTCATCTCTTTCTGTCTCTTTTGTCTATTCCGTCAGCACAACGGTGCGGCCGATCTGCTCCAGGCACTGGGCGGTGAGAGTGACGGTAACCGTGTCCTCCGTGCGCGTCACCTGCCAGTCCCGCGCGAGCACCTCGCCGCCATCCAGGCTCAGGGCCAGCCGCTCGTCCAGCAGGGCGCGCAGCCAGCGCTCCGCCGCGTCCGCATCCACTGCGGCCGGGGCGTACGCCCTGCCCGTCACCTGCCACAGGCCGAACGGCAGCGCCAGCCCGCCGGGCAGGGTCACCGGATACAGTATGGCTATTTTATCACATCCGGTATCCGGTTTGCTACCATCTCCGTAAAAATTGAGGCGTCTGCCCAGAAAATTTAGCCCCCAGCCGCTCCAGTCCGGCTCCTCTCCCGCCGCACGCAGCGCAGAGAGCGGGGTGGCGGCGGAGAGCACACGCCGCGTGAGCGCCCATACCTCGCCCTCGGCGCGCACCTGGCGGCGGCTGATGATCTCCCCGCTGCCGTCCGGCGACTCCTGCAGCAGCATACTGGAGATGAGCACCTCTCCCTCCAGCACCGCCTGCCCCGCCTGTACCGTCTCCCGTCCGCGGATGGCGTCCACATCCACCACGATGCCGTCGCGCGCGGCGACTACCTCGGTCAGCTGGTCCTCATCCACCACCTCTGGTGTCGGACGCGCCTCCCGCACGATCACCTCGGCGCGGATGCCGCTGAGATTGATGGTCAGAAAGCTCAGCTCCTCCATCTCCAGCAGCACCTGGTTGGACAGATCGCGCACGTCCACCTCCGGCCCGTAGCTGCCGACGCCAAAGCCGTGCTCCTGCAGGACCGCCAGGATGCGGGAGGAGGAGACCGTCTCGTTGCCCGTCACCTCCACCACCAGCACAAAGCGGCTCAGCACGCTGATCAGCGCGAGCAGGACGGCCAGCCCCGCGAGCAGCCCATAGCGCCGGCGCAGCTGCCAGAGCAGGGCGGGAAGGCCGCCCTGCTCCACCACCCGGACAGTGCACATCGCCCGCTCCGCCAGCGCAGCCGCCCGCTTCCGGTCCCAGCGCGCGACGGTAAAGCGCACCCGGGTCTCATCCACCTGCTGCGCGCCCCAGAAGCCCACTCCCTCGGCGGCGCAGATATTGAAGCACCGCTCCGGAAACGGCCCCTTCGCCTCCAGCGTGACCGTCCCGCGCAGAAAATTGATCAGCCGCTGCATCTCACGTCAGCTCCACGGAGCGGATCTCGCCGGTGATGCAGAGGGTGTTGGCATTCATGGAGCGCAATTCCAGCCCCGTCCCGCGCAGACAGACCGTCGTCCGCCCGCCGCTGATGTGGATCTCCTCCTCGCCATAGCTCAGGATGCCCCGATGGCCCTCCATCCAGAACTCCCGGTTTCCCACCAGCTCTACCCGGGCCAGCCCGGCCACCACGTCGCCCGGCAGGTCGAGCGACTCGGCCGTGCGCTCGAGCAGGCCGTGCCAAGAAGGTCTGTCCGTCATCTGGCTCACTCCCTTCTCTGAAGGGTATGCGCCGCGGCGGAAAACATGCCCCGCCGGCACAAGATGCTGTGTCCCCCGCCCGGCGGCCGCGGTCCCTTATTTCTCCCTCCTCCTCCTTTTTGCGTCGTGGGGATTCCTGTTTTTCACCGCGCAAGCGCTTTCCCATTCCTTTTTCCCGTCATTTCACGCCTGCGAAAAATCTACATTTTGTGTTTATTTATGTTAATTAACCTTATCAGGCACAATATCTTGTGTGTATTTTGTCCCGCCCTCTTGCAATCGCGGTCGAAATCTGCTATAGTGGGTGTCGCATGCAGTTGACGGCGCGCCGCCCGCCCGGGGTGACGCTTTGCTTTACGAAAGGAGTCTTCTCATGAAGGTTATCAAACGGGACGGCACCACGGTGGACTTCGACCGGATGAAAATCGTCCTCGCCGTCCAGAAGGCCAACCAGGCGGTTGACCCAGAGATGCGCATCACCCAGGATCAGATTGACGGCATCGCCGACTATGTGATGAAAAAGGACCGTCCCCGCCTTCTGGTGGAGGATATCCAAGACATGGTGGAGCAGCAGATCATGGCCCTCGGCAAGTACGACCTCGCCAAGGCGTATATCATCTACCGCTATATCCGCTCCCTCGCCCGGCGGCAGAACACCACGGACGACGACATTCTCGACCTGCTGCGCAACGCGAACAAGGAGATGGCGGAGGAGAACTCCAACAAGGACACCGCCGTGGCCTCCACCCAGCGCGACTATATCGCCGGCATCGTCAGCCGCGACCTCACACGGCGCATCCTGCTGCCGGAGAAGATCTCCAAGGCACACGACGAGGGCGTGCTCCACTTCCACGACGCGGACTATTTCGTACAGCCCATCTTCAACTGCTGCCTGATCAACATCGGCGACATGCTCGACAACGGCACCATGATGAACGGCAAGCTGATCGAGACGCCCAAGAGCTTCCAGGTCGCCTGCACGGTCACCACGCAGATCATCTCCTGCGTCGCCTCCAACCAGTACGGCGGCCAGAGCGTGGATATGAGCCATCTGGGCAAGTATCTGCGCCGAAGCAAGGAGAAGTTCGCCCACAAGATTCTGGAGGCCGCCGGCGGCCAGATGGACCCGGGCCTGCTGGAGCGGCTGGTGAACGAGCGCATCAGCACCGAGCTGAAAAACGGCGTGCAGACCATCCAGTATCAGATTAACACCTTGATGACCACCAACGGCCAGTCCCCCTTTGTGACCCTCTTCCTCTATCCGCGCGAGGACGACCCCTACGCCGAGGAGAACGCGATGATCATCGAGGAGATCCTTCGCCAGCGGCTGGAGGGCATCAAGAATGAGCAGGGCGTCTACGTCACCCCCGCCTTCCCCAAGCTGGTGTACGTGCTCGACGAGAACAACTGCCTGCGCGGCGGCAAGTACGACTATCTGACCCGCCTGGCAGTGCGCTGCTCGGCCAAGCGGATGTACCCCGACTATATCTCCGCCAAGAAGATGCGCGAGAACTATGAGGGCAACGTCTTCTCCCCGATGGGCTGCCGCTCCTTCCTCGCCCCGTGGAAGGACGAGAACGGGAACTACCAGTTTGAGGGCCGCTTCAATCAGGGCGTCGTGTCCATCAACCTGCCGCAGGTGGGCCTGGAGGTCCGCGGCGACATGAGCAAGTTCTGGGACGAGTTTGACCGCCGCCTAGAGCTGTGCAAGGAGGCGCTCATGTGCCGCCACAACGCGCTCAAAGGCGTGCTCTCCGACGTGTCCCCGATCCACTGGCAGTACGGCGCCATCGCCCGACTGAAGAAGGGCGAGACAATTGACAAGTACCTCTATGGCGGTTACTCCACCATCTCGCTGGGCTATATCGGCCTGTACGAACTGACGTACCTGATGACCGGCCAGAGCCACACCCAGCCCGAGGGCCTGAAGTTCGCCCTGCAGGTGATGCAGCACATGAAGGACAAGGTCACCCAGTGGAAGCAGGAGACCAACATCGGCTTTGCCCTCTACGGCACGCCGGCGGAGAGCCTGTGCTACCGCTTCGCGCGGGTGGACAAGGAGCGCTACGGCACGGTGGAGAACGTGACCGACAAGGGCTACTACACCAACTCCTATCACGTGGACGTGCGCGAGAAGATGGACGCGTTCACCAAATTCCAGTTTGAGAGTCAGTTCCAGTCCATCTCCACCGGCGGCTGCATCTCCTATGTGGAGATCCCCAACATGCGCCATAACCTGCCCGCGCTGGAGAGCCTGGTCCAGTTCATCTATGACAACATCCAGTACGCGGAGTTCAACACCAAGAGCGACTACTGCCAGGTGTGCGGCTACGACGGGGAGATCACGATCAACGACGACCTCGAGTGGGAGTGCCCCTGCTGCGGCAACAAGGACCACCGCCTGATGAACGTGGTGCGCCGGACCTGCGGCTATCTGGGCGAGAACTTCTGGAACGTCGGCAAGACGAAGGAGATCCGCTCGCGGGTGCTCCACCTCTAACATATTGCACAGAGACGAGATGCGGAAGGAGACGCCATGAACTACGCGACCATCAAAAAATACGACATCGCCAACGGTCCGGGCGTGCGCGTCTCCCTCTTCGTCTCGGGCTGCACACACCACTGCAAGGGCTGCTTCAACCAGGAGGCGTGGGACTTTGCCTACGGCGCGCCCTACACGGCGGAGACGGAGGACGAGATCATCGAGGCCCTCCGCCCCTGGTATATCACCGGGCTGACCCTGCTCGGCGGCGAGCCGTTTGAGCCGGCCAACCAGGCGGCCCTGCTGCCCCTGCTGCGCCGGGTGCGCCGGGAGCTGCCGGAGAAGACCATCTGGGCCTTCACCGGCTATACGCTGGAGACCGACCTGCTCACCGGCAAGCTGGGCGACTGGGCTATCACCCGCGAGATACTGCACTCTCTCGATGTGCTGGTGGATGGGGAGTTCATTCTGGAACAGAAGGACATCTCGCTGCGCTTTCGCGGCTCGGCCAACCAGCGGCTGATTGACCTGCCGAAAACGCTGGAGCGGGATGAGGTCGTCCTGTGGGACGACGGGACGATGTGACAACAGATTGCGACAGACAGGGAAAGTCCCTGCGTTCCCGATGGACGCAGGGACTTTTTGTCTCTCTGTACAAGCCGCGCCTGTACAAAGCCGCGCCGCCCCTCTCACGAGGGACGGCGCTGTTTCACAGTTTGAGCGGTGATTACTTCGCCTTGGGGCCGGCGTTGACAATGTTGGCGGGCATGTTGGGATACTTCTTGGCGAAGTTGTCCTCAAACATCTTGGCCAGCTCGTTGGCAGCGGCGGTGTAGTCCGCCTCGGTCTTGCCGTTGGCAACCCAGCTGGTGAGCGGGTTGAGGATCTCGGACGGGCAGCCGGTCACGGCCTTGGGCATATCGACGTTGAAGATGTCGCTGTGCTCGTACTCGGCCTTCTCCAGCTCGCCGTTGAGGGCGGCGGTGACCATGGCGCGGGTATACTTCAGCTTCATGCGGCCTTCCTTGCCCAGCTCCTTGGCGCTGCCGCCGGCCCAGCCGGTGTTGACCAGGTAGACGGAGGTGCCGTACTTGGCGATCTTCTCACCGAGCATGTTGGCATACACGGAGGGGTCCATCGGCATGAACGGCTCGCCGAACAGGGTGGAGAAGGTGGGCTGCGGCTCGGTGACGCCGCGCTCGGTGCCGGCCAGCTTGGAGGTGAAGCCGGTCACGAAGTGATACATGGCGGCGTCCGGGCTCAGCTTGGAGATCGGAGGCAGCACGCCGAAGGCGTCGGCGGTCAGGAAGATGACCACCTTGGGCACGCCGCCCACGCCGGGGATGGCGGCGTTGTTGATATAGTCCACCGGGTAGCCCACGCGGGTGTTCTCGGTCAGGCTGCCGTCGTCAAAGTCGAACTCGCGGGTCTCCGGGTCCATGACCACGTTCTCCACCAGGGAGCCGAACTTGATGGCGTTGTAGATGTCGGGCTCGTGCTCCGCGGACAGGTTGATGCACTTGGCATAGCAGCCGCCCTCGAAGTTGAAGATGCCGTCCTCAGACCAGCCGTGCTCGTCGTCGCCGATCAGCTTGCGGTTGGGGTCGGCGGACAGGGTGGTCTTACCGGTGCCGGACAGGCCGAAGAAGACGGCGGTCTCGTGGGTCTCCGGGTCCATGTTGGCCGAGCAGTGCATCGGCAGCACGTTCTCCTTGGTCATGACATAGTTCATGGTGGAGAAGACGGACTTCTTGATCTCACCGGCGTACTGGGAGCCGGCGATGACGATCAGATGCGCCTCATAGTCGATCATGATGGCGGCCTCGGAGTTCACGCCGTCCACGGCGGGATCGCACTTGAAGCCGGGCGCGCAGATGATGGTGTAGTCCGGCTCACCGTAGTTGGCCAGCTCCTCTGCGGTGGGGCGGATCAGCAGCTGGTGGATGAACATGTTCTGGGAGGCCAGCTCGTTGATCACGCGGAACTTCTTGGTGTACTTGGGATCGGCGCCGGCCATGCCGTCAAAGATGAAGACCTCGCGGTTCTGCAGGTAGGCGGCGACCTTGCCGCGGATGGCGTCAAACTTCTCGCGGGAGATGGGCACGTTCACCTTGCCCCAGGCGATCTCGTCATGGATGGTCGGGGTATCCACAATGAACTTATCCTTGGGGGACCGACCGGTATATTTGCCGGTGGTGACAACCAGAGCACCGGTGTTGCTCAGAGAACCCTCGCCCCGACGCAGAGCGGCCTCAGTCAGCTGAGCGGGAGTCAGGTTGCGATAGACAGCCTTTGGGGCGATGATGCCCAGCTTTTCAATGCCATAGGTTTCCATAGAAAAGTCCTCCTCATAATAATGTCACACACTGAGCGGAGTCCGTAAGCCGCGGCATACTTCGTCCGTTTCCGTTGTTAGTCAGAAGTATATCATACCGTTTTAAGGACTGACAAGCCGCCTTTTTGACAAATAGTGTGCAGTTCCTCCTGCACTTTTGTCTATTCTGACCACGATTCACCCTCTTTGCAGCAGCCGCTCGATCACGCGGGCGGTCATGCCCCAGATCAGGCGGCCGTCATAATCCCAGTAATGCCCGCGCTGCTCCCGACGGTAGCTGGCCAGACTCCGCCGCAGCTCGTCCGGCAGCTCGTCCGGCGCATCATACACCTGCCAGTAGCGGTAGTCCAGCGGGGAATGCTCTCTCAGCCAGGAGATGGGGATTCGGAATACCTCCTCCACCTCCTGCGGGCTGGGACGCAGGCCCTCCAGCGTCTCTGTCCGGGCCAGCACAGGGTAGATCACCCGTCCGGCGATGCTGATCAAAAACTCCAGCTCTCCGAGCACTGTGATCCGCTCCGGTGAGAGGCCGAGTTCCTCCTGCGTCTCGCGCAGGGCGCACTGGACCGCCGTCTCCCCCGGCTCCATCCGCCCGCCGGGAAAACAGACCTCTCCCGGCTGGTGACGCAGTGTCCGGGCGCGCATCTCCATCACCAGCGCCTCCCCCGCCACCAGCACCAGCACCGCGCAGGGCGTCAAGTCTGGCATCGGGCGCGGGTACGGCTGGGCGCGCAGCTCCCGCTCCAGACGGGTCCAATCCATCCGATCTCCTCCTCATCTTGCCATGCGGCTGTCAAAAAAGTATTTTTGACAGCCTTTCGCGCAAATGCAAGCATTTGCGCGAGTTTGCAGTCCTCCCATGCCCCGAGGGCACTTTGTCGCCGCCGTTGGCAGCTCGGGCGCGCGCACGGATTTTTGTTCCAAAAATCCGCACACTCGTCGGACTATCAGTATTTTGGGCCCGGTCAAGGTGAATCGCCCCGCAGGGGCGAGAGAAGGCCCCCTGGGGGGTACATGCCCGTGCCAAAAATGAATTGCACTCTATTTGGCTCTTCGAGCCAAACTCGGTGAGACCTTTTTCGACACGCTGCATATTTTTCTGTGCTTTATGCTACCGCCCAGCCAAAAATTTGTCAAGTAGACAGAGAAACCCGGCCCCACATTCTTTTGCGGGGCCGGGTTTAATCTTTTCCGCCTCACTCCCGGCGCAACGCGTCGATCGGGTTGAGGTTGGCCGCCTTGACAGCGGGCATCAGGCCGAAGATAACGCCGATGAGCATCGAGAAGAGCACGGCAATCAGTGTGGCGGGCACGCTGATCGCGGTAGGAGAGCCCGCCACCCGGCTGACCACCTGGGCCATGCCGATGCCGGCCAGCACGCCGATCACGCCGCCCAGGCTGGTGAGCACGGCCGCCTCCGTCAGGAACTGCCAGAGAATGCGGCTACGGCGCGCACCGATCGCCTTCTTTAGGCCGATCTCCCGTGTACGCTCGGTGACGGTGACCAGCATGATATTCATCACGCCGATGCCGCCCACCAGCAGCGAGATGGAGGCGATCCAGATCAGCTGCTGGTTCGTCGCGTTGGCCAGCTGCTGGAGCTGCTGCGCCTGCTCGAGCACGTCGGTGCTGGCATAGGAGATATCCGACTCATCCGAGACGGAGAGGGTCGCGTTGATGATCTCCTCCGCCTCGCGGCCGACCGAGGTCATGTCGTCGGTCGAGCGGGCCTGGATATCCACCGTCTGCGGCTCGTCATACTGGCAGATGATGGGCCAAAGCGTATCCGGCAGATAGACGGCGCCGCTCTGACTGCCCACATAGAGGGAATACTCCTCATAGCTGTTGATCTGCGGCTCATAGGTGCTCCGCTGGGCGACCACGCCGACCACGGTAAACGGCTCCTGATAAATCTCCAGAATCTGCCCCAGCGGATTTTCCCCCGGGAAGATGCTCTCCGCCGCCGCCTGGTCCAGGATCGCCACCTTGCTGTAGTTCTCGTAATCGCTCTGGGTAAATCCTCGACCAAGATAGAGGTGATAGCCGTTGACATCAAAGTAATTGCTGTCAATGCCACGCATCGTGCCGTTAAAGGCGCTGTTCTGCCGGTATACGTTCTCGACGTAGGTCCGCTCGCGATAGAGGCTGACATCGAGCACGCCATCGAGCTCTTCCAGCTGCGCGCGCGTATCCTCTGAGAGGACGCCCACTCCGTCCGGGATGGAGTTGTACTGCAGGTTGATCTGGTAGCCGCCCTGACACAGCTGCACCTTCACGACGTTGTTGCCGGCGCCGATCAGCTGCTGCTTGATCTGCTCATTCGTCCCCTTGATCGTAGAGACGATGGCGATGATGGAGGCAATGCCGATGATGATGCCCAGCATGGTCAGCAGAGAGCGAAGCTTGTGGTTCCAGATGCCCTGAAAGGAAAGGCCAATATTTTCAAACACAGTGCTCCACCTCCTCACCAGCCGTAAAACTCGTCCATCGTGCCCGGCTGCGTGGGCGCGCCCTCACGCGCGCTGTCGCCGTAGGGGAACGCCACGTAGTCCTCCGCCGTCAATCCGTCAAGAATCTCGGTGTAGCTGCCCCAGAGATTCTTTCCGGTGGAGAGATAACGCTTCTCCAGCGTCCCATCCTCTGCGGCAACATAGACGTAGCTGCGCCCGTTCTCCGAGCGGAGGAACATGCTCTCCAGATAGAGCCCGCTGGAGTTGACATCCGGAGAGTAGGAAATGGACACATACTCCCCCTCCTGGAAGTTGGCGCTCCCGTCGACAAAGACGGTGAAGGGATAGCGCGAGACGTTGTTGTTGCCTCCACCGTAATAATAGCCGCTCGTGGTGGGGTACTCCGAGATCTCGGTGATCTCTCCTTCCACCTGCTCACCGCTCTGCCAGGACATCAGGGTCACCGCCTGCCCGGCCGACATGCTGTTGAGCTCCAGCTCACTGAGCACGCCTTGGACGTAGTAGCCGCCCCCGGCGGTCACCTTCATCAGCGGCTCACCGGTGCTCTCCACAGTCTGCTCGTCGAGCAGGTTGGTCACGGTGCCGTCCACCGTACTGTAGACCGCGCCGTCATTGAGCTCCTGCTCCGCCTTGTCATACTCCAGCTGGGCCTGCCGCAGCGCCACGTCCAGCTCCTTCACCTTTTGTTCGGCATCGCGCACCATGACGGCCAATTCCTGGGCGGTATACTTGATGCCGTCCGTGATGGTCTGCGGGGGAATGGGCTCAAACGGCTCCTCCTCCGGCAGGGCAGGCAGATCGGCGCCGGCCTCCTGGTCGATGACCGCATCCGGCCCGCCGTCTCCCTCGGGGTCCATCTCATGGACCTGAAAATCGATCATCTGCCAGACATAGCCCGCCTCGTCCGTGTGCTGAATCTGCATTGTCCAGCTGATCTGGACCGGACGGGTCTGTATCTCCGTCGTATCCTCCGCCGTTGTGCTGGCAGACGCAGGCGGCATCTGCTCTCCCTCGCCCGGGTCAGCCGGTTCCTCCGGGTCAGTCGGCTCTTCCGGGTCGACCGGTTCCTCCGGATCGGTAGGCTCCTCCGGGTCGGTCGGTTCCTCCGGGTCGGTCGGTTCCTCCGGGTCGGTTGGCTCTTCCGGGTCGGTCGGTTCCTCCGGATCGACCGGCTCCTCCGGGTCGGTCGGTTCCTCCGGATCGGTTGGCTCTTCCGGATCGGTCGGCTCCTCCGGATCGACCGGCTCTTCCGGATCGGTAGGCTCGTCCGGCTCCTCCGGGTCGGTCGGCTCTTCTGGTTCGTCCGGCACCGGCATAGTCACGTGCATAGTGCTTGCCAGGGTAAACGTGACATAGGCATCGTCCAGCCCCCGCATGCACTGATCAAAAAACGCGTTGGTATAGGTGTACTCCGTCTTCCACTCATACTGGAACGGGGCTTCCTTGCTGCCGTCGCCGCCCAGACAGGTGAGTGTGCCGTCGTCCACCCACGGCTCCTCCTCCGGGGCGTCAATGCCGGGGATGGTGATGGTGGTCACACTGCCGGGGATGAAGACGCCCGGGCGATAGGTGCGTACAGTGGCCAGCTCTTTCTGCGCCTCTGTCAGCGCCAGCTCGGCCTGCTGCACCTGGACCTCCTTGCGCTGCAGGTCGATCTCCGTCAGTGTGGTGTCATAGGTCAGCAGCGCCTCACCGGCGTGCACGGTATCGCCCTCGGAGACCAGAATCTCCTTGACCGTCTGCGTGTCAGAGAGATAGACCGTCTGCAGGCCGTCCACCGTGACCATCCCCTCGGTCTGACTGGTATCGCCGTAATAGTCCGTCATGGAAAAGTCGCTGACGGCATAGACAGTCACCGGCTGGTTCTGACGGCTGCGCCAGAGTGCCACTCCACCGGCCACACCGCCGGCGACCAGCAGCACCGCCAGCACAATGGGAATCAGCCGCCGGAGGGAGAAACGCTTCGCCTTGGTCTTCATACCGTCACCCCTCCCTTCTGAATCTTGCCGTCGCGGATGAGGTAGGTCTTCTGCGCGCAGCAGGCCACCTCAGGCGCGTGAGTAATCATAATAATGGTCGCGCCGTCGGCGTTGAGGTGGTGGAAGAGCTCCATCACCTGCTGACCGGATTGGGTATCCAGCGCGCCAGTCGGCTCGTCAGCGAGCAGCAGGCTTGGGTCCCCCACCATCGCGCGGGCGATCGCCACCCGCTGGCACTGTCCGCCGGAGAGCTGGTTGGGCTTGAAATCCATCCGGTCTGCCAGGCCCACCCGCGCAAGCATGTCCGCCGCCTTTGCCCGCCGCGCCTTCTTGCGCATGCCGCGGTAAACCAGCGGCAGCGCCACGTTGTCCAGCGCGCTCAGGCCGGGCAGCAGGTCGGCATTCTGAAAGACAAAGCCGATCTGACGGTTGCGGATGTCCGCCATTCGGTTGTCGTTCACCCCGTCCAGGTCCACTCCCTGCAGGATGCGCTTGCCGGAGGTGGGCTGATCCAGGCAGCCGATCAGATTCATGAGGGTCGTCTTACCTGAGCCGGAGGGCCCCATGATGGCGATATACTCCCCCTCGTCCACGGTGAGATTGATATTCTTGAGCACGGGGACCACCATCTTGCCGCGCATATAGTCCTTGCAGATATCACGCAGTTCCAAGACCATGGCTCAGCCCTCCACGGCGGCAACGTCCGCAACCGGCA
The DNA here is from genome assembly GCA_018710845.1 of Candidatus Onthomonas avicola. Taxonomy (GTDB): domain Bacteria; phylum Bacillota; class Clostridia; order Oscillospirales; family Oscillospiraceae; genus Onthomonas; species Onthomonas avicola. Next base: position 131,724 of record DVJB01000048.1, read on the forward strand.
CGTCCACCCCGGCGTCATCCACGGTGGTATCCTCCGCGACGGTGTCCTCGTCCACATAGCTCTCGTCAACGGAACCCTCATCGACATAGCCCTCGTCGACGGAACCCTCATCGACATAGCCCTCGCCGCCGGAAACGGCGCCGCCAAAGGAGTTCTCGTCATAGCGGACCACCGGCATGCCCTCGGTGAGCGTGTCGTCCGGATAGGCGATGTAGTCCTCCAGCGCGAGGCCGTCGGTGATCTCATACTCGTCCATCCCCTCGTCATACGCCCCGAGGGTGACGCTGCGCAGCTCCAGGCGGTCCTGGTCGTTCGCCGCCCAGACGGAGGCGCTCTCCCCGTCCATCACCAGATAGCCGGAGGACAGGCGGATGCCGCTCTCCTCTTCCGCTTCGCCGCCGGCGCGCAGATAGACGTGCTGACCGATCAGCAGGCCGTCAGAGGAGTCCAGCGTGACGTAAAAAGCGTAGCGCGAGCTGCTCTCAGCATTGGTCCCGTAGTCGATATAGGTGTCCGAGTCCTCCTCAGTGGTGCTGGTGTTGATGCTCTCGATCACGCCGTGCCAGGTCTGGCTCTCGTCCAGCCGGGAGATGGCGGTGATCTCCATCCCCTGGTAGAGACTTCCCACCGCCTCTTCGGTGGCGGTGCCCTTGATGCGGTAAGTGCCCGTCTCCATGATCGTGATGTACGCGCCGCTCTCGCCCGAGCCGGTGCCGCCGTAGTAGGCTTGCGTGCCGCTGTCGTCCTGTTCGTTGATGCTCTGGACAATGCCGCTCACCTCGGCGTAGACCTCGGTCTCGTCCATGCTCTCGCGCAGGCGCTCCAGCTCCGCCTGCTTCTGGCGCAGGTTGTACTCCGCCTCCGAGCGGTTGAGCTCCGCCTCCTGAATCTGGAGCGTATAGTCCAGCCGGTCGGCAGACGGCGCGTTCCGCCGTTCCCGCTCCAGATCGGCGATCTGGTTGTCATAGGAGGTGATCGAGTTCTCCAGCTGCTGCACCTCCAGCTCCGCCGTGGAGAGGGTGAGCTGCAGGGCGTCGGAGTCATAGGTAAACAGCAGGTCGCCTGCCTGGACGACGTCGCCCACCTCCACACTGCACTCAGCCACCGTCTTATTCGGGTCCTTGTTGACCGACACGGTCGCCTTGGGCTCCACCACGCCGGGGTACTGATCGCCGCCGGAGAGGCTGACGCCCATCAGCATCGCCACCGACTGCACCGAGGCGGAGGCCTCCGCCGCATCCTGCCCCTGGGCGCAGCCCGCCAGTCCAAGGCAGAGCAGTGCAGCCAGCGCCAGCGCCAAACAACGTTTCTGATTCATGGAATTCTTCCTTTCTCGCTTCCGGCCCGCCGGCCCGATCGCATCCCTGTGATCTCGAGACAGTGCCATCGCGCGGCGCTGTCCGGTGTGCTCCATTATAACATATCTCCCCCTGATGTGGGAGAAGTCGAGACCAATTTAAGAATATATTAAGAACCCCACGTTCTTTTCCGCACATTTCGTCATTTTTTGTCATCATTGCATCCGGCCGGCATCATGTGGCGCTCCAGACTGCCCAAGCAAAAAACGGCCGGAAACGGTTGTTTTTCTCCGCTTCCGGCCGCCTCGCGTCCATTTTTATACGCAGTTTTATAAAATTGTCTCAGCCCTTCTTCGCGCGGACAGCCGCAGTCAAGGCGGGCAGAACCTCAAACAGGTCACCCACGATGCCGTAATCCGCCACCGAGAAGATGGGGGCGTCGGGGTCCTTGTTGATCGCCACAATGGTGTCCGAGCCGCTCATGCCGGCCAGGTGCTGGATCGCGCCCGAGATGCCGCAGGCGATATAGACCTTCGGGGCGACCGTCTTGCCGGTCTGCCCCACCTGGTGGGCATGGGGAATCCAGCCCGCATCCACCGCCGCGCGGCTCGCGCCCACGGTGGCGCCCAGGGCATCGGCCAGCTCGCGCACCAGGTGGAAGTTCTCCGCGCTCTTCAGCCCGCGGCCGCCGGAGACGATGATCTCCGCCTCCTCCAGGTTGACCGCCTCAGCCACCTCCTTCACCCGCTCGAGCAGGTGGACACGGACCTTGGCCGGGTCGATATGGATCTCCTCGCGGACGATCTCGCCGGTGCGGCTCTCATCCGCCGCAGGCTTCTTGAACACGCCGGCGCGGACGGTGGACATCTGCGGGCGGTGGTCCGGGCAGGAGATGGTCGCCATCAGGTTGCCGCCAAAGGCGGGGCGGGTGGAGGCCAGCAGGCCGTTTTCGTCAATATCCAGACCGGTGCAGTCTGCGGTCAGGCCAGTGCGCACGCTGCAGGCCACGCGCGGCCCCACGTCGCGGCCGTTGTTGGTCGCGCCATAGAGGACGATGAAGGGGCGGTACTTTCCGATCAGCTCCACCATCGCGTAGGTCTGCGCGTCGGTGTTGTAGGTGGCGTACTCCTCGCCCTCGACCAGAATGACCTTATCCGCGCCGTAGGCGATCGCCTGGCGGGCGACGTGTTCCACGTCCTTGCCCAGCACGACCGCCACCAGCTCCTGGCCCAGCTTGTCGGCCATGCGGCGGCCGGGATTCAGCAGCTCGTAGCCGACGTTCTTCGCCGCGCCCTCGTCCGTCTCAATATAGACCCAGAGATTCTTGTATTCCATCTTCAAATACCCTCCTCGATCACAGCAGCTTGGCATCGGCCATGAGGTCGGTCAGCTTGGCGGCGGCCTCCGCCCCGCTCAGTCCCTCGATCTTCATGCCGTTCTTCTGGTGGGTGGGGGTATAGGTCTTGACCACCTTGGTGGGCGAGCCGGCCAGGCCGCGCTCCTCCGGGGCCACCACCACCTCAGCGGAGGTCAGCTCCGGAATCTCCGCCGTGCGGGCATAGCGCTGGCTCTTGAAGTTGGGATAGCGCAGGTCGAAGGGGGTCTTGTTCACCGTGATGACGCAGGGGGTGCCGACCTGGTAGAAGTCATAGCCCTCGTCGCTCTCGCGCTTGCACTTGAGCGTGCCGTCCGCCTGAAGGGCGACCTCGACGGCATAGCTCACCAGCGCGCGGTCCAGATGCTGGGAGATCTCCGGGCCGACCTGGCCGGTGTCCCCGTCAATGGCCTGCTTGCCGCAGAGGATGCAGTCAAAGGCGCGGTCATTCTTCTTCTCCAGCACCTCGATGGCGGTGGAGATGATCTTGGAGGTGGCCAGGGTGTCCGAGCCGCCGAAGGCGCGGTCGGTGATGAGGTACGCCTCGTCCGCGCCCGCCGCCAGGCACTCGCGCAGGGCGTCCTTGGCCTTGGGAATGCCCATGGAGATGACGGTGACCTTGCCGCCCGCCTGATCCTTCAGGCGCAGGGCGACCTCGAGGGCATAGGTGTCAAAGGTGTTGACGATGGCGGGCACGCCCTCGCGGATGAGGGTGTGCTTGACCGGGTCGATCTTAATCTGGGTGGTGTCAGGCACCTGCTTGACGCAGACGAGAATGTTCAGCCCCTTTCCACCCGCGATCTTAGGGTTTGCCTCCTGCTTGACCTCCACGGTGGGGACGGAGGACTTGTGCGCCTCCGCCTTGGGCGGCTGAATGGAGGGGATGGGGCGCGCGCCGCTGTCGGTGTACTTCTTCTTGAGCTGGCCGGCGATGACGGTGCGCTGAATCTGGTTGGTGCCCTCATAGATCTGGAGAATCTTCGCGTCGCGCATCAGCTTCTCCATCGGGTACTCCTTCATATAGCCGTAGCCGCCCATGACCTGCACGCCGTCGACGGCGCACTTCATGCCGGTGTCGGTGCCGATGGTCTTGGCGATGGCCGCCTCCATGGTGAACGGCAGCCCGGCGTCCATCAGCTCAGCCGCGTGCAGATACATCTGCCGGGCAGACTGAACCTGAATCTCCATGTCGGCGAGCATCATCTCCACCGCCTGGAAGTTGGCCACCGGCTGGCCGAACTGCTTGCGCTGCTTGGCGTACTTGGTCGCCTCCTCCACCACGCGCTGGCCGATGCCGACGCCAAAGGCGCCCACGCCGGCGCGGGAGTGATCCAGGGTCTCCATAATATACTTGAAGCCACGGTTCTTCTTGCCGAGCAGGTGGTCCTTGGGCACGCGGACGTTGTCAAAGATGACCTCGCTGGTCACGCTCAGGCGCATGCCCATCTTGTCCTCCTCCTTGCCGATGGACACGCCCGGACGGTCGCGCTCGACGATAAAGGCGGACAGACCCATGATCCCCGCCTTCTTGCGGGTGGAGGCCAGCACGGTGTAGATGCCGGCGATCGGGCCGTTGGAGATGAAGCACTTGGTGCCGTTGATGATATAGTCGTCCCCATCCTCGACGGCGGTGGTCTGCACGCCGCCGGCGTCCGAGCCGGCGTTCGGCTCAGTCAGGCAGAAGGCGGCGTACTTCTTTTCCAGCATGGTGTCAAACCACAGCTTTTTCTGCGCGTCGTTGCCGGCCACCAGCACGGGATAGGAGGCCAGCGCGTTGGCGATCAGCGTGGTGCCAATGCCGATGTCGCCGCGGGCGATCTCCTCGGCGATGGCGAAGACCTGCACATTGGTCAGGCCGGGGCCGCCGTACTCGGCGGGCACACACAGGGCGTTGAGCCCCATGTCACAGGCCTTATCCAGCAGCTCCTGGGGAAAGACGTCGCTCTTTTCATACTCGCCCACGGTCGGAATGATTTCTTTATCTACGAAATCCCGGACCATCTGCAGCATTTCCCGGGTTTCCTCATTGAAAATCATAGGGCAGAACTCCTTTTCTTGAATTACTCTGTCGTGCGGGCCCGGAATGCAGACCCATTTTACATTATAATGCATCCGGTCGCGTACTGCAAGAGCTAACCGCATAACCTGCACGGAAAAACGCAGCTTTTTCCATAATAATGCCCGTCGGAGGACGGAAACAGTCCCCCGGCGGGCAGATTGCACATATCTTGCGGGCGGTCAGCTCTCGGGACCGTCCTCCGCGTCCTCGTCAAAGCCCAGGTCGATCTCCAACTTCTGCTGGCAGTTGGGACATATGGTCTCGCCGCGGGCGATGGTCTCCTCATCCAGAACGACCGGTCCGCCGCACTCGGGGCAGGTGAGCTCGTACTCCACCGTCTCCTCCGCTTCGTCCTCGTCCTCTTCCTCCTCGTCGTCCTCCTCCAGGCTCTCCTCCAGCTCGGTGAGGGCGTCGTCCAGCTCCTCCAGCTCGTCGGCCAGGGCCGAGACCGACTCCTCATTCGCCTCGACGTGGGCGGCGATGTCCTCCATCGTCTCCACCATGGCCAGCAGCAGCTTGTGCTCGTTGGAATCCTCCGCCTTGAGGCCCATGCCCTCCGCCAGGCCGCGGAGATAGGCGGTACGTTCGGTCAGGGACATAGAAAGCTCCTTTCCCAGCAGTTGTTTGAAATTTGCCATCCGGCACACCTGTCCGGCCGGTCAGCGCATCACTTGGAACGGGAGAGATACTCGCCCGTGCGGGTGTCTACCGTGATCTTGTCGCCCACATTGATGAACAGCGGCACGCGAATCTCCGCGCCCGTCTCCAGAGTGGCGGGCTTGGTGACGTTAGTGGCCGTATCGCCGCGGATGCCCGGCTCGGTCTCAGTGACCTCGAGGTCCATAAAGTTGGGCGGCTCAATGCCGAAGATATTGCCCTTGTAGGACAGGACCTTGCACTCGGTATTCTCCTTGACAAAGCGGAACGCGTCGCCCAGCTGGTCGCGGTTGAGCGGCACCATGTCGTAGGTCTCCGTGTCCATAAAGTAATACAGGTCGCCGTCGGAGTAGCTGTACTCCATCACGCGGCGCTCGATATAGGCCGACTCAAACTTCGCCGAGGGGTTAAACGAGGTCTCGGTGACCGCGCCGGTGATCACGTTCTTCATCTTGGTGCGGACAAACGCAGCCCCCTTGCCGGGCTTGACGTGCTGGAACTCCACCACCTGCATGACCTTGCCCTCGTACTCAAAGGTGACGCCGTTGCGGAAATCGCCTGCAGTAATCATAATTCATAGCCTCCATATCCCGTTCTTCTCCGGCAAGCGCGCCGAAGCGGTGTTCTACGGCTCTATTTTATCCTATTTTCCGCTCTATTGCAAGAGCTTCTTCACCCGGCACGGCGGCTCAGTCCGGCAGCGGGCGGCGCAGGCGCTCAGAGAGCACCGTGAGAAATTCCGCCGTGGTCGGGCAGCGCCCCAGGCGCCGCTGCCAGGGAAAATACTGCCGTTGGGCGGGACGCCCGCCCTCCGCCCAGGCCCGGCGGATCGCCTCGCGCATATCCCGCGCCGCGCTCTCCGCCGGCACGCCGCAACGCGCGGACAGACGGCCGCAGAGCACAGCCGCGGGTTCGCGCAGCACCTCCGGCTCCCGCGCCGCCAGGCAGAGCGCCTCGAGCAGCAGGGCGCGGCCCTTCCCGCGGGGCGCGATCCCCTGCTCGCGGAGCAGGAGCGATGCCCGTGCATGCAAAAAACTTTCCCATTCCGCATGACCCCGGCGCGCCTGGCAGACCATCCGCACCCGGGCCGCCAGGGTAAACAAATCCACCGGCTTGGTCAGCGCGCCGTCGGCGCCCAGGCGGCGCGCGCGTGCCAGCAGGGCCGGCCGCGCCGAGGCGGTGCAGACCAGAATCCCCAGCTGCGGCCCGCACGCGCCGCGCACCTGCTCCAGAAGGGACAGCCCGTCCCCCGGTCCGAGCAGCGGCTCCAAAATCAGCACCTGCGCGCCGCCGGTATGCAGCAGCGGGAGCACCTCCTCCTCCCGCCCGGCCGCCCCGGTCACCCGCAGGCCGCCGAGCAGGCGAAAGCCCGCCGTCCACGCCTCCCGCAGCCGCTCGTCCGGCTCCGCCAGCAGGACGCTGATCTCCTCCACAAGCACCGTCCTCCTCTGCCCCGCCCGGCCCGGGCGGGGGTTTCTGTACTGAATATAACATCTTTTTCCTGCCGCCGCAACGCATCCGGGCGGAAAGCGCCGTTTTTTCGTTCGACGTGATTCGACCGGGCGGGGGCGGATTTTATCCTTGCAAGTCGCCTCCGTTTGTGGTAAGCTATCACTAATCCACCGAAAAAAACTTTCCTATTTCCCACCGTTTACGAGTTAAGAGGTGATTTCATGCAAATTCATGAGTCCGCAGAGAACTATCTGGAGGCGATATTGATGATCCAGCTGGAGAAGGGCTCCGTCCGCTCCATCGACGTGGCCCACAAGCTGGACTTCTCCAAGCCCAGCGTCAGCCGGGCCGTCAGCCTGCTGCGGGAAAACGGATACATCACGATGGACCGGGACGGCCTGCTCTCCCTCACCCTGGCCGGCCAGGAGATCGCCGAGCGGATGTACGAGCGGCACGTGCTCATCAGCCGCTGGCTTATCTCCCTCGGCGTACCGGAGGAGATCGCGACGGAGGACGCCTGCCGGATTGAGCATGACATCAGCTCCGTCACCTTTGACCGGCTGAAGGAGCACATCGGCACGTCGGAGATATAGGCACAGCCTAGCACGGCAGGCGCAAAAAGGCGTCCGTCAGCGTCATATCATGAAACAGCGCTGCGTTGGGCGGCTGAATGGTCCAGCAGACAATCAGTCCGCCCAAAATGATGACGCCCGCCGCCAGCGTCCCGGTCCACCGCTCCGGCACCGGCAGCACTGCCGGCAGGAAAAATGCCAGGCCCATCAGCAGCAGATAGAGCGATACGTCCAGAGCCAGCGCGTCCGTCCCCAGGGTGCGGTGGAGTAGCCACCCGGCGCCCAGCAGCAGCGCGCAGACGAGCAGCAGGCTTCCAAGCCAGGGCCCGGCGCGCCACTTCCCGCGCCCGGTGAGCCAGGCTCCGGCCAACAGGCACGGCCAGAAAATCAGCTTGACGTGCTCCCACAGACTCTCGTTGACCGGAGAGATAAACTCGGTCAGCAGACTGGGCCAGAGGTCGAAGAGAAAGTGCAGCCCCATCCCCGCGGCGGTCGCGAGGAAGAAACAGAGCAGCAGCTCCCGGTCCGGACGAAACTTCATGACAAATCCCCCCTGCTCAGATTACGGGCAGGGGGGATTTCGCTTTGAGATACGCCCCCTGCATCCTATGTATATGCACGGGGACATTGCGGCTTGTCAGGAAAATGTGCCTCAGCGGACGAACGTCAGCTCGTACTCCCGGCTGCCGAGGCCGATCTTCTCGGCGTGCTCCAGGCAGGACTTCCACTCCGACTCCGGGGTGGAGTTCTTAAAGTGGTCATGGTGATCGTGAAAGCCCGGTTTGTTCAGGTTATCCGAGAGCTGGGAGTTGGGCATCGGCTCCTGCCGGAGGCAGGCGTCCGCGCAGGCCTGGTCAAGCGCCACCGGGTCAAAGGAGGCAAACATGCCGACATCGGGCAAAATGGGCGCGTCGTTCTCGCCATGGCAGTCGCAGTTGGGCGAGATGTCCATGACCAGATTGATGTGGAAGTTGGGCCGGCCGTGGCAGACGGCGAGGGCGTACTCCGCCATCTTGCAGTTCAGGTCGGCGGCGGACACGCCGTGCGTGTTGTGAATCGCGTCAAAATTGCACCCGCCGATGCAGCGGCCGCAGCCGACGCACTTGTCGTGGTCGATGTGGGCCTTGCCGGTATCGTAGGAGATGGCGTCCTGCGCGCACTGCCGGGCGCAGAGCTTGCAGCCCCGGCACTTCTCCTCCTGGACGGTGGGCTTGCCCTGGTTGTGCTGCTCCATCTTGCCGGCGCGGCTGCCGCAGCCCATGCCGAGGTTCTTCAGCGCCCCGCCAAACCCGGTCATCTCGTGGCCCTTAAAGTGGTTCAGGCTCACGATGATGTCCGCGTCCATGATGGCGTGGCCGATCTTCGCCTCCTTCACCCGCTCGCCGTTGGGGATGGGGACCAGCGTCTCGTCCGTCCCCTTCAGGCCGTCGGCGATGATGACCGGGCAGCCGGCGGAGAGAGGGGTGAAGCCGTTTTCCCAGGCGGCCTCCAGGTGCTCCAGGGCGTTCTTCCGGCGGCCGGGATAGAGGGTGTTGCAGTCGGTGAGGAAGGGCTTTCCGCCCCGGGCCTTGATGTAGTCGGCCACCGCCTTGGCATAGTTCGGGCGGAGGTAAGCCAGGTTGCCCGGCTCTCCGAAGTGGATTTTGATGGCGACAAATTTGCCGTCAAAGTCGATCTGATCCATACCGGCCCGGGTCATCAGGCGGTCGAGCTTTTCAATCAGGCTCTGACCCACCTTGACCCGAAAATCGGTGCAGTAGACCTTGGAACGTTCCATCGTGTGATCTCCTTTCGGCGTCGCTTGTCCATACGCCCTCCGTCCCTGAGGCAGGACGAGGATGGGGGCCTCGCCGCACGGCGGGGGCACGGGCAAGCAAGCTATTCATCAGTTCAAGAAGTCTTTCAGCTTCTTGGAACGGCTGGGGTGGCGCAGCTTGCGCAGGGCCTTCGCCTCGATCTGGCGGATACGCTCGCGGGTGACGTGGAACTGTTTGCCCACCTCCTCAAGCGTGCGGGTGCGCCCGTCCTCGATGCCGAAGCGCAGCTTGAGCACCTTCTCCTCGCGCGGAGTGAGGGTGGAGAGCACCTCCACCAGCTGCTCCTTGAGCAGGGTAAAGGAGGCCGCCTCCGACGGCTCGCTCGCGTCCTCGTCCGGGATGAAGTCGCCGAGGTGGGAGTCCTCCTCCTCGCCGATGGGCGTCTCGAGGGAGACCGGCTCCTGAGCGATCTTCAAAATCTCGCGCACCTTGTCCACCGGCATGTTCATCTCCGCGGCGATCTCCTCGGGGGAGGGGTCGTGCCCCAGCTCCTGCAGGAGCTGGCGGGAGACGCGGATCACCTTATTGATGGTCTCCACCATGTGGACCGGGATGCGGATCGTGCGCGCCTGGTCGGCGATCGCGCGGGTGATCGCCTGGCGAATCCACCAGGTAGCGTAGGTGGAGAACTTGTAGCCCTTGGTGTAGTCAAACTTCTCCACCGCCTTGATCAGTCCGAGGTTGCCCTCCTGGATCAGGTCAAGGAAGAGCATCCCGCGCCCGACATACCGCTTGGCGATGGAGACGACCAGACGGAGGTTGGCCTCCGCCAGGCGCTGCTTGCAGCGCTCCCCCTTCTTGACCGCCTTCTCCAGCTCCTGCCG
>DVJB01000049.1 GCA_018710845.1 Candidatus Onthomonas avicola
GATCCGCTATACCAAGCGCAACTATGCCGCCCTGAAGGAGATGCTGCCCCGCCGCCAGCGCTCCGCCCTGATCCGCTCCTTCGGCACCGACGTGGAGAAGGCCGCGCTGATCCCCAAGCGGAAACTCTGAGAGGCGCGGAAACGGGCATGGCCGGGAATCCTCTGCGGATTCCCGGCCATTTCGGCGGCCTGGTCAGCCGTCCTCCCCACGCTCCTCCCGTTCGGCGCGGTCGAAGTCCTCCCCGGTGATGGTCATCAGGTCCTCCCGGCTGGGGGACTCCAGCTGGGCCACCCGGTCAGACTGGATGGAGACCAGGCGCTCAAAGAGGTTTCGCACGTCACGGGCGTTGCCGAAGTTCGCATCCCGGTTCTCGTAGAGGTCGCGGAAAAAGGCGGGCAGGCGCTCGTCCAGGTCGGGGGCAATGGTATAGCCGTTCTTTTTGCACACGGAGCGGAAGATGGCCAGCAGTTCTTCCCCGTCATAGTCGTCAAAGTAGATATACTTGTTAAAGCGGGACTCCAGCCCGGGGTTGGAGTGGATAAAGCGCAGCATCAGGTTGGAATAGCCCGCCACGATGACCACCAGCTCGTCCCGGTGGTCCTCCATCGCCTTGAGGATGGTGTCAATCGCCTCCTGGCCGAAGTCGCTGCCCCCTGGCTGGCTGGCGAGTGTGTACGCCTCGTCGATGAAGAGCACGCCGCCCATGGCGGACTGGAGCACCTTCTGCGTCTGGATGGCGGTCTGTCCGACGTACCCGGCCACCAGGCCGGAGCGGTCCACCTCCACGAGCTGGCCCTTGGGCAGCACGCCGATGGCCCGGTAGATGCCGGCCAGCAGGCGGGCGACGGTGGTCTTGCCGGTGCCGGGATTGCCCATAAAGACCAGGTGCAGGCTCATCGCCGGGACGGGCAGGCCCTCCTGCTCGCGCAGCTTGCGGATTTTCACCAGGTTGACCAGGCTGTGCACGTCCTTTTTCACCCGTTCCAGACCGTAGAGCCCGTCCAGCTCGGCCATCAGCTCCTCCAGGGTGGGCTGCGGCTTGGCCGTCTCCCCCTCGCCGTCGGTGTCCGCGGCCTGCTCCTGCGCGCCGTCCGGACGGGCGGCGGCGGGGACCGGCTCGGCGGGGCGGTCCTGGGACGGGGCGCGCCCCGGCGCGTCCGAACCGCCGGCCATCGCCCGCAGCTGGGCGACGCAGGCGGCGGCGTAGTCCGTCATCGCCCGGCGCACCTGGTCTGCCGCCGAGGCAAACAGCAGCAGCAGCACCGAGCACAGCTCGCAGAACTGCTCCGCCCGGCGGCGGCGTGTGCCGCGGTCGGCGGCGACGATCTGGCTGTAAAAGCCGGGCGGGGCAAAGGGGGGCGCGCTGGCCACGGCGGCGCACAGCTCCAGGTAGAGGATACGCGCCGGGCGGTTCTCGCCGGAGCAGATGACGTTATAGGTGTCCACCTGGTTCTCCGTCACCTCGCCTCCCCTGGCCCAGACGCCGAGGGCGCAGCGGCGGAAAAAGGCGTCCGCCTCCTGCTGAAAGCTCAGGCGAAGATGGCCGTCAGAGAGCTGGCGGCTGTAGGCGGCGATGGCGGCGCGGTATTTTTTGCCGATGACCGCCGCGGCGATGGTACCCTGTCCCATATTGTCCCCCATTTCCCGGCAAAAAGCGTCCGTGACCGGGGCAGAAACGCCCGGTAAATCAGGTATAATCTCGCCCTATTATAGTCAAAAAAGCGGAACCGGTCAAGGCGCGAAGCAGAGGAAAAGTGCGGGGAAGCGGCCGCGGCGGGCAGAATTTAGACGTCAGGTGTTGACGGGGGGCGGAAAGCAGGGTATGATAGTACTTAACCATGCAGCCAGTGTGGGACGGCGGACTGCCCGGCCATGGCGGCCGCCCGGCTGCCGGGAGAGGCACGCCGCCGCCGTCGCATTTTTATTATTTTTGACAGAAAGGGCGTTAGAAACCATGGCGAAGGAAACCAAAGGCACGAGACGTCTGGACGGGGACCGTGAGTCCACCACCCGCTACGGCGGCAGTTATCAGAACAGTACAATAGATGACGCGGCCTCTTACGGCAGCAGCCGCACCCATGTGGACGACGCTGTGGTGGACGAGATTCTCCGCTCCATCTCCGAGCAGAGCGACACGCCTGTGCCGCCGCGCGCCCGGACGTCGGCGCCGCCCCAGCAGCCGCCCCGGCGGGAGGACGACACCATCCTGCGCACCCGCGCCACCGGCGGCAACAGCTACAGCCGCGCCGCCGCGCGCGCCAGCCAACAGCAGCAGGAGCAGGAGGCGGCCCGCAATACCGGCAGCATTCCCGATCCCTCCTATTACGCCATGCGCGACCCCAGCCAGTCCCAGTCCTTCCGCCCGGCGCGCCCCACGCACCGCGACACCGACCGCATCCCCACCATCGTGGAGGAAAAACCCATCCGCCGCAAGAGCGTGGTGGGCAAGGTGCTGACGTTCCTCGTGACGGTGCTGGTCATCGTCGCGCTGGTGCTCGGCGTGCGGATGCTCTACCTGCTCGGCCCCTCCATGGGGCTGGACCTGCCCGACCTCACCCAGCTGCCCGGTATCTCCGTGCTCTTTGACATGGTGCCGGAGGAGGAGAGCGAGCTGCCGGAGGACACGACGCAGCAGGTCGAGGACGAGACACCCGCCGTCCAGCCCTCCTCCGTCACGCTGGACGCGGAAGAGGTGACGCTGGAGGAGGGCGGCTCGGTCGTCCTCACCGCCACAGTAGATGTTGACATCGACGAGTGGAGGAGCCAGTGGCGAGACGGCGAAAACAAAATAATCTGGGCCAGTGGTGATGAGAATGTCGCTACCGTCCAGTCCATCGGCCCGAACACGGCCCAGGTGACCTGGACGGGCGAGGGACGCTGCGTGGTCGTAGCCTATATCGCCGCATCTGATAGTGCTACTGATTCGCAACTCATGGCCGAATGTTCGGTCACCTGCGGCGCCGCGGCGGCGGAGGAGCCTGCCGAGGAGACCACCGGTGACCAGACCGAGACGGAGCAGCCGACGGGGGAACACATTGATGTTGTGCTCAACCGCGAGGACTTCACCCTCAACGCCGGCGAGAGCCATTCCCTGATGGACGAGAACGCCGACCAGGTGACCTGGACCTCGTCGGATGAGAGCGTCGCCACCGTGAGCGACAGCGGCGTCGTCACCGCCGTCGGCTCCGGCAGCTGCACCATCACCGCCACCGGCCCGGACGGCACTACCGCCTCCGCCATCTGCCGCGTGAGATAAGCGCAAATCATCAGACCGGCCTGCCAGTCTTGGCGGGCCGGTCTTTTGGTTGACAAGAGGTCTTTTTCGGGGGTATGCTTATTCCATATGGAAGTCCGAAATGGGATTGGAACCGTTTTCGCGGGCCATCCCGGTTGAAAGGAGGGGCCTATGCCCGGTCTGTCACGAGAGATCCGCCTCTTTGCGTCTCAGCAGCCCATGCCCGCCACCGAGGAGATCGCGGGCTTTCCCGTCCGCCCCGGCCTCTATCTGGCCAGCGGCGCGGTGGAGGTGCCCGGCGGCGTGAGCTTTACCATCCATTCGGTCCACGCCACCTACTGTGAGCTGTGCCTGTTCCGGCGCATGGAGCGTGAGCCGTTCGCCGTGCTCCCCTTTCCGGAGCACTTTCGCATCGGCAACACCTTTTCCATGATCGTCTTCGGCCTGGACATCTATGAGTTTGAGTACGCCTACCGGATGGACGGGCCGCACAACCCCGCTGCCGGGCTGCTGTATGACCGCAGCCGCTTCCTGCTCGACCCCTACGCCGCCGCGGTGACCGGCCAGAGCGGCTGGGGCGGCGACCGCCCGGACGGACAGGCCTACCACGCCCGGGTCGTACGCGACAGCTTTACCTGGGGCGATTTTCCCAGCCCGCGGCGGCCGTTCCGGGACATGGTGATCTACGAGATGCATGTGCGCGGCTTTACGCAGCATCCCACCTCCGGCGTGGAGCATCCGGGCACCTTTGCCGGGCTGATGGAGAAACTGCCGTATCTGCTCGAGCTGGGCGTCAATACGGTGGAGCTGATGCCCATCTTCGAGTTTGACGAGACGGCGGAGCGCCGCACGGTGGACGGGAAGCGGATGCTCAATTACTGGGGTTACAACACGGTGGCCTTCTTTGCCCCCAACACCAGCTATACCGCCGCGCTGGAGTATAACCGCGAGGGGACCGAGCTCAAGGAGATGATCCGCACCCTGGCTGCCCACGGGATCGAGGTCATCCTGGACGTGGTCTTCAACCACACCGCCGAGGGAGGCGCGGACGGGCCGTGCTTCTCCTTTAAGGGGATTGACAACAATATCTATTACATGCTCACCCCCGACGGGCGGTATTACGACTTCTCCGGCGTGGGCAACACGCTCAACTGCAACCATCCGATGGTGCGCCAGTTCATTCTCGACTGCCTGCACCACTGGGTGGTGGAGTACCGCGTGGCGGGGTTCCGCTTTGACCTGGCGAGCATCCTGGGCCGCGACGAGGACGGGGGTCCCCTGGCTGAGCCGCCGCTGCTGGAGACGCTGGCCTTTGACCCCATCCTCGCCGACACCAAGCTGATCGCCGAGGCGTGGGACGCCGGCGGGCTCTACCAGGTGGGCTCCTTCCCCTCTTGGAACCGCTGGTCGGAGTGGAACGGCAAGTACCGCGACGACCTGCGCTGCTATCTCAAGGGGGACGGCGGTATGGCGGCTGCGGCGGTGCAGCGCATCTGCGGCTCGCTCGACCTCTATCCGCCGGAGGAACGCCGCGACGCCTCGGTGAACTTTATCACCTGCCACGACGGCTTTACGCTCTATGACCTCTACGCCTATAACGAGAAGCACAACCTCGCCAACGGCTGGGACAACCAGGACGGGGCAGACGTCAACCACAGCTGGAACTGCGGCGCGGAGGGGGAGACGGATGATCCGGAGATCCTCGCCCTGCGCGACCGGCTGCGGAAAAACGCCTTTGTCGTCCTGCTGTGCAGCCGGGGCGCGGCGATGTTCCTGGCGGGGGACGAGTTCGGCAACACCCAGTTTGGCAACAACAACGCCTACTGCCAGGACAACGAGGTCTCCTGGCTGGACTGGTCGCGCCTGCGGGAGCACGAGGGGCTGTTCCGCTTTGTCTCCCGGATGATCGCCTTTCGCGCCGCGCACCCCATCCTGCGCGGGCCGACCGCGCCCGCCCGCTGCGGCTGGCCGGACGTGTCGCTGCACCACGGTGTTGCCTGGAACGACAAGACGGACTACGACACCCGCCAGATCGGCGTCCTCTTTGCCGGGCGGAACGCGGAGGACACGGACGACGACCTCGTCCTGCTGGCGGTGAACGCCCACTGGGAGGCGCACAGCCAGACGCTGCCCGTCCTGCCGAGAGGCATGGCCTGGCGGCTGGTGCTGCACACCGCCTGCCCGGACCCCTTTGCTCCGGACAGCGCGTTTGACGGACAGCAGCTGCTCATCGGGGCGCGCTCTGCCGCGGTATTTCTGGCAGAGAGGGAATCTCCGGACACGCCGCACTGAGCCGCGGCGCGAGCGGGAGGACCTGTACCTCCTCCAGCGGCAGGCGGCCCGCGTCCAGCAGGGCGGCCAGCAGCGGCAGCGCGGGACAGCCCGGCGGCAGCGCCAGGCCGGGCAGGTCGAGCGTGAAGCCGTCCACCGCGGGGTCCTCCCCGCCGAGACAGAGACAGGCGCCCTCCGGTCTCTCGCCCGGGCAGAAGGAGAGGGTCAGCGCCGCCTCCTCCGCCGGCAGGAGGGGCACACCGAGCTGGCGCTGGAGCTGCCAGCCGAGCGTCTCCCCGCCCTCCAGCTGGAGGCAGAGCGCGCGCACCTGCCGCGCCAGCCGGAGGCAGGCCTGCCGATAAGGCCGCGTGGGCCGGTCGCCCCGCAGGGCGAGGACGGCCCGCTCCGGAGCGATGCCCCGCTGCCGGAGCGCGGCGAGCGCGAGCGGGACCGCCATCGCCTGCCAGAGGTGGCCGGTATGGACCACGGGCAGCGCCGGGTCAAGCGCGCAGGGGGCGAGCAGCCGCCGGCAGCCCGCGCGCCCGAGCAGGCGCAGGGCCCGCGCGGTTCGACGCCGGTCTCCCCGCCGCTCAGCCGTGCCGGGCAGACGGGCGGAGAGCACCGTGAGCCCGCGCACGCTGTAAGATTCCAGCCGCACCCGGCCGCGCGCGCCGGTGTGGTACAGATAGCCGACCATATCCCATCCCTCCCGCCGGACTGCTCCTTTGTAACAGATGCGCCGGGCGGGTGGGACAGAACCGACCGGGAGGAAGAAATGCGATGCTGCAACTGAGCAACCTCCGCCTGCCGCTGGGCGCGGACCGCGAGGCGCTGGAGAAAAAGACGGCCCGCCTGCTGCGCGTGCCGCGCAGCGCCCTGGGAGAGCTGCGGGTCGTCCGCCAGTCGGTGGACGCCCGCGGCCGGGGGGAGCCGTGCCTGGTCTACACCCTGCACGTCTCCGTCGCGGACGAGGACGCCGTCCTCCGCCGCGCCCCGGCAAACGTCCGGCCGCTGGAGCGGACGGCGTACCGTTTTCCGGAGGTGGGGCGCTGGTCCGGCCCGCCGCCGCTGGTGGTGGGGATGGGCCCGGCGGGGCTGTTTGCCGCCCTCTTCCTCGCCCGGGCGGGCATCCCCTGCACGGTGATCGAGCGGGGCCGCCCGGTGGAGGAGCGCACGGCGGACGTCGAGCGCTTTTGGACGGACGGAACGCTGGACCCCGCCTCCAATGTCCAGTTCGGCGAAGGGGGCGCGGGCACCTTCTCCGACGGCAAACTGACCACCGGCACGCACGACGGGCGGATTCCCGCCGTGCTGGAGACGCTGGTTGCCTTCGGCGCGCCGGCGGACGTGGCCTGGTCCTTCCGCCCGCACGTCGGGACGGACATCCTGCGTCGGGTGGTGCGCAGCCTGCGTGAGGAGTTGGTCCGCCTCGGGTGCGAGGTGCGCTTTTCCACCTGTCTGACCGGGCTGGAGACGGCAGGCGGCCGTCTGACGGCAGCGGAACTGACCGGCCCGGACGGCCGCGAGCGGCGGGAGACCTCTGCCCTCGTCCTCGCCCCCGGCCACTCCGCGCGCGACACCTTCCGGATGCTCCAGCGTGCGGAGCTGCCGATGGAGCCCAAGCCCTTCGCCCTCGGCGTGCGCATCGAGCACCACCAGGAGGCGATCAGCCGCGCGCAGTACGGCGCGGCGTGGGACCGGCTCCCGCCGAGCGACTATCACCTCGCCTGCCACCTGCCGGACGGGCGCAGCGCTTTCTCCTTCTGCGTCTGCCCGGGAGGATTGGTGGTGGCCTCTGCCTCCGAGCCGGGGCGGCTGGTGACCAACGGGATGAGCTACCGCGCCCGCGACGGGGAGAACATCAACGGCGGCTTTCTCGTCGGCCTCACCCCGGAGGACTATCCGGGGACGGACCCCCTCGCCGGCGTGCGCTTCCAGGAACAGTGGGAGGAGGCGGCCTACCGCCTCGGCGGCGGGGGCTTTCGCGCC
This sequence comes from Candidatus Onthomonas avicola, assembly GCA_018710845.1. GTDB lineage: Bacteria > Bacillota > Clostridia > Oscillospirales > Oscillospiraceae > Onthomonas > Onthomonas avicola. Next base: position 7,497 of record DVJB01000049.1, read on the forward strand.
CCGGCGCAGCTGGTGGGCGACTTTTTGGCCGGACGGGCCTCGGCGGCGGGCGGGGCGGTCCGCCCGACCTACCGCCCCGGCGTGACGTGGACGGCGCTGGACGGCTGCCTCCCGCCGGAGGTGGCGCAGACGCTGCGCGCGGCGCTCCCGGTGCTCGACCGGCGGGTGCACGGCTTTGCCGCGCCGGAGGCGGTGCTCACCGGGATTGAGAGCCGCTCCTCCTCGCCGGTGCGCGTGCTGCGCGACGAGGGGTGTCAGTCCGCCGTGCGCGGCGTCTTTCCCTGCGGGGAGGGCTGCGGCTACGCCGGCGGCATCGTCAGCGCCGCGGTGGACGGCATCCGCGTGGCCGAGGCGGTGGCGCGCGGGGCGAAAAAATCACCTTTCTGAGGCGGCCGGGCCTGTGCCCCGCCGCCTTTTCCGCTTTTTGGCGGCCAGGCCGTTGCAATCCGCCCGGAAGGCTGATATAATAAACTGTCCTTATATACATGTTTGAAATGACAGCAGAGGTGCCGGATTTGTACTTAAAAGCGCTGGAAATACAGGGGTTCAAGTCCTTCCCGGATAAGACGGTGCTCACCTTTGACGAGGCGATCACCGCCATCGTCGGCCCGAACGGGAGCGGCAAGTCCAATCTCTCCGACGCGATCCGCTGGGTGATGGGGGAGCAGTCCACCCGCGCCCTGCGCGGCGGGAAGATGGAGGACGTCATCTTCGGCGGCACGGAGAAGCGCCGCCAGACCGGCTATGCCGAGGTCTCGCTGATTCTGGACAACACCTCCCACATGCTCCCGATGGAGGAGAGCGAGGTCATGGTCACCCGGCGGTATTACCGCTCCGGGGAGAGTGAATACTATATCAACCGCCAGTCCTGCCGCCTGCGGGACATCAACGAGCTGTTTATGGACACCGGCCTGGGCCGGGAGGGCTATTCCATCATCGGCCAGGGCAAGATCGACGAGATCCTCTCCACCCGCGGCACGGACCGCCGTGCCGTCTTTGAGGAGGCGGCGGGCATTTCGCGCTTCCGGCACCGCAAGGAGGAGGCCGAGCGCAAGCTGGAGCGGACGACGGAGAACCTCCTGCGCGTAGGCGACAAGATCTCCGAGCTGGAGCTGCAGGTCGAGCCGCTGCGCGACCAGGCGGCGAAGGCGAAGGAGTTTCTGCGCCACCGCGAGGAGCTGCGCGGGTGGGAGATCTCCGTCTGGATGGCCCAATTGGACCAGCTGCGCGCGAACCACCGCAAGCTCTATAGCGACTATGAGGCCGCCGTCGCCCAGCGCGACGCCGCGGCCGCCCAGCAGGAGCAGTTCTACCGCCGCGCGGAGGAGCTGGCCGAGCAGATGCGCGGGCGCGATGTGGAGATGGACGCGCTGCGCTTTCAGATGAGCAGCCTCACCGCCCAGACCAATGAGCGGGAGTCCGCCATCGCCCTGCTGAAAAATCAGATTCAGAACAACCTGGAAAACGCCGACCGCATCACCCGCGAGCTGGACCGGCAGGCCGGGCGCGCCGGCGACCTCGCCGGGCAGATCGCCGCGCGGGAGCGGCGCCTGGAGGAGATCGGCGCGCAGCAGGACGGCCTGCGCGGACAGATGGAGGCCCGCCGTGCCGAGGAGGCAGAGCTGGCCGGCCGGGCCGGGGCGCTCCGGGAAGAGCTCGAGGCGCTGCGCGCGCGGCAGAGCGAGCAGGATGCCTCCGCCGCCGGCGCGCGGGAGCAGCTCTCCGCCCTCGCCGCCGCGGCCCAGGAGCTGCTCGACCGGGATACCGCCCTCAAGAGCCAGATCCAGGAGAACGCCCGCCGCCTGGAAGAGACCGGCCGAGACGCGGCGGAGAAGGAGGCCGAGCTGGACCGGGCGCGCGCGCGTGCCCGGGAGCTGGCAAACGAGGTGGGCGGCCACCGCCTGCGCCGCGAGACGCGCGAGCGCCGGATGAGCGCCGCGTCGGACCAGGTCAGCCGCCTGACGATGGAGGAGAACAACCTTCAGAGCCGCATCCGCATGCTCTCCGAGATGGAGAAACTGTACGAGGGCTACTCCAAGGCGGTCAAGACGGTCATGCAGGCCGCCGGGCGGCGGCAGCTGGCCGGCGTTCACGGCCCGGTTGCCGGGCTGCTGCAGGTGGAGGAACGCTATACCGTCGCCATCGAGACCGCCCTGGGCGGCGCGATGCAGAACATTGTGGTGGACCGCGCGGAGGACGGCCGGGCCGCCATCGAATACCTGAAGCGGCGCGACGCGGGCCGGGCGACTTTCCTCCCGCTGGAGGACATCCGCCCGTCCGCCCTGCGGGAGCAGGGGCTGGAGCGGGAGGCCGGCTTTGTCGGCATTGCCAGCGGCCTGATCTCCTGCGAGGCGCGCTATGCATCCATCTTTTCCAACCTGCTCGGGCGGGTGGTTGTCTGTGAGGACCTGGGAGCGGCGATCGCCATGGCCCGGCGGCATGGACACCGTTTCCGCATCGTCACCCTGGACGGCCAGGTGCTCAACCCCGGCGGCTCGATGACCGGCGGCTCGGCCAGCCGGAGCGCGGGCATCCTCTCGCGTGCCGGGGAGCTGGGGCGCCTGCGCGAGCAGGCCAATGGCGTACACAGTGACCTGGAGGCCGCCCGCCAGGCCCAGGCCCAGGCCCGCCGCGAGCTGGACGCCGCCGATTATGCGCTGACCACAGCCGAGGGGCAAAAGCGGGAGCAGGACGACCTCGTCCTTCGGCTGGAGGGAGAGTGCGGCCAGGGGCGGATTCTCTTGGACGCCCTGCGCGCCCAGGCGGAGCGCTGGCGGGCTGAGCTGGAGACGCTGGACCAGCGCAGCGCCCAGGTGGAGCGGGACACCGCCGCCGCCCGCGAGCGGATTGCCGCCCTGGAGGGGCAGGCCGAGGCCACGCGCCAGGAGAGCGAGGGCAAGGAGAGCGGGCAGGAGGATTTCCGCGCCCGGCAGGAGGCGCTGCGCGCCGAGACGGCCGAGCTCTCCGCCCAGCTGGCCGCGCTGGAGGCGGAGGAGAGCGCCACGCGGCAGTCGCTGGCTGAGCTGCGCGCGATGGCGGAGCACATCTCGGGGGACCGGGAGGCACGCCTAGCGCAGATTCAGGAGTACGAGGGGAAAAACGAGAGCCTGCGCGGCCAGATTCAGGACGCCCAGCAGGCCCTGGCCGCCCTGCGCGAGCGGCTGGAGCAGCAGCGCGCGTCGGTGGAGACCCTCAACCGGGAGAAGCTGGAGCTGGAGGGCCTGCGCAACCAGGCGGACAAGTCCGCCCGCGAGCAGAACGAGGAGTTGCTGCGCATGGAGCGCGAGTGCTCCCTGCTCGAGCAGAAGCGGACGCAGGCCAATATGGAGGAAAAACAGCTGCTCGACAAGCTCTGGGACAACTACGAGCTCAGCTACGACGGGGCGCAGTCCCAGCGCAAGGAGCTGGAGTCGCTGCCCAAGGCGGTCCGGCGGATCGGCGAGCTGAAGCGGGCGATCTCCGCCCTCGGCCCGGTGAATGTCGGGGCGATCGAGGAGTTTGAGCGGGTGAACGAGCGCTATGAGTACCTCACCGGCCAGCGGGACGACGTCCTGAAGGCCAAGGGGGAGCTGGAGGAGATCATCTCCGGCATCACGGCGGAGATGGAGAAGATCTTCGCCGTCCAGCTCGGCAAGATCGGCGAGGCGTTCTCCACCACCTTCCGCGAGCTCTTCGGCGGCGGCAAGGCGACCCTGGAGCTCTCCGACCCGAAGGACCTGCTCGGCTGCGACATCGAGATCCGCGTCCAGCCGCCCGGCAAGGCGCTCAAGGTGCTCACTCTGCTCTCTGGCGGGGAGAAGGCGTTTGTGGCCATCGCGCTCTACTTCGCCTTTTTAAAGGTGCGGCCCACCCCGTTCGTCGTGATGGACGAGATCGAGGCGGCGCTGGATGAGAGCAACGTGGTGCGCTTTGCCCGATACATGCGCTCCATGACGGACAAGACCCAGTTCATCGCCATTACCCACCGGCGCGGCACGATGGAGGAGGCGGACGTGCTCTACGGCGTCACCATGCAGGAAAAGGGCGTCAGCCGCATTCTCACCATCAACCTCAACGATGTGGAGCGGGAGCTGGGCATCACCGAATAACACCTGCCGGACCCGGCGGGACCTTTCACATACGCAACGGCAGCTCCGCCCGGGGCGGAGGCAGGAGGAGACAATATGGGATTTTTTGACAAGCTCAAGCGCATCAACATCTTTAACAGCTATACCAAGCTGGACGACACGTTCTATGACGAGCTGGAGGAGTCGCTCATCCTCTCCGACATGGGGATGGACGCCTCCCTGCGCGCTGTGGCCCGCCTGCGCGAGCGGTGCGAGGCCGAGCGCATCGGGGACACGGAGCGAGCCAAGGGCGTCATGCGGGAGATTCTGGCCGACATGCTCAACGTCGGCGACCGGCGGCTGATCCTCTACAGCCAGCCGTCCATCGTGCTCTTCATCGGCGTCAACGGCGTGGGCAAGACCACCACCATCGGCAAGATCGGCCACATCCTCCAGCAGGAGGGGAAGAAGGTCCTCTTCGCCGCGGCCGACACCTTCCGCGCCGCCGCCGCCGAACAGCTCACCATCTGGGCGGACCGCTGCGGGGCGGAGATTGTCAAGCAGGGGGAGGGGGCGGACCCCGCCGCCGTCGTCTTTGACGCGATCAACGCCGCCAACGCCCGGCTGACCGACGTGGTGCTGGTGGACACCGCCGGGCGGCTGCACAACAAGACCAACCTGATGAACGAGCTCAATAAGATCGACCGCGTGATCAAGCGCGAGTGCCCCATCTGCTCGAAGGAGACGCTGCTCGTGCTGGACGCGACCACCGGCCAGAACGGCCTGACCCAGGCCAAGCAGTTCAAGGAGAGCTGCGGCATTACCGGCATCGTCCTCACCAAGCTGGACGGCACCGCCAAGGGCGGCATCGCCATCGCCATCGCCCAGGAGCTCGGCCTGCCGGTCAAGTTCGCCGGCGTGGGCGAGGGGATGGATGACCTGCGCTATTTCGACCCGGAGGAGTTCGTCCGGGCCCTGATCTGACCGGGGGAGGGAAGATATGAAACGGATGGACGGACGGGCCAAGGACGCTCTGCGGCCCGTGGAGATCATCCCGAACGTAAACCGCTTTGCCGAGGGGAGCTGCCTCATCAAGTGCGGCAACACCCAGGTCTATATCACCGCCTCGGTGGAGGACCGCACCCCGCCCCACGTCCCGATGGGCGAGGGCTGGGTGACGGCGGAGTACAGCATGCTCCCGCGCGCTAACCGGGAGCGCAGCCGGCGCGACGTCTCCAAGCTCAAGCTCTCCGGCCGCAGCGCGGAGATTCAGCGGCTGATCGGCCGCGCGCTGCGCGCGGTGGTGGACCGCAAGAAGCTGGGGGAGCATCAGATCGTCATCGACTGCGACGTGCTCCAGGGGGACGGCGGCACCCGCACCGCCTCCATCACCGGCGGCTATATCGCCCTCGCGCTGGCCTGCCGCCACCTGCTGCGCACGAAGCAGATTCGGGAAAACCCGCTCACCGGCAGCGTGGCGGCTGTCTCGGCCGGCATTGTGGAAAACGCCCTGCTGCTCGACCTGTGCTACGAGGAGGACTCGAGCGCGATGGTGGACCTCAACTGCGTCATGACGGGCACGGGCGAGCTGATCGAGGTGCAGGGCACCGGCGAGGGGCGCCCCTTCCGCGTGGAGGAGGAGCAGAAGCTCGTCCGCCTGTGCGCGCGCGGCATTGAGGAGCTGACCGCCCTGCAGCAGAGGGTGCTGGCGGAGGCGGAGCAATGAAATTTGTACTGGCCAGCCAGAATCCGGGCAAACTGAGGGAGATGCGCGGCATCCTCTCCGGCCTGGGGGTGGAGGTCGTGCTGCCAAGCGAGCTCGGCCTCCACGTGGACGTGGAAGAGACGGGGACCACCTTTGCGGAGAACGCCCTGCTCAAGGCGCGCGCCGTCGCGCAGGCGAGCGGCCTTGCCGCCATCGCGGACGACTCCGGCCTCTGCGTGGACGCGCTCGGCGGCGCGCCGGGGGTGTACACCGCCCGCTACGGCGGCCCCGGGCTGGACGACGCGGGTCGCTGCCGGCTCCTGCTGCGCAATATGCACGGCCTGAGCCCGCGGACCTGCCACTTTGAGAGCGCCATCGCCTGCGTCTTCCCGGACGGGACGGTGCTCACCGCCGCGGGCCGCTGCGACGGCACGGTGGCCTACGCCCCGATGGGGACGGACGGGTTTGGCTACGACCCCATCTTTTTCGTCCCCCGGCTGAAAAAGACTTTCGCCCAGCTCACGGCGGAGGAGAAGAACGAGATCTCCCACCGGGGGCAGGCCCTGCGGGCTTTTCAGGAGACATTGACGGCCTATCTGGCCCGGAGAGAGAAGGAGACGGAATAGATGGAACTGACAAGCAAGCAGCGCGCCCAGCTGCGCACCCTGGCCAACGGGCTGGAGGTCATCCTCACCGTCGGCAAGGACGGCATCGGGGAGAATCTCGTGGCCCAGTGCCGCGACGCGCTGGAGGCGCGCGAACTGGTCAAGGGCCAGGTGCTGGAAAACTCGATGTACACCGCCCGCGAGGCCTGCCAGGAGCTGGCGGAGCGGACGGCGGCGGCGCCGGTGCAGG
>DVJB01000050.1 GCA_018710845.1 Candidatus Onthomonas avicola
TGTAGGTGTTACGATGATGTGTGACAATAGGGAAAAGGGATAGCGAATAGGAGTGGCCTGTGTTAAGGTTAAGTTGCCAAGACAAAACCGAAAGGCAGGTGTACCCTATTCGCTATGGATAAGATAACACAAACAGCCAGGTATAGGCAAGCTCTGATCAAGTACGCCGAGAAATATGGCGCTACCAAAGCGGCAAGACGCTATCACACGAACCGGCAGTACGTTTATCGCTGGAGAGCGCGGTATGACGGGACTCTGGGCTCTTTGGAGGACCGTTCCCACCGTCCCCACAGCCATCCCAAGCAGCACCGGCCGGAGGAGATCAAGCTTATCGACGATATGCGCCGCAGAAATCCCAATGCTGGTCTGACTGTGTTCTGGGTAAAGCTCCGCCAGCGGGGTTACAAAAGATCCATCTCGGGGCTCTATCGATTTTTAAAGAAGAGGGGTCAGATGGCGGTCCGGCTGCCCAATCCTAAGTACATCCCCAAACCATACAAGAAGGCGGATTATCCAGGACAAAAGGTGCAGATTGATGTGAAATACGTCCCATCCTCCTGCCTGGTAGGCGCCGCTGTCCAGGACGCCAAAGAGAATGGCGGCCACTATTACCAGTACACCTTCCTGGATGAATATAGCCGCTTTCGCTACTTAGAGGCATTCAAGGAGCATAATTCTTATTCCTCCGCCCAGTTTATCCAGCACTGTGTACAGCGCTTCCCCTATGCCATTGAATGTGTCCAGACAGATAATGGCCCAGAGTTCACCAACAGGCTTAACGCCCGGAGCTCTAACAAGAAGACACTCTTTGAAGTGACGCTGGAACGTCTCCATATCCGTCACAAGCTGATTCGGCCTTATACGCCCCGTCACAATGGCAAGGTAGAGCGCAGTCACCGGAAGGACAACGAATACTTCTACGCCTCACATAAATTCTTTTCCTTCGACGATTTCAAAAAGCAGATTGCCGTCTGGAACAGAAAATATAACGCTTTCCCCATGCGCCCCCTCAATTGGAACTCTCCCAAACAGGCCCTCTTCGCTTTCCCTCTTCCTGTAACACATCATTGACAAACCTACAATTTCCAAATTTTAGAGCCGGCGCTGCAGACGCTCGGAATATTCCGCGCGGAAGGCTTGGAACCGCCCCTCCTCCAGCGCCTGCCGGATGGCCTCCATCAGGTGGTTGTAGAACCAGAGATTGTGGATCACCGCCAGGCGCATGGCCAGCATCTCGTCCGCCTTGAACAGGTGGCGGAGATAGGCACGGGAGTGGCGCCGGCAGGCCGGGCAGCCGCAGCCCTCCTCAATCGGACGGTCGTCGAGCTTGTACTTCTCATTTTTGATATTGATCGTCCCGTCCCAGGTGTAGAGCTTGCCGTGGCGGGCGTTGCGGGCCGGCATGACACAGTCAAAAAAGTCCACGCCGCGCGCCACCCCCTCGATGATGTTGGATGGGGTGCCCACGCCCATAAGATAGCGCGGCTTGTCCTCCGGCAGCTCCGGGACAACGGCGTCCAAAATCTCATACATCGTCTCGGTGCTCTCCCCCACCGCAAGGCCGCCGATCGCCACGCCGTCATAGCCGTCCATCGCGGCGATCTGGCGCGCGTGCCAGATACGCAGGTCGGGATAAATGCCGCCCTGGTTGATCGCAAAGAGCATCTGGCCGGGATTGACGCAGCCGGGAGCGGCGTTGAGTGCCCGGTGCTTTACGACACACCGCTCCAGCCATCGCTGGGTGCGGCGGACAGACCGCTCGACATACTCGTGCGTGGACGGATTTTCCACGCACTCGTCAAAGGCCATGGCGATATCGCTGCCGAGGTTTGATTGGATAGTCATCGACTCCTCCGGCCCCATAAAGATGCGGCGGCCGTCCACATGGCTCTGGAAGGTGACCCCCTCCTCTTTGATGTTGCGCAGCGAGGCGAGGGAGAAGACCTGAAAGCCGCCGCTGTCGGTGAGGATGGGCCCATGCCAGTCCATAAAGCGGTGCAGGCCGCCCAGCGCGCGCACCACCTCATCGCCCGGGCGGACATGGAGGTGATAGGTGTTAGACAGCTCGATCTGGCAGCCGATCTCCTCCAGGTCGCGCGCGGAGAGCGCCCCCTTGATGGCGGCCTGGGTACCGACGTTCATGAAGACGGGCGTCTCTGCCACGCCGTGCGGGCAGGTGAAGCGGCCCCGGCGGGCCGCGCCGTCTGTCTTGAGAAGCTCAAACATCTCTTGTCCTCCTGTCATAGGAAATCAGCCGCTTTCTCGCACTATAAGATGAGCATCGCATCGCCGAAGGAGAAGAAGCGGTAGCGCTCCCGCACCGCCTCCTGATAGGCGGCGAGCACCCGCTCCCGTCCGGCGAGGGCGGAGACCAGCATAATGAGCGTGGACTCGGGCAGGTGGAAGTTCGTGATCAGTCCGTCCAGCACCTGGAAGCGGTAGCCAGGATAGATGAAGATGTCCGTCCATCCGCCGCCGGAGCGCAGCGTCCCGTCCTCCGCCGCCCAGCTCTCCACCGTCCGGCAGGAGGTGGTGCCGACGCAGATCACCCGGCCGCCGGCCCGTTTCGTCTCGTTGACAGCCTGGGCCGTCTCTGGCGGCACAACGCAGTATTCCGAGTGCATCTCGTGCTCCTCCAGATTCTCCGCCTTGACCGGGCGGAAGGTGCCCAAGCCCACGTGCAGCGTCACCCAGGCCAGGCGCACCCCCATCGCCTGAATCTGCTGCAGCAGCTCCGGCGTGAAGTGCAGCCCCGCCGTCGGGGCCGCGGCCGAGCCGGTCACCTTGGAATAGACCGTCTGGTAGCGCTCCTGGTCTTCCAGCTCCGCGCGGATATAGGGCGGCAGGGGCATCTTACCAAGCCGCTCGAGCGTCTCCAAAAAGATGCCGTCGTAATGAAAGCGGACCAGGCGGTTTCCGCCCTCGAGCACCTCGGTCACCTCAGCGGTCAGCTCGCCGTCTCCAAAGATCACCTTGGTTCCCGGGCGCATCTTTTTGCCAGGCCGGACGAGGCACTCCCACGTCTTCTCCCCCCGGTCGATGAGCAGCAGCACCTCGCAGGCCCCGCCCGTCTCCCGGTGGCCGATCAGCCGCGCAGGCAGCACGCGCGAGTCGTTGAGCACTAGGCAGTCGCCCGGGCGGAGGAACTGCGGCAGGTCGTAAAAATGGTGGTGGCCGATCGCCCCGGTCTCCCGGTTCAGCGTCATCAGGCGCGAGCCGTCCCGCCGCTCCAACGGAGTCTGGGCGATCAGCTCCGGGGGGAGGTCATAGTAAAAATCACTGGTCTTCATGGCAATCGTCTCTTCTCCCATCTGGATTGACATCGCAGCGGATATTTCCCGGGCAAAGACCGTCCGCAATTTGCAGGCAATCCTTGACTACACGATATCCACGTGGTATCATGTCTGTAACCATGCAGAATAGAGGTGCGGCTCACATCAGTACCGCTGCCGAGAGTCCCGTCGCTCCGAGACGCAGCAGGAAAGGGTGCGCCGCCGAAGGGGTTCGGCTGTCGGAAACCGGGCCGCCTGGGCGTCAGGCCAACAGCCTGCCGACTGTCACCGGATTGGGTATGCCCCGGTGGTGCGCTGATCTGCCTATACTGTGATGTGACAGACACAAGGCACATTATAGTACACGATCAGCCAGTTTTCAACGGCTGATTTCTTTTTTGCCCAAACCCGTCCGGAAACTCATGGACACCGGCCGCATAAGCTGAATGTGCGGACCATCTAGGAGGAAGCGATATGGAAAAATTCAAAGTTGGCATTGTCGGCTGCACCGGCATGGTCGGGCAGCGTTTTGTCACGCTGCTGGCCAATCATCCCTGGTTTGAGCTCACCGCTCTGGCCGCCAGCGCCCGCAGCGCTGGCAAGACCTATGAGGAGGTTGCCGGCAAGCGCTGGATGATGGCCGATCCCATGCCGGAATCGGTCAAGAATATGGTCGTGCTGGACGCCGAGGCGGACATCGACGCCTTCTGCGCGCAGGTGGACTTCACCTTCTGCGCTGTGAATATGAAGAAGGACGAGATCCGCGCCCTGGAGGAGCGCTACGCGCGCCACGAGTGCCCGGTCGTCTCCAACAACTCCGCCCACCGCCACACACCCGACGTGCCGATGGTGGTGCCCGAGATCAACCCGCAGCATATCGCGGTGATCGAGAGCCAGCGCAAGCGCCTGGGCACCGAGCGCGGCTTTATCGCCGTCAAGTCCAATTGCTCCCTGCAGAGCTATGTGCCCGCGCTGCACCCCCTGCGCGAGAAGTACGGCCTGGAGAAGGCGCTCGTGTGCACCTATCAGGCGATCTCCGGCGCGGGCAAGAACTTCGAGACCTGGCCTGAGATGGTGGACAATGTCATCCCCTATATCGGCGGCGAAGAGGAGAAGAGCGAGCAGGAGCCGATGAAGCTCTGGGGCACCGTGGAGGACGGGCGCATTGTGGACGCCAAGTCCCCTGCTATCACCAGCCAGTGCCTGCGCGTGCCGGTCACCGATGGGCACATGGCGGCCGTCTTCTTCTCCTTCCCGGAGGGGATCGCAAAGCCCTCCGTCGAGGAGATCAAAGAAACCTGGGCCTCCTTCCGCGGCCGGGCGCAGGAGCTGGAGCTGCCCTCCGCTCCGAAGCAGTTCCTCCACTATTTTGAAGACCCCGCCTATCCGCAGACCCGCCTGCAGCGTGACCTGGAGGGTGGCATGGCGATCTCCCTGGGCCGCCTGCGTCCGGACAGCCAGTACGACTACAAATTTGTCGGCCTGAGCCACAACACTCTGCGCGGCGCCGCCGGAGGCGGCGTGCTGCTGGCCGAGCTGCTGTGCGCCGAGGGCTATATCACCCGCAAGTAATCTATTTCATTTTATTCCTGAAATCCACCGGAGAAAGGAGATCTCTCAGCATGAAGCAGCCTATCTTTACCGGCTCCTGCGTGGCCATCGTCACCCCCTTCCATAAGGGCGGCGTGGACTTTGAGAAGCTGGGCCAGCTTATCGAGTTCCAGATCGCCAACGGCACAGACGCGATCTGTATCTGCGGCACAACGGGCGAATCTTCCACCCAGAGCATGCAGGAACATATGGACACTGTGGAGTATGCCGTCAAAAAGGTAGCCGGCCGCTGCAAGGTGATCGCCGGCTCCGGCAGCAACGATACCGCCGCCGCCCTCACCCTCTCCCTGCACGCCGAATCCGCCGGGGCGGACGGCTTGCTCATGGTCACGCCGTACTACAACAAGGCCACCCAGACCGGTCTGATCCGTCACTACGAGTACGTGGCGGACCGGGTCCACACCCCCATCATTCTCTACCATGTACCCAGCCGTACGAACTGCTCCTTTAAGGCCAGCACCTATGCGGCCCTGGCCAAGCACCCGATGATCAACGGGATCAAGGAGGCCAGCGGCAACTTCAACCTCGTGTCCCAGACCGTCGCCCTGTGCGGGGACGAGATGAACATCTGGTCCGGCGACGACGCGACGGTGGTGCCCATGATGGCGATGGGCGGCAAGGGCGTCATCTCTGTTCTGGCCAATATCCTGCCGCAGGTCGTGCATCAGATGGCTCACCTCTGCCTGGATGGCAATTTTGCCGAGGCAGCCAAGCTGCAGGCCCGATATCAGAAGCTCAACGATGCGCTGTTCATCGAGGTCAACCCCATTCCGGTTAAGACGGCGATGAACCTGATCGGGATGGACGCCGGCGAGCTGCGCCTGCCGCTGTGCGAGATGGAACCTGCCAACCTGGCCACACTCCAGAACGTGCTGCGCGAGTACGGCCTGCTGAAAGGATAAGGGACCGCGATGCTGAAGATAATCATTTCCGGCTGCAACGGCAAGATGGGGCAGGTGGTGGAGTCCATCTGCAAGGCCGACAGCCAGGTGCAGGTAGTGGCGGGCTTTGATATCAATCAGACGGGACGGGACTATCCCGTCTACGTCTCTCCTGCCAATTTCACCGGCGAGGCGGACGTCATCATCGACTTTTCCAGCCCGAAGGCGCTCGACGGGCTGCTCTCCTTTGCCGTGGAGCGGCACGTGCCTATTGTGCTGGCAACGACCGGCTATTCCGAGGAGCAGATCGCCCAGATTCACGCGGCCAGCGAAAAGGTGCCCATCTTCCGTTCGGCAAATATGAGCCTCGGCATCAACGTGGTACTCGATCTGGTCCGACGGGCAGCCGCCATTCTGGGTGAGAGCTATGACATTGAGATTGTCGAGCGCCACCACAACCGGAAGGTGGACGCCCCGAGCGGCACGGCCCTCATGCTGGCCGACGCGGCGGCCGAGTCCCTTGACTATCGGGCGGAGTACAACTATGGCCGCCACGAGCGCCGGATGCCCCGCCCGAAGAATGAGATCGGCATCAGCTCCGTGCGTGGCGGCACCATCGTGGGCGTCCACGAGGTGATCTTTGCCGGGCGGGACGAGGTGATCGAGATCCGGCACGAGGCGCAGAGCCGCGAGATCTTCGCCTCCGGCGCAGTCAAGGCGGCCAAGTTCCTCGCCGGGGCCACACAGCCCGGCCTGTATGACATGCAGCAGCTGGTCGCCGCGCAAGAGGAAGGAGGCGCCCAATGAGCCACGGTATCACGAAAATTGCCTATGTGTCCGACGTGACGCTGATTACTCTCTCCTCCCTGCCCTGCGACAGCCGGGCGGTGGCGGAGGTACTCACCGCCTTGGCGGAAAACGGCGTCAATGTGGACATGATCTCCCAGACCGCGCCGCAGGGCGGCAGCATTCGCCTGAGCTTCACCATCTCGGACGATGCGCTCGCCACCGCCCTGGCCGTGTTGGCCCAGCTGCGCAAGGCCAATCCCGAGCTCTCTCCCGAAATTCTTCCGGGCAACAGCAAGCTGGCCTTTTATGACCCCAATATGGTCCAGACCCCCGGCGTCGCCGCCGGCGTCTTCTCCCTGCTCAGTCAGGTGGGGATTCAGGTGATGCTGATCACCACCTCGGAGGTGGACATCTCTATCCTGGTCAGCGGGCATAATCTGCCCGATGCGCTGTCAGTGGTGCGTGATTATTACGGTCTGGAGCCGGAGAAAAACCGCTTTTGAGCTGACACCCATTGCAAATGTGTGGACAAAGCTTAGTCAACTGGATATAATAGCTTTGAACCCGGCATAGCCGGGCACTGGATACAAGGAGATGAAACGCGATGAAGTATGTCTGTGTCGTCTGTGGCTGGGAGTATGACGAGTCCGTCGGCGCACCCGACCAGGGGATTGCCCCGGGCACCAAGTTTGAGGATTTGCCGGACGATTTTGTCTGCCCGCTGTGCGGCGTCGGCAAGGATCAGTTTGAGCAGGTCTGACCCGACCGCAAAATCATTTAGGATGCGCGCGTCCGTGAGAGGAATCTCTCCGGACGCGCGCTTTCTTTTGCAAAAAGTTTTTGTATTTTCTTGTTTTTTTCGACGCAATCCCATATAATAAATCCATCCTATTGTGTCGGGTACCCGGCCCCGACCTCTTGTCCCGCCGGGAAGAGAGCAAACAGGAGGAGATTCCATATGGCAAATGGACCGATTTCACGCAGAGACTTTATCAAGGGCATCGCTGCCGGCGCGGCCAGCGTCGCCGCCCTGGGCGTACTGCAGGCCTGCGACTACATGCAAAACAGCGCCCAGGCAGAGGCAACCACCCCTGCCGCCACACCGGAACCTGAGAGCACCGGCGCAGGGACAGCAGACACCCCATCCCCTGTCGCTCCCTCCGGTACATATACGCCCGGAACCTATACTGCTACCGCCACCGGGCTCGGCCTGGTCACCATGACTGCCACCTTTGACGAGACCAGCATCACCGACATCCAGCTTGATCTTTCCCAGGAGACCGCCGATATCGGCCAGGTCGCCGGGGATGAGCTGATCGCCCAGTGTCTGGCCGCGCAGAGCAGCGACATCGACGGTGTCTCCGGCGCGACGCTGACCACCAATGCGGTCAAGCAATGCCTGGACGACTGCATTGCCCAGGCCAGCGGCACCGCCGTCGCCGCCGATGACAGCAGCGCGGCCGCCTCCTCTGACGATGACTGGCTGGGAGAGGCGCCCGAGATCACAGATGACATGGTAGAAGAGGAGCTGAATACCGAGGTGCTGGTCATCGGCTGCGGTGTGGCCGGCGTGGCTGCCTGCCGCGCAGCCGCGGAGGAGGGCGCCTCTGTCGTGGCAATTGAAAAGGCCGCCTCTCCCCAGTGCCGCAGCGGCGAGTATGCCGTCATCAACGGCAATGTGCAGGCCCGGTGGGGACGCGACACCTGGACCCGTGAGCAGATCGAGGCGATGGTCAACTTCCACATGCAGGAGTCCTGCTACAAGGTCAAGCGCCCCATTATCAGCAAGTGGGCGCACAACATCGGTGAGGTGTTTGACTGGTGGGTGGAGGCCAACCCCAGCCTCTACTACGCGCCGGAGACCCGCTCGCCCATCCCGGACGAGAGCGCGGACAACTTCCTGATTCCCATCTTCTATCCCCTGCCGGAGCACTATGACTGGACGCAGGAGGAATTCCCCTGCTATCCGACCTCGGTGGAGTTCAAGCCGGACCAGTCGGTCACCTTCAAGGCGAATATGGAGGCAGCGGTCGCCACCGGCAACGTGGACGCCCGTTACGGCTGCTTTGCCGAGCGGCTCATCATGGAGGACGGCCGCTGTGTGGGCGCTTACGTGCGCAACGCGGAGACCGGCGGCTATCTGAAGGTAAACGCCAGCAAGGGCGTGATTCTCGCCACCGGAGACTACTCGCAGAATGAGGCGATGGTCCGGCATTTCTGCCCCGACGTGATTGAGAACGGCATTGTCCGCATGTTCACCAATGTGGATGTCGAGGGCAATATGACCAACCAGGGCGACGGCATTAAGCTGGGCATGTGGGCCGGCGCGCGCGTGCAGCAGGCGCACGCGCCCATGATCCACCATATGGGCGGCGGCGCGGACCTGGAGGGCGTCGGCGTGATGGGGATCGCCGGTTTCCTGAACCTGGATATGAACGGCAACCGCTTTATGAATGAGGATCTGCCCGGCCAGCAGATCGAAAATCAGATCGAGCTGCTCCGTGACCGCAAGTCCTGGCAGATCTTTGACGCCGGCTGGCCGGAACAGCTGCCATATATGCCGGCCGCACACGGCGGCGCCTGCTACTATGAGGACTACGCCAGCGCGGAGGAGGGGCCCGCAAACAATCAGACCTACCGCAACTATAAGAGCCCCTATCAGCTCCAGGCCGCCATTGACGACGGGCGCTGCGTGACGGCGGACACGCTGGAAGAGCTGGTGGCGCTGCTCTACCCGGATGACGAGGCCGCGCAGGCCAACGCCCTGGCCTCCATTGAGCGCTACAACCAGCTCGCCGCGCAGGGCGTGGATGAGGACTTCGGCAAGGTCTCCAGCCGCCTCTTCCCGCTCAACCAGCCCCCTTACTACGCCGACCAGTTTGAGTGCGCGCTGCTGCTGGTCATCATCGGCGGCCTGGAGTCGGACGAAAACTGCCATACTTTCGATGAAAACCGCAACGTCATTCCCGGGCTCTATGTGGCCGGGAACGTCCAGGGCAGCCGTTTCGCCGCCGAGTATCCCATCACGCTCAAAGGCGTGTCCCACTCCATGGCGATGTACTACGGCTATGTGGCCGGCAAGAACGCGGTGAACGAGATCTGAGTCCCCCCATCCAAAAAGAATTGACGCCCGCCCTCCGGCCGCTTGACCGGAGGGCGGGCGTTTGCCGCATTCTTGTTACAGATGGACGCGGTGATAGATTTTCTTCCCCTTGCGCAGGACCACGCCGTCGCCCGCCAGCTTTTCCGCGGGAATCTGGCAGGCGGCATCCAGGATTTTCTCGCCGTCCACACTGATGCATTTGTCCTTGGTGATGGACCGGCGCGCGTCGCCGTTGGAGGACGCCAGACCGGAGAGGACCAGCAGCTTCACCAGGCCGACAGAGCCGTCCGTCAATTCCTCTGAGGAGATGCGGGTCTCCGGCATATCGGCGGAGGCGTCCCCGCCGCCGAAGAGGCTGCGGGCAGTCCCCTGCGCCTTGTCCGCCTCTTCCTTGCCGTGAACCAGGTTGGTCAGCTCATAGGCGAGAATCTCCTTCGCGCGGTTGAGCTGGCTGCCCTCCCAGGACTCCATCTTCGCGATCTCCTCCAGGGGGACATCGGTGAGCATCTTCAGGCACTTGATCACGTCCGCGTCATCCACGTTGCGCCAGTACTGGTAGAAGTCATAGGGAGAGGTCTTCTCCGGGTCCAGCCACACGGCACCGGAGACCGTCTTGCCCATCTTCTTGCCCTCGGAGTTGAGCAGGAGGGTGATGGTCATCGCCTCGGCGTCATATTTCCCCAACTTCCGGCGAATCAGCTCCCGGCCGCCGAGCATATTGGACCACTGGTCGTCGCCGCCGAACTGGAAGTTGCAGCCATACTCCTGGTACAGGTGGTAGAAATCGTAGGACTGCATGATCATATAGTTAAACTCCAGGAAGCTCAGGCCGCGCTCCATCCGCTGCTTGTAGCACTCGGCGCGCAGCATATTGTTCACCGAAAAGCAGGCCCCCACCTCGCGCAGAAGCTCGACATAGTTCAAGTCCAGCAGCCAGTCGGCGTTGTTGAGCATCAGAGCCTTGCCATCAGAGAAGTCGATAAAGCGGCTCATCTGCTTCTTGAAGCAGGCTGCATTGTGCTCAATGGTTTCTCGGGTCATCATTTGGCGCATATCGCTCTTCCCGGAGGGGTCGCCGATCATAGCGGTACCGCCGCCCAGCAGGGCGATGGGCCGGTTGCCGTGCTTCTGCATCCGGCGCATCAGGCACAGAGCCATAAAATGGCCTACGTGAAGAGAGTCAGCCGTGGGGTCAAAGCCGATGTAGAAGGTGGCTTTGCCGTTATTGATCATCTCTTTCACTTTTTCCTCGTCGGTAACCTGGGCGATCAGGCCGCGGCCGGTCAGTTCCTCATACAGTGTCATGCGCTTCGTCTCCTTTTTCTCTGATTTTGGGGACGGACAAAATAACAACGCCCTCCGTCCCCGCTGTTGGGACAGAGGGCGCAAAATGCGCGGTACCACCTCTGGTTCGCCCCGCTCTCACGAGAAGGGGCCTCAGGGAGTTCTGACAAACTCCGGTGCTGTAACGGGCACACCCGGCCTGCCCTACTGGGGAGCAGTTCCCTTCTCCCGTTCAGGTGGCTGCTCAGAGGGGTATTCTCGACGGCGCTCTCTCCCCCTTCCACCGACCGGGGGCTCTCTTGGCAGAGGATGCCGCGATACTATTCCTCGTCATCGCAATCACTGTGGTGTATTGTAGCATGTCTCTCCGGCCTTGTCAACCGGAAAGCGCTCCGTTTCCCCTCGCCTCGCACTATCGGATCACCGCGATGAGAACCGATAGGAAAACCAAAATTGCCGCCACTTCCATAGCCCTGCGCCTCCTGCTCCGATTGGCTACAGAATAGCATGAAAATCTTCCTTTTGTCTGAAAGATAGATTAAGTTTTCCTAAAGATTGCCCTGCCGTGACCTCGACGCCTTGTCGGCACCTGGCAGGATATGCTACAATCAGGCCAAGCAAAATCGGCCGCCCCACGGGCAGCCCTGAGAGGGAGATCATGCCATGTGCCGCAAAAAGGTCATTCTTTCCATTCTGCTGCTCGCCGGCCTGGCAGCTGTGCTTGCACTGCTCTACCGCTTCAACATCATCCCGCACCCATCATACGACAGCGCCGATTTCGGCCTGGAACCTTACGTCAGCCCCTCAGATGCGGACCTGGATGGCGTGGACGACCAGACTGACCTCCTCAAGAGCGCGCGGGCCTATCTCGCCACAAAGCCGGCCTATCAAAGCCGGTACTACGAGGGCGGCTACCCTGACGACGGCTGCGGTGTCTGCACCGATGTGGTCGCGCAGGCGATGCTGGGGGCGGGCTATGACCTGATGGAGTTGGTGAGTGAGGATATCGCGCTCCATCCCGCGGACTACGACATCGACGAGCCGGACCCCAACATCGACTTCCGGCGAGTGCGCAATCTCGCCGTCTACTTCCAGCACACCGCCACGGCGCTGAGCACCGACCTCGAGGAGATCGACCAGTGGCAGGGCGGGGATATCGTCATCTTCCGCTCCCATATCGGCATCGTCTCCGACCGGCGTAATGCCAACGGCGTCCCTTTCCTGCTTCACCACGCGAGCCCCTTCCAGCTGCGCTATGAGGAGGATGTTTTGGAGAATCGAGACGACATTGTCGGGCACTATCGGATCAGTTGATTGCTTCAGGATGCACGCTGATCTCGTTTATACGATTCTGCCTGATCCAGCATCTCACCGGCGCTCTGGAGCAGGGCGTCGGTGATCTTTTCGCCGCCCGCTAGGCGGGCCAGCTCCCGCTTGCGCGCCTCGCGGCCGAGCTGCTCGACGGCGGTATAAGTCCGCCCGTCGCGCTCGCCCTTCTCCACCGAGAAGTGGACGTCCGCCATGGCGGCAATCTGGGGCAGATGGGTGACGCAGAGCACCTGCTTATGCCGGGCGACGTCCGACATCTTGCGCGCCACCTTCTGCGCGGCGCGGCCGGAGACGCCGGTATCCACCTCGTCAAAGACGAGGGTGGCCACCGCCTCGTTCTCCGCAAGCACATTTTTCAGCGCCAGCATGATGCGCGCCAGCTCGCCGCCGGAGGCGATCTTGTGAATCGGCTTTAAGTCCTCGCCCACATTGGCGGACATGAGAAACTGCACCTCGTCCATGCCCGTCTCGTCCATCTGGTAGCGCCCCTCTTTCGGAGAGAAGGCCACCTGGAAACGGACCTTGGGCATGTCCAGTTCGGAGAGCTCCCGCTCGATGCGCGCGCGCATCCGCTCCGCCGCGGCGCGGCGGGCCTCGGAGAGGGCGCTCCCCTTCTCCCGCGTCTCGGCCAGTGCCTTTTGGAGCTGGCGCTCGAGCTGCTCAATCCGGTCGGAGGCGTACTCGATCTGCTCGCGCTCGGCACGGCAGCGCGCGAGGTAGGCGAGCATATCCTCCACCGTGTCGCCGTACTTCTTCCGCAGTCGGTAAATGACGTCCAGACGGCCCTCCAGCTGGTCCAGCTCGCCGGGCGAGACCTCCATCTGGTCTCGCTGCCGGGCGACCTGCTCGGCCAGATCTTCGAGGGTATAGCGCACCTCCGCCAGCTGCTCGGAGAGTCCCGCCAGCTCGTCGGAATAGCGGCTGATGCCGCGCAGAGCGCCCTCCGCCCGGCCGAGCAGAGAGATGGCTCCATCCCCTTCCTCCCCACCGGAGAGGGCGAAGTCCGCCTCCTGCAACCCGTCCAGCAGCCGTCCGGCGTTGCGCAGCATCTGGCGGCGGGCGGCCAGCTCCCGGTCCTCGCCGGGCTGGAGGTTGGCACGCTCCAGCTCATGAATCTGATAGTCTAACGCATCCATCCGCCGGGCCTTCTCCGCCTCGTCCATCTGGAGGCTCTGGATTTCCCGGGAAAGACGGGAGACGGCGGCGTAGCTCGCCTGAAAGTCCGCGAGCAGGGCGCCGGCCTCTCCAAAGCTGTCGAGATAGGAGAGATGGCACGCCGGGTCCAGCAGCTGCTGCCCGTCGTGCTGGCCGTGGATGTTGATGAGCTGGCGGCCCAGCTCCTGCATCTGCGCCACAGTGACCGGCCGGCCGTTCAGACGGCAGAGATTACGCCCGTTTGGGAAAATCTGGCGCTGCAGAATCAGGCCGCCGTCTTCCAAGGCAAACCCGTTCTCTCCCAGCCACGGCAGGTCCGCCACGCCGGTAAACTGCGCGCTCACCAGGGCGGATTTCGCCCCGGTCCGGATGAGGTCGCGGCTGGTGCGCGCGCCGAGAATGGCCCCGATGGCATCCACCACGATGGATTTGCCCGCGCCTGTCTCGCCGGTGAGCACGTTGAACCCGGCGTCAAACAGGATGTCCGCCGACTGAATGACGGCGATATTTTCGATGTGAAGCAGAGAGAGCATCGTCCCAATTCCTCCTCACGCGTGACGGCCAAACGGGGCCGCCGTCAGCGCAGCATGCCTCGAATCTCCCCGCAGAAGGCCTCCGCGTCCTGCGCGGTCTGCATGATGAGCAGGGCGGTGTCGTCCCCGGCCAAGGTGCCCACCATGCCCTCCATCTCCATCCGGTCGAGCGCGGCGGCTGCCGCGTTGGCAAGGCCGGGCATGGTCTTGAGCACCACCAGATTCTGAGCAGCCGCCGCGCTGATGACGCCCTCGCGGAAGATATTGCGCAGCCGCTCGTCGTGCTCCCCCTTCCCCTTGCGGTCGGAGATGACATAACGGTAGCTGCCGGCCGCCGTCAGCTCCTTGACCAGCTGCAGCTCCTTGATGTCGCGCGAGATAGTCGCCTGCGTACACCGAAAGCCGCGCGCGCGCAGGGCGGTGAGCAATTGCTCCTGCGTCTCCATCTCCTGCTCGGCGATGATCTCCAAAATGGCCTGTTGTCTGCGTTCTTTCATGCCTTCCCTCAATTTCTGCCCAATTTCTGGTTGACAATCTCATAAAAGTGGCGGCCGGTGAGGCGGACCAGCTCAATGTGCCGCTGCGAGTTGCGCAGCTCCACCACGTCGCCGCCGCTGAGGCGGAACGCCCGCCCGCCGTCCACCGAGAGGTAGACGCTCTTCCGGCTCTGCCGCTGGGTTCGCACGGCTACCACCCGGTCTGCGCTGAGCACAAAGCTCTTGGCCTGCAGGGCGTGAGCGCAGATAGGGGTGATAATCAGGTTCTCCGCCGTCGGCTCCACAATGGGGCCGCCGGCCGACATGGAATAGGCCGTCGAACCGGTAGGGGTGGAGACAATTACCCCGTCGCCGGAGAACTCCATCATCTTCATCCGGTCTCCATAGACGGCCAGGTCGATCACCCGGGCCACCGCGCCCTTGGTGATGGTGGCGTCGTTCAGGGCGGTATCCTGGAAGATGGAGCGGTTTTCCCGAAAGACGCGCACGTCCATCAGCATCCGCTTTTCACAGCTGTAGCGCCCCTCCACCAGCCGGTGCAGGAGCTTCAGCTCCCCGTGCTCCAGCTCCGCCATGAAGCCCACACTGCCCATGTTCACCCCCAGGACCGGGATGCGGTACTGGGCGGCCAGCTTGGCCGAATGCAGGATGGTCCCGTCGCCACCAAAGCAAATGAGCATGTCCGAGCGCGGCGCGGCCTGCCGGATATCGGCAAAGGCCACCCCCTCCGGCACGTCATAACTGCCGTCCGGGTGAAACGGGAGACAGATCTCGGTACGGATGCCGTCCTGTTCCAGAATTTTCTGCGCCTCCCGGACGGTCCGCAGCCCCTTGTCCCGGTATGGATTTGGACTGAGAATGACATTCATAGGCTCTTCTCCAGCGTCTCATGGGACTGGCGGACCAGCTCCCCCAAATCGGGCAGCGCCCGCTCCTCCGGCCGGACGGAGAGCCAGCCGAGGTATTCGATGTTCCCTTCCGGCCCGCGGATGGGGGAAAAGGTCAGGCCGAGGACGTGCAGATCGTTTTGCGCCGCATGGTGCAGGAACTGCTCGAGTACCTCGCGGTGGACGGCGGGGTCGCGCACGACCCCCTTCTTCCCCACCTTCTCGCGCCCCGCCTCAAACTGCGGCTTAACAAGGCAGACCATCTGTCCCGACTCGCGCAGCAGCGGGCGCAGGGCGGGCAAAATCAGCCCCAGAGAGATAAACGACACATCCACGGACACAAAGTCCAGCGGCTCCGGAATCTGCTCCCGGGTGAGATAGCGCGCGTTTGTCCGCTCCAGGCAGACTACCCGCGCGTCTGCGCGCAGCTTCCAGTCCAGCTGGCCGTATCCGACGTCGACGGCGTAGACTTTTGCCGCGCCGTTTTGCAGCATGCAGTCGGTAAAGCCGCCGGTGGAGGCGCCGCAGTCCATCGCCGTCGCGCCGTTGAGTTCGATTGGCCAAGTCTGGAGCGCCTTTTCCAGCTTCAGGCCGCCGCGGCTGACGTAGGGCAGCGTCTTGCCATGGACCTGAATCTCGCTGCCGGGTGGGACGGGAAAGCCGCACTTATCCACCCGGCGCCCGTCCACAAACACCTGGCCGCTCATGATCACCGCCTGCGCCTTCTGCCGGGTGGGGGCCAGCCCCAGACGGACCAGCTCCTGGTCCAGCCTCGCCCGGCTCATCGGACTGCCTCCTCAATGGTGGCAGCGATGTGCTGCGCGTCGATGCCCAACAGGGCGCGCAGCTGCGCAACGGAGCCGTGGCGCACCAGTCCGTCGCCCGCGTTGAGCAGAATCACCCGGCCCAGCCAGGCATTGAGAGCGGCCAGCTGGGTCGCGAGGTCCCGGCCGACCGAGCCGTGGGAGGCGACCTCCTCCACCACCAGCAGGCGGTGCGTCTGCCCGACGCTGTCGAGGATGGGGCCGCTGTCGATCGGGCAGAGCCGGTTGATCTTAAACACCGCACAGGAGATCCCCTGCGTCTCAGCCAGCCGTGCCGCCTCCAGCACCTCGCCCAGCAGTGTCCCGTAGGACACCAGCGTGAGGTCCGTCCCCTCGCGGAGGCAGACAGTGGGTGCGAGGCCGGTATCGCCGTGAAATCCGTTCTCGCCGCCCCGCGGGTAACGGACGGCCACCGGCCCCTTCGCCTCGTTCACCGCCCAGTCCAGCATGGTGCGCAGCTCGCGAAAGCTCGCCGGAGCCAGCACGACCATGTGCGGCACGGCGGAGAGCATCGCGAGGTCATAGGTGCCCTGATGAGTCTCTCCGTCCTCCCCCACCAGGCCGGCCCGGTCGACGGCCAGGACGACATGGAGCTTCTGGATGGCTACGTCATGAATCAGCATATCGTAGGAGCGCTGCAAAAAAGTAGAGTAGACGGCAAACACGGGGACAATGTCCTGCTTGGCCATGCCGGCGCACATGGAGACGGCATGACCCTCTGCAATGCCGACGTCAAAGAACCTCTTCGGAAAGCGCCGGGCAAACTCGCTCAGCCCGGTGCCGCTCTCCATCGCTGCCGTGACGGCGCAGAGATAGGGGTTCTTCTCCCCCAGCTCCGCCATCGCCCGGCCAAAGACGTTGGAAAAGTTCTCGCCGGCCGGCCGGAGCGGCAGACCAGTGTCCACGTCAAACGGCATGACGCCGTGAAAGCGGTCCGGCGTCTCCTCCGCCGGAGGATAGCCCTTGCCCTTGACGGTGCGCACGTGCAGCAGCACCGGGCCGTCCAGAGATTTGGCAAATCGGAGCAGGCGGGTCAGCTCGCTGAGGTTGTGTCCGTCCACCGGCCCGATGTAGGTAAAGCCCATGTCCTCAAACATGCTGCACGGCAACAGCGTGCCCTTGATCGCCTTTTTGATTCGGTGGGTCATGGCATACAGGCGTTTGCCGCCCGGGATTTTTTTCGTAAAGGCGCGATAAAACTTCTTAAAGCTCAGGTAAGTCGGCCTGAGATGGTGCCGCCGCAGGAGCGCGGCGATACCGCCGACATTTTTCTTGATGCTCATGCCGTTGTCATTGACAATGACCACCATCCGCTCGCCGCTGCCTCCGGCGTCGGAGAGCCCCTCGTTGGCCAGGCCGCCGGTCAGCGCGCCGTCCCCGATCAGGGCCAGCACGTCATAGTCCTCGCCTCGGATCGTCCGGGCGCGCGCCATGCCTACCGCCACTGACACCGAGTTAGAGGCATGGCCGGCGATAAAGGCGTCGTGGATGCTCTCCGCCGGTTTGGGAAAGCCAGCCAGCCCGCCAAACTGCCGCATGGTGTCCATCTGCTGGGCGCGGCCGGTCAAAATCTTATGAATATAGCACTGGTGGCCCACATCGAAGACTACCCGGTCACGCGCGGTGTCATACGTCCGGTGGATGGCCACCGTCAGCTCGACTGCGCCCAGGTTGGAGGCCAGGTGGCCGCCCGTCCGGGCGACGGACGCGACCAAATCCCGGCGCAGCTGGCGGCACAGCGCCACGCCCTCGCTGTCCGTCATCTCCGTCAGGGGCAGGGAGAGCTCCTGCAAATATTCCCACATGTCACATAACCTCACAGTACCGCGGTTTTTCCGGTCAAAGCAGCCAGATCCCCGTCAGTCCAACCGCAAACCCGAGCAGCGCGCCGAAGAAGACCTGAAGCGTCGTGTGCCCCATAATCACCTTGAGCTGCCGGGCCGCCATATCGGGGTTGGACTCCTGCAGGGCCAGCATGAGCTGGTTGAGCACCTCCGCCTGGTCGCCGGAGGATTTGCGCACATGACAGGCGTCATACATCACCACAATGGCAAAGAGCGCCGCGATGGCAAACAGGCCGGAGTCAAACCCGTAAAGCATGCCCATCGTGACCGCGCAGCAGGTCACCAGGGCGGAATGGGAACTGGGCATGCCTCCGCTGGCCAGAAACTGCTCTATCGAAAACGTGCCCTCCACGATGCGCTGAACCGTCCCCTTAATCAGCTGGGCCAGCACCCAGGAGAGCGCAGACAGAATGAGTACCGGATTTCCGAAATTCACACATGTCCCTCCCTATTTTCCATGGTCAAGGCTTGCCGCGCCAGATCGTCTTGTCTGCTGAAGGACGCCCCGCTGCCGGACATCCCCTTGTCCCTAGTAACTCCTGCCGGCCAGATAGTCCGCCAGCCGGCAGAAGAAGTCGGGCGCAATTCCGCTCCCGCGCAGTGCCGCCTTGGCCTGTTCGGTCTGCTCAGCGACAACGCGCGCGCAGCCCTCCAGGCCCAGATGGGCGACGTAGGTGCTCTTGCCGCGCTGCTCGTCGCTGCCCACGCTCTTGCCCATCTCCTCGCGGGTAGAGGTGACGTTGAGCATGTCGTCGCGAATCTGGAAGGCCAGGCCGACGGCGGCGGCATACGCGCGCGCCGCCTCCAATTGCGCCTCACTGCCGCCCGCCGCAGCGACGCCCATCTGCGCCGCCGCCTCCAGCAGGCAGCCGGTCTTGCGCGCGTTCATATCCGTAATCTCCTCCAGGGAGAGCGCGCGCCGCTCCCCCTCCATGTCCAGCACCTGGCCGGCGCACATGCCGTCCGGCCCGGCGGCGCGGGCCAGAATGAGCGCGGCGGCGGCACGCCGCCCGGCGGGTAGATCGGCAGAGAGCACCTGCTCAAAGGCCGCCGTCTGGAGCGCATCGCCGGCCAGAATGGCCAGGCCCTCCCCGTAGACCACGTGGTTGGTCGCCCGGCCGCGGCGCAGGGTGTCGTTATCCATGCTG
>DVJB01000051.1 GCA_018710845.1 Candidatus Onthomonas avicola
GTGCATGAGAACGGGGAAATAACGGTTGACTTCAATTTTGCCGACGAGTACCAGCGAATTATTGATTACATCGAGAATAACCACAACGTTATCCGAGTGATTGAGAACAAGGCAATCTAACGGCTTGCCTACTTAACACAAAGGAAAATCTAATGTTGTGCATAAATAAACGGCTCTACGGGCCCGACCGGCCCTGCCGGTACGGGTGCGACCGGCCCGACGGGCGCGAGCGGTCCGACGGGTCCGACGGGCCCAACTGGTCCGACCGGCCCTGCCGGTACGGGTGCGACCGGTGCGAGCGGTCCGACGGGTCCGACTGGCCCGACTGGTCCGACCGGCCCTGCCGGTGCGACAGGTGCGGAGGGTCCGACCGGCCCCACCGGCGCAGCGGGAGCGACCGGCGCGGAGGGTCCCACGGGTCCGACCGGCCCGACCGGTCCGACTGGTCCTGCCGCGACGGTGACGGCGGCGGCGGCCGTACAGGACGCCACCGGCACCGGCGACATCACGACGCAGTTTAACCAGCTTCTGGCCAATCTGCGCACGGCTGGTCTGCTGGCCACCTGATTCCGCGCGGCACGGGGCCGCCAACTGACTCTGGCGGGAGAGGGGCTGTCCCTCTCCCGCCGCCTGTTCAGATGGGAGGAACGGATGAAAGTTGTCGTTTACGCGATCTGTAAGAATGAAGCGCAATTTGTAGACCGGTGGATGGACTCCATGGGTGAGGCGGACGAGGTGGTGGTGCTGGACACCGGCTCCACCGACGCCACAGCGGAGCGGCTGCGCGCGCGGGGGGTACAGGTGACAGTGGAGGAGATTCGCCCCTGGCGGTTTGACGAGGCGCGCAACCGGTCGCTCTCGCTGGTGCCGGAGGACGCCGACCTGTGTGTCTGCACCGACCTGGATGAGGTCTTTCACCCCGGCTGGCGCGCGGCGATGGAGGCGGCCTGGACGCCGGAGCTCTGCCAGCTTCGCTATCGCTATACCTGGTCCTTTCAGGAGGATGGCCGGGAGGGACATGTCTTTTGGATTGAAAAGGCGCACAGCCGTCGCGGCTGGAAGTGGGTCAACCCGGTGCATGAGGTGCTCGCGTGGCAGGGTCCCGGTCCGCTGCGCAGCGCGCCGGCGCCCGGCGTGCAGCTGGATCACCATCCCGACCCGTCCAAATCGCGCGGGCAGTACTTGCCGCTGCTGGAGCTGGCGGTGGCGGAGGACCCGTCCAACGACCGGAATATGCACTACCTGGGGCGGGAATACTTTTTCTACCGCCGCTGGGAGGAGTGCGTCATCGTTTTGAAAAAGCACCTGACGCTTCCCACGGCGACCTGGCCGGATGAGCGGTGCGCCTCCATGCGCTACATCGCCAAGGCGCTCACGGCGCTGGAGCGGGACGGCGAGGCGGAGCAGTGGCACATCCGCGCCGTGGGCGAGGCGCCCTGGCTGCGGGAGCCGTGGCTGGACTATGCCATGTATCTCTACCGGCACCAGGACTGGCCGGGCGTCCGTTTTACCTCCGCCCGGGCGCTGGCCATCCGCGAGCGGCCGCAGACCTATATCACCGAAGGGGAGAGCTGGGGCAGTCTGCCCTACGACCTGGCGTCTCTGGGCCGGTACTACACCGGAGATCTGCCTGGGGCGCTGGAGATGGCGCGCGAGGCCTGCGCGCTGGCCCCGAAGGATGAGCGCCTGCGCGGCAATCTGGCGCTGATCGAGAGAAAACTGACCCGTCAGATGGAGAAAACGCCAGATGAGCGCCCGCACACCTCTTGACGGGCAATTTTTGGATGGCTCTGTTTTCAAAAGCGGGAGAGGTGGGGAGAGATTCGCGCGTCTTTGACCTTGTCGGAGAAAGAGCTGATGGTCTGCGCCTCTGATCTCCGCGTCATTTTCCTGAGCACAGTATCCCCCTGATTTGGACGGCTGCTTCCGCAGAGCGCGTCAAAAATCTGGAAAAAATAATATTTGCCAGCCAGATGCTGCAAACCGTTGCGCCGTCGGGCTGGCAAATGCTGTCTGCCCAAAGGTGGTGTGCATTGGCGATTCTGGATGGCTCGATTTCCGCCCCCGGGACATAGTAACGATGTCCTGATTCAGGACAAAAAAGAGACAGAGGGGGATGGAAGTTGAAGGAAGAACAGAGCGCATGGCCCTGGGCCTGGCTGCTGGTGCGCGGCTGTCTGGCGCTGGCGGCGGCGCTGCTGCTGGTGCTGACGGCGGCGGGCAGCGTCCCGGACGGCGGCTGGGACCGGACGGAGGCGGTGTGCTGCGCGGCGGCGGGTGAGCGGTATCTCGTGCCGGTGGGGCAGACGGTGGGGATCAAGCTCTTCGCGCGGGGCGTCATGGTGGTCGGGCTGTCCGAGGTGAACACGCAGGACGGGACCTGCTCCCCGGCTCAGGCGTGCGGCCTCAAGACGGGGGACATCATCACCCACATCAACAGCCAGGAAGTGGACACGATTGAGCAGGTGCAGGAGGCGGTGCAGTCCAGCGGGGGAGAGCTGGAGATCTGCGCCACCCGCAGCGGCCGGCGGATGACCATGACGGCGCAGGCGACGCCCTGCCTGGCGGACGGCAGCTATAAGCTCGGGGCGTGGATCCGTGACTCGATGGCGGGGATCGGCACGATCACCTTTTACGACCCGGCGACCGGCACCTTTGCCGCGCTGGGCCACGGCATCAACGACGTGGACACCGGGCTGCTCATGCCGCTGTCCTCTGGGGCGATTATGCCCTCCTCCGTCTCCGGCGTCATCGCGGGCGAGAAGGGAAGCCCCGGCGCGCTGCACGGCAGCTTTGACCTCACGCGCGACCTGGGCGCGCTGACGGCCAACACCGACCGGGGGATTTTCGGCACGCTCGCGGAGGACTGCTTTGGCGGCGAAGCGATCCCGGTGGCGCGGCGCAGCGAGGTGCAGACCGGCGCGGCCACCATCCTGGCCAACGTCTCCGGTGAGACGGTGGAGGAGTACGCGGTGGAGATCCTGCGCGTCTATCCCGCCTCCGCCGCGGCAGGGCAGAGCCTGATGCTCCGCGTGACGGACGAGCGCCTGCTCGCGGCGACCGGCGGGATTGTGCAGGGGATGAGTGGCAGCCCGATCATTCAGAATGGTAAGCTGGTAGGTGCGGTGACGCACGTTTTGGTCAATGACCCCGCGCGGGGGTATGGGATTTTGATCGAGGACATGTTGGAAGCGGCGGGATGAATTTTTGACAGGGGCAGATTTGCCCCTGTCTTTTTCGGAATGCTATGGTATAGAGACAAAACCGGCTCTCAGCCATGCGCTGGGGGCCGGTTTTTGTAAACAAGCTGTTAATTTTTCCAAAAGCCGCCTCGCTTTTCAGGTTCATTTCAGCCAGAGGGCATAGAGTAGAACAGGAATTGAAGTGAGCTGCAAAGGAGGAAGCGCAGTGATCGAACTGAAGAACCTGGTCAAACGCTATGGAGATCACCTGGCGGTGGACCACCTGAACCTGACGATCGAGGACGGCCGGATCTACGGCTTTCTCGGTCCGAACGGGGCGGGCAAGAGCACGACGATGAACCTGATGACCGGCTACCTCGGCCCGACGGAGGGACAGATTCTGGTGGACGGCCACGACATCCTGGAGGAGCCGGAGGAGGCCAAGCGCTCCATCGGCTACCTGCCCGAGCTGCCGCCGCTCTATTTGGAGATGACGGTGGAGGAATACCTGGACTTCTGCGCCCGGCTGAAGCAGGTGCCCCGCCAAAAGCGGGAGGAACAGAAGCGCCGCGTCATGGCGCGCGTGCAGATCGAGGCGGTCGCCGGCCGGCTGATCAAAAACCTCTCCAAGGGCTATCGCCAGCGCGTCGGGCTGGCGCAGGCGCTGCTGGGTGATCCCAAGACCCTGATTC
This sequence comes from Candidatus Onthomonas avicola, assembly GCA_018710845.1. Classification (GTDB taxonomy): domain Bacteria; phylum Bacillota; class Clostridia; order Oscillospirales; family Oscillospiraceae; genus Onthomonas; species Onthomonas avicola. The sequence goes on from DVJB01000051.1 coordinate 3,875, forward strand.
TGGACGAGCCCACCGTCGGCCTGGACCCGAAGCAGATCATTGAGATCCGCCAGCTCATCCGCGAGCTGGGCCGCGAGCACACCGTCATCCTCTCCTCCCATATCCTCTCGGAGGTGCAGGCGGTCTGCGACCAGATTCTCATCCTCCATCACGGCAAGCTGCTGGCCAGCGATACCCCGGAGCACCTGGAGGAGACGCTGCGCGGCACCGGCCGACTGGAGATCACGGCGAAATGTTCCACTGCGCAGGCGCGGGAGATCCTCCGCCCGGTGGCGGGCGTCACGGCCTCGGAGAGCCGCGACAACGCAGACGGGACGAGCACCCTGACGCTGGACACCGCCGGCGGCGATGACCCGCGCGAGGCCCTCTTCTTCGCCTTTGCACGCAAGGAGACCGCCCTGCTGGAAATGCACACCAATTCCGCCAGCCTGGAGCAGGTCTTCCTGGAGATGACCAGCGACGAGCCGTCGCGGCCCGCAGCGGCCGGACGCGGAGAGGAGGAGACAAAATGATCGCCATCTATCAACGGGAGCTGAAAGCCTATTTTGACTCGGTGACCGGCTGGCTGTGCATCGCCTTTCTCTGCGCGGCCGCGGGACTGTACTTTATGGTCTACAATCTCTTTTACGGCTACCCCAACTTTTCCATCGCGCTGTACTACTCCATGTTTATCTTCCTGGTCGCCGTGCCCATCCTGACGATGCGCTCCATGGCGGAGGAGCGGCGCAGCAAGACCGACCAACTCCTGCTCACCTCGCCGTGCACCGTGACCGGCATGGTGCTGGGGAAGTATTTTGCCATGCTGACGGTCTATGCCATTCCGCATGTCATCTTCTGTTTCTATCCGGTGGTGATGAGCCTCGCCGCAGGCTCCACCGGAACGGTCTATTTCGCCAGCGACTATGCCTCCATCCTCGCCTTTTTCCTGCTCGGGGCGGTGTATATCGCCATTGGCCTGCTGGTCTCCTCGCTGACGGAGAGCCAGGTGATCGCCGCGGTGGGCACCTTTGGGCTGCTGCTGTTGTTCTATCTCTGGGATTCCCTCCTCTCCTTCCTCAGCGGAGACGCGGCGGTGACACTCATCGGCCTGCTGCTCATCGTGCTGGGTGTCTGCGCGCTGCTGCACGCGCTAACGGGCAACAACACCATCACGCTGCTCGTCGGGCTGGCCGGCGCGGCGGCGGTAGTGGGGGTGTACGTGGTGAATCCCTCGCTCTATGACGATCTGCTGGTGAACCTCCTGTCCCTGTTCTCCCTCAACGCGGCGTTCCAGAGCTTTGCGCTGGAGTATGTGTTTGACCTGGGCGGACTGCTGCTGTATGTGTCCATGGCATTTCTGCTGGTGTTTCTGACCATCCAGGTGGTCCAGCGCCGGCGCTGGAACTGAGGAGGTGTGCGGCATGAAAAAAATTTCCCTGCGCGGACTGCGAAGCCGCCTCGCCGCCAAGCGCCCCACGCTGGCCGGCATCCGAGGCAGCTTCGGCACGATACAGAGCAAAAACGGCCTCTTCTCCGCCGGCATGATCGCGCTGGTGGTGGCCATCGTCATCGTCTTTAACCTGGCGGTGGGCTATCTGCCCTCCAACCTGCTGGAGATTGACCTCTCCAGCAGCGGGATCTACACCGTAACGGACACCAGCGTGGACTACCTGGCGGCGCTGGACACCGATGTGGAGCTGATCGTCGTGGCCGAGAACGGGGACGTGGACAGCCGCATCACCCGTTTTCTGGACCGGTATGTCGCCCTGTCCGACCATCTGAGCATGCGGACGGTGGACCCGGTGACCAGCCCGAGCGTCCTGACGGACTATGAGACGGAACAGAACACCATCGTGGTGCGCTGCGAGGAGACCGGCCGGCAGGAGATCGTCTACTTTGACGATATCCTGGTGATGGACTACTACAGCTATATGATGTACGGCTATGCGGACTACACGGAGTTTGACGCGGAGGGCCAGCTCACCTCCGCGATTGACTACGTCGTCTCCGCGGTGGACCACACCGTCTACACCACCACCGGACACGGGGAGATGGAGCTGGGCAGCCTGGTTGTCGAGCAGCTCGAGCGCAGCCACTTCACCACCAGCTCGGTCAACCTGACCACCGACGGCGGCATCCCGGAGGACTGCGACCTGCTGGTGATCAACCAGCCGACCAGCGACCTGTCGGTGGACGAGCTGGAGATGGTGCGCGCCTATCTGGCCGCGGGCGGGCAGGTCTCCGTCATTCTGGACTCGGAGCAGTTTGAGCACCCGCATCTCACCGAGCTGATGGAGGAGTACGGCCTCGTGGAGGTGGACGGCTATATCGCCGACGCGGAGAACTACTACTGGTATCAGAATTCCGGCAGCTATTATATCTTCTTCCCCGAGCTGGACACCTCGACCGACGCGGCCGACGGCGTGGCGGAGGATGCCTATGTCATGGTGGGCTATGACCTGGTCAACGGCATGATCTCCCCGGTGCTCGGCCTCACGGAGGGGACGCCGGCGCGGGATACGATCACAGTCACCCCCTTCCTCACCACCTCGGAAAACGGAATGGCCGTGGTGGATGAGGAGAATATCACCACCGGCCAGTACCTTATCGGCGTGACCGCCAGCGAGGAGATCGCCGTGGAGGAGGACGAGGACGAGACGTCCGAGGCCACGGCAGAGGATGAGGCATCCGCAGAGGACGCTGCGGCCGATGAGACTGCGGCGGACGAGGCCGGTGCCGCCGAGACCAGCTCGGAGGAGACCGCAGCGGACGAGACCTCCACGGACGAGACCTCCACGGACGAGACCTCTACGGACGAGGCGGAGAGCGAGGATACGGACAGCGAGGATACGGACAGCGAAGAGGAAGAGGAGGCGGAGACCGTCACCGCCCGCCTGACCGTCATCACGGCGGACACGCTGCTGGATGACACGCTGAACTCCAACTACTCGCTGGCCAATATTCAGGTCTTTCTCAATACGGTGACCGCAGGCTTCGAGGACGTGGAAAACATCTCCATTGAGCCGAAGAGCCTGTCCACCACCTACAACACGATCAACAACGCGGGGATGCTCGGCCTGATCGTCGTGGCGGTGATCCCGCTGGGCATCCTGATCGTCGGCGTCGTGCGCTGGATGCGCCGCCGGAAACTGTAAGGAGACGGGCTGCATGGCAAAAAAGAGAAGACAACTACTGATTTTGCTGCTGGTGCTGGCGGTGCTGGTGGTCCTGCTGCTGGCGGGCATGGCCTGGTCGCAATATCAGGCCTCGCAGGAGGCCGCGGCCGAGGCGGAGGCATCTCCCGCCATTGAGACGGTGACCGACCCGGTCACGCTCACCTACAGCAACGGGGAGCACACGCTGAGCTTCGCCTACGACGAGGAGGCGGACGCCTGGTACTACCAGGACGACCCGGATTTCCTGCTCGATGACGGCACTGTGACCTCCATCCTGTCCGAGTTGGAATCGCTCACGGCGGTGCGCGCCTTTGCCCTGGAAGAGGAGCTGGACGCCTACGGTCTGGCGGATTCCGCCAGCTATCTTACCGTCACCGACGCGGACGGCAACTCCGCCACCCTCCGCTTTGGTATTGCAAGCGGCGAGGAGTACTTCGCCTGTCTGGACGGGCAGGAGGACACCGTCTACACCGTCGAGAGCACGCTCTATGACGAAATTCAGACCACGCTCTATGACCAGGCGGACAGCACCGCGCCCATCCCGACGCTCACCGAGAGCATCCTGAGCGCGCTGGACATCTCCGGCGCACAGGAGACCTCCATCACCGTCAAGGCCGTCGAGGTCGAGGTGGAGGATGAGGAGGAAGAGGCGGACGCAGAGGAGTCCTCTGACGATGCCGAGAGTACGGACGACGCGGAGGCGGACGAGCCGGAGTATGAGACCGTCTACTACTGGTATCGCGGCGAGCAGGACATCACCGGTCAGGAGCTGCAGGAGGAGCTGCTCAGTGAGCTGACCGGGCTGGACCTGGGGACGCTGAGCGATTACAGCGCGGAGGACTCCTTCCTCGAGACGCGGGCGGACCAGCTGGTCGCGACAGTCCGCGTCACCTACTCCGAGACGGACGACGAGGGAGAGACCTCGGACGCGGACTTTGCCATCCACCTCTTGGAGGAGACCACGACGGGGGAGGACGGCACGCAGAGCACGCAGCTCTACGCCGTCGTGGAGGGCTACGAGGGCTACCTCTGGACGGTGGACGCCGACTCCGTCCAGTGGCTGCGCGCCGTGGCCCAGGACGGATATGAGGGGGCAATGGCGGCGCTGAGCGCCGAAGCCGAGGCGGAGGAGACGGAGGAATAACCGCTCCTCCCCGCATGGAACCGAATCAGAAACCATAAAATGGGCCTGCCGCAGATTTAGAAATCTCGCGGCAGGCCCGCTGCGTGTTACAGTCCCATCGCGTCGGTGATGTTGTCCATCACCTCGCTGACGGCCTTGATCGCCTTGCCGGCGGGAGATTTGCGCATCGACTTGGCCCGGGGCGTGACGGCCATGCTGATGGCCGCGCCCACCGCCACGCCGATGCCCATCCCGCGGAGAAACTGGGTGGTGTTCATGCTGCTGCACCTCCTTTGCGTGCATTGTTCTGCGCGCGGACGGTATCCGCCCGCTGGAGATAGTGTACCCGGATGACAGAAAATGCCCTCTGAGAAATTCCGGGAATTGATTGCGCCCGGGCGTGAATTGCGATATAATGCAAAGTAGATAATTATGCAATGCGTGAGGATAAAGGAGTGTGTAATCATTTGAAGCTGCTCATCAAAAACGGCACGCTGGTCGACCCGGTCGGCGGGATCGGCGGCGTGATGGACTTGCTGGTGGAGGACGGGCGGATCGTCGTCATCGGAAACGGCCTGGACGAGCCGGACGCGCAGGTGCTCGACGCCGCCGGGCTGACCGTCTCGGCTGGCCTGATTGACATGCACGTCCACCTGCGCGACCCTGGCCTGACGGAGAAGGAGGATATCCTCACCGGCTCACTGGCGGCGGCGCACGGCGGCGTGACCTCCATCGCCTGCATGCCCAATACAAAACCGGTGATCGACACGCCGGAGCAGGTGGCCTACGTCCAGGAGCGCGCGGCGCAGAACTGCGGCGTCAACGTCTGGCCGATCGGGGCGCTCTCCCTCGGGCAGCAGGGCCGGGAGATGGCCGATCTGCGCGCGCTGCGCGAGGCGGGCGTGGTGGCCATCTCGGACGACGGCAATCCCGTCATGGACGCCAACCTGATGCGCGACGGGCTGATGCGCGCCAACCGCTACAAGCTGACCATCCTGAGCCACTGCGAGGACGACAATCTGGTCCGCGGCCGCGCGGTGAATGAGGGGCGCGTCTCCCGCCAGCTCGGCCTGCCCGGCCGCCCGGCGATCGCGGAGGACCTGATGGTGATGCGCGACGCGATGCTCGCCGAGGAGACGCGCACGCCGGTACACATCTGCCACGTCTCCACCGCCGGGGCGGTGGGCATCATCCGCCAGTACAAGCGCAAGGGGGTGCAGATCACCTGCGAGACCTGCCCGCAGTATTTCACCCTCACCCACGAGGAGGTGCTGCGCCAGGGGAGCCTCGCCAAGGTCAATCCGCCGCTGCGGGCGACCAAGGACAAGGAGGCCATCCTCAACGGACTGCGCGACGGGACGATCGACTGCATTGTCACCGACCACGCGCCGCACACCGCGGCTGAGAAGGCCCGGCCGCTGACGGAGGCCCCCTCCGGTATGGTCGGGCTGGAGACCTCGCTCGCCCTGGCCCTCACCGGGCTCTACCACACCGGACTGATGTCGCTGTCCGATATCATCCAGAAAATGACCATCAACCCCGCCAAGATTCTGCGCATCCCGCGCGGGAGCCTCTCTCTGGGCGCGGCGGCGGACATCACCATCTTTGACCCGGACGAGCGCTGGACGGTGGACCCGGAGCGGTTTGCCTCCAAGGGGCGCAATACCCCGTTCGGCGGCATGGAGCTGCGGGGCAAGGTGAAGTATACCATCGTCAACGGACGCATCATCTATCAGGACTGCTGAACCGGCAGGATGGAAAGGAGTCAGGCATATGTCTTTTGACACGTTACAGGAAAAAATCCGTGCCATGAAGAACCCCACCGTGGCCGGGCTGGACGCCCGGCTGGACTATGTGCCCTCTCACATCACGCAGAAATATATCGAGGAATACGGCCAGACGCGCAAGGCCGCCGCGGAGGCCATCTACGCCTTCAACTGCGGCCTGATGGACGCCCTGTCCGACATCGTCCCCGCCGTCAAGCCGCAGGCCGCCTACTACGAGAACCTCGGCTGGGAGGGGATGGAGATGCTCGAGCGGACCATCCGGTACGCGAAAAAGAAGGGCTTCTTCGTCATCGCCGACATCAAGCGCGGCGACATCGGCTCCACCGCCGCGGCCTATTCCGAGGGCTGGCTGGGCAAGACCAAGGTGGGCGACGAGCTGCTGCCCGGCTTTGACGCCGACTGCGTCACGCTGAACGGCTACATGGGCTCAGACGCGATCAAGCCTTTCCTCAAGGACGCGGAGGCGGAGGACAAGTGCGTCTTCGCCTTGGTGCGCACCTCCAACCCCTCCGCCATTGAGCTGCAAGACATGGTGGCCGGTGACCGGGTGGTCTACAAGGTGATGGCCGAGCTGGTGGACCGCTGGGGCAAGACCACCAGCGTCGGCCAGTACGGCTATAACCGCGTCGGCGCGGTGACCGGGGCGACCTATCCCTCCGACCTGCGCCAGCTGCGCAAGATGCTGCCGCACACCTTCTTCCTCGTGCCCGGCTACGGCGCGCAGGGCGGCACGGCGGAGGACGTGCACTACGCCTTTGACCGCTACGGCCGCGGGGCCATCGTCAACTCCTCGCGCGGCATCATGTGCGCCTGGAAGAAGACGGGCCACGACGGCGTGGACTACGCCGCCGCCGCCCGTGACGCCGCCCTGGAGATGCGCGAGGCGATCCGCGCGGTGACGCCGATTCTCTGACGCTAACACCACGGATTTGCAGTAGCGCCTGCGGAGCAACGTAACGTCGAGGAGATGCGACCATGGAGAGAGAAGAGAGATTGACCAGCCTACCGGAAGAGGACCGCTCCTTTCAGATGCTCCAGGAGAGCGGGCTGTTTGACATCCGGCCCTGCACCACGGCGCTGGACTTTGAGGATACGCGCCGCTTCCAGAAGTTGCGGCTTGACCCGGGCCAGAGGATGCAGGTCAGCGCCCTGATGCAGCAGCTCCCCACCGCGCTCACTGCTGGGGCAATGACCCAGGTATATACAGTTCGTTTCCCGGAGGGATTGCCGCACACTCTGACCGCCCTGAAACAGGGGGGCTGGGGCAGCATGATTCGTGGAGAAAACGGGCGCTTTCTGGGCTCGGCATCCTTTTACCGGATGACCACGCAGGCCGCGCTGCTGGGAGTATTCTCCGCCATGTCTGCCGCCACAGGACAGTATTTCCTGGCGGAGATCAACAGCAAGATGGAGAAGATACAGCTCAAGCTGGACAAGATACTGGAATTTCTCTACGGAGACAAGAAGGCGGAGCTGTTGGCAGAGCTCAGCTTTATCAAGTACGCTTGCGAGAATTTCCGCTCCATCATGCCGCACGAGGCGCAGCGGCAGGCGACCATCATCAGCCTCCAGGCGTCCAGAAAGGTCGCCATGAAGGACATTGAGTTCTACATGGGCGACTTGGACGCCGCTGCGAATGAGAGCGGGAAGGATTATGCCACCATTAAGGCCCAGACCGATCGGGCGGTTAAGGCTCGAGACTGCCTGTCCCTCTCCGTGCAGCTCTACGCGATGAGCAATCTGCTGGAGATGTACTATGCGGAGAACCATGACCCAGACTATGTGGCATACCTGAGAGGTGATATGTTCGCCTATATCGAAAAGTGCGACAAACGGATGCTCAGCAGCTTCAGTGCGCTCAACGCCCGGATCGAGACCTACCAGCCCAAATGGCAGGAGAAGGACAAGGTGGACAAGGCGGCCCTGCTGGAGAAGACCGGTGTGCTCGTAGAGGCGCTGGGGAGCGGGGAGGAATCTCCCCTGCGTAAGTCGCTGGACGGTGCGCTCTGCGCGGCGACCCAAAAGGCGGACTACTATCTGACCAGGGACGGAAACGTTTACGCGAAACGGTCGTAAGCAACCTATGCTTGTTCGGAAAGGCTCGGTTTCGGGCCTTTTCCCATGAAAGGAACCAGGTGATTTTATGCCTATGACAAAAAATTGCCCCATCGCAGACCTGAAATACCTGACAGGCGACATCGTGTCCATCACGGTGGACGCCGGGGAGATCGCCCGGAGCGCCGGGCCGGGCCAGTTTGTCAACCTCAAGTGCGGGGAGGGCCTGCTGCTGCGCCGTCCCATCTCCATCTGTGACGTGGCGGGGGACCTCCTCACCGTCGTCTTTCAGGTGAAGGGCGAGGGAACGCGGTGGCTCGCCGCGCGCCAGGCGGGCGACGTGCTCGATGTGCTCGGCCCGCTGGGCCACGGCTATGAGATCCCGGACGGCCGCGTGCTGGTCGTGGGCGGCGGCATCGGCGTGCCGCCCATGCTCTACGCCGCCCAATGCTGCCACGGGGCGGACGCCTGCGTCGGCTTTCGCAGCCGGGAGCAGGCCATCCTGCTTGAGGAACTGGGCGCCGTCTGCGGCGAGGTCCGCGTCGCCAGCGACGACGGGAGCATCGGCGCGCACGGCTTTGTAGACGCCCTGGTCCGCCAGGCGCTGGCGGAAAAGCGCTATGACGCCGTCTTCGCCTGCGGGCCGCGGCCGATGCTGCGTAGCGTCGCGCGCGCCGCCGCGGAGGGACACACCGCCTGCTATGTCTCCATGGAGGAACGGATGGGCTGCGGCATCGGCGCCTGCCTTGTCTGCGCGTGCAGCGTGGGCGGGCACCACCGCCATGTGTGCAAGGACGGACCGGTTTTTCGCGCCGAGGAGGTGGACTGGTGATGGGCAAGGTAGATCTGTCGGTGGAGCTGGCGGGCGTGCGGATGAAAAATCCCGTCGTCGTCGCCTCCGGAACCTTTGGCTTTGGCCGCGAGTACAACCAGTTTTATGACATCAGCCAGCTCGGCGGCATCTGCGTGAAGGGGCTCACCCTCCACCCGCGCGAGGGGAACCCGCCCCCGCGCATTGCCGAGACGCCGATGGGGATTTTGAACTCCGTCGGGTTGCAGAACCCCGGCGTGGACGGCTTTATCGCCAACGAGCTGCCCTGGCTGCGCGAGCGCGACCTGGCCGTGATCGCGAATATCTCGGGCAACACCCCGGAGGAGTACGGCGTCATGTGCGAGAAGCTCTCCGCGGCGGGGGTGGACCTGATCGAGGTGAACATCTCCTGCCCCAACGTCAAGGCGGGCGGGATGCAGTACGGCACCGTCCCCGAGATGGCCGCCGAGGTCACGCGCCAGGCCAAGACCCACGCTTCCGTCCCGGTGATGGTCAAACTCTCCCCCAACGTGACCGATATCACCGCCATCGCCCGCGCGGTGGTGGAGGCGGGCGCGGACGCGCTCTCCCTCATCAACACGATTCGCGGGATGCGCATCGACGTGAACACCCGCCGCCCCGTCCTGCGGATGAATACCGGCGGGCTCTCCGGCCCCGCCGTGCTGCCGGTGGCGGTGCGGATGGTCTGGGAGGTCGCCCAGGCGGTGGACGTCCCCCTGCTCGGCATGGGCGGCGTCGCCAAGGGGGAGGACGCGGCCCAGCTCATGCTCGCCGGGGCGAGCGCCGTGGCGGTGGGCACCGCGTGTTTTTCCGACCCCTACGCCCCGCTGCATGTGCGCGACGGACTGGAGGAGATCGCCGCGCGGCAGGGTCTCACCTCCGTGCGCGCGCTGACCGGCGGCGTGCAGCCCTGGTAAAAGAGTCATTTTCCGGGCCATACCCGCGAAAGGGAGCGAAGATACAGACATGACAACCGTTTACATCGTCCGCCACGCGGAGGCGGAGGGAAATATTTACCGCCGCATCCATGGACAGTATAACAGCAACCTGACGGAGAAGGGCCTCCTGCAGGTCGCCGCGCTCGAGGAGCGCTTTCGCCCCATCCACCTCGACGCGGTCTACTCCAGCGACCTGCGCCGCTGCCGGATGACCGCCCGCGCGCTCTATGAGCCCAAGGGCCTTCCCCTGCACCTGAACGCCGGGCTGCGGGAGATGAACATGGGCCGGTGGGAAGACAGGCCCTGGGGCGAGATCGGCCGGCTGCATCCGGAGGGAATTCGGGGCTTTCAGACCTGCTCACGCAGCTTCCGCGCCCCCGGCGGGGAGAGCTACGTCGAGCTGCGCGCCAGGGTGCGGGATACCATCTTCCGCCTCGCCGCCCGGCACGAGGGGCAGACCATCGCCGTGTCCACCCACTACATCGCCCTGCGTGCCGCCCTGTCGGCCTTCTGGGGCTTCGACGTGGAGGAGATTCCCACCCGCGTGCCCATGAGCGACAATACCGCCGTGAGCTGCGTGCAGATCGAGGGGAGAGAGGCGAAGGTCCTCTTCGCCTGCGACAACTCCCACCTGACGGAGGAGCTGTCCACGCTGAACGGCCAGAAGTGGAAGAAGGACGGCAGCATCGCCGCCCCGGAGAGCAACCTCTGGTACCGTCCCTGGGACCCGGAGGGGGAGCGGGAGCTGTATCTCCGCTTCCGGCGGGAGACCTGGGAGCAGGTCCACCCCGGCGTCCCCTTTGACGCCGAGGGCTTTTACCGCGACGCGGCGCGCTGCGCGGCGCAGGACCCCTGGGCGGTGGTCTGCGCGATGCAGGGCGACGCGGTGGCGGGCCTGCTCCAGATGGACCTGGAGCGTTACCGCGAGGAGGGCGCCGGCTTTATCTTCTTTTACTACATGACCCCCCAGGCCCGGGAGCAGGGGCTTGGCATCCAGCTGCTGGGGCAGGCGATCTCCACCTTCCGCCCCCTCGGCCGCACGGCGCTGCGCCTGCGCTGCGCCCCGGACAACGCGCTGGGACTGCCGTTTTACCTGCATCACGGCTTTGCGGACATCGGCACGGCGCAGACTGAGCCGGTGGAGCTGCGCCTGCTGGAAAAGCGCATTGACTGACCGGCTGCCGGAAAAAACGTGACAAATTTCCCCTCCGGGGCAGGAATGTCCCGTCTGTCTGCGTATATAGATAATGCGGACCGCGATTCGAGAGGAGGGACGGCGATGAACGGCAGAGAACGGACCGAGCGGGCGGAGGAGCTGCTGCTCTCCCCCCTGGCCTGCAAGAGCCGCCAGTCGCGCGGCCGGCTGCGGCCGGAGGGGCCCTGCCCGGTGCGCACCTGCTTTCAGCGGGATGTGGACCGGATTGTCCACTGCAAGGCGTTCCGGCGGCTCAAGCGCAAGACGCAGGTCTTCCTCCAGCCGGAGGGGGACCACTACCGCACCCGCATGACCCACACGCTGGAGGTGACGCGGATCGCCCGCACCATCGCCCGCGCGCTCGGACTGAACGAGGACCTGACCGAGGCGGCCGCCCTGGGCCACGACCTGGGGCACACCCCCTTCGGCCACGCCGGGGAGCGGGCGCTCAATGAGGTGATGCCCGGCGGCTTTCGCCACAACGTCCAGTCCCTCCGGGTGGTGGACAAGCTGGAGAAAGAGGGAGACGGGCTGAACCTGACCTATGAGGTCCGGCGCGGCATTCTCTGTCACACCGGCGGCGACCGCGCCGAGACGCTGGAGGGCCGCCTGCTCTGGTACGCCGACCGGATCGCCTACATCAACCACGACATCGAGGACGCCATGCGCGGGGGCATTCTCTACCCGCTGGACATCCCGCTGCACCTGCGCCAGACGCTGGGCTATCGCAAGAGCGAGCGGATCAACACCCTGGTCTGCGACGTGATCGAGGCCAGCCAAGGCAAGGGGGAGATCTGCCAGAGCGAGGAGATCGCCCGCGCGATGGACGAGCTGCGCGACTTCCTGTTTCAGATGGTCTACTGCAACCCACAGGCCAAGGGAGAGGAGAGCAAGGCGGAGGGGATGCTGCTGCGCCTGTTTGAGGCCTACGAGAAGGAGCCGGACCGCCTGCCGGCGGATTTTCAGGAGATCCGCCTGCGCGAGGGGGTGCAGCGCGCCGTGTGCGACTATATCGCCGGTATGACGGATAGCTACGCCGTGGCCAAATACGGAGAATTGTTTGTCCCAAAGGCGTGGACGGTAAAGTGATTTTCCCTGCCGCCCGGATAAGACGGGAGAAAAGGGGCTATCCTATGACAAAATGCGGGAAAGGGGGACGGAATGGCGATTCCTGATACCTTTCTGGAGGAACTCAACGCCCGGACGGACCTGGTTGACCTTGTCTCGGGCTATGTCCACCTGACCAGGAAGGGGAAGAATTACTGGGGCCTGTGTCCCTTCCACAGCGAAAAGACCCCATCCTTTTCCGTCGCGGCGGATAAACAGATGTATTACTGCTTCGGCTGCCACAAGGGCGGCGGCCCGATTCAGTTCGTGATGGAGATGGAGGGGGTCCCCTTTCCGGACGCGGTGGCCCTGCTCGCCCGGCGGGTGGGGATGGAGGTGCCGGAGGAGCGCGGTTCCGGGGAGCTGCGCCGCCGGCGTGAGCGGCTCTACCAGCTCAACCGCGAGGCCGCGCGCTACTTTCACCAGAATCTGCTCGCGCCCGAGGCGCGGCACGCCCTGGGCTATCTCACCGGGCGCGGCCTGTCCCGGCGGACGATCACCAACTTCGGACTCGGTTACGCCCGGGACGAGTGGGACGCCCTCATCCGCGCGATGGGGGAGAAGGGATACGACAAGCGGGACCTGCTCGACGCGGGCCTGGCGGTGAAAAATGACAGGGGAAACATCTACGACCGCTTCCGCGGGCGGGTGATCTTCCCCATCATCGACCTGCGGGGCAATGTGATCGGCTTTGGCGGGCGCGTGATGGACGGCAGCACACCGAAGTACCTCAACTCCCCCGACACCATCATCTACAACAAGAGCAAAAACCTCTTTGCCCTCAACCTGGCCCGGAAGTCCAAGCAGGGCCGCATCATCCTCACCGAGGGCTATATGGACACCATCGCGCTGCACCAGGCGGGGTTTGACTGCGCGGTCGCCTCCCTCGGCACCTCGCTGACGGAGGACCACGCGCGGATGCTCGCCCAGCGGACCGGGGAGGTGGTGGTCGCCTACGACAGCGACCGCGCCGGCGTGAACGCCGCCCAGCGGGCGATCCAGCTGCTGGGCAAGACCGGGGTGCGGGTGAAGATTTTGAAGGTCACCGGCGCGAAGGACCCGGACGAGTTCATCAAGACCTACGGCGCGCAGGCCTTTCAAAAGCTGCTTGACGGCTCGGAGAGTCAGGTGGAGTTTCGTCTAGCCCAGGTCCGGGCCAAGTACCATCTGGAGGAGGACGAGGAGCGGGTGGCCTGCATCCAGGAGAGCGCGCAGCTCATCGCGGGCCTTGCCAGCTCCGCCGAGCGGGAGGTCTATGGCCGCCGCGCGGCGCAGGAGCTGAAGATCTCCGCTGAGACGATGCAGCGGGAGATTGCCCGCAGCCAGAAGCGCCGCTTGCGCTGGGAGGAGCGCCAGCAGGCGCGCCGCGTACTCCAGCCGGTCCAACTCAACCAGCCGTCTGAGCGCACGCTGCGCTATGACAATATGCGCTCTGGCAAGGCGGAGGAGGGCGTGATCGCCCTGCTGCTGAACGATCCCTCCCTGTTGGCCGAGACGCGGGGGCTGCGCCCGGAGGACTTCACCGTCCCGCTCTTCGGCCGGGTGTACCGGCTGATCTGGGAGCGGTGGACGGAGGACCGCCCCGTCTCCCTCAACGTGCTCGGGCCGGAGCTGAGCGGCGAGGAGATGAACCACCTGGCCTCCGTCCTGCAGACTCCCATCTCCCAGGCCAACCGAGAGCGCGCCATGGCAGATTACATTGACACCATTCACACCGAGCGCCTGAAGGGCGAGCGCGGCCAAGTGGACGACGCCGCCCTGATGGCTTACAGAGATAAAAAAGGCATGGAGGAACCAAAATGAGCGAAAAGAAATCCACCACCGAGAAGAACAAGGCGAGCAAGGCGCGGATTCCCGACGGCGTGCCCGGGGCGGAAAAGCTCAACGAACTGATCGAGCGGGGCAAGAAAAAGGGCAAGCTCACCGCCATGGAGATGATGGAGCTCGACGGGGTGGAGCTCGACAGCGATACCCTGGACCGTTTCTACGATATCCTGGAGAACCAGGGCATCGAGCTGGTGACCGACGAGGAGCTGCCGGACACCCTTGAGCCGCCGGTGGAGGAGATGGAGGATCTGCCGGAGGAAGAGGTGGTGGACCCCAACACCCTGATGGACAGCTTCGGCATCGACGACCCGGTGCGGATGTACCTCAAGGAGATCGGCAAGGTCCCGCTGCTCACCCCCGACGAGGAGACCGAGCTGGCCCGCGGCATGAGCGCCGGCTATGCCGCGCAGGAGCAGCTCGACGAGCTGGAGGAGAGCGGCGAGGAGATCGCTCCGGAGGTCCGGCAGGAGCTGGA
>DVJB01000052.1 GCA_018710845.1 Candidatus Onthomonas avicola
GTGTTATCTTATCCATAGCGAATAGGGTACACCTGCCTTTCGGTTTTGTCTTGGCAACTTAACCTTAACACAGGCCACTCCTATTCGCTATCCCTTTTCCCTATTGTCACACATCATCGTAACACCTACAGTCAATCCGCGCGGGAGCTGTCCGCCAGCTTGATTTTTTTGACCGGTCTGTTGTATAATCGGTGGATGGAAAGGGGGGCGCGCGATGTTTCTGGAGGGACTGGATGCCCTGGATGAGCAGATCGTCCGGCTGCTGATTGAAAATGCGCGGATGAGCTACTCCGAGCTGGGCCAGCGGGTGGGCATCTCCCGCGTCGCAGCGAAGATGCGGGTACAGTCGCTGGAGCGGCGCGGGATAATTGAGGAGTACACCACCATCGTCAACCCCCAGAAGATCAGCGGCGCCGTCTCCTGCTATTTTGAGCTGGAGTTTCGCCCGGAGACGCTGGCGGAGGCGGCCGAGATCCTCCGCCGGAACGACACCGTCACCCAGGTCTACCGCGTGACCGGGCCCTGCCGCCTGCATGTCCACGCGGTGGCGGCCTCGGCGGAGGAGATGGAGACCTTGGTGACCGAGGTGGTGGACCGCCTGCCCGGCCTGAAGGAGAGCCGCTGCCGGACAATTCTGTCCCGCATCAAGGACATCAAGGGCCTGCGGCTGTGATGAGACAACCTGCAAGCGATTGGCTTGGACGATAGAGGAGCGATGCAACGACATGCGAATGAGACGAAAAAAGAACCTGATCCCCCGGATGGAGCGCTGCGCGGACTGGCAGATTCAGGACCCCCGCGCCATGCGCGGCCGGTGGCGCAGCCTCTGCCCTGAGGCGGAGACGCTCTGGCTGGAGATCGGCTGCGGCAAGGGGACCTTTACCGCTGAGACGGCGCGGCAGCATCCGGAGGCATTGCTGATCGCCGTGGAGCGGGTGCCGGACGCGCTGGTGATGGCGATGGAGAAGGCGAAGGCGCTGGAGCTGCGCAACGTGTTCTTCCTCTGTGCCGACGCGGCGGAGCTGGGCGAGATGTTCGCCCCCGATGAGGTGGACCGGATGTTCATCAACTTCTGCGACCCCTGGCCCTCCAAGCGGCACGCGAAGCGGCGGCTGACGCACGCGGGCTTTCTGCGCGCCTACCGCGCCTTTCTGCGCGAGGGGGGAGAGATCCACTTCAAGACGGACAACCGCCCGCTCTTTGACTTCTCCCTCACCCAGTTCCCCGAGGCGGGGTATACCCTCAGCGAGGTGACCTATCACCTGCACGAACACGGCACCCAGGGCGTCATGACGGACTACGAGGCGAAGTTTGCCGCCCAGGGCATGCCCATCCACCGGTGCGTGGCCACCAAGGCCGCGCTGCCGGAACCAATTCAGGAAGGAAGCGATCCCATGTCCATATCCATCCGGGTATCTGACCTCTATTCCCTCGAGCACACCCTGGCAAAGCCCCTGCTCGAGCGGTTCACCTACCCCTGGGAGGCGCTCGGGGAGATCGGCGCGTTTGTGCGCGCGCTCGGCCCGACGCTGGACCAGGAGGCGTATGTCGAGGTCTCCCCCGCGGTCTGGGTGGCCCGCTCCGCCCAGGTGGCCGCTACGGCGACCCTCACCGCCCCCTGCATCATCGGCCCTGAGACGGAGGTGCGCCCCGGCGCGTTTATCCGGGGGAATGTGCTCGTCGGCTGCGGGGCGGTGGTGGGCAACTCCACCGAGCTGAAAAACGTCATCCTCTTTGACGGCGTGCAGGTCCCGCACTACAACTATGTGGGCGACTCCATCCTGGGCTACAAGGCGCATATGGGCGCGGGGTCCATCACCTCCAACGTCAAGAGCGACAAGACCCCCGTCGTGGTCAAGGCCCCGGACGGCCAGCGCTGGGAGACCGGGCGCAAGAAGTTCGGCGCCATGCTGGGCGACCGGGTGGAGGTGGGCTGCAACAGCGTGCTCAACCCCGGCACCGTGATTGGCCCGGAGAGCAATATCTATCCCCTCTCCAGCGTGCGCGGCGTCGTACCCGCGCGGCATATCTTCAAGGCCCCGGGCAATGTCGTGCCCAAGCACGACTGAGGCTGTCAAAAAAGTGTTTTTGACAGCCTTTCGCGCAAATGCAAGCATTTGCGCGAGTTTGCAGTCCGACTGCGCGCACGGATTTTTGGAACAAAAATCCGCACACTTGCCGGACTATCAGTATTTTTGGCCCGGTACGACAAGGTGAATTGCCCCGCAGGGGCAAGAGAAGGCCCCCTGGGGGGTGCCCGTGCCAAAAATGAATCAGATTCTATTTGGCTCTTCGAGCCAAACTCGGTGAGACCTTTTTCGACAGTCTGCGTCGTGCCCGAGCATGACTGATTGCAAGAGAAAAAGACAACCGCCGCGCGGCGTTCCCGATAGGAGCGCCGCGCGGCGGCCTGTTATTCTTTGGGCGTTGCCGGGGGAGCCGGACGGCTGCCGGGCTCGCCCAGGCGTAGCAGGGTCATCACCCGGTCGAGCGGGTGGAAGAGGACCAGCATGATGACAAAGTTGCCGATGCCGTGCGGGATGTCAAACGGGATGCCGGCGATCCACCAGCTCAGCGCCATCTCAATGCCGCCGAGGGCCACGTAGGGAAAGCAGCAGAGAAACCCGAACGCCAGCCCGTACAGCCCCGCCGTCACCGCCCAGAAGAGCGCCCCGTGGCGTTTCGCGCGCGAGAGCAGGCGGACGATGAGGTACAGGATGGTCCACACGTAGAGGTACATCACCCACCAGAGGTGAAAGCCGTAATACACCCCCTCCAGCAGGGCAAAGGCGTAGACAATCAGCAGCGTCTTGCGCCCGAAGTGGAGCGTATAGAGCACAAAGAGCAGCGTTACCGGCTCGAGATTAGGCAGGGGGGCCATCGCGATCTGGAGGACAAACACCAGTGCGATGGCCAGCGACAGAGCGGTCACGTCCCGGGCGGTCAGCCCGGGACGCGCGCGGCCCGCCTCAGCCGGCGTAGGTCTCATAGGTCAGGCCGAAGCTGTCCCCGTCCGCCACCGGCTGCGCGTCGATGGAATAATTGCCGTACTCGCCGTTGACGTAGATCGCCCAGTAGGCGTTCGAGCCGGCGGTGAAGTCGGCCTCCACGCCGTTGACAGCGGTGACGGTAAAGCCGTAATCGCTCTCCGTGCCCTCCAGCGAGACGGTGGACTCGATGGCCTCCTTCAGGTATTCCGCGTCCGTCTCGATGGTGTACTCATCCGCCATGCCGTCTTCATAGGTCACGGTGAGGGTGATGGTCTTGGGTTCGCCCTGTTCCACCGTGTCGTTGACGTCTTCTATGCCGGCGGCCTCTGCGGCGGCGTCGGCGGCGTCCAGCTCGTCCGCCGGCGCAGACGTGCCGTCCGCCGCGCCGGAATCCGCCTGAGTGTCCGACTGCGCGCCGCAGGCGGCCAGCGACAGTGCCAACACCAGCGCGAGCAGCAGGGACAGGATGCGGCTTTGATTCTGCTTCATGCGATCTCCTCCTCTGTGATAAAAACATGCGCCCATTGCCCGGTCCGGCGGGCAATGGGCGCAGGAATCCCCTCTCCCTCCATCCCGGTTCCGGCAGGATCGAGACGCCCGGCGCGTATCTGACTTAGCCTCCCGGGGGAGGCCTCACAGTGACCGACTCGCGGGGCTTTTGACCCCATTCCGCGCTGGTTCGGGCGTTGAGGTTACTATAGCGTGTTTTTCGCGGCGCGTCAAGCGGAAACACGCAGGCGCGGCGTCTATCCCTGGCGCAGGGGGAAATCCGCGCCTCCTCAGGCCAGCAGATGCACCGCGATGATGACCAGGCCGATGGTGAGCAGGATGACGCCGGTGATGCGGTTGAGCAGCTTTGGCTCGGAGCGGTTGGCGATCACAGCAGAGATCTTCGCCCAGAGCAGCGTGAAGAGGACGCACAGCACCAGTACCGTCAGGTCGGGCAGGCCGCCCATGGTGAAGTGGCTCACCGCGCCGGTCAGCGCGGAGAAGGTCATAATGAACACGCTGGTGCCGACGGCGGTCTTGAGCTCGTAGCCCAGCAGGGTGGTGAGCACGAGCAGCATCATCATCCCGCCGCCCGCGCCGGCAAAGCCGCAGATCAGGCCGATGACCACGCCGCCCACGACGGACTGAATCAGCCGCCGCCGGGCGGGGATGGCCTCCATGCTCTCGCGGGTGGTCAGCACGGGGAAGAAGATGAATTTCAGCCCCAGCAGCGCCATCATAAAGATGGAGAAGTCCCCGAGCGCGTCGTCCGGGAAAAAGGTGGCGATGTAGCTGCCGATCGTGGTGCATACCAGCACGCAGACCATCATAATCAGCCCGTGGCGGATGTCGATGTTGCCGTTTTTCTTATAGGTCCAGGCGCTCAGGGCGCTGGCGAGCACGTCGCTGGCCAGGCCGACCCCGACGGCGGTATAGGCCGGCATGTCGAGAAAGGTGATGAGCATCGGCCCGATGACCGCCGCCGCGCTCATGCCGGCAAAGCCGGTGCCAATCCCGGCGCCCGCGCCGGCGATAAAGCAGACAATAATTTTGATCAGCAGTTCCATGCGATTCCCTTCCTGACCTGCCCGAAGCGCGTATAGCAAAATATTGTAAAAATGGGAAAATATTCCTGATATAGGAATATTCGCCCCTAAAAAACAACGCGCTCTAGCATTTTTGATTGTCTCTATTATAGGGAAACGGCGCGGCGGAATCAACTGACAAAACGCGCGTTTTGTACCATCGGCACGGAAAGACAGCAAAACGGCGGCGCGGACAAAGCCGCGCCGCCATAGAAAATGGGGGGTCAGTTGTTGAGATATTTTTTGATGCCGTCGGTCATGCTCTCGGCGTCCGCCGAGATGGTGACGGTAAATTTCAGGCCGTTTGCGGTGCTGAAGCGGTCCATCCAGTCCAAAAAGTCCTCAATTTGCGCCAGATCCTTGCAGGGGACGACCTTGCTCAGGTTGTCCACAAAAATATGGGTGATATCATAATTGCCGGCATACAGGCCGCTGATAAAGCCCTTCAACGCCTCAAAGGTGGGGAGATAGAAGTCGCTGGCCTCGATCAGGCGAATATGGTAGTGAATGTCATAGACAAGCTCGCGGTCCCACTCGATACAGACTACGTTTCCGTGCTCGGTCAGCACTGCGGAGTTGATCATCTCAATCAACTGCTTGGTCTTGCCGGAGCCTTTCGGCTCCATGATGACTTTAACCATCGTCAGTCACTCCTTTAATTTACACCTGCGGACAGGTGGGGTTTCTGTGTGGTTATTTTAACATAGTCCCTCTGATTATTCAACCGCGATTTGTATGAATTTTCTATGGCGGAGGAAAAGCGCCGGTTTCTCCGCCGCGGCGTTGCCCTTTCGCCGCCGATGGGCTATAATGTGGCCAGAAAACCCGCGGATAGAAAAGGAGCGACCGATATGAAACTGATATCCTGGAACGTCAACGGCCTGCGCGCCTGCCTGAAAAAGGGCTTTCTGGACGCGTTTTTTGCCCTGGACGCCGAGGTGTTCTGCCTGCAGGAGACCAAGCTCCAGCCCGGCCAGGTGGAGCTGGACCTCCCCGGCTACCATCAGTACTGGTACAGCGCGGAGAAAAAGGGCTACTCCGGCACGGCGGTCTTCTCCCGTCGGGAGCCCCTGGCCGTCTCCTACGGGCTCGGCATTGACGAGCACGACCACGAGGGCCGGCTGATCACCCTGGAGTTCGAGCCGTTCTACTTTGTCTGCTGCTACACCCCCAACGCCCAGGACGGCCTGCGGCGGATCGACTACCGGATGCGCTGGGAGGACGACCTGCGCGCCTATCTCCGGTCGCTGGACGCGAAAAAGCCGGTGGTTTACTGCGGGGACCTCAACGTGGCCCACGAGCCGATTGACCTGAAGAATCCCGGCCCCAACCGCGGCAACGCCGGCTTCTCCGACCAGGAGCGCGGCAAGATGACCGAACTGCTCGCCGCCGGCTTTGTGGACAGCTTCCGCCGCCTCTATCCCGACCGGACGGGGGCCTACTCCTGGTGGAGCTACCGCTTCCGCGCGCGGGAGAACAACGCGGGCTGGCGCATCGACTATTTCATCGTCTCCGAGCGCCTGGCTAGCCGCATCACCGCCGCCGAGATCTATTCCGACATCACCGGCAGCGACCACTGCCCGGTCGGCCTGGAACTGGACCTATAAAATTAACCAAAATTGGACCTGTTCACAAGGTCAGTTTCGGAGTAGAATAGAGTCCAGACCGGGCCGGAACTGATTTTGTGGGAGGGTTTTCCATGCAGACACCGAAACGCTTTATCTCCATCCAGGATATCTCCTGCCTGGGCCAGTGCTCGCTGACGGTGGCGCTGCCAGTGATCTCCGCCTGCGGGGTGGAGTGCTGCGTGGTGCCGACGGCGGTACTCTCCACTCACACGGGCACCCCCTTTACCGGCTATACCTTCCGCGACCTGACGGAGGACATCCCGGCCATCACGGCCCACTGGAAGCGCACCGGCCTCGCCTTTGACGGCATCGGCACCGGCTATCTCGGCTCGGCCGAGCAGATCGGCTATGTCGCCGAGCTGATCGACACGCTCGCCGGACCGGACACCCTGGTGGTGGTGGACCCGGTGATGGCGGATCACGGGAAGTTTTACGCCGGCTTTGACATGGCCTTCTGCCGCCAGATGGCCAAGCTCTGCGGCAAGGCGGACATCATCGTGCCCAATCTGACGGAGGCCTGTTTCCTCGCAGGGGAGGAGGCGGTGCCGGAGGCGTACGACCTCGCCTTCTGCCGCGGCGTCGTCCGGAAGCTGGCCGCGCTGGGCGCCGGCACCGTGGTGCTCACCGGCCTCCAGCTCGAGCCGGGCAAGGTGTGCAACCTGATCTATGACTGCGCGACCGGCGCGGAGGACCAGGTGGTGCGCGACCGCCTGCCCTGTCAGTTCCACGGCACGGGCGACCTCTTCGCCTCCACCTGCCAGGGGATGCTGATGAAGGGGAGGTGCCTGCGTGAGGCGGTGGAGAAGGCGAGCGACATCGTCATCGCCGCCATCCGGGCCACCGAGCCGGAGCACACCTACGGCGTGCGCTTTGAGCGCTGCCTGGAGATGCTGACGGAGTGAGGCGTCCCGGTCGGACGGGCGCTGCACCTTCTGTCCGCCGGTTCTTTCGCATCCGTCATTTCTGAATCATTCTGAAAACCGTCAAGGCGTCCTGCCAGGGCCTTGACGGTTTTCTTCTGGTTTTTTATACTAGAGAAAAGAAACACGAGAGAGGAGGGACGGTACGATGAGTCACAGAGAAAAAATTACCTTTCTGGCGGATTCCTACTGGCTGGGGATGATGTTGTTTACAATGGCTCTTATCTTCGGCATGATTGCTGTTGCAATTGGTTGGACATGGCATGACTATTACTATCAAGTCCCCCTCAAGGATGGTGGTTATACAGATTTACAAGATGTTATTTATTGCTGTCTGTTTTTTGGAATCCCGTATATCGCCCTAGTCATCACAGCCTTGGTCGCCTCCCGTCGCTGCGTCGTCTTTGTCACGCTGACCAAGGACGGCATCGCCTTTTCCTCCCCGTTCCGCCCCAAGAAGGTCAAGCCATACACCGCTTTCCCCGACCTGTACCGCGGCTGTTACACCGCCTACGGGATTGAGCGCCACGAGTTCATCGTGCTGACCAACCGGCGGATGCGTTATGAGGAGCTGCAGCGGGTCAATATGGTTTTCAACGATGAAAATACCATCAAGATCCGCTATACCAAGCGCAACTATGCCGCCCTGAAGGAGATGCTGCCCCGCCGCCAGCGCTCCGCCCTGATCCGCTCCTTCGGCACCGACGTGGAGAAGGCCGCGCTGAT
>DVJB01000053.1 GCA_018710845.1 Candidatus Onthomonas avicola
AAAAGCAGATTGCCGTCTGGAACAGAAAATATAACGCTTTCCCCATGCGCCCCCTCAATTGGAACTCTCCCAAACAGGCCCTCTTCGCTTTCCCTCTTCCTGTAACACATCATTGACAAACCTACAGCGGACAGCTCCCGCGCGGATTGACAGGACAGAAAGTCTGCCCTATAATGTCCATATGTTAATCTGTAACTTACGAAAAGAAAGAGGCGTGGGGCGATGGGCGAGGAATTGACGCGTGGGCCAGTGATCCCGGTGATGCTGCGCTTTGCCGGGCCGATGATTCTGGGGGACTTGCTCCAACAATGCTACAACATCGCCGACACCCTGATTGTCGGCCGTTTTTTGGGGACGGACGCGCTGGCGGCGGTGGGCTCGGCGTTTACGCTGATGACCTTTCTGACCTCCATCCTGCTCGGCCTGGCGATGGGCAGCGGGACGGTGTTCTCCATCCGTTTCGGGCAGCGGGACGAGCAGGGGCTGCGCGAGGGCATTCTCGCCTCCTTTGTCCTCCTCGCCGCGGTGGCGGCGGCGCTCAATGTGTTGGTGTACGCCGGGATGGACGGTATTTTGTGGTTTTTGCGCGTGGAGGGGGAGATCGCCCGGCTGCTGGAGGAATACCTTACGGTGATCTTCGCGGGGCTTGCGGGCATCTTCCTCTATAACTACTTCGCCTCCCTCCTGCGCGCGCTGGGGGATTCCGTCGCCCCGCTGATCTTTCTGGCCTGCTCGGCCGTGCTGAACATCGCCCTTGACCTCTGGTTTGTCGTCGGTCTGGGGCGCGGGGTGGCCGGCGCGGCGGAGGCGACGGTCCTCTCACAGTATCTGTCTGGGGTTGGACTGGCGATCTACGCCGTTCGCCGTCTCCCGCAGCTGCGCCGGCTCCGCGGGACGCCGCTGCGGGCGGCGCGGGTGCGGGAGATCGCCGGCTTTTCCGCCCTGACGTGCGCGCAGCAGTCCATCATGAATCTGGGCATTTTGGCGGTGCAGGGACTGGTAAACAGCTTCGGCGGCACCGTGATGGCCGCCTTTGCCGCGGCGGTCAAGATTGACGCCTTCGCCTACCTGCCGGTGCAGGATTTTGGCAACGCCTGCTCCGTCTTTCTCGCGCAGAACTACGGCGCGGGAGAGCGCTCCCGCCTGCGGGAGGGGCTGCGCGCGGCGGCGGTCATGGCGGTACTCTTCGGGCTGCTCTCCTCCGCGGTGGTGTGGATCTTTGCCGGACCGCTGATGGGACTCTTTGTCCCGCCGGGGGAGGCGGCGGTGGTCGCCGAAGGGGTGCGCTACCTGCGCATTGAGGGGGCGTTTTACTGGGGAATCGGCCTGCTCTTCCTCTTTTATGGACTCTATCGCGCGGTGGGCCGGCCGGGGATGTCGGTGGTGCTGACCGTCATCTCGCTGGGCACCCGCGTCGCCCTGGCCTACGCTCTCGCCGCACTGCCCGCCGTCGGCGTGGTGGGCATCTGGTGGTCGGTGCCCATCGGCTGGCTCTTGGCCGACCTCGCGGGCGCGGGCTATTTCTTCCTGCGCCGGGAGCGCCTGCTCACACCGGGGCGCGTGTAGACTGGCAGATTTTTCTCCATGACAAGAGAAAAAAACTGTGCTAAAATAGAGCCATCTCAGCCATCAGAACGGAGGTCCTGTCTATGTCCCTTTTTTCTCGCGAGAATCAGGCCCTGTATTTCCATACCGTCTCTGACCTGCTCGCCCAGCCCGGCGTGCAGCGCCTGCGCCGGATTCCCCATCACCGCCACGTCAACCGCTTTGACCATGTGCTGCTGGTGTCTTACGTATCCTTCGCGCTTGCCCGCCGTTGGGGCTGGGACGCGCGCGCTGCGGCCCGCGCAGGGCTGCTGCACGACCTGTTTTGGGAGGAGTGCAGCAACAGCGTGGAGCTGTGCCTGAACCACCCGGAGACCGCCGCGCGCAACGCCGCCGAGCTGACCGAGCTGAGCGAGCGGGAGCGCAACATCATCCTCTCGCACATGTGGCCCGCCGCGCGCCACATGCCGCGCTACCGCGAGTCCTGGCTGGTGGACATGGCGGACAACGTAGTCTGCCTGTTGGACTACATGGGCGTAAGCGAGCGCTGGACCCGCCGTTTGGCGACGCTGGCGCTGGCGTGAGCGGAGCGCGCAGGCCGCCGGTTCTTTCGCATCCGTCATTTCTGAATCATTCTGAAAACCGTCAAGGCGTCCTGCCAGGGCCTTGACGGTTTTCTTCTGGTTTTTTATACTATAGAAAAGAAACACGAGAGAGGAGGGACGGTACGATGAGTCACAGAGAAAAAATCACCTTTCTGGCGGATTCCTACTGGCTGGGGATGGTGTTGTTTACAATGGCTCTTCTCTTCGGTATGTATGCTGTTGTAATTGGGTGGATATGGCATGATTATTACTACCAGGTACCTCTGATAGATGGCGGCTATAGAGACTTGGATGAGCTTATCTCTGTGGGTCTGTTTTTGGGGATCTTGTATATCGCCCTAGCCATTACCCTCTTGGTCGCCTCCCGGCGCTGCGTCGTCTTTGTCACGCTGACCAAGGACGGCATCGCCTTTTCCTCCCCCTTCCGCCCCAAGAAGGTCAAGCCATACACCGCTTTCCCCGACCTGTACCGCGGCTGTTACACCGCCTACGGGATTGAGCGCCATGAGTTCATCGTACTGACCAACCGGCGGATGCGCTATGAGGAGCTGCAGCGGGTCAATATGGTCTTTAACGATGAAAATACCATCAAGATCCGCTATACCAAGCGCAACTATGCCGCCCTGAAGGAGATGCTGCCCCGCCGCCAGCGCTCCGCCCTGATCCGCTCCTTCGGCACCGACGTGGAGAAGGCCGCGCTGAT